>CAZFWJ010000077.1:0-14544 GCA_964522505.1 uncultured Saprospiraceae bacterium
CTGAAGTATGTATAAACAAAGATCGGGATGGAATATTGCACTGGCCATTTTTGGCTTGGGTATACTCATGGTGACTTTGTTTTATTCTAATTATTTGGCTAATCGCCTTAAGGCTTCAGAAGAGAAAAATCAAGAACTTTTTATTGAATCCTTGAGATTCTTTGCGAAACAGATGAAAGAGGGGGATTTCGACCAAGATATAGGTATACAAAACCAAATCCTCACTAATTTCTCTTTGCCTTCGATCATTAAGCGGACAGATGGGAGCTATGAGGCTGATAATTGGGGTGAAAAGAGAAATGAGGATGAAGAGTTCTTAGAAAAGAAAATTCAGCAGTTCTTAAAAAATGGCAAAGAGCCGGTTAATTATCCTGCGGGAGATGGCAAGATATACGTGTTTAACTCACAGCTCGTCAACCTAATTAGATATTATCCACTAGTCCAAGTACTTCTTGTAGGCCTATTTATTGCCCTGGGATACTACGTGTTCAATGCGTCTCGTAGTGCAGAGCAAAATAGAGTGTGGGCAGGAATGGCTAAAGAAACAGCGCATCAACTAGGAACCCCCATTAGTGCAATTCTAGCATGGATAGAACATCTGCGATTATCTAATGAAGACAAACCTGATCAATTGGAAATATTGGATGAATTAGGAAAGGATGTAGATCGCCTTGACTTGATTGCTGATCGATTCTCTAAAATAGGGTCTGCACCAGAATTAGAACGTACCAACCTGTATGATCAACTTGATGAGATCAAGACGTACATGCAACGCAGGGCACCACGGAGAGTAGAGTTTAAGTTTCCGACAGAGACAGATGCCCTACACGTGAATGTGAATCAGCACTTGTTTAGTTGGGTGCTTGAGAATCTCATACGCAACAGCCTCGATGCCATGGATAACAAAGGCAGTATTACCGCGGAGGTATCCCTCGCAAATAAGCAAGTTAACATTGACTTGAGCGATACAGGTAAAGGGATTCCGACCAATAAGTTTAAGTCAGTATTTACTCCAGGATATTCTACTAAACAGCGAGGTTGGGGACTTGGCTTATCTTTGGCCAAGAGAATCATTGAAAATTATCACAAGGGAAAGATTTTTGTCAAAAGTTCAAAAGTTGATGAGGGGACTACTTTTACTATTTCTTTGCCTATGGCTTAGTGCAACCGCATCTGTGTTGCATGCACAGGCAGTCACAGTTTCGGGTTCGGACCAGTTAGGCTTACCTGGGGTAGAGGTATGGTCTGGAGATTATCAGTTTAGTGGAACAACTGACAATATAGGGTCAATCGATATCACATCTTGGGATCAACAAGGTATCTTGAATTTTAGATTTCTTGGGTTCAAGGTGGCCCAGCTCTCAGCAAGTCAGATTCAGGAGCAAGCCTATCAAGTTATACTAGTGCCAGAAACATATGATGCCGGTGAAGTAGTTATTTATGGACGTCAAGCCTATGATGTCAGCGACGTCCCTGCTCAAATCGTGACGATCACTCAACATTCTATTGAGAGCACTAATCCGCAGACAGCGGCAGATGCGCTAAGTCAACATGGAGATGTATTCGTGCAAAAGAGTCAGCTGGGAGGAGGTAGTCCAGTGATAAGAGGATTTGAAGCCAATCGTGTTTTACTCGTTATTGATGGCGTAAGGATGAACAACGCCATATTTCGTAATGGTCATCTTCAGAATGCGATAACAATAGATCCTGCCATTCTCGATAAACTGGATGTGATCTTTGGTCCTAATTCATTGATATATGGTAGTGATGCTTTAGGTGGGGTAGTGCACTTCCAGACTCGCCACCCTGATTTTGGGACTCCCACTAAGAACCAACTGAAGACGAATTATTATGCTAGATATAATTCTTCTAATCAGGAATACTCTGGTCATATCGATTTCAATTATGGCTCTAAGACATTTGCCTCGCTGACCAGTGTTACCTATTCAGACTTTGGTGACCTTAGAACAGGGAATAACAGGCCTGACGACTTTCCAAATTTTGGGGAGCGCCTACTCTTTCAATCAAGAGACGAAAACTTAGGAATAGATCTGGCTGCCGAAAATGACAATCCCAATGTTCAGATAGGAACAGCATATAGTCAATTGGATCTCCTTCAGAAGATGTCTTGGATCATTAATGATGACTCGGATATCGACCTGAACATTCAGTATAGTACAAGTAGTGATGTTCCGAGGTATGATAACCTGTCAGAGATCAGAAACGGGACCCTTAGATGGGCCGAATGGTCCTTCGGACCTCAGAACCGATTTTTGAGTAGCATCACGTACAACAATTTCAAGCCTACAAGTTTCTACGATCGCTTAAAGGTTATTGGGGCTTACCAACGAATCGACGAAGATCGCATCACCCGACTTTGGCAAATACCCATCCGAGAAACTCAAAATGAAGATGTTAGTGTCGGATCATTCACCATAGATTTATCTAAGGATATCCTTGCTGATCAACTCACTATAGATTATGGTATTGATGTCCAGCATAATGAAGTGACCTCTGCTGCATTTGGAGAGGACATCAATACCAGCGTCCTATCACAAGACGTGCTTACGAGATATGGCAGTGGAGAGAATAGATTGACTAATTCAGGAGCATACGTCTATCTCCGCAGCGATCAAGAGCAAATTGATTGGGCACTTGGACTGCGCTATTCTCGCAGTAACTATTTCATCTCCTATAATGAGGATGATCCAGTAGAATGGCCAACAGAACTAATAGAAGGTGTACAGAGCAGCAATGATGCCATTACTTTTTCGGCGTCAACACAAATCAAGCTCGACGATCTGATTACTGCCAATGCTGTAGTGTCTTCCGCCTTTAGATCTCCCAATATTGATGATCTATCAAGGATACGGGTCAATGGTGATGAGATTAGCTTTCCTAATTTGAACTTGCAGCCCGAGCGCTCCCTTAATTTTGAATTAGGTGTGTCTGGGGCTATAGGGTCTAAGCTTTCTTTTAACACCTATGGATACCTCACGAGATTATCAGATGCTATTGTTCGAGATGACTTTACCACACCAGATGGTTCCTCCACATATATTAATCGTGGAGACACCTTACGGGTAATCGCCAATCAAAATATCGCCGAAGCCTTCATAGTAGGCTTTTCACATAGTATGACCTATGATGTCAACGAGAGATTCTCGCTCGATGGCTCGATCAATTGGATAAGGGGAAATGAGATAATTGATGGTACCGAGAACGAGCCCTTTAGCCACATTCCACCTACTTATGGCCAGGTCACTGCCAAATACAATCAAGGAGTACTTGAAGGTTCACTGGTCTATCGATTCAATGGATTTAAGCCAATCGAAAGATTTGGGGGCACGGTGGATAATCCTGAGTTTGCGACGCCTATTGGATCGTTGGCATGGCGAACCCTCAATGCCTATAGCACTTACAAGTTTTCTGATCGCCTGTCATTGACGGCAGGAGTAGAGAATATTTTTGATCTGCACTACCGTACCTTTTCATCTGGCCTCAGCGCACCAGGAAGGAGTATTACATTGGCGCTGAGGGGTAGCTTTTGACTTATCTCTGTAATTCTTCATTACCTTTTTCTAAAATCTTAATCTTTTGTGGATACCAGCGCCATTTGTAAGGTTCATCTTCAAACTCTGACTTTTCAATCTTTCCAACATTCTCCAAGACTAAGAATCCTGTACGACTACTAAAATATATTTATTGAAATCACAGTTTATGAGAATCGTTAATTAATAATTTTAGTCTTCTTGCTCCCACGATACATCTCATATTTATGATACTTACATTCTATCGGACCGTTATAGAGCGTCATTTTCTTGGATGTGCGCAGTCCGACACGTTTGATAGCAGCTTTGTTGCCACTAAGTATCCAGGCATCCCAGCCATCATATTTCTCTTTTAATGAGTCCCCAATAGACTTGTATAGCGCAATGATATCGTCACTCTTAACACGCTCGTCATAGGGAGGATTAGTAATCATTGTCCCAGACTCATAGGGTGCCGGTAACTGTGTAAAGTTACCTTGCTTCAGCTCGATAGTATCTTGATATCCCAGTTCAGTTATGAGCTCCATGGTTTCATTGATTTGGATACCATTGATATCAGACCCATAGATATCGAGGGGCACCTCTGAAGCCTCCGATTGAGCTTCTTTTTTTAATTCCTCCCAAAGCGCCTCATCATAATCTTTCCAATTCATGAATGTGTAATGATCTCGTCCCAATCCGGGTGCAATGTTTTTCCCTATTTGATAGGCTTCAATAAGTAAGGTGCCTGAACCACACATAGGATCATAGAATGGTTGATCTGCACTCCAGCCACTTGCTAGTACCATACCACTGGCTAATACTTCATTGAGCGGAGCAGTGCGGTTCTCCTGACGATAGCCTCGACGGTGTAGGGATCCTCCAGAGCTGTCAAGAGAGATAGTGAAGTCCTTGCCACTACAGTGTACATCGATTACATAATCAGGATTTTCCTGATCAATTGATGGACGTTGACCCTCATTTCTATCTCTGAACTGATCGCTGATCGCATCTTTTATCTTCAGTGAGATATATTTACTATGACGGTAGATATCCGAGAAAATCGAGCTGTTGATTACATAGGTTTGATCGAGATCTATTAAATCCGTCCACTCATATCTCCGTACTCGTTTATACAGGACTACCTCGTTATGAGCTCTGAACGAAAGTATAGGAACAAGGACCCTAAGGGCAAGACGAGATTTCAAGTTTATCGAATAGAGTAATCTCTGATCTCCCTCACAGAGGACTACCCGATTACCTACTTGTATGTCTTGAGCTCCGAGACTTTGTAACTCTTCAGCCAATAGTTGTTCTAGCCCAAAGAGCGTTTTAACGGTTATATTCACTTAGCCTATTCTAGCTTTCTCGTAACTGTCTTCTTAAGATCTTTCCGACATTTGATTTTGGTAATTCCTTAATGAACTCCACCTGCTTCGGCACTTTATATCCAGTTAGGTTTTCTCGACAATGTTGAATCAACTCATCCTTAGTCAGTGTACTGTCCTTGATGGTTACGAATACCTTGACCACCTCGCCAGATTTATCATCTTTGATGCCTATAGCGGCAACTTCATCTACTTTAGGATGTAGTGCTACAACATCTTCGATTTCATTGGGATATACATTAAAGCCCGAAACAAGAATCATATCCTTCTTGCGGTCGACAATTTTGAAGTAACCGTCTGCTTCCATTATGGCAACGTCACCAGTATTCAGCCATCCGTCAGGAGTTATAGTTTTTGCTGTCTCCTCAGGCTTATTGTAGTACCCTTTCATAACCTGTGGACCCTTGACTTGTAATTCTCCAGGTTCTCCTTGAGGTAGCGGTTGGCCATCATCGCCAACTATGCGCACATCAGTTGAAGGTACTGGGACTCCAATAGTTCCAATGCGGACACCACCTTTAGGGTTGGTTGTAACCACAGGTGAGGCCTCAGTCATACCATAGCCTTCAGCGATCTGCAATCCAGTTATTGCTTCGAAATCGTCAGCAACAGCTTTTTGCAGTGCTGTTCCGCCTGCATTGGCCACAGACATAGAGCTAAAGTCTAAGGTCTTGAAATCTGGATTGTTATTCAAGGCATTGAAAAGTGTATTAACTCCAGTCATGCCAGTTACCTTATATCGTTTGTACTCTTTGATGATCGACGATAGATCACGTGGATTGGTGATCAACACCGATAAGGCTCCAATACTCATCATCGCCAGACAATTACATGAGAATGCGAAGATGTGATAGAGCGGCAGTGGACACAAGACCACATGATCAGATCCGTCACCATCGATATAGGGATCAAGGAATGCCTTGATCTGACTCATATTTGCTACCAAATTTTTATTGGTGAGCATAGCCCCTTTGCTCACGCCTGTAGTTCCGCCAGTATATTGATGTACGACCACCGACTCAGGGGTATTTTGAAATTCTTGCAATTCAAATTTCTTGCCCTGCTTCAGGGCCTCGCTAAAACTTACAGTATTTGGCAAGCTGTATTTTGGCACCATTCGCTTGACGTGCTTAATAGCCATATCTACCATTTTGCCTTTCAAGCCACCTAGTAGTTCTCCGATGCTCGTCGTTATAATAGTTTTAATTTGAGTCTTGCTGAGCATGGACTCGAGATTTGAGGCGAAATTTTCAGCGATTATCACGGCTTTAACCTGACTATCCGTAAACTGATGCTCCATCTCACGTGGCGTATAAAGCGGATTCGTATTGACGATGATCATCCCTGTCTTCAAGCACCCGAATAGAGCTATTGGATATTGTAAGAGATTAGGCATCATGATGGCTACCCGATCACCGGCTTCAAGTCCTCGAGATAGTAAGTAGGCTCCAAACTGATCAGACAAGTTATCTACTTCGCCATAAGTAAGCTCCTTGCCCATGCATGAGAAAGCTTTGCGCTTTTTGAATTCTTGGCACTTGGTTTTTATATAATCTACAAGTGTTGCGTATTCATTGGGATCAATGTTCGCAGGTACTCCATCCGAATAATGCTTAAGCCATGGTCGTGAGTCAACAGTCATGTTTTCATTTTATGTCAGTAAATATAAGTTTCGATTCCGCTATTGTGTACAGTTCTGGGTTTCTTATCACATGCTGCACTATACTAATTATTGATTAAGATACTGAGCTGCCAGGTTTTGGAGATTTTATTGATAAATAACCTTACTTTTGCGGCCCCGTAATATTGCGGATTAAAATTCTCTCATCGCTTGATGAGATACAAACCTGAATCCTTATGAATCTAGATGACAAGGATCCTGTAAACGAGCCGATTGTAGAATCGGCTGAAGGAACAGAAGAAATTTCCGAAGAAGTATTAGACAAAATCTCCTCAGAAGATAGTGGAGTAACCTTGATCACGGCTGAAGATCAAGCTGCAGATGACGAAGAAGTCGAAGAGCAGCCTGAAGAAGAAGAGGATGTAGATGAAGAAGATCCCCTGACACAATTGATGGAAGGATCTAATCCTTCTCCATACGACTCGCCGCATGACGAGTTTGACTGGGAGCTTGGAGCTAAGAATCTCCTGACTTATGAGCAAGCTGATATTGATAAATATCTCGTAGATTATGAGAAGTCATTAACTACTCTTGACGAGAATGTAGTTGTAACTGGTAAGGTGACTTCATTCAGTAGTGGAGATGTTATTCTCGATATCAACTACAAGTCTGATGGTCTAGTATCTGCATCAGAATTCAGAGACATGCCTGACCTTAAGGTAGGTGATGAAGTTGCAGTATATGTTGAGGAAACTGAAGATGAAAAAGGTCAACTTATACTTTCTCGTAGAAAAGCTAAGCTATTACAAGCCTGGGAAAACATAGTAGCCTCTTACAACGATGGTACCATCATTAAGGGTACTGTAGTCAGTAAGACTAAAGGTGGATTGATCGCAGATTGCGGAGGATTAGAGACATTCTTACCTGGATCACAGATTGACATTAAGCCGATCATTGATTATGATGCATATGTAGGTAAGACGATGGAGTTTAAAGTGGTTAAGATTAATGAAGCCATTAAGAATGCCGTTGTATCTCACAAGGCGCTGATCGAGTCAGACCTTGCAGAGCAGAGAGATCATATCATTGCTGGTCTTGAGAAAGGTCAAGTTCTTGAAGGTGTTGTTAAGAACATCACAGACTTCGGTGCATTTATGGACTTAGGTGGTGTAGATGGTCTATTATATATCACTGATATCTCTTGGGGTCGTATCAATCACCCTAACGAGGTGCTCGAGTTGAACCAGAAGATCAACGTGGTTGTACTAGACTTCGATGAGAACAAGAAGCGTATCTCTCTCGGCCTTAAGCAACTACAGCCACATCCATGGGAGGTGTTAGATGCTGGAGTAGTAGAAGGCTCAACAGTGAAAGGTACCATCGTTAATATCGAAGATTACGGTGCATTCTTGGAGATTATACCTGGTGTAGAAGGATTGATTCACGTATCAGAAGTGAATTGGAGTACACAGCCAGTAAATGCTCGCGACTACTTTAACTTAGGTCAAGAATTTGAATCTAAGGTTGTCACACTCGATAGAGAGGACCGTAAGATGTCGCTTAGTATCAAGCAACTTACGGCAGATCCATGGGATCAGATCACTACCAAGTTCCCAGAGGGAAGTACTCATAAAGGAGAGGTTAAGAACCTTACACCTTATGGAGTATTCGTTGAACTCGAAGAGGGCATCGGCGGGATGATCCACATCTCTGATCTATCTTGGACTAAGAGATTTAACCACCCAAGTGAGTACACTAAAGTGGGAGAGACGATAGATATCTCAATCTTAGAGATTGATCTTGAGAGTAGAAAGTTGGCCTTAGGTCACAAGCAGCTTGAAGAGAATCCATGGGATACGTTCGAGAATGTGTTCCCAGTAGGTTCTTACCATGAGGTGACGCTTCTCAAGAAAGACGATAGAGGTGGTGTAGTTCAATTGCCTTATGGCTTGGAAGCATATGCTCCGATCAGACACCTCAGAAAAGAGGATAACACGATGGCTGAAGTCGATGATACATTGACGGTGAAGGTTCTTGAGTTTAACAGAGATGATAAGAGAATACTTGTTTCTCACAGCAGATACATCGATGACCTTAAGAGAAAAGCTGACGATGAAGTCAGAAAGACTCGAGGTCAAGAGCGTCAAGAAACAAGACGAAATATTCAGCAACGTTCTGCTAAGATGGAGAAGACTACTCTAGGAGAGTTAGATGTGTTCTCACAATTGAAGGATCAGTTGAAGGCACAGGAAGATGCTGCTAAGACCGAAGCGGCAGCAGCTGCTCCAGCTCCAGCACCTAAGGTTGAAGAGCCAAAGGTTGAAGAACCAAAAGCTGAAGAGCCGAAGGCAGAAGAAAAGCCTGCAGAAGTGAAAGTTCCAGCTAAGAAAGCTGATGGCAAGCCAGATGACTTAAAGAAAATCGAAGGCATCGGCCCTAAGATTTCTGAGTTGTTGACTAAAGGAGGCATTCCAACGTTTGCGGCATTAGCAGCAGCTGAAGTTGACACGTTGAAAGGGATCTTAGCTGATGCAGGTAAGAGATACCAGATGCACGACCCAACTACTTGGCCAGACCAAGCATCACTTGCTGCTGAAGGAAAGTGGGAAGAGTTGAAAACTCTTCAAGACGAATTAGACGGAGGTAAGAAGTAACATTCTTCATCCAATAGATATAAAAAGCCTCGATTTGTGTTCAAGTCGAGGCTTTTTTTATTTATACATTCGAGCCGAATCGTTAAATCAAAAAACCATTGGGCAAGATTGGAATCGTGGGTTCTGGCTTTGCAGGCCTGTCAGCAGCATGTCTGTTGGCTAAGTATGGCCATGATGTAACCATATTCGAGAAGAATAGTGCTGTTGGGGGACGTGCTCGAGCATTCGAGGCTGAGGGATTCACATTTGATATGGGACCGAGTTGGTATTGGATGCCCGATGTATTTGAGCGATTCTTCAATCTTTTTGATAAGACTACTGCTGACTTTTACTCACTGACTCGACTTGACCCATCCTACCAGGTGATTTGTAGTGATGGAGATATAATGAAAATTCCTGCTTCTTATGATGAGTTCGAAGCGATGTTTGAACGATATGAACCAGGTAGTGCCGCTAAGCTTCGTAAGTTTCTATCCTCGGCGCAGTATAAGTATGAGGTAGGACTCGGAGAGTACGTCCATAAACCATCACTATCTATCCTAGAGTTCGTTGACCCTAAGATTCTGACCAGTTTTATGAAGATGTCGATGTTCTCATCGATATCTAAAGAAGTAAGAGCGTTATTTAAAAACCCCAAGCTCATAGAGCTATTGGAATTCCCCGTCCTTTTCCTTGGAGCTAAACCTTCAGATACTCCTGCGCTATATTCCTTGATGAATTATGCAGATATCAAGTTGGGTACCTGGTATCCTATGGGTGGGATGTCAATGGTCCCCAAGGCTATGGCGAGAATTGCTCAGTCACACGGCGTCAAAATTCGGACAGATCATACAGTAACCGGATTTGAATATGTCGATAAAACTATTACAAGTATCAACGCCAGTGGAGGAAATTATAGAGTTGACACAGTCATTTCTGGAGCTGATTATCATCACACAGAGACTGCGTTACTAAGTCCAGAACATAGATCTTATAATGATCAATATTGGGCCAAGAGAGTGATGGCGCCGTCCTCCTTGTTATTCTATTTGGGATGCAAAAAGAAGTATGAACAGCTCGAACATCACAATTTGTTCTTCGATACAGACTTTGGCAAGCACGCTGCGGAGATTTACGATCAGCCGCAGTGGCCATCTGAACCTCTTTTTTATGTTTGTGCCCCTTCGAGAACTGATACAGAAATTGCACCGTTGGGTTGCGAAAATGTTTTTATTTTGATCCCCTTAGCAGCTGGCCTTAAGGATGATCTGTCTAAACGAGAAGAGCTTTTTGAGATCGTGCTCAGTAGAATTAAAGCTCGACTAAACATTGACTTGAGTACAGACATGCTTTATAAGCGATCGTTTTGCTTAGATGACTTTAAGTCTGAGTATAACTCGTTTAAAGGAAATGCATACGGACTATCTAACACCCTCCTGCAGACAGCCTTTTTAAAACCGAAAATGAGAAGTAAGAAACTAAAAAACCTTTTCTACGCAGGTCAGTTGACGACGCCAGGTCCTGGGGTGCCCCCATCACTGATATCGGGGGAGGTCGTTGCCAGATACATAAACAAACACGCTATATGATAGAGCTATATCACAAGGTCTGTGTTGATGCTAGTAAGATGGTGACTAATAGTTATAGCACCTCATTCTCACTGGGTATAAGGATGTTTGCCGAAGAGCTGCGGGAACCTATTTATAATATCTACGGCTTTGTAAGATTTGCTGATGAAATAGTTGACACCTTTCACGACTACGATAAGTTGACTTTGTTACAAGAGTTTCGACAGGACACCTATCGGGCAATTGAAAGAGGCATCAGCTTAAATCCAATTCTTCATTCTTTTCAGAAGGTCGTTAAACAGTATGACATAGGACTCGATCTTATCGATGGCTTTCTTGATAGCATGGAGATGGATTTAGATCATAGAATCTTCGATCGTAAGATGTATGATAAATATATTTTTGGTTCTGCGGAGGTGGTGGGACTCATGTGCCTTAAGGTATTCGTCAAGGGAGATTCATATGAATATGAGCGACTCAAGGCGCCCGCGATGAAGCTCGGTAGTGCCTTTCAAAAAGTTAACTTCTTGCGAGATATTAAAAGTGATTATGAGGATCGAGGTCGCATCTACTTCCCAGGTGTAGCATATGATAGTTTTACATGTTCAGATAAAGAGCAGATTGAAGCAGAGATTCAGGCAGATTTTGACGAAGCCCTGGTGGGCATCAATGCACTACCCAAGGGAGCGAGATTAGGCGTCTATCTCGCCTATCAATATTTCCGGCAACTACTAAACAGAATTAAGAAGTGCAAAGCAGTCGAAGTGAAGGAGCGCAGAATAAGAGTGCCAGATGCCACTAAGATTATGATACTGGGATCCAGTGCGTTGAAGTATAACCTGAAGAGTATTTAGATTGCTAAGGTATTAGAATAGACTGCTCTTTAAAACTCATGCAATGTCACAGTTGGTTGCTCCGGCAACTCCTCTGCCAAGAGCCAACGACAGAACATAATTGCCTCGTCATATCCGGCAGTACTGATCCAGTTGTGATCCATAGCCCGATGACTAACATGTATGGTGTAGCTACCATCATCATTAACTACGGCAGTCTTCTTATTAAGGCATACAGGATACTCTTGGTAATTGGTAGACTGCATTAAAAAATTCCAAGTTTGAATACCCCAATAACAGCAAGGTGGTGAGGTAAAGTGAATTTTTAAATACTCATTTTCTTTTAACCTGAATCGCCCGAAACAATAGACGTTATCAATGGTTCCCCAACCACCCTGATCAGCTTCAAACGGGAACGGAGCTAAAAAATCATTTAAAGGAAAATCAACTGGGAGGGGAGCGATCCAAGTCATTTGCTCAAAGAAGGTGGCCATGACTTGGATGCGATGAGCGAGCTCTTCATCTGTCAATGGTTTTGAAATGACCTGTGGAGTCATATTTCTTATGTTGAGGTCACTCTCTCTACTATTTGGTCTGTCGAAGAAATATTCTCGACTAAACATGTTGACTGCATCGTCTTCTAATTTGAATTCATTAGGCCCTTTAGGATTAGGTGTGAGTTTGATGCTGAAATTGCCCTCTTCGTCAAATGTCATATCATTGTGATTGATATTGAGGATAACCCGATCTACGATTTCGCCATTCGACCCACCTCCGTATACACAGAAGGATAAGTAGCAGCTCTCATATCTTTTTCCAGAGATGATATATTCTTGATCAGCTCTTAGTTGGGTAAAGTAATACACCGCATCTACGTTGTCCCCTAGTATTTTATGATATCCATCAGATAAGAGCTTCCAGTCTGGTCGTAGAGGATCATTGAGTAAATAAAAATCTACCGCAGACTTGAGCAAATGAAAGATATGCTGATAACCATCTACTCTGCCTTGATCGTCTACAACTTTATCTGGATTGAGAAAACTGAATTCGTCTACTCTTTCAATAACCTCAAGAAATGATTTTAATGCTTCTTTACTTTTGCTCATGCTGCTATTTTATAATTTATCAAGAAACTTGTAGTAGCTCTCGAATGAGTTCTTTATTTGGTCCTCGTTTAGCCCAAAATCGTCAAGTGTGTACTTGTGTTCACCATGCTTGTCTTTAGGGTTCTCGTCCAAGAACTGTTGCATATTGCTTATGGCTTCTGTTGTCAGGGCGATATCAAATTTGTCATAGATCCGTTTTACGATCGCCATTTGATCCGATACAAAGTCTTCAAACTTTAAGTCTATGATCTGATCTTCTTTTTGCAATTTCTTCCTATTCTCTACAAAGGAGTCCAAATATTGACTCCAGACTTCATGTTGTTCACTGCCTGTAACAAAGGGATCTTCATGATCACTATATAAAGATCGCACTGTGGATACCAAGCTCGCCGCAGAAGGTATGATTTTCTTAGGATCACGATGTGTCATAATTACGCAAGCATCTGGATAAACTTCAAATAGTTCTTTTAAACGTGTAAGGTGGACAGGCGTCTTTAATAGCCAGCGCTTACCAGTTACACCTCCTGACCCTAAGTACTGCAGAAATCGCTTGTGCCATCTCATAGTAGAAAGCTGATCGGCATCATTCGAAAACCATTTTAGATAAGATGGAACATGAAATTGAGCAATTGGCTGGAACGAAGTAAAGTCTAAGGCCGTGACACCCAAACACTCCTGTGGTGCTTCAGCTTCTATGTAGTGCTTCTTTTTAAGATCTGGGACTAATTTGAATAGCTGACTAAACTCTTTTTTAATGCTATTGAGCTGAGCATTGTCAGTATAGTTTTCGAGTTGAGGTACGGGAGAGGGGATCAAACACTCCCATGCCAGTGGCGATCGGTTTTGTGGATCTTTGTTTAACAAGGCATGAAGGATCGTAGTGCCTGTTCGAGGCATTCCTATGATAAATATGGGCTTGCGCATTTCGGTCTGCTCGATCTCAGGATGCGCTTGTAGATGTTGTTCTACCTTGAGACGGCCGATCAATGTGCGTTCGAACAGAGATTTCGCAGCCAACTTTCCAAAGGAGTTGGATTTTGACTCTTGGTTGATAGATTTGACAAGTAGATCAAGACCCTTTTCTAGTTGTGGTAGTTGGATAGCATTGGCTCCAGTTTTCGTCCTTGCTTTTTGTAAGAGCTTTTGGCTATCAAGTCTAAATGGATCTATGCCAATCTTCGTCAGTAACTTACCCGTCCCGTTGATGAGTTTTAGTGTCTGACTGCGTTGTACAAAATGCTGAGTTTGTATTCCCGCCATCCTTACATCAGTTGCTTAAGCTTACGGGCAACACCTAAATCACCTTTGACTTTGAGTTTGCCCATAAGAGTAGCGATCATTGGTTTGATTTCTTTTCTCTGCAATTTTAGATAGGTATCCAGACTCATTATGACCTTACAGTCTGCATCGTGATTTTCTGAGTTCATAATATTCTGTTCACCGGTCCCATCGATAAACATATAATGACCATCGATGTCAAACTTGAGCGTCTTTCCGATTGGATCAATATGCTTTATTTTTTCCGATAATTCTTGTCTTATAGTATCTATATCCATGCACTTATAGTTTTATGCGCTTTTACGACTAAATGATGAATATAGGAATCCTTAACAAACTACTATAGCATGCGAAAGGAATGATGCTAAGAGTTTAAGCTGGAATACATTTATGTTAAAAGTTTTGAGGAATGAAACTTGACCAAATTATAGTTGCTAAGAAGTCTGAGCTGTAAGGAATTTATGAGCCTATTGATACTTAGGAAAAATCTTTAATTTATTTTTCATTTGGGATTGGATAAGTGAATGAGATGAGTGTATATTTGCGCTCCCTTAGGGATTGGTGCTATGGAGTATTGATTTCAGGAG
>CAZFWJ010000078.1:0-2672 GCA_964522505.1 uncultured Saprospiraceae bacterium
TGAGAATTGACCATGCCGCATTATTAGCAGATATGCCATGATTCCAAGTTGAGATAACCGCAGGTTTGATGATGGAACTCCCTTTCTCCTTATTTGAGTTTGAAGGCTGGCATGCCAGGGAAGGCAGCACCGCACCAGCCGCAATGGAGTTTTTAAGGAAATTACGCCTGTTAGACATAGTGATAAGATTTATGAGCAAAATACATAAATAGCTAACACCACTGTCTATTTCTATCCTACGCAAAAAATACACCCAGCTGAGTAACAACAGCTGGGTGTATTTTTAAAATAAGTTGGAGCCCTTATTTTAATCTTCTGAGGTCGTTTTCAAGGAGTCATCAGCGTCTGTCGATAATGAAGCGACCATAGAAAGCACATCATCTATCTGAGTTTGCATTACAGCCATTTGATCTTTCTGACTATCAATGATAGCTTGTTGCTCTTGGATGGCCTTAGTCAACAGAGGAATTAACTCTACATAGTTAACACTCTTAGAATTAAACTTTTCTCCATTCAAGCTTTCTACTGTTCTACCTGTCCTGACCAATTCTGGAAGTACTTTTTCTATTTCTTGAGCGATGAAACCCATCTTATCTCCATTTGCTAAGTCCATATCTGGATACTCATTAACTCTAAAGTTATAAGTCCTAGGCTCTAATTCACTTATTAGAGATAACGCTCCATTAATATCAGTAATGTTTTTCTTGAGCCTTCTGTCAGACGCTGCAGTTAACTCGCCGGATATATCTGCATCTCCTACTACTTCGAGTTGAAAGCTTGGAGTAGCGACGCCACTCCCGCCAATTCTAACCTCGTCAGCAAAAAAATTGTATTCTCCGCCAAAACCCCAACTGAAACGGCCATCAGTATACCACAATGCCTCATTACCATCAACTTGAATAGCCGTGTTAAAGCGAGAACTATTAATGTCTAAAAATCCATCTAGTGCTAACTCATTATCAGAAAGTTGAACTCTACGGGCATCAGCAACTCGTAGTTCCACTATTTGACCATCTATGGTTACTGTACCAAATTGTGATTCAAGGTCAAAATTCTGCGCTGCATCTGTTCCAGTTGAGCGCAGATGACCTTGCTCTATTCCTGTATTGCTGGTCCATACAATTTGAGAACCCAAGCCCGAGTCAAATTGAATGTCATTTCCATCAGTCAACTCAAAATCACCTGTAATATCCATATTCCCATTATCCACATCGACACTGAAAACCGCATCATTGAGATTTCCTGTCTCGCTGAATAAAAGCTGATTATTATTAGTATGATAATGAAGGTAAGCTTCAGCTATAGAGCCAATTCCATTGTTGTTTTGAACTGTAAAGAACAATCCATTAGCTGAACCTGCTGCTGACTGATTACTCTCTTGTAGTTCTAAAAGCGCACCACCAAATCCTAAGATCTGCGGTTGATTGCCATTACCATGAGATGTGCGTTGAGTTCCTGGAGAATCCCACTGACCAAAGACAATTGCTGTGATCATTACCTGAAGGAGAATTAATGTTATTTTTTTCATTGTGAAATATTTTTCTGATTAATTAAAAGTGAAGAATGCCCGTTTCGAATCCCCGACGGACAAGACCAGCGATCGATCTTACTTCGAGTTTGCACATGAGATTCTTACGATGAGAGATCACCGTATGAGTGCTAATAAATAGTTGATGAGCGATTTCTTTCGCGGTAAGCTCGTCCGCTGTGAGCTCGAGGA
Organism: uncultured Saprospiraceae bacterium; assembly: GCA_964522505.1. Taxonomy (GTDB): domain Bacteria; phylum Bacteroidota; class Bacteroidia; order Chitinophagales; family Saprospiraceae; genus GYS-P2D. Next base: position 1,721 of record CAZFWJ010000078.1, read on the forward strand.
CTTCTCGCTCACGATTTGAAATTTTTCTAGACTCCATAATTTTTTTGGTCTTAATCATGAGCCAAATATCAAGGGGTACTTCTGCTGTGCGCCTGTACCTAAGTATAGTTTTGATCTGAAGAATCTATAGGAAACTGTACTTAAGTATAGGTATGGATAGACATAATCATATCAATATTGATCTATGCCTGTGAGCTATGCTATACATGCACTATTTTTAGTACCAATACCAAAGAATACATGTCCGACTTTACCACATTAATCATCGAGGATGAAGCCATCATCGCCCTAGATATCCAGCGGCGACTCAAAAAGATAGGTTATACTGATACCGTCCTCAAGGATGATTCAACAGGCGCAATCAACTACCTTTCACTTCATAATCCAGACCTGATCTTATGCGATATTAATATCCATGGAAACCAGGACGGTATAGACGTAGCCGCATATGTCCAAGCAAATAAATCTATTCCTTTGATCTTCATCACAGCGCTATCGGATAAAGGCACCCTCGACAGAGCCAAGAAAACATTGCCCTATGGCTATATCATCAAGCCATTCACCGATAAGGATCTATCGACGGCAATCGAGCTGGCTCTTTATAAGTACGGTGTGGATGTCGATCGCCTCAAGTTGACGATTGACAAGGTCAATGCTATTGCAGTGTCTCCACTGTCTGACCGTGAGTATGAGATACTGGAACTAATACTTAAGGGGCAGACGAATGCTCAGATTGCAGAAGCACAATTTATATCACTGAGCACAGTCAAATTTCACACCTCAAATATTTTGACCAAGCTTGATGTTAAGAATCGATCTTCAATATCGAGTCGAATCTTACAATTATTTACATAATCCTATCAATCCTTTGCAGCAATTCAACCATTTTACTAGGTTGACAGTAGTAATATTGTTGCTTTCATAGCTCACGGCCAATAATATTATTAGTCAA
>CAZFWJ010000078.1:2772-14482 GCA_964522505.1 uncultured Saprospiraceae bacterium
GACAGTAGTAATATTGTTGCTTTCATAGCTCACGGCCAATAATATTATTAGTCAAAGTGCTCAATGACATAGGATACTATTATGCAGAAGCAATAAAAGAAGATTCAGCTCTTCTAGTCATAGATGAAGCAATTGAAAGAAATCCATCATCATATAAAGAATAATCTGCAATTCATATCGGCACTCTTGGGTCTACAGACTGATCATGTATCTGATCAAGTAGCACTGGATGCCTTACAAGATGGCCAAGATCGAGTTCAGTCTATGGCACTCATTCATCAGGATCTCTCTCAGCGAGATGACTTAACCAGTGTCAATGTCCAAGAATATTTCGTTAAGCTTGCCGAAGGTTTGTTCGATTCTTATAACATCCATCCAGATGACATCACGTTACATCTTGAGGTAGTTAATCTTGATCTGGATGTAGATACAGTAGTACCTATAGGCCTCATCGTAAATGAGTTAGTAAGCAACTGTCTCCAATATGCATTCTCCGATGGAGAGCAAGGTTGAAGACCTGCTGGAATCATAGGGATTAAGCAGGTCTTCTTCTATTGTTGAAGTGATTAATTTATGCTGTCAATATCTTCTAAATCTCACTCTCCGCTTGCCAGAACGAGAAGACCAAATTAGGTTTTCTGTTGTCAAAGAAGTATCTGTTGCCACGTCGATCTCTAAATGAGCCATCTCGATGTCCCGAATAATAGGACCAAGCGCCTCGATTGTTTCGAGCTCTAAATCCTGACCCATGGGCTTCAATAAAGAGTCGACCTCCAGATCCATAGGATGTCCAAGTACCGCAATATGGCCTTACATCAAAACGACCAGAGCTATTTCCTCTAAAAGAATTGAAACCAGACCGATTACGATTGAAGCTTCTCTGCCTTCTCGATAGTACTAAGGCATTGCGAGAGTTTCCGCGGACATATTTGATCTGTCCACGTCCGAGATTTATGATGACACGTCCATTATAATCATCATAGACTCCGTTGCCTATATGATTAAAGGCGCGCCATCCACGGTTGTTGATTTGGGCATTGATACCTCTCCTATGAGCGGAGATGCTTATTGCAATCCCCGAATAGGAGTCATAATAGTTGCCATTGAGATATGATGATGCAGATGCATCAATATTAATACTACTAAATAAGGCTGTAGGTAATGCGACCACCAAGAGGAAAAAAATCAATTGTCTCATGATGATAAAGTTTAAGAATTAAGAATTGTATCTCGCTCTTAAAGTATCTCATCTCAGCGTACCAAACAGTTTTGATTCTGTTAATATCACAAGCTATTCTGTTAAGATATTCCTTCTAATTTTCATTAATAGCCTTACTGATCTTTTGCTCTAGCTTAGTCCAGAACAATACTGACCATGCATTAGCAAGTTCATGTTTTTTCTCATTATCGGATTTGGGATTTTTCTCTTCTTCGCTCATATACATCACATAATAAGGTGTCAATAAATAATGGTTGACATCACAGATGTAACTTCGCCTAATCGCTGGACAATCAGGCTATACTTTAGTATAGTATTGATCCGATTTATAACCTAAAAAAGAGATGGTCTTATCAGCTAAGCTTCCTGCACCTCATCTTCATCCTCGATTTTCTCACCAAAAAAGATGAAATCATTCTTTACGAAGTTGCACCAAGTGCAGTTATCTTCCTGACAACCCTCGGAAAATTCATGGTTCTGGATTTTACTCCATGTTTCATTAATCTGTTGACCAACGATCTGGATATCTTCTGGTCTCACAACAATTTTCTGTCTGAATAACTCATTAGTATCCTTTTTCGGCTCAATGAAGTCCATCCATCCCGAGGTCATCTCCCAGTTATGTTTCTTATCGCTATCGAGCAGCAGCTTATAGAATACGATCTGCCTCCAGTAATCTCCTCCAACATCATCTGCATCACCCTCCTTAGGTGGCTTAAGTTTCTTCTTGTTAGTGTAATTAAAGATGTTGCCAGTCTTGTAATCTGTGACGTCCACCTGGCCATCACTGCCTATATCTACTCGATCTAATATGCCTTTAATCGGGACACCTCTATATTCGGCGTGATCGACGTTTATTTCTAAGCCGTATTTGATCCCTTCTTGTCGCATGACTAATCGCTCATGATGATATATAGGCAATATCTGCTTGCCATAGGCAGTCATGAGATCATATTGCTCATCGGTGAAATGTGATCGATGCGCACTCATCCCACGGCTGAAGGACTTTAACAATTCTTCTTTAGTGGCGGGCTTAGACTCATTGAGTAGTTGATAATAGTCTTCAAGTGCTCGGTGTACTGCACGACCAAAACCCATATACTTGGTTCGTGCAGTGGGAATCTTCAATATTGTCTCAAAATAAAAAGTACGAGGGCACTTTAGATATTTATTTAGCCCTGTAACACTGAGTTTATAACCATCTAAGACCTTGTCTATGAGGTCGTGATCGATAAGCTTAACCTCTTTCTGAGTCTTAAGCAGGGTATAATATTGAAACTCATTAACGGCATCCTCCTCAACTGCTTTTGGCTGTGAGACAAGGTCCGTATTAGCGATGATCTCATCTACGAACTGACTCCTATTTTGCTCCTTGCCATTCTCCTTTTGCATGCCATAGGATATCTCTAGCTCTTTCTTGGCACGTGTCATCGCTACATAAAGTAGTCTGCGCTCATCATCTGTATTAGTTTCGACATCTTCATTGACATTATCGGGATACTTAAACTGGTACATATTTCGGACATTCTTGTCCCAGATATTCTTAGTAGCATCTGGGATAATCACCCGATTGAATTCCAATCCCTTGGATGCGTGAGCCGTCATGAAGTTGACACCACTTTTGGCATGTACGATCTTATTGATGGACAGATCTATATTGTTTTCCTCCATCTTAGTGATCATCTCTAAGAACTCGTTCAGACCTATATCTGGCGCCTTGGCCATTTCGTTCTTGATTAAATCAAATAAAGTACTCAAGATCTGTAGCAGCCATGTCTTTTGTGGCAGACCGATGATATATTGGAGTATGTGGCCATCATTGATAATATTCTCGAACAGTACTTGTAAGGTGACTGTGGATACATCCTTTACCCAGCTATCTATACACTGTGCTAAGTATGTGATTTCATCAATCTTCTGAATTCCAATTGTTGCCAATGCCTCCTTGTCGGAGATGCACTCTAAAACTGGTTTTTTATCTGTGTGTTGATGCCTATTACAATGGATGGAAATCTTAGCGATGTCGTTATTAGAAATATTGAAAAATCTATAGTGCATGAGTTCATACAGCAATTCATCCGCAGAATTAGGCATATGGTGCTCGGCCCTTACATAGCGCAAGATTTTAAGGATGTTATGGGTTAGGGATTCTTTGAGAATATTAACCCGGCGCTTAATATTCAGTGGCACCCCTCTCTTCTCAAGTACTTCTACCAGCTTATCTACTTGAGCATGCTTACGATAGATGATAGCCGTCTTGCTCAGATCGGCGCCTTGTTTGAGATCTACTATCAATCGCTGAGCAATAGCAGTCTGCTCCTGAATATTATTGGTGTACGAGATAATTTCAGGATCATTGGGTAGGTCTTTTACATCAGGTAGAGAGGCTACGAGATCTTTAGTCATATCAGGATTGTCATTGACGATCCGCTCTAAGTTGCCTTCAATTAGTTCTTTGGCCGTATCAAGGATTTTCTGAGAGGACCTATAGTTCTGTTCCAAGATGATCGTGAGTGGCTTATAGTCTTTTCCAAAGTTCTTAATATTGGACAGATTAGCTCCTTGGAATTTATAAATTGCCTGATCATCGTCTCCTACTACGAACACGTTGGGATCCTCCTCGGACCAATAAGAAATGAGTTGATCCAAGATCCCTTTTTGGGCTCCATTGGTATCCTGAAATTCATCTACGAGGAAGTATAAGTATCGCTCTTGATAGCTCGCCAGAAGAGCCTCATCCTCCTGGAATGCTCGGAGTACCCAGAGGATCATGTCTTGATAATCATATCGCCCTCGATCATCCATTATCTTTAGATATTGCGGATAGAGATCCACGCCAGCTTGGAGATCATTCATCCTCTTCACAAGCTCTTCCCACTTCTTTGGCTTGATATCTCCCTTCTGAAACTCCTTATACTTGCGATGGTAGAACAAGTCATCGCCTTCCTTGTACTCCTGTTTTCGTTCAAGGTAGTCGGCTATCTTCTGATGCATTAGGTCCACGTCAAGATTTTCCTTTTTCATCATCTGAAAAAGGTTGTCCAATCTTTTATGCTCATAAGTTGGGTCGCCCTTCAATCTCTTGAGGACGTGATCATTAGGCAAATCGGATATGATCTTATGATAGACATCAACTCTCTCCAGATCTGTTAATGGTTCAAGCTGTCGGTAGTTACCAAAGATCTCAAGGTGCTCTTGAATGACCTGATTACAAAACCCATGAAAGGTATAGATACGTATCTGATGGGCAGCCGGACCAATAATCTCTACCAGTCGACGTCTCATCGCTATAGTGGCCGCGTCCGTGAAGGTCAGGCATAATATGTTATGCGCCTGAGCATCGGTGTCTGCTAATATTTTAGCAATTCGCACGGCAAGGATCTGCGTCTTACCTGTTCCGGGACCTGCTATAACCATCACAGCACCTTGAATCTGATCTACCGCTCGCTTCTGAGCAGGATTAAGTCTATTGTAATGGTAATGGAATGTTTTGGTCATTTGCCTCTTATTACCAAATGGTAAACTGCTCTGCATAATATATTCTATATGGAGACTATAATAAGCAGGCTCGTGCAAATTATCTGCATGATTATAGAAGCAAGTTCATTAGTTATCCAGAAATCCACACAGAAATTACTTGCTCCTACTTACTATACTACCTACTGGTATACTGATCCACTTTTCGTATTATCGCATCTTAATGAGTTACGTTGTTTCGGCACGAAAATATAGACCTCGACGATTTGAGGAGGTAGTAGGACAAGAGCACATCACGTCTACACTCAAAAATGCGCTCCTGAGTGACAAGCTAGCTCATGCATTTCTATTTTGTGGCCCTCGTGGGGTGGGTAAGACCACATGTGCTCGCTTATTAGCTAAGGTCATCAACATGCCCGATCATAAGGCCGCTCTTGAAGATGGTAGCTATGCAGATACCGATATTGATATCAGCATGAATATCGTTGAGCTCGATGCCGCATCTAACAATTCTGTTGAGAATATAAGGGCACTTACAGAACAGGTAAGGTTTGCTCCTCAGAGCGGCAAGTACAAGGTGTTTATAATAGATGAGGTGCACATGTTATCTCAGGCAGCCTTCAATGCATTTTTGAAGACGTTAGAGGAACCTCCTCCATATGCCATCTTTATACTGGCTACTACTGAAAAACATAAGATACTCCCTACCATCTTGAGCAGATGCCAGCTCTACGATTTTAGACGTATACAGATCAGCGATATAGTTATGCAGCTAGAGGAGATCTCTAAGCTAGAAGGCATCACTGCGGAGCATGACGCTTTATATACTATTGCAGAAAAAGCAGATGGTGCAATGCGTGACGCCTTGTCGATTTACGATCGCATTGCAAGTGCCTCTGGAGGTGAGTTAACCTATGACACGGTTGTTGACAATCTTAATCTACTAGACTATGATAGCTTCTTTGAAGCAACTGACCTGATTCTTACAGAAGACGGCAATGGTCTTCTTCTCTTGCTGGATGAAATCCTTAAAAATGGATTTGAAGGCGACACTTTTATGAGTGGTCTATGCAAACATGTGAGAAATCTAATGTATTGTAAGCAAGAGCCAACTCAGCAGATCCTACAGGTCAGCCCAAAATTAAAAGAACGCTATCTCCAGCAATCTGATGCCATCTCATATAGCACTATACTGAACATCCTGTCAATAGCCAATCAGGCAGATGTTAACTATCCAAAAGCTAAGGACAAACGGCTTCATATTGAGATTGCTCTTCTCAAAATATGTTATGCCTCACGGCAAAAAATTCCCGTTTCCGAGCAAAATACAGCGCCGACAGAAAAAAAAAACAAAAAAATAATCCCCCCAATATCTGACGATTCAAGAGACTCGCAAACTGAAACAAAGCCCAATCCGTCAATAGCCTCTGCAACCGAACTCCCCAAAGAACCAATAACAGAAACCACAGAAACCATATCAGTTAAGCCTTCAATTGAAGAAGAAATTCTCTCCGACCCTAAAACTGCTCTTAAATCACTGAAAATCAGCTCAATAGATGATCATATTTCGCGAGCGAGTGAAGCTATTAATGCTAAAAGCAATGCCAAAAAGGACGTAACACAGGCTGAAGCTGAAGCCGTATGGAATGAATATGCATCATCTCTCGAGTCTCCAACCCTAACAACAATCCTCAAAAATGTCCTCATAAAAACAGATAAAAATGCCATAAAAGTCTTGGTGCCATCATCGGTAGCTAAAGAAGAAATTCAACAGGAGGTGCAACTATATAGTACTGTTAGAGCATACTTTAATAGAAACGATCTAAGAATCGAGGTCATAGTCGACCGTTCTTCATTTCCAGACAGCGAAATAAAGACTCAACGGAAACTCGTTACGGCCAAAGAGAAATATGATCATCTTGTTAACCTTAATCCTGTTCTAGATAAATTGATAGATGCTTTAAATCTTAAACCTGACCAAGATTAATTAATCATCCTATAATCAATCTGGATAGTAACAATATTTTAAAATGGAAGTAATTGTGAACAACGCCATGGACAACAAGTCGAATATTTGGTACTTAGAAAACATCGATGTACAAGGAATCTTTTGCCCTAAGAAATTGGATAAACCATCAAAAGGGCACACCAGCAATAAATTTTCGAAAGGAGAATTGATTTTTGAACCTCTCCAAAAAGCAGACAAGGTCTACTTTGTGTCAAGTGGGCGAGTAAAAATAGCATCAGAAAAACAAGGAGAGAAGTCTATCACGAAGGCAATTCTCGGGCCTGGTGAAGTGTTTGGAGAATTGGCCATGGTAGGCAGCAATCTACGTAGACACTATGCCATAGCTATGGAGACTACTGAGATATGCGAGATATCTAAGGAGCAGATGACTCAAATGTTCAGAGAGCACAATCCACTGTATGCCTATATTATGGGAATCATCGGTAGCCGTGCCCTCGAGATGGAAAAAAGATTGGAGTCACTGGTATTCAAAGATTCTCGTAGTAGAATTCTTGAATTCTTGATAGACCTCAATGAAAAAAGAGGTCAGCGTGTCGGATACGAATGGGTGGTTAGAAAATTTATCACACATCAAGAGATCGCCAACCTGACTGCTACGAGTCGACAGACTGTAACTACAGTGCTTAATGAGCTAAAAGCAAAAGAAATTTTGACATTTGATAGAAAGCGACTATTAATTAGAGATCTTAGTCTTTTAAAATCAGAGATCACTATCGCCGCATAAATGTACCAACTGTTAAAGCCTTTCCTTTTCAGCATGAATGCTGAAAAGGCTCATTATACGACTACAACATTATTCAAGACTGCTAATAAGATTCCGATTGTTTCAAGCCTATTAAAATCTGGCTTTAGTTATGAGCATGAGTCCTTGAGGCGAGAGGTTTTTGGTCTTTCATTTAAGAATCCTGTTGGATTGGCGGCAGGTTTTGACAAAAATGGTCAATGGATAACAGAGATGGCGTCTCTGGGATTTGGATTTATTGAGGTCGGCACAGTTACTCCTGAGCCTCAGCAGGGGAACCCAAAACCTAGACTATTTAGATTGATCGAAGATCGTGCTATTATCAATCGCATGGGTTTTAATAATCTCGGTGTAGACGAACTTGTCAAAAATCTAAAGGCTCTTCCTCAATCGAGAGATTATATAATAGGTGGCAATATTGGCAAGAACAAGGTCACCCCGAATGCCGAAGCCTATCTGGATTATCTCCATTGTTTTAAGAAACTCTATGACCACGTGGATTACTTCGTAGTCAACCTGAGCTCGCCAAACACACCAGGACTTCGAGAGCTTCAGGATAAAAAACCCCTAACACATATACTGTCTACCCTCATTGATGAAAGAATAAGTCGAGCAGTAAGAAAGCCAATCCTGTTAAAAATTGCTCCTGATCTTACTCATCATCAGCTCAATGATGTTATTGATATCTGTAGCGCATTGGATGTAGATGGTCTTATTGCTACTAATACAACTATAGATCGTGGTGGGTTAAAGACCGATAAAAATAAGATTACCCAAATCGGTCCTGGTGGATTGAGTGGTGCCCCACTGACTAATCGAGCTACAGAAGTGATCCGCTATATACATGATCGCTCTAGATCATCCGTGCCTATAATAGGTGTTGGGGGCATAGATTCTCCTCAGACTGCACTATCCAAACTCGACGCTGGAGCGCAATTAATACAGATCTATAGCGGTCTTATCTACAGTGGACCCTATCTTATCAAAGACATTCTCAAATCGATCGTCGCCCAGTTGTCTAAATAAATTGGGTATTTTAATTATGATCTTGTGACACATCTGGTTAGATGTAATTTAATTCGCATCTCTAATCTGCTGGATGACAATTATTTATACTGTACATAAAAGAACCACTTATAAAGCACCCTATAAGTGATATAGGTATCTGTATAGTATACACATTAGTATAAAATGCTATGGCTTGGTTTTGGCTTCTTAACATATTACCAAACGACGCTTAGGCTAAAGAGCAGAGCGAATTTTACATTTTTTTTGAAACCAAAGTATTGATGCTTATGGTGATCATTTTACTCAATAACCAACTCACAAATGATTCACGAAAATCAAAGCATGTACCGAGATTCCAGGTTTTGGACAGGACTGGGATTATTCGGGGCACTACTCATCTACTTACTTCTGACCTATCCTCAATGATTATTTTATAATCTTGAGGCTCATATCCAGGCTTTGAGCTGAATGTGTTAAGGCACCCACGGAGATAAAATCAACTCCTGTAGCGGCTACGTCTTTTACATTATTCAGCTCAATGCCACCGGATGCTTCCACTTCTATTTTCTTATTGATCAATTTAACGGCTCTTCTTGTATCATCCACGGTAAAATTGTCTAGCATCACTCGTACATCTATTCCAAGACTGAGTACTTCATCTAATTCCTTAAAGTTTCTGACCTCAATGGTCATATCAAGATTTTTATCTCGTTCATTGAGATATGTTTGTACCCTCTGAACAGCTTCGGTAATACTCCCCGCAGCATCTGTATGGTTGTCTTTGATCATGATGCGATCGTAAAGGCCATCACGATAGTTAGAGCATCCTCCTATCTCTACAGCCCACTTTTCCAAGAATCTCAGTAATGGGGTCGTCTTACGAGTATCTAAGATGGTAACTTTATAATCTTTCACTTCTTCTGCAAATGCTCGACTAAGGGTAGAAACACCGCTAAGCCGCTGCATTGTATTCAGTGCGAGACGCTCGCCCATCAAGAGCGCTTGAGAATTGCAACTGAGGTAAAAGGCTTCATCTCCATACTTTACAGCAGTGCCATCAGGCATCCTAATATCCAATGTGGCATTTGGATCGAGATATTTAAACACTCGCTCTGCTACAGCAATTCCAGAGATTACTCCTTTGTCCTTAACTAATAATCGAGCCCGACTCACCTGATTTGCAGGAATACACGACTGTGACGTATGGTCTCCATCTTGTATGTCTTCATGGAGCGCATCAATGATGAATTTATCGAGCTTATATTTATTGAGTGTGACCATCTATTTGTTGTATTTTATAATCAATTGCGCCTAAGAGCGTTACAGATTCTCTGTAAGTACACTGCTATGCAAGATTACTCAATTAAGCGATTTTCTTTACTCTTTATAGTCAGCATTTGTTTTTTGATATCATGTCGTAATAACGATAACAATGTTGAGGTGCTCTCGTCAGCCCATTCGGTCAAGATATTCAGATATGATAGCATCCTGGACCAGTGGAATAAGGCAGTCGATCAGATTACTCTCCGAGATGTCCAAAAAGAGGCTCCAGCATTTACTGATGTGTATGTCCATCAGATCTTGGCACTGCCAAGGGATAGCATGGTCATAAAGCAAGAACTTCAACGGATGCTTCAGGATACTGGCTTTCAAAAACTCATGGAAGACGTTAATACAGAATTTCCCGATCTGACTAAAGTTGAGAATGAAATCGGCGAACTACTTCATAATTATACCGAGCTATTCGATGTATCTGACACACCTAAGGTATACTCGTTTATATCAGGTTTCGTATACCAGTGTTTTGTCTTTGATGATATAGACCAGGAAGGAATCGGGATAGGCTTAGATATGTTTCTGGGTGCTGACTTCCCCTATGCTCGAATTAATCCGTCTAACCCAGCATTCTCCGGTTATCTGACCCAGTTTTATACTCAGGATTACATTGTTAAGAAGGTTGCAGAAGTCTTGGTGGAAGATAAATTACCATCTCCGCAGCGATCAGATTTCTTGTCTATGATGATCTGGGGAGGTAAGAAATTATTCCTAATCGATGAGCTGATGCCGTTCAAATCCGACGACGTCGTTATTGAGTATAAACCGGAGCAGTACCAATGGTGCCAAGAAAATGAAGCTCAGATGTGGGATTTCTTTTTTGAGAAGGAGTTGTTCTATGAGACAGATATACGCAAGTTCAGCAAACTAATAGGACCTGCTCCATCTACTCCCGGCATGCCATCCGAGTCTCCAGGTCGCACAGCAAACTATATGGGCTGGCAGATCGTCAAAAAATATATGGAAGAACATCCAGAGATCACAATTAGAGATTTGATGGCTAATCAAAATGCTCAGAAAATCTTGGATGACGCAAGATTCAAACCACGAAGGTAGATTACATTGTGAGAATGGCTCGGTGAAAACTTTTAGAGTAAGTAGAGTCTTCATCTAACCCCTCATCAATCGCCTCGTAATCTGAGTTGTTGTCATATTCTACCGATTCATCAGTACTCGTAATCTTTGCTGGATTGTAATAGTTGACTTGATCCACATCCCAGTCGATTACAAGACCGCCAGCTATACTTCTCGCTATTTCAGGACCATATAAGAGATCACATAGATATAAGGCCGCCTCAAAAGATCGCGCTCCTCCTGCTGAAGTGATTGCCTGTCCGTCATGAACAAAAAGCACATCCTCCACTACTTCAAGATTAGGAAACATCTCCTTGTACTTGGCTACATCGCTAGGAAAAGTAGTAGATACAACGTCTTCTAATAATCCTGCCTTAGCTAAGACAAAGGCGCCATCGCAGTGGCTAGTTATGTATTGAGCATCTGCACCTACTTGACGCACCCAGTCTATCATTTTTTCATTCTCCAGGTCGGTATCCAAATGATGCTCTGCACTTGGCACAACAAGAATATCAATGTGAGGTAATTCTTCGGTCAAGTAGTCATAATCTGGGAGAAGTCGTAATCCTTCAAAAGTCGTAATAGGTTCAAGAGTGTTTGCAACCGTAAATACGTTCATAGCCTTTATTCCTTTACGATATTGAGTATGTTGAAATATATCGAACGGCGCAGTGAGTTCTGTGTTATAAACACCCTCCATAATAAGAAAGGCAACATTATACCTACCTTCGACTAGATCAGGCTTTGACTGTGAGTGCTTGCTATCAGTATGTTGAACAAAAACGCATCAGATATAGTGAGAATGATAGTGGATAAATAGGTTTGA
>CAZFWJ010000079.1:0-14361 GCA_964522505.1 uncultured Saprospiraceae bacterium
GTCATCGTGTCCATGCCGATGTCATCACATGCATCTCCCATACCATTGCCATCAAGATCGGCCTGGTCAGTATTAGCCGTTGAAGGGCAGTTATCTCGAAAGTCTGGAACACCATCACCGTCTATATCAGATGCTACTTCACCTACACATACACAATCTTCACTAATGACATCATTCATTGTATCAGCATTGCCATCATCACAAGCTGTGCCTGGGCTGAAGTTCACCAAGGCATCAAAAGGGTTACAATCTATATCATCTGTCACTCCGTCATTATCATCATCAGAATCACACGCATCTCCGATACCATCACCATCTAAATCGGCTTGATCAGGATTCGGTGTAGTTTGGCAATTATCGATGTTATCCCCAATACCATCCATATCGATATCCATGATCGGATCAATACAAGCATCACCAGACAATACCCTTTCAATTATTATAGCATTGGATAAATCGAAGCATCCTACTATGTTCTCAAGGTTTCCTCCGAGTTGTATTCCAGAAATCGATCCGATAAAGCTGAGATTCCATAATGAACAAATTCCTGCCCCAACCGAGTTAAAATCAAAAACCTCAGGAGAAGTAGGAATAGCAATGATATTGCGATTTTCATCTGTGACTATCCATACACGAGTACCTCCATTCTGTCCAGTAAGCATAACATCTTGAACAAAATCCGACTCATCATCAACACAAAACACGTATGGTCCTCCTGAAAGCTCACCGGCTTCTACTGCCGAGCGTCTGATACTTATGAAGTTCGAAAATCCAAAGCAACCTTGAAGTTCAGATATGTTTTCACCAATTACTAATCCAGTCAAGTCACTTGTAAAGCTCAGATGGCTTACAAAGCACTCCCCGATGTCAAACGTATTAAAATCAATTGTCGTCGGGTCATTTGTCACTGCAACAATAACTCCTAGGTGGTCAGTAATCAACCATCTACTGTTGGGTCCAACGTTGTCGGTAAGAGTCAAGCCACTTATAAAATCTGGTTGATCGTCTTGACAAAACTCAAATGGACCACCCGTTACTACTCCTCCATTTGGCGGCTCTGGGCCCTCAAACACCACACTTATATCGTCAAGATCCCAAACTTTGAACTCCGGAAGATTGCTTATAGCACAATAGCCTAAAAGCATAAACGTAAAGGTGGCCGGCTCTGAAATGATGAAATCTTCAGTTTCCTCAAATTCAAAGGATTCCAGGGTCCACCCTCGAGTAGTAGAATTCTCTGTGCTCCTAAATATCTCACGACCATCCCTAAGGATCCTCACACCATATAAGGTCGGAAAACCATTTACCCCTGTACTTCCATTAATAAAAGTATACATCTGTGGAGCCAGCTCATAGAAATTGAGCGCTGTCAATCTAACCGGCTCCTCTCCTAACGGAATCACATTTATATCAAAGTTTACCGATTTATTAGTTAATGGTTGATAATCACAAGTTCGGCGAGCAGAAACACACATTCCTTGGGTTCCTTCAAATACTCCTGGAGTACAAGAGTGCGGATTAGCACGACCATCGCTACGATATAAATGACCACCAACTACTGAAATATCTGCAAATGATTGAGGAGTTATATCAGCAGTAAATTCAGAATAATCTCGGCTGGTCTCACCAGGAATCACAGATAAACATTCCTCTAAATCAAAGAGAACCGTTGCCTCTTGTATACCATCTCCATTTCCATTGGATGCGTATAATTGTGATAACGAGAATAATAGGAATAAAGAAGTCGATAGACTTATAAACGTAGCTTTCATTTTCAGCCTTTAAAATTTCATAATAGAGAGCACATAGATATCGTCAAATGACGAATCTCATGCTCCTAATCAAACTCAAGGCTTGGAGCTAACAAGGTTAACCTTGCAAAAATAGTAAAATGAATTAATTTATAGACTTAATACACACTATATGAACATATAATATATATTAATTTTATTGCATATGTTTATTCTCCTTGTAGATTGAGAAGTGCCTCTTATAGCTGCAGCACTAGTTTACCCATCTTTTGGCCGTTGAACAGCTTAAGAAATACATCATGAAAGTTTTCCATACCCTCATAAATGTCCTCCTTGCTCTTCAATTTGCCTTCGGCCATCCACTGTCCCATTTGCATAGCTGCTTTACTATAATCAACGGCATAATCCATCACGACCATTCCTGTCATAGATGCCCTGTTCACAAGTAGAGAGAGGTAGTTTTTAGGCCCGTTAATTGCTTCTTTGTTATTGTATTGCGATATAGCCCCACAGATTACAATTCGCGCATTCATTCGGATCTGGGCCAACGCCGTATCCAGTATATCACCTCCAACATTATCAAAGTATACATCAATGCCTTTAGGGCATTCTTCTCTCATTCTTTTATAGACATTTTCATTCTTATAGTCTATTGCACCATCAAATCCCAGCTCATTTTTAATGTAATCACATTTCTCAGCTCCGCCTGCAATACCTACTACATGACATCCCTTGATCTTAGCGATTTGACCAACAACACTCCCAACGGCACCGGCTGCTCCCGATACTAAGACGGTTTCACCTTCTTTGATCTTGCCAACTTCTAATATTCCGAAATACGCTGTCATTCCTGGCATACCTAATGTTCCGATATAGCAAGGCAAGGGTGCCAGGTTTGGATTTACCTTATAGAAACTCTTAGCGTCACCTACTGAATACTCCTGCACTCCACCCCAGCCTGTAACATGATCGCCAACTTTAAAGTCAGGATGCTTACTCTCTACGATTTTGCCTGCAGTTCCCGCACGCATCACCTCGCCGATCTGAACTGGAGGAATGTATGACTTAACGTCATTCATCCATCCTCTCATCGCTGGATCAAGAGATACGTACATTTGCTCTATCAAAAACTGCCCATCTGCAATCTCAGGTTTAGAGCCTTCATTGAGTGTCCAGGTATCAGTATCTGGTAATCCTATCGGTCGTTTGGCAAGTAATAACTGCTTGTTCATAATTGAAATGTTGAATTTTAATATTCTACGGATCACAACATAATCCTTAACTCAATAATCTTCAATGCTAAAAGTCTATTTTGCGGCATAATAATTAGCGACTGCAACGTATAAACCACAAGATTTTTTGGCCTCCAGTTATATTGATCACTGCCGCATTGATTACGTCAGTCGTTGCCAAGTCTGCATTTGAACAAACTGCCACCCAGTTAAACTCATGGATACTCAGGACATTTGACTGGTTATTCTCTTTGGTGGGATTCACTTGTGTAATCCTCGTAATTATCCTAATGCTCTCACCGATTGCGAGAATAAAAATCGGTGGGCCCAAGGCTGTACCGCTCCTAAGCAAATGGAAATGGTTCAGTATAACGTTATGTACTACCGTTGCCACCGGTATTTTACTATGGGGTGCAGCGGAACCTCTTTTCCATCTTCATGATAGCCCCAAAGGGCTCAATTTTGAAGCGAATAGCCCTGAAGCGGCCCAGTTCGCTATGTCCACGATGTTCATGCATTGGACGATTACCCCATACAGTATTTACACCTTGGCAGGATTACTTTTTGCACTGATGTATTACAATCAAAAGCGGGCTGAAAATATCTCCGCCCTGCTATTTCCAGTTTTGAGAAAATCAAATGAAGGTGCTATTGGAGTTATAATGAACATCCTTTGTTTGTTCGCGCTCACAGCAGGTATGGCAGCGAGCTTAGGTAGCGGCATCCTCAGCATCTCAGGAGGATTAGATAGATTCACACCACTTCAATCTTCTCCAATACTCAATATTAGCGTTGGTTTATTGATTGTATTAGTCTTCACCTTTAGTGCCGTGAGCGGACTCCAAAAAGGCATAAAGGTTCTTTCAGATTTCAACATCAAGCTATTTATATTTTTAGCCCTATTCGTGTTCATATTAGGAGTTCCGAAGGAATCACTCATTCTGGGATGGCATGGATTAATAGATTTCGCTGTCAACTTCATACCACGGAACTTAATGCTCGACAATCGCATCGATGCTGAGTGGTCTCGATCTTGGACGACCTTTTACTGGGCTAACTGGATTGCATGGACTCCGATTACCGCTATCTTTTTAGGTAAAATTGCCCGAGGTTATACGGTCAGGCAATTCATCATTTTCAATCTTATTCTTCCATCTCTGTTTAGTGCTTTTTGGATGGTTGTCTTTAGCGGCAATGCCATACACCACAGTTTATCTCAACCCCATCTAGGCTTATATGAATCCATGTCCGAAGGAGGTCCCGAATCTGTAATATATGCGCTACTGGACTTGATTCCCTTGGGGGTGTTCATCAGCTTCTTATTTTTAATAATCGCATTTCTGTCCTATGTGACCGCTGCTGATTCCAATACGACCGCTATGAGTGGAATCTGTCGTCAAGCAGTTAAGCCTAACACAGCTGATAATCCTATCATCTTAAAAGTCATCTGGGGTTCCATCATAGGATCTGCGGCTGTCATTATGATTAATTATGCTGGTATAGACGGCATTAAGATGCTATCTAACATAGGTGGACTTCCCGCCCTACTATTAATAATATTCATCTGTATCGGAATTATTAGAATTCTCTTTAATCCTAATCTTGCCAGATATAAAGACTAAATCTTCTTATTCATGGAAGACCATAACTGAAATATGAATATTGTTCCAATCAGGGTTACCAGGATCAACCCAAATCCTAAGGTATAATTACCATAAATTAAATTCCCCGTTGCAAACAGTGCTGCGTATACAGCAACTGCTGCGATTACCACACAGAGTATTTCTATAGGCAACTTATTCTCCACAAGAGCTTGATCAGGATTGTTTTGAGCATATCGCTCGGCTATAGGTTTCCAACCTGGTCCCTGTGGCTTGATCAACGAATAGAATGACATCAATTTTTCTTCTGATGTACTCGGCGTAAGAAATACTGAAACAGCCCATACTACCGTGGTAAGTAGCGCACCAATCACTATCTCTTGCCATGCTAGAAGACTATCATCGAAGAATGTAAAATATCCCGCTATAAGTAATGATGCGATCATCGCTACGATTTCTGTATAAGCATTGATCCGCCACCAGAACCATCTAAGTATATAAATAAGACCTGTACCAGCACCAAGTAATAACAAGAGATTAAACGCTTGAGTGGCATCTGTCAATAATAAGCCTAATCCAAGGCCAAGTACAGCGGTGAGTATCGTGAAGACCTGTCCCATTCTGACTAATTCTTTTTGGTCTGCCTTGGGGTTCATAAACCGTTGATACACATCATTAACAAGGTAGCTTGCGCCCAGATTGAGCTGCGTCGAGATAGTTGACATAAATGCTGCTATCAATGAAGCAGCAACCAACCCAAGCAAACCACTTGGCAATAAAGTCAGCATCGCAGGATAGGCTACATCATGTCCTAACTTATCTTCAGACAGATTTGGAAATACGGATTGTATATCTGTCAACTCAGGAAAGACTACAAGCGAAGCTAAGGCTATCAGTATCCAAGGCCACGGTCTCAGTGCATAATGGGCAATGTTGAACAAGAGCGTAGCACCCACTGCATGTTTTTCAGTTTTAGCTGAAAACATCCGCTGGGCGATATATCCACCACCACCAGGCTCAGCACCAGGATAATAAGAGGCCCACCATTGCACGGCTAGAGGAACCATCAACACAGGAATCCAGACATCGGGATCACTGAAATCCGGAAACATCGACAACTTAGGCACCACGATATCATTACTCAACAATTGAGTTAATCCTCCGACTTCTTCTAGTCCAACAATATAAATACAAGCCCATATCGACCCAATCATGGCCAATATAAACTGCACAAAATCAGTGACTATAACTGCCCGTAATCCTCCTAAGGTACTGTACAAGATGGTAATAGAACCTGCTACAAGCAAGGTTAACCAGCCAGACCAACCAAGTACGATCTCACCAAACTTGATAGCGGCAAGAGATACTGTACCGATAACTAACACATTGAATATCAATCCAAGGTATATCGCCCTGAAACCCCTCAGAAATGCAGCAGGATCGCCGCTGTATCTCAGTTCATAAAACTCAACATCTGTCAGCACCATAGATCGCCGCCATAAGCGAGCATAAACGAATACTGTCAACATCCCAGTTATCAAAAATGCCCACCAGCCCCAGTTACCCGAAACACCAGACTCCCTCACCAATCCTGTGACTAAGTTTGGCGTGTCTGCAGAAAAAGTAGTGGCAACCATCGAGATCCCCAAGAGCCACCAAGGCATAGTTCTACCCGACAGAAAATAGTCGCTAAAGCTCGACTTAGACCGTCGAGAAACCATTAAGCCCACGATTAAAACAAAAGCAAAATAAACACCGACGATTCCCCAATCCAATTGCGATAACTGCATAGTTGCTTAACTTATAGTGTTGGTTAAAAATGATATCTCACAAATGCTTCCATGGCCTCATATTCCGTGAGACCAAGTTGATTATAGGTAGTCGCAGTTTCCTTGTTACGATCTTCAGCACGCTGCCAAAACTCTCGCTTGTCATCGCCCTGAAACATTACACCATCTTTCTGCGACTGATGAAAGAATATGGCGTTACGCTTACGTTCTACCTCCTGAGGAGAAAGAGGTACGGCCATTTCTATTTCTTCAATGGGCCACTCATGCCAAGCACCTCGATACAACCACACCCAACAGTCATCCATATATTTCTCTGATTTCAGATCATCTAATGAAGCAAAAATTGCATCAAGACAAACTCTATGCGTGCCGTGCGGATCAGCTAAATCTCCAGCCGCATAAATCTGATGAGGCTTGACCTTTGAAATTATATCCTTAATGAGTATGACATCTTTTTTGGAAAGAGGCTTTTTCTTAGCACGCCCAGTTTCATAGAAAGGCATGTTCAAAAAATGGATCTGTTTATCGGGCAAGCCACAATATCTTGCCCCAGCTTTGGCTTCTCCGACCCTAATCAGTCTTTTTATTTCGCGGACTTCCTTGCTATCAATCTGACCGTCGGATTTTTTATTGATTTTGTTAATCACTTTAGCAATGAGATCATTGGATACTCCTGTCGAATCATTAAGCGACTTAGTAAACTCAGCATAGCGAAGTGCATCATGATCTGCAACAGCAATGTTACCCGAAGTCTGATACACGACATGCACTTCGTGGCCCTGATTAACCAACCTCAGAAACGTTCCTCCCATACTTATTACATCATCATCAGGATGTGGACTGAAGATAATTACGCGCTTCTGCGCTGGCTCTGCACGTTCAGGGCGATTAGAGTCATCTACATTAGGCTTCCCACCTGGCCACCCAGTTATGGTGTTCTGGAGGGTGTTGTGCATTTTAATATTAATCTCATAAGCTGAGCCTTCTTGAGCTAAGAGATCTGACATGCCATTCTGATTATAATCGCGCTCTGTCAATCTCAGAATAGTCTTATTGACTTTCTGGCTCAGCCATACTATAGCTTTACGCATCATGACATGATCCCATTTGCACGAACCGACCAGCCATGGCGTCTTAAATCGCGTTAATTCCGATGCGGCCTCCTTATCAAGGACTGTAGTAACGTTGGGATGCTCCTGCAGGAATGTAGCAGGCACGGCAGAGCTGATTTGCCCTTCGAGCATCTCGTTGACAATTGGAGCTTTCTTGTGTCCCCATGCTAATAGTATGATCCTATTGGCTTGTTTGATAGTTTCGATACCCATTGTCACTGCTCGTTTAGGAACATTGTCCATGCCCCTGAATTCTGGTGCAGCATCTGCACGGGTGAGATGATCTAAAGTGATCAATCGAGTCAGTGATTTGATGTGTGACCCAGGCTCATTGAATCCCACATGTCCAGTCCTACCTATACCTAATAATTGAAAATCAAGACCCCCATAACTTCTGATCTTCTCCTCATAAGACATACAATATTCATAGACATCTCGAACTTCTACCTGACCATCGGGAATATTCACATTGTTCGGATTGATATCAACATGATTGAACAGGTGCTCGTGCATAAAATGCCAATAGCTAAGCATGCTCTTAGGGCTCATCGGATAGTACTCATCCAAATTGAAGGTTACCACATTGCTAAAACTAAGTCCATCTTCATTGTGCAATCTTACCAATTCTTCATAGACTTTCAATGGTGAGGAACCCGTTGCCAGTCCGAGAATACACCGTTCTGCCCTACTTTGCTTATAGCTTATCAATGACGCAATCTCCCGTGCTACGGCAATCGAAGCGATATCCGAATGTTCGAAGATTTCAGTGTGCATCTTCTCAAATCGAATAAGGTCTGTACGGCCAACATTTTGATGGGCAATACTTACAGCCATAGACTCATGTATCGGTAAAGCGTCTATCATTTGGTGATTTTTGATATCTGCGCTTAAAATAGGCATAATGCCATAATTATTCGGCTGTCAATCAAGAAGTCAAAATATTCTCCTCATCATTTAGTCAAATCAGGTAGTCAAAGAACTTGATTCAATGCTTGGAGCGCTTTGGTTTTGTAAGCGGTCTTAATTAACAGCGATATATTATGACGACTTCCTCCCATAGATACCATTCTTAATGGTACATCACTAAGGCTTGTAAATATCTTGGTGACATGGGCGCTATTATCATATAACTCACTACCAACTATACAGATGATCGAATAGCCATCTTTGACTGTTATCTCAGCGAAATCAGAAAGATCTTTTTTGATCAACTCTAATCTCTCGATATTATCTATGGTCAGTGTTACGGCTACCTCAGAAGTCGTAATCATATCGACTGGGGTCTTATGATCTTCAAATACTTGAAAGACTTTTTTTAAAAAACCATAAGCCATCAGCATTCGACTGCTATAGATATTGATTGTGGTAATATTGTCTTTAGCCGCTACTGCAGTTATGGGCAAGGTGCTCGTGTCAGCAGAAATAGTGGTTCCAGGTGCATCGGGATCTGCAGTAAACTTCAGCCGCAATGGAACTTTCATTTTCTCTGCTGGAATCACGCAAGTAGGATGAAGAATTTTGGCGCCGAAATAGGCTAACTCGGCCGCTTCTCGGTAGGACAATTGTCGAACGGGGCTTGTGGACTCCACAATCCTTGGATCATTGTTGTGAATACCATCTATATCAGTCCATATCTGTATTTCTTCTGCATCAAGTACAGCTCCGAGGACGGTGGCTGTATAGTCGCTTCCTCCACGTTGGAGATTGGCAATATCTCCCCAATGATTGCGACAGATATATCCTTGTGTAATTAACAACGGAACAGCTCCATTCTCTTTTAAGATGGGCGTAAGCAATGCCGATGTCTTCTCTAAGAATGGTTCAGACTTCTCATCTAATCTCATAAAGTCCAGAGCTGGAAGAAGGACTGACTCTTGTCCTTCAGCAGCCACTAAGATGTGAAACAAATTAGTTGATAATATTTCACCTTGAGCAAGCACTTCCTTAGATACATCTCGACGTAGACTTTGCGCCGTGCGCTCTGATAGATAATTGAACACCTCATCCACAACTTCGAGTGCTCGTGAACGACAATGTTCTTGATCGGGAAACAACTCCTCCGAAGTCCGCACATATTGCCCCTTAAGAGTTTCAAGCATTGAATTGGCGCTATCAATATTATGTTCTCTTAGTTCAGCATTGATCTCTATTAGTGCATTAGTAGTTCCTGCCATAGCGGAGAGAACGACCAACTGCTTGTCTTCTGAGCGATTTAGAATGCTCAGTACGTCTCTCATTCTTTGCGCAGTTCCCACCGACGTACCACCAAACTTTAATACAAGCATCTTCTAATTTTTGTGCGAATATAAGTCCCAACTACAGTTTATAGATCGATCATTATACAATATGACACATTTTAAACATTATGTTATATTTATAACATAATGAAACTTTCAACGGTCGTCACCAACCTTATCAATCAGTCCCCATTTATCCAAGAAGCATTGGATAAAAATCTCATTAATATCACATCTCTTGCTCGACATCTACAACAAGATGTACAGTATAGCTTAGATCGAGATATTCAAATCTCCGCTATAGTCATGGCTATCAAACGCAGACCAACCAACAGGTCTCAGGTCCTTGATAGATCTCTCACACAATTCATGAGCAATCTGGGTGACGTACTGGTCCGCTCAGATATTTACGACTATACCTATGCACACAGTCTGAGCTTTAGACAGAGTCAGATTAACTTCTTGCAACTCATCAAAGATGAGACTAACTCTTATTATTCATTTTGTCGTGGTATGGGAGAAACGACTATTGTGGTAAATAGAGCTTTAAAAGGAATTGTAGAAAAGGCCTTTGGATATGAAGAACTTTTAGTAAGCCGTTCTAATCTCGCCGCACTAAGTATAAGTCTGCCCACCACAAATCAGGACATCTCAGGTGTATACTATACCCTATTAAAGCGATTGGCTTGGCAAGGAATCAACATTATTGAAGTCATCAGCACCTCTAACGAAATCACCTTAATCGTCTCCAAGTCAGATATTGATCAAGTCTTCTCAATAATTCTAAATCTCAAACAATCGAGGTCAAGTAAGTGAGTGCAGGAATGATTGCAATACAGAACGAATGCTTGAATACATCGGTTCATACTTTCCTGCCATAATATCTTTTGATTTAGCCCAGATAGCCTGATCAATGTCTTCTTCAGATTGCGGTACTAAGTCCATATCAGTAGTTGACATAAGATACCAGTAAGATGGCTTAATAACACGTCGATCGCTCTTATCACGATAGATATGATAGGTAGTTTCAACTTTGTTGATGAGATTTAGCTGCTGCAGTCCAGTTTCCTCCATTACTTCTCGTAGAGCGGATTGCTTCTTGGTCTCACCCGATTCCATTTTGCCTTTTGCCATGTCCCAGCTTCCTCGTCGATGGATCAACAAAATTTCGGATTTCCGATTGAGTACCAGACCACCGGCTGCTTTTACAATTTTGAATAATGAGAAGAAGTCCTTCTTCAATCTAACTATGTCTTTGTAAAAGATTCTATAGTTATGAGGCTGTTGACCTTTTTCTATTTTGTCGATAACTGAGAGCAGATATTTAGTCTTACCGCTATAATGTAAATGAGTAGTTGAGTTGTTCTTCTCATAGAGCCTTTCAGTCATGTCATGACAGAGACATATGAGCTTATCATTGTAGTATATTTTGTACATTCGCGAGCCTTTTAGAATTGAGGCGTAGCAGTAATTTAATCCTGCTAATTTGACCACACAATTATACTAATGCTATCTGAAAAAGAAGTAGCAAATCGCTTAGTAGAAATCGATGCCATCAGGCTTAGTCCAGATAAACCTTTTAAATGGGCGTCAGGTAGATTCTCACCTATTTACTGTGATAACCGTAAGATCTTGTCATATCCAGGTTTTCGAAAAGAGATCATCACCTCTCTTTGTGAGAAGGCTAAAGGAATTAGTGCATATAACAAGATTGCAGGAGTAGCTACCGCGGGCATAGCTCATGGTGCGCTCATGGCTGCTGAATTGCATCAGCCTTTCATCTATATAAGATCTGCCGCCAAGAAGCACGGAGCAAAGAATCAGATAGAAGGATACTGGACCACCGATGATGTGTGCTTAGTTATTGAAGACTTAATCTCCACGGGAGGCAGCAGCTTAAAGGCTGTAGATGTCCTTAAAGAAAATGGCATCAAGGTCGCTGGTACCATGGCAATATTCACATATGGATTTGACGAATCAGCTAAAAACTTTGAAACTGCTGGCGTACCATTGGTGACTCTCTCCAATTATAGAGCGCTTCTTGAGGTTATGGAAGAATCTGGAAAACTTACATCACACCAGCTCAGATCCTTGGGACAATGGCGTGAAGACCCAATTATATGGAGTCAAAAACATGAACAAAAATTGATTAATCAGTAACAGAACATATGGAGGTTTGGAATAAAGATGCCGAACGATTTTTAGTAGATTATCACAACAGCAATTCTCCCGTAGGATTTGAGTCCACAGGTCAGAAAGTATGGATAGATTATCTGACCCCTTACGTGGATGAGATTAGATCTGACAACTACGGAACTGCTTATGGAGTCATCAATCCAGGAAAAGAATTTAAAGTAGTTATAGAAGCTCATGCAGATGAAATTGCATGGTTCGTCAATTATATCTCTGACGACGGGTATATCAGTGTCATCCGCAATGGAGGCTCCGATCATATCATCGCCCCCTCTAAAAAAGTGCTGATCCACGGCGCCAAAGGCGTTGTGAATGGCGTGTTCGGCTGGCCCGCCATACATGTGCGCAAGGGTAAAGATGCCAATCTATCTCCTAAGCTCGATAACATATTCATCGACGTCGGAGCTAAGGATAAAGAAGAAGTCGAATCGCTCGGAATTCATGTAGGTAATGTCATCACATTTGATGATCAGATACAACTGCTCAATGATGCCTTTTACTCAGGTAGAGCACTTGACAATCGAATGGGTGGTTGGTGCATTGCCCAGGTAGCCAGACTACTCAAAGCAAATAAGATTGATCTGCCGTATACCCTCTATGTTGTCAATGCCGTCCAAGAAGAGATCGGATTGCGTGGTGCTCAGATGATTGCAGAAAGGCTAAGTCCTAACATTGCTATTGTTACGGATGTATGTCATGACACGAGCACTCCAATGATGAAGCCCAAAGTCCAGGGTGACATAAAAGCTGGTAAAGGGCCAGCACTGACCTATGCTCCAAGTATTCATTACAATGTACTCAACATGGTCATTGATACAGCTAATGATAAAGAGATCCCGTTCCAGCGTAAAGCGTCTTCACGCAGCACTGGAACAGATACAGATGCGTTCGCCTATAGTAATGAAGGAGTTCCATCGGTTCTTATATCGTTGCCACTTAAGTATATGCACACCACCGTCGAGATGGCACATAAAGATGATATCGAAAATGTGGTCAAACTGATGTACGAATCTCTGAGGAAGATCACACCAGACATATCGCTTAAGTATCTATAGATTGTAATACATGTAAGCTCTATTGTGGCCAAGTTACTACAGAAAATAGTAGAGGTTTATGTTTTGAGCAATCTACATATCAGTATTGCAGCAGGTATGTACATATTGGGTGCCTATGCATTATTGGACTATTCCAGGCCCTATGCATATGTAGTGCCAATGATGATGACGATCGGGACATTTATCGCCTATAATGCTCATCGTTTCATAGGAAAACAGCGGATTACTAAGCAACAGATCCCGAATCGCATTCTATTTGTGAACCGATATAGTCGGGTCATAGCTCTGGTTTCTGCAATAGCAGTAATACCTATAGTCCATGGCCTTTCAATACTCAGTCCTCGCATATGGTACCTCTTGCTACCGTGTGGTCTATTAACTTTTCTGTACCTAACACCTGTATTTTCTGGAGGTAGGCGACTTCGAGATTTTCCTTGGATAAAAATCTTTGTCATCGCAATAGTCTGGGCTGGATTATTTTTATTCCCACATTTCACTTCTAATCCACACCCAGTTTTCGAGTTAGAACTTCTACCATTATTCATCGAGAAGTTCTTCTTTTTTATAGCCATTACAATACCCTTTGATTATCGAGACAGAGAGATTGATAGTAGCCAGGATGTGATAACAATCGCTACACAATTAGATGCTGTAGGGCTGAGGTTAGTTATCGTGTCATGCCTTGCAGCGTCAATTATATCGGCCATATCACTTGGCTTACTTGGCACTTACAGTCTGTACTTGACGCTCAGCTTATGCATGTTTTATCTGATTTGCATCGGATTCTGTCTTACAGGCATATCTCAGAGAAAAGAAATCTATTATCTCGGTGTATTGGATGGGTTGATACTGATTAATGGCTTAGTCTATTTTATATAGGGATAGCTTAAGAACAGTTTGTTACAGGATTTTATCTAGGCTTTCTATCTATGGAGTAATGAGAGTCAAAATCAATCTATTACACTGTAAATCTGTTGTTGAAGTAGGCTCAATAAACAAAACTATTGTTTAATGACTATACCAACCAACAACCCGGGAAACCAGCTCCTAAAAAGTATAAATCGTTAGACCCACTCTCCTTTATCCATCAGTTCTTGCAGCATGTATTACCTCCATATTTCCAAAAATGTCGGCGATATGGGATACATGCCTGTGCTACCAAAAAGAAATACCAAAGTCTCTTGCCACAAGCTGTAAAGAATAATGGTTACACCATCAGATCTTTACTACAAATCATCTCTCAACTAATAAAACTACTTGGAGTAAGCAAAAGTGCCTACTATTCTTTTAAGTCGAGAATCGAGGAACATAGGGAAGTGACACAGATTGATCGTAGAATCATGGGTATATTTTGGGCACATAAGAGAAGGTACGGAAGTCGAAGGATAAG
>CAZFWJ010000080.1:0-13391 GCA_964522505.1 uncultured Saprospiraceae bacterium
ATAGAGACATTCTTATTCTTAACTTAGAGATCTAAACATATCTAACTATGCTTAAGAGATTTGTCAAAATAGCTGCGATCATCCTACTTCTTCCTTCTTTCGGTTCGGCTCAACAGAGTGAATATGATCTTATCGAAAAAGCGCTGACCTTTTATACTGAGGGAGGCACTAATAACAATTATTATCAACTGGCCAACGCTTTTCATAGACATGCGACCATGAAGTACATCACAGCTGACGGGTATCAGGAAACCAATGCTCTAGAGTTCTTCAGTGAAAATATGACGCCTGGGCCTCGACAAGATCGAATTACCAGGATCAAGTCTATAGACATTTCTGGAAACTCTGCTAGTGCACATATCGAGATAGAGTATCCAACATTCTCTTTTATGGATTATATGCATTTGCTCAAGTTTGATGATGACTGGAAGATCGTAAGTAAAATCTTCTACAGACAAGAAAAGGGCAACACCGTGATAAACTCCAGTCAAGCTTCTCAGTCCTCACAAAATCAGCGACAAAATAACTCCTCTGAGCATGGGCTTCCATCACTAGATGATATCATCAACGGTAACATTCCTGACAATACATCTACCGGTACGACAACGCCAAGTACGAATACCGCCGAAAGAACACTTGGTAGATGGAACTTTACGCTTAATGAAGTTCAAGGACAAATACAAATGTATGAGAGCGGCGGAAAAACGTTCAATCGTGTGAGCTATCAAAATGGGCAAGTAATCACCGAAGAACTTTATCAACAAGGAAATAAGATCTATGTCAGAGACAGTGAGCAGGGCGAATACTATATCCCCCGCAGTAATGGTAACCTAGACGCCTATACAAGGGATGGCCTTGTAGTTACGTGTACATTAGTGCGTTAGGATTAACATGAATAAAGTCTGCTCTCCGTTATTGATCACTAAGGTTTCAACACATATCTATAATCCGCAACACTCTCTACTTTCTCTCGGCTGTAGAACATTGGGAAGTATCGGTCTCGAGACCAATCATCAAATAGATCATCATAATGCGGACTATGAGGATCGCCCGACTGTCCAGGAGAGTTGGTAGCCACTGATTTATCCCAATCGCCTGTATCGATGATCACTCTGAACGTTCCTCCCGATCTCTGCTGTAAGCCATACCCTGTAGAGCCTACCGTATAGGCGTCACCTCCTCTCGGTAGAGGTCCAACATTAAGGATGTTAGCCAGAGAGTCACTGAGTATACCAGACATATTGTGACTGAGATAACTATGCTTCAACGCTTCTTGGCCATACTGCCATGATGCTTGATCATCACCCAGCTTCAGCTCCAACTCCTCGATGGCCTGCGACAGGGATTCAAGTAAAAACAGGTCTCTCCCAGCTGTTGGGTCCGATCCAAACTTGCCATCTGGATACATAAGCCAATCCATAATTCTCTTATGCTGGATTGAGGTGATATATGTTTTGATTTCATCGGGGACCATCAGCTCCCAGAGTTTGGTACGCAATATTGATTCCCAAGAGTGGTATATGGCAGCCTCCACCGAATGTGCTTCAAGGCTATGATCCCAACTCATAAGGCTATTAATGGCCATCTGCACTTTATTATCGTCACTCTCTAAGTTTTCGAGCAGTCCGACGAGCTGTCTTGCTGGGATGGATAGATAGTCTGTCTGAAGTTGCATCATATCCATCATGCTGTGCTCCTTGGGTTGGGCTAATACCTCTCTGGCACGATTACCCCGATAAGGATCTGACCATTCGTAGTTGATCGTATTCCAGTGATCATATTCCATAGGGGTGACATTCTCATTAGCGGTGATGATTAATCCATCAGATGGATTTTGGCTGTTGGGGCGTTCAATAATGGGCAGGTAACCAGTCCACTCATGTGATCCATCACCGGGCACAGGTACCAATCCACTATGGGTATCTCGGATCGGTGCTATACCGACGGCTTGCCAGCCGATGTTACCCATCTTATCTGCCCATACCATGTTTTCTCCAGGGATATGGCTGAAGTTGCAGGCTGCTCTGAACTCTTCAAAAGACTGTGCCTGATCCATACGCAAACTCGCTAAATATGGAGATCCTCCATATTCTAACCATCCGCACTTCACCGCATAGGCAACATTATTATCTGAATCTCGATGAGATACAGGACCATGCACACTATAGTAATGGTTGACCTCGACGTCATCTGCTCCTTTGATCTTGATGACATCTTCCACAATCTCAAATGTGTGCCAAGCATCCTTGTGCCAATACTGATCTGGATTATCTGGATGAGTCTTATATACATAGAGGTCTTCCGCATCAGTCCGAAATACGGTTAACCCCCAAGCCCCTACTTGATTATGCCCGATGGAGATGCCAGGGATCTCGGGTTCCCCGCCGCCTATCACATCCCAACCTGGAGCGACAAGATGGGCCATATATCTGAGCGATGGAATGGCTAAAGTCCGATGCGGGTCATTAGCTAATATGGGAAAGCCAGACTCTGTCTTATCTCCACGTACCGCCCAGTTATTGCTCCCGATGTCAAAGTCATCTCCTGACAGATCGTTATAGTGTTGATATCCGATATCTCCATGCTCCTCGTTGAAGATTACTGGCTGGCGATAGGCATCATAGTAATGTAATATATCGTCGAAGAGGAGTTCTCCATCTATAGACTCATGTAATGTAATATCTGGATCCATCGGATGAAACCAGAGTAGCTCTTTCACTTTATCCACTCCCACCCGCACCACCGATCTTGCAATATTCAGCTCTCTACCAATGTTACCTAACAATCCTTGATGTCTCGAGATGACTATCTCTGGCGTCCAATACTCGGGCTTAGTGTTGAGTAATCTAAACTCTATAGGTAAGAGAGAGGGATCATCATGAGTTTCTCTGATATAGGCATTCACTCCATCTACATATGCATTTATGATGGCTACACCATCTGGGTGATAATGTGCCAGTTCGGTATTGATATCTTTTCTAAACCTGAATAGTCTCGTTCCGATGTCTCTGTCTAATTCCGTTGATCCTAGAAGTTCAGCTACAGTGCCAGTGGCTTGCCTTCTCCATATTTCAAATTGGAACAAGCGATCCTTAGCGGCATGATATCCTTGGGCAAAGAATAGATCATTCTGATTTTGTGCATAGATATGAGGTAGTCCCCAGTGATCTACGATGACTTCTACCTCTTGATCGACGGCTGTCATAGTAGTCCACGTCTGGCTATATCCCAAAAATGGAACCATTGTAAAAGCTATAAATAGAACTGACTTAAAATGTATCATAATGAACTTGATATAAGCATATGCTTTGTAAGGGGATACGCTAAATATACCATTCAATCAGCTTATTAGCCAATCCAACAGAACTTATACTGCACTGACAAAAGCAATTGCTATTGTTGTAGAGCTATAGATTTATAAACATTGTTTATTTTATAAACGTTATTTGATTTCAAATCAAAATCATGGCAGTTTCAGAAAGAAGAAAGCGAGCTATAAGTGAGATGAAGGAAGGAATATTAGATGCGGCAAGCACTTTGTTCATCAATACAGGATATGAGGAAACCACGCTCCGAAAAATAGCCAAGACTATAGGCTATAATCAAGCGACCATCTATAATTATTATGGTAATAAGGAAGAGATCTTTTTCGCCTTACAAAAGAGAGCCTTTTCCAAATTTTATGAAGAGTTTGAGGAGTTAAGGAACAGTACGCTATCAGGCTTTGAGAAATTCGAACAGATCGGAAAAACATATGTAGAGTTCGCAATGAATAACCCGCATCATTATCAATTAATGTTCATACTACAAAAGCCGATGAATGCCGCAGAGCGCCTGGACCCTGAGTGGAAAATCGGGTTGAAAAATCATGAACTCTTGACTGAGACCATAGAACAGTGCAATCGAGAAGGCACTATGAATCTTCCCAATATCACTGCAGGCGCATTCATGATATGGTCGATGGTACACGGCATGGTATCGCTCATCATAATGGATAGATGCCACACACTACAGGACCATAATATAGATGACATAGTCTTGCAAGCGAGAAACATGTTTACCCAATTATTAAGGACTAAAACAAGTGCTCATGTATAAGATAATCGTATTAATGATAATGACCCCCGGGCTTCTATCAGCTCAGAGTGCTATAGTAGATCAATATGTCCAACAGGCTATCACGCAAAACCTAAGTATACAAAGCTCAAAACTCGCTGTGATAAAGCAACAGAGCAAAGCAGAACAAGCTGGTCAACTGTGGAAACCTAATGTTGATCTATCGGCATCTTATCTATTCGCTCAGGGTGGTCGAAATCTGGTATTCCCCATAGGCGATCTGTTCAACCCCGCCTATGTGGCACTTAATCAGCTGACAGGAACCGAGGCATTCCCTACCGATCTCGAAAATGAACAAATACAACTGACACCTAACAACTTCCTCGATGCACAACTGAGCATCAGCAAACCTCTGATTAACTCATCTATCAAGTATAATCAACTCATCCAAAAAGAATTGATTCAGCTCAATCAGATCGATATCACACTCACGGAACAGGACATAGTCTATCAAGTAAAAACGAGCTATTACAACTACCTCAAGAGTATAGAAGCCATCAACATCATTAAGGAAAATCAAGCCCTGCTCCAAGAGGTGCTGGCGTTCAATCAAAAACTGGTCAAGTACAATAAGGCTACCAAGGAAATATTAAGTGATGTAGAAGTGCAAATTGCTAATCTCAATAGTCAAGAGACAATGATCAATGAGCAAAAAGACTTGTCCAGAGCACTATTAAACCTGCTAATCAATAGACCTCTGGAAACTGAGATAGAAGTCGATGAGAATCTGGTCAGTAATCTGGAATTTGAAACGCTGATGCTTGAGGAACTCACCCAGCAAGCCCAAAATCAGCGATCTGAGGTCAAGAAAATAGATGTTGCTCAGGGTGTGAATGAACTCAATAAAACCAGAATAGACAAATCTAAATTACCTACCCTAGGAATCAATGCTGGCGTCGGCCTGCAGACTGAAGCATTCAATTTTAATGATGGAGGACCACTCTATACTGCGGCCATCGGGCTATCATGGAAGATCATAGATGGTGGCTTACGTAAAAAACAAATCGAAGAGCTCCAAATAGATCAACAGATCTTGGATGCCAATCGCAAACAGATCAACCAACAGATCCAAATAGAGGTGCTTCAAGCCTATCTATCTCTGCGGTCGCTCCTAAGTCAGCTGGATTCACAAAACACGGCAGTGGAAAGTGCTAACAATAGCTACCAAATAATAAAGACGAGATATGAAAATGACAATGCACTATTGATCGAGTTGCTCAATGCACAAAACCAATTAACTAATGGACAAATGGCATTACTACTAACCAAGTATGATTACCTCATACAGCGAGCACAATTAGATAAATTCTTAGCCAAATAATACATGAAAAGATATACAACACTGCTCGCCTCTCTACTACTGATAAGCTCCTATGCTTGCAAAGAAAACATAGATGACATCACAGAAGGCATTGCCAAAAGAGATTATACCCTGGTTCAAACAGCACCTATAAAGCGGACTAATAATCCCATACCTGTCAACGCCATCGGCAGAGTGTCGTCAGATAAGGAAGTAAGGCTCTCCTTCAAAATCGGTGGAATCATATCATCTATTAATGCGGATGAAGGAGACTATGTCAAAAAAGGAAGCCTATTGGCCACCATCAGAACTAATGAAATAGATGCTCAAGTGCTTAAGGCAGAACGAGCATTGACCAAAGTACAAAGAGACCTTGAGCGGGTCACGAATATGTTTAATGATGAAGCTGCCACCCTCGAAAATGTCCAAGACCTACAAACCTTACTGGAAGTGTCTCAAGCTGACCTCGACATCGCTAAGTTCAACCAGCGTTATGCTCGGATCATAAGCCCTATCTCCGGTAGAGTATTAAGACGTAATGCTGAACCTAATGAATTAGTCTCTCCTGGTATGCCCATATTCATCGTGACGAATAGTTCTGGCAGTAACTACATCATGAAGGCCGCCCTATCAGACAAAGACGTCAATCGGATCAATTATGGCGATCGAGTGTCGATGTCGTTTGATGCGTATCCTGATCACTCATTCGGAGGCTCAATCAGTCAAATTGCGGAATCGGCAGATCCGAGAACGGGCACATTTGACGTCGATATTGCTATTAAGAACAATCGAAAAAGACTCAGAAATGGAAATATAGGTAGAGTGGTTATCGCTCCGAAATCCTCAGAATCCTTCTATAGAATTCCGATCGATGCCATGGTAGAAACAGCGGATGGCGCCATCGTCTTATTCTCACCAGAACAAGGTGACACAACAGCAATGGAATGGCGTGCTAAACCTGTCCACATAGATGACGACTTTGTATTGGTTGAGTTGGCCGGTGGTGGATATCCAGATCGAGTGATTACGGCGGGAGCACCCTACCTCATCGATGGCGATAAAATCAGGGTAGTCAATAGTCTTGCTGAAAATGACAAAGAAGAATCATCAGAAAATTCATCTAAGTATCCCAATAGGTCAAGGGCCGATAACTCGTGCATGATTATCCTCGGTGCATACTCCATACAACACAATATAGATCGAATGATCGCCAAACTGGATCGACGAGGTTACGATAGCTTCACCAGACCATTTAGGACGCTGACCCAAGTAGGGATCAGGGTGCCTTGTGATCCCAGAGACTATGAGAAAACACTGAAGGACATTCGTTCATCTTACGCAGCTGATGCGGTATTTCTTACCAAATAATGCATCGAAGATCAAAAAGATAAAGAAGATGAATTTAACTCGATTAGCTGTCAAGAATGCCCAATTTGTAGTCATCCTATTATTGGTTGCCTTATTGATTGGGGTACGATCATTTTTGGAAATGCCTCGTGCTGAAGATCCACAGGTAGATTTTCCCATATACATTGTTACTGCTATCTATCCAGGCACCAGTCCTGAGGATATAGAGACGCTCATAGTAGATCCCATCGAGGAGGCCATTAACAAAGTGGACGATGTCAGAAAAATAGATAGCGACATACGAGAAGGTTCTGCCATCATCTCCATAGATGGAGTATTTGGGTCGGATACAGGGGACCAACTCGACGATATCTTGCAAGAAGTTAATCAGATACGACCTTCTTTGCCTGAGGGCATCGCCTTATTCAGTGTAGAACAGATCAAACCTGCTGACCGAGTCAATTTCGTGGTATTTGCGCTATCCTCAGATGTGGCGAGTTATGCCAGTCTGAAGGATATCGGGGATGACATCATAGATGACTTAGAAGACATAGATGGTGTAAATAATCCACAAATAGAAGCTATCCCACAGCAGGAAGTGAGAGTTGAGCTCGACTACGAGCGCATGGCAGCACTCAATGTTAATCTCGGCCAAGTAGTTAATACCCTGCGATCTAACAATGTCAATATACCCGGAGGTGATGTAACGGCAGGACAAAAGAACTTCTCCCTAATCGGAACTGGAGGATACAAGAACATCAGCGAGATTAAGAAAACCATCATCGGAGGTGGCGATAATAAAGTCATCCGTCTATCGGATATAGCTCAAGTATCACTCAAAGATGGTGACGTGCTCTGGAAAGCAGAATTTAATCAACAAAAATCGATATACCTGACCGCCAAACTAAAGCGAGGCTATAACATATTGGCTGTCAACAAGGTAGTCATGGATATGATCAAGGGCCATCAAGCTACATTACCCGCTAATGTTGATCTTAATATAGCTTATGAGCAAGCTTCTGGAGTGAATGGCAGAATCAATGAATTTTTTACCAGCCTTCTTCAGGGGATAGGCTTAGTCGGATTGGTCATACTCTTATTCTTAGGTTGGCGCGCGTCAATAGTAATTATCACGGTTATTCCTATCTGTGTGATCCTATCCTTGGCAATTCTCAACAATGCAGGTTATGGTCTCCAGCAGATCTCTATAGCTTCTTTGGTCATCGCATTAGGCCTACTAGTTGATAATGGCATCGTAGTTACTGAAAACATCACTCGATTTATAAAAGAAGGACATAATAAAAAAGAAGCCTCACTCAAAGGAGCGAGTGAAGTAGGCATGGCGATTACATCTTCTACCGTCACTACGCTACTCTCATTCTTCCCATTAACACAGTTAGGAGAAGGTGCGGGTTTGTTCATCATCTCTATGCCGCTCACCGTGATATTCACCTTATTGATTTCATTGATTTTGGCATTGACATTTTCACCGATCCTGTCCAGTTGGGTATTCTCCAGTAAGCCTGCTAAACGTTCTATAGCCGATAAGTCATTTGACTGGTTTTCTAATCGTATTTACCAGCCTATCCTTAAGTTCAGCTTAAAGTTTGGATGGTTGATCATGCTCATTGCAGTTGTCCTTACAGTATTTAGTGTTAGCCTATTTCCAAAGATAGGGGTCAGCTTTTTCCCTACTGCCGACAAACCGATCTTATTGATCGATATCGAAGCTCCCCGAGGATCAAATATAGCATACACTAATCAAGCGGTGGACTTCGTAGAGTCCATAGTCGACACCATGGATATTGTTACTAACTATTCTTCTAACGTCGGCAACAGTAATCCTCAGATATACTATAATCGTATCCCAAAACGGTTTGTCAAGAATCATGGACAGGTAATGATCAATCTCCACGAATGGTCCTACCGATCATTTTATGAAACCATCAGTCAGCTTCGCAAGGATTTTAAAGATTATCCAGGTGCTAAGATCACTGTCGAAGAACTCAAAAATGCCGCTCCCATTAAGGCACCTATAGAATTAAGAGTAATCGGTGAAAATATCGATGTGCTTAAGGACATCTCTCTTCAACTAGAGCAAATGCTCGAACGAACAGAGGGTGTCATCAATATAGAGAATCCGTTACGCCGCAACCAGACTCAAATCAACATTAAACTGGACAAAGAGAAGGCAGGTATACTCGGCATAGACGAACTCAGCTTCGATCAGACCATCAGAGCCACACTCAATGGACTTCAGATTGATAATATCATATTGGAAAAAGACAAGGAGAACTATCCACTCGTTGTACGTATGCCCTATGAAGATCAGCCCTCACTGTCAGATTTCAATAAGATATACATCGCTAATCAATTTGGTGGTCAGGTGCCTTTATCACATATCGCATCACTAGAGTTTGAAGGAGGCCCAGCTGAGTTCGCACATTTTGACCTGGAGCGCTATGTCTCTGTCACCGGCAGCTTAATCAATCTCGATTTGACCATACCTACTACGATATCCATCATAGAGGAGCTGGATAACATGGAGCTTCCTGATGGATATAGAGTCGTAGTCGGTGGAGAGTATGAAGAGCAACAAAGTACCTTTGGTAGCTTGGGGGTAATCCTACTATTGGCTCAGATAGGAATATTCGCAGTATTGGTATTACAGTTTAGGTCTATCTTACAGCCATTGGTCGTATTTGCGGCAATTCCTTTGGCGATAAGCGGATCATTTATAGCCCTTTATATCACGGGCTGGTCTTTTTCATTTTTTGCTTTTGTTGGGATTATCAGCCTTATCGGAATCGTCGTCAACAACTCCATCATACTCGTGGATTATATCAATCAGATGCGTCGAGAAGGAACTGACAAGGTTGATGCCATCATAGCTGGCAGTATGCTTAGGTTGAAACCGATTATACTGACTACGCTCACTACGATACTGGGATTGATCCCTTTGACTTTATCAGGTTCTGGCCTATGGTCGCCCTTATGTTGGACGATCATTGGAGGGATGGTATCAAGTACTATTTTAACGCTCGTAGTTGTACCTGTGCTGTATAAATGGATTGCTGGGAAGGAACTTAGGCCAATTGGTTGATCGAGTGTGTGGTATGCTCCGTCTAATACTTCAATGGGTTTCATATGTATCGGTTAGGTTTTCGACCAATGATTTCTATATGCAACGGTTGAGTAGTATATTGGATCAATGCGTAAACCTTATTTGACCGCTCTGTCCAATGTCGTCAGAGATGGATCTCAGACCATCTCAAACTTCAAAGGACTTTCCGTTTTTATTAAAGACAACAAACTTTGGCAAGGAGTGCTTAAATACACTTGGCTAAGCAAATTCTTGATCGTGGCCGGTTTAGTAGGTAGTTTTTCATTTATCCATTTTGTCTATGACTATTGGAGCGATAACCAGACGGCACTGGAGATCAGTACCGCCGGATTCACTTCGGCCCTTGGTGGGTTCTTTTCTGAGGGTTATGACCTATTCGTACTCGGAGGGCTGAAGTACGTGATCCTGATCCTCATGGAGGTAGTCATCTTTCATTTTGCTCGTCGGACATTAGAGGTTAAGACGGGGGAGACGATAGACACCTCACTTAAAGTATTTATCGAAGCTCAGATACGCATGATCAAGGTTGTCATGTTCTCGTGGCTTATGGAAACCATAGTGACATTTATAATTGTCAAGGTGGCATTTTCAATATTAGGTTTACATAGTTTAGATACTATCGTGACTATGCTGATACAATGCTACTTCCTGGGTTTTGCTGTGATCGATAACTATAACGAAATATATAAGATGACCATAAAGCAAAGCTTCAGATATACCATGCAGTATGGCACAGTTGCATTCTTAATAGGCTTCGTGGTTTATCTGATTATGCTTATACCGCTTGCCGGTACATTAATGGGACCTCTGCTCGGCGCCGTTGTTGGAACTATTACGATGTATGAACTCCATCAGATAGATCGAAACATGGATTGGGTGTTTGTAACTGAGGCTGAAGGGGCTAAAGAGTAGAGCTGTTTTGATCTGATTAAATTGCTGCGAGTCATGAGCCTAAACTCCTCATAGGGAACTTTATGTCTCGATATTTCATTTTATGCTTTGACGAGTAATACATAAACGTATATTTGCAATCCGAACAAAAAAAGAGTTCGAAGGATGAACTCTTGATCGCAACTATAAAAGACGATATACAAAGATCAATATCGCGGCGTGGAGCAGTTGGTAGCTCGTCGGGCTCATAACCCGAAGGTCACAGGTTCAAGTCCTGTCGCCGCTACTATAACCCTTGTAAGTCACTGATTTACAAGGGTTTTTATATTATAGAATCAATGTGTGCGTACGTTTAGCGTATAAATGGGTTTTTCAATGAGCTTTTAGGTACCTGCTCTTTATGTTTAGACTAATTAAATATATTATCCAACTCCCTCGCTTCAAACCTCCTTTTAAGCATCTCCAGCAGCTCCTCTTTAGAATCATACTCTTTGCGCTCCTTACTACCAAAGCCATCATTAGAGTATTCTATCATGTACCTGTCACCGGGTAGAGAGTAGACATGAATGGTCCAGCCGTCTTTGGTGAGCGTCTTGAGGAATGTCATTGGCTCGAAATTACGCTTGCCCCTTGACACTTTCGTAATTCATACCCTAATGCGTCGACAAGCACCTCGTTCTTTTTAGCTTCGACAGCGGCTTCCTTTTTAGAATAGTACATCTGGAGGGTCATGCCAAGAATAAAGGCTATGATGGCTATTAGAATGACTTGTATAATGTGGATGCGTCGAGGTGGTTTCATCCTTCTAATATAATATGAGTGATAGACTCTGAAATATAACTTTTGTGATTGGTATGAAAAGACGAGTCAGGCAATCAATACTTTGTTTATATCAGCCATGAAGGGTGGTATGAGGTATACTATGCGTTATTTAATGAGGTAGATGAAAGTAAGCCTTGAGCTTTTTGCCAGTGTAGGCTATGCTACTTTAATTTTTTCTAAAACGTAAGGATTGTTAGATGTTCTTTGGCCGAAGTGTTCTAAGAGAGTACCGTAGTCTCCCTTATCAATGCCAAGTTTTTTAATCCGATCTTGAATCTCTGGGTGTTTAGACGTTGGAATACGAGAGGCAAAGAAGGGCCACAAGCTCGCTGACTTGTATGTTTTAGTAAAATCTGGAAAGTCAGTTATTTCAGGCACCCCTAAACTGGGAGCCATTTTAGTATAAATAAACCGCCATAAACTACCATCATACTCTAAAGTACCGAAAGGCTGGTCATCATAGAGAATCGCAAAGCAAATAGGGTCAATGCCTTCTGGGTCTTGAAGACCTTCTGGTAATAAATTCTTTACTGTTGATTTGATTCTTTTAAACACTGTCTTAGTTTATCTATTCTGTAACGTATTATATCGCAGACTAGGTTTAAACGCTGTGCAAAAATAATGCCTTTAAACTCTCTTTTTAATATTTCGATAACTGATTCCACATCAATATCGTCAAAGAAATCGGAAATAGACTCACTAGATAACCCCTGAGATGAGCTAAATAGTTCTTGAATCAACTCAAAATGATTCACCTCCATGCCTTGTGTCCAGCATATTTTGGGCCGACAATTTCTGCAATATTTCTCTATTGCCTGTCGATACTGTTCTTTTGGATAATTACAAACTTTCATAATCTCTTCATCTGAACTATTCCAGTGCAATCCCCTTGCGGTGTCATATATTGGGGAAAACCTAGGTAGAATATCATGGTCGTCAAAATTGCTAATGACTCCCCAGTTGTAATGATGTCTATCGTTATTGCCAATCAAGGCATCAAAGAGTAGTAATTTTTGGAAAGCATTCTGTATAGATTCAACATTTTGGGAAAACATTCTTTTTATACTCGCTAAAACCATAGACACTGTGAGGTGCGAACGAGTGATCTTGAGTCTTTCCCATCGATCAACCTCGCCAGCTTCATAATCAAGTGCACCAACGATTATCTGGGCACCATGGATAAGTTGTTCGCCCGGTCCTAAGAAGTATTCTGACAGAAACCTTATTTGATCAACACTACCTTTCGAGCTACTGTATGAAGGTAAAATGGCTAATCCTGAGCTGGCGATGTCCATACCTATTAATTCCCCAAAACGGTTTATGAATCGTTCAGTTATACATTCGCTTGGATACCACTTTTCTGCTGCCTTGACTAAAAATAAAGGCCAACTTCCAGGCTTATTTTTTCTAGTGGATCTGCGATGTGCTCCGTATTTATAAATCTTTACACCATCTTTTGGCTGATCACCATCTAAGTCGGATGGTTTAATGAACTTGATGTAATGTCCTTTTTTGACTCTTTCAAACTTATTAGGGTCAAATGGGCCGCTGATATATTGAGGTTCTATCCAAGAAATCAAACTTTGTTTATCAATATTCTTTTTTGATGTCCATGCAGATTTCTTCATTAATGTAAACTTAAAAAAGGCAAGCGAGTATTTGCCATACATTACTGAGGGTAATTAATTATTCATCCATTCCGCTCGACTTCAAAGCCTCCTTACAACCTTAAAACCACATAGGGATATTCAGAGGTAAGGGCATAGCTATCTCATGTTGAGTATTACCCTT
>CAZFWJ010000081.1:0-13374 GCA_964522505.1 uncultured Saprospiraceae bacterium
AGAGTTACAGCTGAATAGTATAGATGTAACATCTACGACAACTACAAAAATAGATATTATGAAAGCAGAGATTAATAAACACACAGATTACTTAATGCGATTAGCATACTCATTTACCAATGACACCAATGATGCTAAGGATTTATTTCAAGAGACAATGCTTAAAGCAATATCTAAGTTTCATCAGTTTAAGCCTGGAACAAATCTTAAAGCGTGGGTTACGACTATCATGCGTAATGCCTACATCAATCAATATCGCAAGAATAAAAGACGCCGAGCGTATTCTCTTGATGAGTACGATCGAGATACATATGCACCAACAGAGGATAACATGTCTGAATCAAATATGATGTCTGATGAAATCATGAAGCAGTTAGATACATTGCGTCCTAATTATAAATCCCTTCTTCACATGATCATGAATGGATATCAGTATGATCAGATTGCCGAGCACTATAAACTGCCCTTAGGTACGGTTAAAAGTCGCATTCATCTTGCTCGAAAGGAGTTGTATTTGAAACTTCAACTTGCAGAGGTACTTAATTAGGTCCTTCTTAGACTTCTTGTAGAATTGCTTTTACCTGTTTTATAACATTAGCGGGAGTAAATCCAAATTTCTCATCCAGTACAGTGTAAGGCGCTGAATAACCAAAATGGTTAAGTCCCCATACTTTGCCGTTATGGCCTACTAAGCCTTCTAAATTCACTGGGAGGCCTGCAGTGAGACCAAACTTTGGAACATCATTAGGTAAGATCTCTTGCTGATAGCTTTTGTCAGTGGATCTAAACAGTCCCTCACTTGGGACCGATACGACTCTGACTTTTATAGTCTCTTTTAATTCTTTAGCTGCTTCATAGACTGTGGCAACTTCTGAGCCATTTGCTACCAAGATGATATCAGGATTAGGATCGGATTCATAAACGACATAAGCCCCCATAGCTGCCTGTGAGGCATTTTCTTGGCGATTAGGCGTATCGATCTCGGAAATATTTTGCCTGGAGAATATCATTCCTGTAGGGCTATCGTCATTAGTGATTGCTAATCTCCAAGCCTCGGTTGTTTCCGGTCCATCAGCTGGGCGCAAAGCTAATAGGGAGTTATGTCCCTTGTGATTTTTAAGTTTTTCCAGTAACCGCAGTTGAGCTTCTTGTTCTATAGGCTGATGAGTGGGGCCGTCCTCCCCTACTCTAAATGCGTCATGTGTCCACATGAAGATCACTGATTGTTCCATAAGCGCTGCTACCCTTATCGCAGGCTTCATGTAATCACTGAATGCAAAGAAGGTAGCGCAAACCGGTATGACTCCTCCATGCAATGCCATACCTGTGCACAACGCAGCCATTGTCAACTCTGCAACACCAGCTTGGAGGAATGCTCCGCTGAAGTCGCCTCGCTGGAATGCCGAGGTCTTCTTAAGGAAGCCATCAGTCTTATCACTATTAGAGAGATCTGCTGAGGATACAATTAAATTTTTCACATGATCAGCTAAGTACGCTAACACTCGTGATGAGGCATTTCTCGTTGCATCAACGGGCTTTTGTTCAATTGCACCCCAGTCAATATATGGCAACTCTCCTCCCAAAAATGATTCTAATTGCCTAGCCTTGTCAGGATTCTTGTCTTTCCATTTAGCATATTTCTCTTTCTCGTCGTCAGCTTCAGCACAGCGTTTCTTCTTTACTATGGCGTAGGAGGATTTCACCTCGTCAAAGATTACAAATGGATTAGCCGGATTTCCTCCCAATCCTTCAATAGTCTTTTCATATGAGGCGTTAGACTTACCTAGAGGTTTCCCATGAAGTTCTACTTCACCTTCAAAGCTATTTCCAGCATCATCTTTAACTCCTTTACCCATGATCGTCTTGCCAATAATAAGTGTCGGCTTAGCCGTCTCATCAATTCCAGCTTGAATAGCCCCTCTAAGCGCATCATGATCATTGCCATCGATCGTTAGCACATGCCAATCCCAAGCTTGGTATTTTTTAGCCGTATCCTCACCTGTTACATCATCCACAATTGTGGAGAGCTGAATGTCATTCGCATCATAAAACATAATGATATTCCCTAGGCCTAAATGCCCAGCTATCCGCCCGCCACCTTGCGAAATTTCCTCTTGGATGCCACCATCTGAAATATAGATAAAGGTCTTATGTTCGACCACTTCGCCAAATCTAGCTGCTAAGAAGCGTTCAGCAATCGCCGAACCAATTCCAAATGCATGCCCCAACCCTAATGGCCCTGAAGTATTTTCTATACCTCTGTCCATATCTACTTCGGGATGTCCAGGTGTGGGGCTACCCCACTGTCGGAAATCCTGGAGCTCAGAGATTGTGTAATTCCCAGTTAAAGCCAGAGTACTATATAGCATCGCAGACATATGACCTGCATCTAGATAGAAACGATCACGTTTGTGCCAGTCCATATCATCAGGATCATACTTCAAAAACTCAGAATACAATATGTGCATAAAATCAGCACCGCCCATAGGTCCCCCAGGGTGTCCAGAGTTTGCTTTTTCTACCATGGCCGCTGAAAGAATTCGAATATTGTCTGCAGCTATTAATGAAAGTTCTTTATCATTCATGTAATCCTAAGATGTTGGTCCTTGATATGGGCTGCAAGGTATAAATCTTTATATGTATTATCGCTTACATATGAGGTCTAATTATTCTGATTAATGGCATCTATCAACATGTGGGCTAATTCTGCCATTTCGGACTCTGTGTTATAGATATTTGGCGATACCCGTATACTGTTTCCGCGATAAGACAGGATGTATTGATTATCATCTAAGACACGTTTTACATCCGCTAAAACAACTCCCTCCTG
Source organism: uncultured Saprospiraceae bacterium (assembly GCA_964522505.1). Classification (GTDB taxonomy): domain Bacteria; phylum Bacteroidota; class Bacteroidia; order Chitinophagales; family Saprospiraceae; genus GYS-P2D. Next base: position 2,831 of record CAZFWJ010000081.1, read on the forward strand.
CAATCTAATTCCTACCAAGTGGTGCGCTCGACGATCTCGAGCGGCGATCCTAAATCCATGGTCTTTGAGTAATTTTAAGGACGATGCACTTATGTTATCACAATACTCCTGTACTCCTGTCGGCGTCCATTCTAATAGCTGTCTGACTCCATGGATTGCCATAGGCACGTTTATGAAATTAGGTGCCTCTCCCATATCATACCGATGGGCTTTAGACTTAAACAGTGGTTGATAATTGACCAATCCTGAGAAATCCTCGCTATTAAGGCGGTTAAGCCAACTATGTTCTATCGGATCTCCCTCGCAGAGATGATCAGCGTAGTAACAGAATCCTAGGCTATATGGCCCCATCAGCCATTTGTAGGAACTGGCTACTAGTACATCGGCACGTATAGATTGCTGATCAAATGGCAGTGCTCCAAAAGATTGAGTACCATCGATTACTAATAGTCCATCATACTGATCCAATCTCGATCGTATAGCTGCTAGATCAAATAAGGTTCCGTCAGCCCAATGCACATTAGAGATAGTAACTAACAGTGTATCTTGATTAATGGCTTGAAGAATACGCTCATTCCAGTCTGCTGTTCTATTATTAGAATTAGGTGCTACAATAGTTATGATCTCAATATTATGCTGCTTAGCATATGCTTCCCAGATATAGTAATTGCTGGGGAACTGTTCGGCAGGCATTACAATATTCTTCTTACCATTAGGCTTTATTGCTCTTGCTGCATTTGCCATCCCATAGGACACCGACGGCACAATGGCAACATTCTGCCAATCATCTATATGTAGCAATTGAGCATACAACTGTTTTAACTCAATGACTTGGTCAAAGAAATGCTTCTTATTTAAATGATTGGGCTGGCATTTAAGGGCCATGGCTTCTTGTCCTATCTTTAAAGCACCATTTAGCATCGGCGACATATATGCCCCATTGATAAATTTGACTTCATCATCAAGAGAAAAATAGCTTCTTTTACAGTCTAACATATATTCAACTTAAAAAAATGAAATTAGCGATTATTCAGGACGGCCCCGAATATTTTAATCTCAAGAAGACTTTACAGAAGACCCATGACCTACTTGCAAAGGCTTCAAGTCAAGGAGCCGACGTCGTTGTCTTTGGAGAATGCTGGCTAACTGGATATCCTGTATGGTTAGATATCTGCTCGGATGTCAATCTATGGGACGACCCTGATGTCAAATCACTCTGGGCTACAATGCACGCTAATTCCATCTCTATCAATACCGATGAATTCAATGAGCTTTGTACGCATGTAAAAGAGTTGGGAGTTCATGTGATTATCGGTGCTAACGAGAAGGTAAGTACAGGTCCAGGTAATGGTACTTTGTACAATAGTATACTTACTATAGATAAGTCGGGCAGCTTGGTTAATCATCATCGTAAGTTGATGCCCACCTACACCGAAAAGTTGGTGCATGGACTGGGAGATGGTGCTGGATTGAATGCAGTTGAAACAAGCCATGGTCGTATCGGTTCGTTGATCTGTTGGGAGCATTGGATGCCACTCGCTCGTCAGACTATGCACGATGCTGGAGAGGATCTACACATCGCCTTATGGCCTCATGTCAAGGAGCTCCATCAAGTCGCCAGTCGACATTATGCGCATGAAGGTAGGTGCTATGTGGCCGCAGTTGGGCAGGTTATGCATGTGTCGGAATTGCCCGCTGGCCTGAGTATTTCGCCTAAGATAAAGGTCCCAGATGATGGAATTATCATGAAGGGAGGGAGTGCTATATATGGCCCTGATGGTTCAATTATATTAGAACCAATATATGGCAAAAGAGAAATAATCATGGCAGAATTAGATCTAAGTACTTGCGTAGGCGAACGGATGAATCTGGACGTCACTGGGCACTATCAGCGGAGCGATGTATTTGACTTTAATGTAAATAAACTGAGGAGGTCATAATTAGGTACTTGAGAATGCATATAAACCTTCCAAATTGATTGACTTCTTCAAGCTCTACATCTAACGGAGAGATGACTTTACCCTCCCCGCCCCGTACATCTGTTAGTAATACCAGATCTATCTCCAGAAACACGTCAAGCTGTATTGAGGACATCACCTTGATATGACAAAGATTATAAGGATAATTAACAACTCTACTTTAGAATCTTCAACATGCCTTTTTCAACCATATCTTCAAGAACCGGGCTGATATCATTTTTACAAGTATCATAATCAACATCAAAATCAGATATGAGATGTTGCACAATTTCTTCAAGAGACATATCGCTCTCGAGTAGTAACCATATGTGAGATGTAGTCTTATCCATGCCGAAGTACTCAGCACTATCTATGTGCATCTATAGTACATCTGAAACATTCACATTGCTACGGAATTCGACTCATGCCTATTGCATTGAGAAATCACCTATGAAGCAACACTAAAATGGGCAGGCGGTATTTTTGAGTTGTTATGTGTAATTGGTTTTTGTCATGGTTTAGTACATCGGACATTGACTAAAAACTGACAAATTCCTATTTTATTTTTCGATTACTACAAGTCACTATTTTACTTTCTTGACAAATGGCCTAATGCATCCGTGTATAATATGATAATAAAAAATTAAAATCTTGGTAGACAAGTGCCTACGTATATTCAATTGATATAATATCTTGGAAAAAAACTTTGTTATTCTTTTTTCATGCCTACAATTCAGATAATCAGAATTGAGTCGCTTCTTAGTTAAGCTGATAATTCTCGAGTTAATAAATGGCTTAAACTCTGTTGGAATTGCAGTCCCAAAACAATCATAGCTAAGTACAAGTCCTGGCAATAACAATTCGGTGATTTTATATTTCTCTGAAAACTCAACTACTCGCCGCCAGTCTATATCTTGATTTGATAATAGAACAGCAACATCACAAACATTTTTAAGATATAACCATCGATCTGATGCCCCATGATGCATGCCAATAGTGATAAGCATGCCTTCGGGATCTAAAGTATACAAATCAGTCTTATAATATTTATCTTTTTGAGTAAAGGGTAATAGTTCATTAAACCCTAGATCAGCTTGCATCATTTTAGTGCCTATATATCTATGTGGCTCTATGTGAAACAATCTATCGCCGTTCTGACTATACTTGTCGTAGTTATATTCACTATTTATATTTAGATATAAGGATGATAGTAATTTAGGTACGTTGCATTCATTAGTGTAACCTTGCTCAAAAAGCACCTTCTCTATACGATTAAAATCGTTGTGTTTGACGAGTAAATCAATATCTGACGATACCCTTATTCCTAATTCGCCATAAGCTACTTGCGAAAATAGTACTCCTTTTAATGGTATAAATTCGATGTTGTTTAAGTTCAACAGCTGACCTAACCTAATCATCTCCTGTGCATTCTGTAGGTTTCTTACACCTACAGAACGGGCGTGTTTTTTAAGCTTTTCTCTAAACTCATCAGGAATTTTAAAATCTGTTTTTAGTTTGTAGATTCCTCTTAAAACCAAAGGACCAATCTTGTGAAAAATACACATATGGAACAACTCTCGCCAATCGATCTGCTCAACCTCATGCTGAGTGATGCTTGTTCTATTATGGTCTATATCTAAGGCTCTCTGACAGGTCAACAGTATAAAATCTAAAGCTATTATCCTTGATCTATCGCTCACATTAATATTTTGGGATTATTTTAAAGTTGACTTATATTTTTGAGATCAAACATCTCTTCAAACTCTTTTACCATCAATCTTTCGACTTCTTGGCGATCTACCTTTCGGCCAAGCTCTTTAGAGATACTTGTTACCGTCTTATCCGGATCATTAATGCCGCATGGGATGATGTCATTGAAATAACTCAAGTCCGTATCAACATTAAGTGCGAGTCCGTGCATGCTCACCCATCTGCTCATATGTATACCAATGGCACATATCTTTCGTTTATTGGGGCTATCCACATCTATCCAGACACCTGTGAAGTCTTCGATGCGATCACCATGAATCCCATAATGAGCTAATACATTGATGACTATTTGCTCAAGTTCACGAACATATCGATGAAGATCATGGTAAAAGTGATCCATATCGAATATGGGATAGACCGTAACTTGACCTGGCCCATGATAGGTGATGTCTCCCCCCCTATTAATCTTGTAGAACGTAACAGATTCAGTAGCTAATTCTTCTTCTGTTTTTTTGAGATGTGAGATATCTCCAGACTTGCCTAATGTATAAACTGGAGGATGCTCACATAGTAGGAGATGATTAGGTTTATCAAGTATACCACTTCGCTTCACAGCGATCAATCGCTTTTGAAGATGAGACTGGAGCTCCCAGACTTCCTCATAACTATGTTGTTGTCCGATACGGGTAATAAGTACAGGATGTTCGGTCATAACAGTTACTTACTGAGATTTTTAACATTAAGAAGATTCAGCGCATTTGGTTCGAATCCAGTTACGGACTTATCAATAAAAATGGCAGCCTCATCATAAAACAAGAAGATTACCAGGGCATCATGTACTACCATCTGGTCGAGCACTTGATATGATTTTATCTTTTGTGCTGGATCAGCTATCCTTAATGCCATCTCATATAGCTCGTCATACTCATCACTCTGATATCGAGTGTAGTTAGGTGGTGCGGGATTCTTCCCATAAAACATTGATAAAAAGCTTTCTCCATCTGGATAATCCGCTATCCAAGATGCTCTAAACATTGGTATTTGACCTTGTCGCATGGCAGAACGAAGTGTTGCGGATTCCATCACATCAATCTCTACAGATAAGCCGAGATATTCCCACTGTTTAGCAATATATGTCGTTAAGTCGAGATAGTCTTTGGTAGTATGTATTACAAGTGGTAGTTCTAACTCATCTGGATCGAATCTTGCGATTAGCTCTTTGGCTCGATTAAGATCATGATGATATCCTTTTACTATACTTGGGTCATGTGAAGGTAAACCACGAGTGATAACTCCTGCATCTGCTGGCTGCCCTACTCCATTTCTCAAGCTTTTTATCATGAGTTTTCGATCAATAGCATAGTTCAGGGCCTGTCTAAACTCCAATTCTTTAAGAAGTGGATGAGCATTCGGAGCTTTGGGGTTCATACCTAAATACTCAAAATTGAGAAAAGGAGCTTTAACGAGATTTACTTGATCATATTTCTCTCTGAGCTCTCCAGACGGTGATAATGCTGTATTAATATATCCAGACTCCAATCCCGAGAAAAAGTCTATGCGATCATTAATCAACTCAAGAAATGCAATGCTCCGATCTCCAATAAAGGTAGTTCGCACCCCTTCAAGATTAGAATATGCGCTAGAATCAAGCCATTCAAAAAAATGGTCATTACGTACAAGAAATAGACCTTGGGACATATCCCATCGCTTAAGCTTAAACGGTCCAGTTCCCACAGGATTCCGATAAAACTCAGTGCCAAAGTGCTCAACACATTCTCGGGGCACAACAGAACAATATTGCATCGTAAGCAGACTCAGAAATGGCGCAAAAGGCCTGCTGAGGTGAATCGTCATCGTCGTATCATCGATGATAGTAAATGGCGGATCATCTAACTTATTTTCGAGTATCCAAGAACCTGGAGCATTAAGGGTGGTGTCTCGAAGACGCGACAGACTATAAACCACATCCTCTGCATTGACGACTCGATCTTCATAACTGAGACAATCATTACTGTGGAATCTCACATCATCTCGTAAGTGAAAGGTATAGTTTATAGCAGCAGTATCCACTTCCCAGTTCTTAGCAATTGACGGTTGAATATTCAGATCTGAATCAAGCTGCACCAACGTAGAAAACAAGTGATGGGTTGCCCATATATTGTTTTGGCTCTTGGCAAATGCTGGATCCAATGACGTAATGCTATTATGTTGATTGTACAAAAACACCTTGACATCAGATGTATCACTCTCGCAAGCTCCAATACCCAATACCAACAAAATCAATGTGTAAAACTTCATCAAAAGTTGTTAATCATTACGATTGATGAATGTAAAATATAATCTTGAGTTACATTATTTTTATTGTTCTTTGTGAACTTTTCCGCATCCAATATAACACACTATGAAGATCAGATACTTAGGCCAGAATGGCTTTCTCTTTGACATGAACGGCCAGACTATATTAGTTGATCCTTTTATTAGTGGTAACCCATTAGCAAATGATATTGACATTAATGCAATCAAGCCTGACTATATCTTGATCACACATGGACACCAAGATCATGTATTAGATGTTGAACAGATCGCTAAAGCCAATGGGAGTACCATTATCTCTAACTATGAGATCGTGAGTTATTATGGTCAGAAAGAAATCAAAGGCCACCCGATGAATCACGGTGGGCAATGGAAGTTCGACTTTGGTACTGTGAAGTATGTTAACGCCGTACATTCAAGTGTCCTCCCTGATGGTACATATGGAGGTAATCCAGGAGGATTTGTTATTTGGGATGATAGCACCTGTTTTTATATCGCTGGAGATACGGCACTTACTTGGGATATGAAATTGATCCCAATGATCTGTCCAAGCTTAGATTTTGCGATCCTTCCTATTGGTGACAACTTCACTATGGGAATCGATGATGCAGTGATCTGTTGTGATTTCATTGAATGTAACACAGTGATCGGCTGCCACTATGATACTTTTGGTTATATAGAGATCAATCATGAAGAGGCCAAGAAGAAATTTGAACTTTCTGGTAAGACTTTACACTTAATAGATGTAGGACAGTCGATAGACGTATAGTATGGGCAAAATCATATCAATAGCAAATCAAAAAGGTGGTGTAGGTAAGACTACAACATCCATCAATTTAGCGGCAGCATTGGCCGTACTAGAGAAGAAAGTGCTACTCGTGGATTCCGATCCACAGGCTAATGCCACTACAGGTGTGGGCATTGACGAGAACTCGGTAGAGCTTGGATTATATGATTGCCTGGTGGACCCTAGTCTCACCAAGAAAGCAATTATAGAGACAGATGTCCCTAACCTTGATTTGTTGCCCTCTACGATAGATCTAGTTGGAGCAGAGATCGAGCTTGTCAACAAGAACAAGAGGGAATATGCCATGAAAAAGGCGTTGAAAAAAGTCAAAGATGATTATGATTACATCATCATAGATTGTCTCCCGTCCCTTGGTCTCATTACGATTAATGCCTTGACAGCATCGCATACCGTGATTATACCCGTTCAGTGCGAAATATTCTCCTTAGCAGGATTAGGCAAGCTCAAGAAGACTATTGGGGCAATAAAGAATCAGTTCAATAATAAGCTTGAGATAGAAGGCATTCTATTGACCATGTATGACAAACGATTGAGAATGGCCAACATAGTAGTTGAACAGATTAATGCTGTGGTAAGCGATCATATATTTGAGACGATCATACATCGAAATTCTAAAATCGGTGAAGCACCGAGTGTCGGCAAGCCTATCATCATGTACGATGTGACTAGCAAAGGGGCTAAGTTGTTTCTACAATTAGCAACAGAATTCCTAAAACACAACAACGACAAAGTTGAAATCGAAGTTTGAGTCAATGGGTAAGAAAAAAGAAATAGGTAAAGGTATTCGGGCATTATTAGCCAACATCGAACAAGACAGCAATAGCTCTCCTGAGACCGCTCAATCAGAGAACAAGGCTAATGTTACTGTAGACATAGATCTCATTGAAGCCAACCCATTTCAACCAAGAACAGCGTTTGATCAGGAGCAATTAGAAGATCTCTGTGAATCCATTAAGACCTTCGGAGTTATCCAGCCGATTACCTTGAGAAAACTCAGCAATAAGAAGTTTCAGATCATCTCTGGTGAACGCCGCTGGAGAGCCTCTAAGTTAGCTGGCTTGACAGAGGTTCCCGCATATGTCAGAGAAGCTGACGATCAAGGTATGTTAGAGATGGCTCTTCTAGAAAACATACAGCGTGCAGACCTCAATCCATTGGAGGTAGCGATCAGTTACCAACGACTCATTGACGAGTGTGATCTAACTCACGAAGAGTTATCACAGCGTTTGGGTAAGAAGCGAAGTTCCATTAGTAATCACCTGAGAGTTTTAAAACTGTCTCCTTCTGCCCAAAAAGCACTAAAGATGGATCGTATAAGCTTGGGTCATGCCAAGGTGTTAGCAGGTGTGGAGCCAATAGAAAATCAGATCGGAGTACTAGAGGAGATCCTTAGTAAAGGATTATCTGTGCGTGCTACGGAGAGGCTTATACAGTCTAAGCCGAGTAAATCCTCAAGTGGGGCGACGACTAAGACACTGCATCCAGAGGTCCGCAAATATCAAGATCAACTCGGTGACAAGGTTGGCAGGAAAGTCGCCATATCTCGCAATGACCACGGCAAAGGAAGTATTAAGATTAACTTCAAAAATGACGATGAGCTCAATCAAATCATGGAGTCGTTGCTCTAAGAGACTCCTCAGGGCTGTACTGCTCATTGCCTTCATCTCCTCTAGCACTGAGGGCTATTGCCAACTCGGTGATATTCCTGTAAGTGGTAACAACAATAAGCAGAATTCTGTCAAGCGTGTTTTTCATGGCGAACCTGGTAGAGCGGCTTTATACAGCCTAATGTTACCAGGTGCTGGACAATATTATAATAAGAGCTATTGGAAGATTCCATTAGTGTGGGCCGGTGAAGGATATGCGATTTACAACCTTACTCAGCAGATACGAGGATTTAACACGTTCAACGACTGCCGTATTGAGCTCATAAATAATGGTGCCGCACCAGTGCCAACAGCCTGTATTGGGATAGGTGAAGATGGGACTGATATCATATCGACAATTGATGCTTTTGACACGGCTCAAGACTTTAGAGAAAGTCGAGAAACTGCTTGGTTAATTGTAAGCGCAGCTCATATCCTTAACATCGTAGATGCCTTTGTGCATAGGCATCTGATCAACTTCGACACTGAAGACGACATTAGCTTTCAAGTCAGAAAGCAGTCCTCGTGGCAATCAACGCAGTTTACTCTAGCGCGGGTAAGAATCCCACTAAACAAATGATCACTCTACTCTGACACCTTTCTCAAATCCTATAAGAAAGGCTTCATCATAAACATCTTTAATCTGATTGAGTGCTCTCCGTGCAACTCCTTTATTGATATAATCTCCTATTAAGTAGAGATAGTTGCGATCGGGAGTCTGATAGATAAGAACCTCTGGATAATCATCAAATACCTTGTGATCTATAGGCAATTGAAATCTACTGGAATGTAATGCGATTCGGTAACCTGAGTATTCCCCTTTTGATGGTTTAGTATCTAAACTTGTTTCAGATGATACAACTTCAGTAGTTTCTGCTACCTCCTGAACTTTTCCCACCTCTTCTTCCTGAACTTCTCTCACCTTCTCAATCTGTACCTCTTCCTGGACCTGTAATACTTCCTCAACTTTCACCTCTGCTAGAGGCTCATTTATCTCTACATTTTCAACAATTTCAGCTGTTTTCTCGATTACATCTGGAGCACTTGTTGAAGCCTCTTTTGGCACTTGGATAGGAGGCGCATGTGATACTGGTGCTTGTCTTGACGGTGCTGTCCCAACAACTGACGAACTGCTACCATCAGCGTTTCTGAATGTGCGTGTCTGAGTCAGTTTATTAGAATCTAATTGCTTTATGATATTTTCAAGTTCGTCACCAGCAGCTACTCTTATCTCTTGAGTCTCTCCCTGACCAGAAAGAAGCTGCTCCATGATCTCTTCGGTCTTCATTTCTCTCAATGACTTACTCTGAGAAAAATCAACAAAACTGACTATGCGTAATTCCGTCCGCCTATTTAAACTATGTTCTGCTTCGGTACAATCTACTCCATCCCTACACTTGTTTACCGGATCAACTTCGCCATAGCCTCTGTAAGTCAGGAAATTTCGATCTACTCCTTCATTTTCAATGAGGAAATTCGCAGCAGATTGAGCACGCGCTTGTGATAGTTTTAAATTCTTATTCGCCTTACCTCTGGCATCAGTATGTGATCCTAATTCTACAACGAGGTTTGGATTATCCTTTAAGAAGACCCCAACTTTCGTAAGTTCTTGTGCCGCTCGATCTGTTATATCAGATTTAGCATAGTCGTAATAGATATTATTTAACCCGATAATCTTGTCTGTGAAGTATCGATCCATCTCAACATTAGCTAAGAGTGTACCTGTCCTATTCTCACTCGTGAGATTGTCTGATACTCCAGGCTCTACCCTTCCTACTCCCTCAAAACAAAGAATGCAACCTTCAACATCAACGAAAGCCTCCATCCGCTTTGATAAAAAGCCTTCCTTCCTAATTAGAATCGTATAATGATTCCCCTTAAGCAGGTCTATTTGGAAATCTGGATCCTGAAGTGAAGGAATCACAAACTCTTCTTTTTGTAGGGTATTATTGTACACTTCTATTAATGCTCCCTGGAGCCCATCTCTTGGGGTATCTGGTGTGGCATCCTTTTCTGCAAGGGTGATGTCAAATATGTATCCTGGCTGCCTCATCACTTCGTGCTTGAAATACAGTGTTTTATCGCTAGCTTCTATATCCATCGTCTCAA
>CAZFWJ010000082.1:0-12736 GCA_964522505.1 uncultured Saprospiraceae bacterium
TACACTTAATTTTCATTACATATTTACACTTAGAACAATTCAATTTTAATGGAATGACGGATCTCGAGAATCGCCGACTACAATAAAATATGGCTTTAAATAATCAGCCAAAATAAGTCCAAAATCTATTGATTCAAAAGCTGCGAAATGGCTCGCTCATTCTCTAATATCCACCCATTCAAAATGGGCACGACCTTGTATAAAGGCAATCCATCAAAGTATATCGATCCAGGATCGTTTGATGGCTTGCTAGCGTCGACATTTGGTTGGACGCTGATTGTGTAGCTCTGACTTTCTGTCATTTCTTTACAAGCTAAGGCGAGATTATAGAGGCTGTTAAGCACCTTGCCATCAGCCAAGTACTTCTTAACAGCACGCTTATCAACAGCTTGTTCAGAGCCATCAATAATTGCATTTTTAACCTGATCTATTTGATAATTCAGGTTTCTTATTGATGAAATCACTTTCTCAATTGATGTGTTATCAAGTGTTGCAATATCCTTGTCATTGGCTAAATACAATATCCTAATGCTATCAACAAGAGCAGCATTGGTTTCCATATAGGTCACTTCTGCAGATTTCTTCATTTCGCACCCCACTAATACTGCTACCCATAAGAAGAATAGTCCTCTCATATTTTTATTTGATCTCCCATAATTCAAAATGACAAATTACTTACATTTCTCCAATTAACAAGTTGCGCCTTTACAGTTATAGTGACTTTTTAAATGTTGTTATGTCTTAAAGACAGTAATAGGATTTATTTATTGGTTGATGCATAAAGCCCTCTCAGGGGGCTTTTTTAGTTTGTATACTCTATATGAGGTCTTGTCAACACGTGACTCAACTCATTAGACAATTCACGATTACCGAGATGGCCCTTTGCTCGGATACTATATCTAATAGCTCATTATAAATTATTACCTGAGTATTCTTCTTTTACATAGATGAGATGAATCATAAGGAATTTGACAGAACGTTTCTCGACAGGTCCCCAGAATCTCTCGATACTCTTGGGCAATTAACAAGTACTCTTGAACATGTTAGTCTATAGATTACTGATATTGGTCGTACAGAGAAAACTTCGAAGTGTCTTATGGTATATATTTATCAAAAATCTTGAATAATGAGCACAGTTGACACATCCCACATCGAAAAGGCACAACAATATCTCAAGAATAAACTAGGACAAAAAGATATCGATTTAGAACTCCTCGATGAAGTGATCTGCTATCTATCTGAAGCTGGCCAATCTGCTGATGCTGCTAAAGTTGCTTGTTCAGATAAGGCGGAGTTAGCTCATATAAGAGACTATTTTCTGATAGAACATATCGGACTCACATTGGAGCCTGAACAACTCGATAAAGCCATCAAGGCTATCTGTAAAGACATGGGCCCTTCCAATCGCAATAAACGTCGAGATATCTTCTACTACCTACTGATCAAGCATCTCGATGCAAGGAAACAGTTCATGGCTAAGACAGGATCTAATCCAGGAGTCTCAGATGACCGAACTACTGAAGAAAGACTAGAAGACATCGTCAAAAAACATGCTCGATTTACAGCGGTAGTAGGGTTCGCTCCACTCATAATAGATTTGGCAGCAATAGGTGCCATTCAACATCGCATGATCGGCAAGTTGGCTAAGGAGTTTCCACAAATAGAGCCCAATACCAGAATGACTCCAATCATTGCGTCATTGGTAGGTGGCATAAGCTCTGTAGAATTGGGGATTATAACCAAGTCGGTATTTAAAAATGTCCCGATAATCGGCCCTTTAGTTGGTGGGGTATCCACCTCGGTCTATGCCTACTACTCCACTCGGGCTATCGGTGAGATATTTATTGAACACTTTCTATCTGGTGGTGACTTGAGCATCGACAAGATCACTTCTGAAAGAATGAAAGAACGCTATAAGGATCTTGTCGCCTCATTCAAACCATCATCTAGTTAAAATCATCTTTCTAAAATTGATTAGGTTTATGCGATGAGCACATCTCTGATCAGGCATACTACAATAGAAGAATCAATCCTTTTATTAGAGATCCACAATCCTCCGGTAAATGCGATCTCAAGGCAGGTCAGACAGGAACTCCACAACATCTTTAGTACTATTGACAATTCGATCAAAGTGATCATTATAAAGGGATCTAATGGCATCTTCTGTTGCGGGGATGATATCAAGGAAGCAAAGAATAATCTCGACTCCAGTATTAATAAGGTCAAGGAAACCTTAATAGAATTTGGAGCCTTAATGTCACTCATAGAAGATGTTCCGATACCTACTATTGCATTGATTGATGGGTGGTGTATAGGTGGCGGATTAGAACTGGCGCTCTGCACTGATCTGCGCATTGCGAGTTCATCTGCTAAGTTCCGTGGAGCAGGAGTTAACATCGGGCTTATGGCCTCTACTTATCGATTATCACAATTAATAGGAATAGCTAGAGCTAAGGAGTTGCTATTAACCGCCGCTACCATTGATGCTGAGGAGGCTTTGTCTTATGGCATGGTAACATCTGTAGTCCCGTCAGAAAAGCTTACAGAGGCAGGATTATCCTTGGCACGAACAATTGCTGCAAAGGCTCCCCTATCAATACAGGCTACAAAGAAATCTATAAACAACAGTATGCGACTCAGCAAATCTGAAAATGACCGCCATAATAGAGAATCACTGCTCAGCCTATCAGAAACTAATGATTACAAAAGAGCGATTGAAGCCCATCTTAATAAAGAGAAACCAAAATTTGAAGGAAACTAATGCGCTAGGTAGAAGTACGTTAGTGGTAATCAGATATCAATAGAGACTGGTCACAATGCTTCAAATCTTGTTCATCATTGGAGGCAACAACGACTACTCTATTCTCAGAATTTTTCTCAATTAAGGTTTGCAGCCAGTTCTTGGCTGATTCATCCAGATATGAGCCTGGCTCATCAAGCAATAGAATGTCAGCATCCGATAGAATAGCCATCGCCAGTTGCAGGCGCTGCTGCTGACCTGACGACAACTCATGTAATCGTGCTGATCTTTTAATGGGCAGGGCCATCTGATCGTAAAACCAGTTCAGATTTTTGCCTTGAATAATGTTCTTAAACTTAAAATGTAAGCTTATCGCCTCTTGGATACTTAACTTTTCAGGAGTATTGAGATAAGGAGCTGCGTAGCTCACAGATTTATAGATATCAGCACGTGAAATAGCGTTCCCAGATTTAGTATAGTTTACACTACCCTTAGACGGAGATAAAAAACCACTGAGAATCTTTAGCAAGGTCGACTTTCCAGAGCCATTAGCACCGGTGATAGCATAATTGTATCCAGCCTCAAAAGTGTATGTCACATTCTTTATGATCCATTGATTAGTATAGCGCTTGGAGACATGATTGAGATCAATAATCATGGCCCCTTAGTTGTCTAAATCCTCTAATCAAACCTTGCTTGGATTCACGGATAAAGGACATAATAGCATACTTCTCATCTGACTCGGGCAAATGAGCATCGATCTCTTCCAGCGCCAAGCTTATGTTCTTGTATTTGACGAACAGAATGCGATAGACATCTTTTATCTTATTGATGCTCTCCACAGTAAAACCTCGACGTCTAAGTCCTACAGAATTAACACCTACATAGCTCAATGGCTCTCGAGCTACCTTGATAAACGGTGGTACGTCTTTGCGCACTAAAGTTCCCCCACCTATAAAAGATGATTCTCCTATATGAACGAACTGCTGGACTGCTGTCATCCCTCCTATGATTCCAAAATCGTCAATACGAACATGACCAGCAAGGTTAACATTATTAGCGATAATAGCATGTCTCCCTATCTCGCAATCATGTGCAACATGGACATAGGCCATAACAAGCGCATCATCACCGATTACTGTCTGACCTGATGCTGCAGTCCCTTTATTAATGGTACAGTACTCTCGTATAGTCACATCCTTGCCAATGTTCAACTCTGTCTTTTCTCCTTGGTACTTTAGGTCCTGGGGCTCAGAACCTACTATAGCCCCTTGATAAATAGTCGCCCCCTCAGCAATGCGGGTGCCATTCATAATATTTACATGAGCGTGAATCTGGCAATTGTTCCCGATCAGAACATCAGCGTCAATGATAGCATATGGGCCGATAGATACATTTTCTCCTATCTGTGCTTGTTTATCTATGACGGCGAGATGGCTGATAGACATCTATAGCTTTGTTCGATCAACAATTTGAGCAGTAAGATCGCCTTCTGACGCTAATTGATCACCCACATAAGTCGATCCTTTCATCTGAACAATTCCACGTCGTATTGGAGCTATCAAAATCATCTTGAGGATAAGCGTATCTCCTGGTACTACCTTTCGTTTGAATTTCACATTATCCATCTTCAGGAAATAGGTATCCCAATCGGATGGGTTATCCACAGTGTTAAGTGCTAAAATTCCGCCTGTCTGCGCCAAGGCCTCCATTTGTAACACACCAGGAAATACTGGATTGCCTGGGAAGTGACCCATGAAGAAGTTCTCATTAAAAGTGATATTCTTAATACCAACGACCTTCGTATCCGAGAGTTCAATGATCTTGTCCACCATCAAAAATGGATAGCGATGCGGCAGATAAGATTTAATTTTCTCAGTGTCAAAAATGGGTTCTTGAGATGGGATATATACTGGTACGCCAGCTTTTTTCTTATGCTTCAGATAGGCTTCTTTCATAACTTTTGCAAAAGCGATGTTCGCAGTATGGCCAGGTTTTTTAGCAATAATCTTAGCCTTGATCGGAGCACCTACTAATGCCAAGTCCCCAACTAAGTCCAAAAGCTTATGCCGCGATAACTCATTAGGATAATGTAGTTTTTGGCCAAGCTGGACAGTCTGAAGAACCTCTTCGGCATTGTCTAAGTTAAGTTGGTCAAGCGCTTTCTTAAAATTACTTTCTGAGGCATTATCTGATTTTATTACGACTGCATTATCAATGTTGCCACCCTTAATTAATCCTGCATCGGCAAGTTGTATAACCTCATCTGTAAACACGTAGGTCCTAGCAGGTGCTATCTCAGCATTAAAATCTGCAGAGTTCGCATAACTCGAATGACGATCACCTATGTCTTGATCATACTCCAGAATCGTTTCTATAGACCACTCTTCTGCAGGAAGAGCTATGTATTCAGCACCAGATTCGGCATGAGTATACTCAATAGTTTCCGATAGCTCAAAAACTCCTTGATCTCCATCTTGATCAAGCAGAAGCGATTGTATACCTTCTGCAAATTGGACGGCGCTACCATCCAATATTGGGACCTCTGGTCCATCTACTTCTATCAATACATTGGACACATGATGCGCATATAGGGCTGCCAGAAGATGTTCGACCGTTTCGATCGTATATTTCCCATTGGACAGCGTCGTTCTACGATTGGTATCACTGACATACTTAACAATACACTTGATGGCATCTGCCTCAGCTAAATCTGTGCGTATGATCTTTATCCCATGACCCAAGTCGGCTGGTTTGAGGGTAACACTACAGGCTACCCCTAGGTGTAATCCTACTCCATTCCAAGAGATAGTATCCTTGATAGTCTTATGCTTCATATCTTTCTCATGAGGATTTACGAGTCCAAATGTAGGGTTATTGCTCGTCTTTTGACGACTTAGAATGATCTGTAACAATGCCCTCAAGAGTATCTAGTCTGCGCTCTAATTGAGGGAGTCTTTTGAATAAGGCAAATGATCTTAGGTAATCCCAATATTTGACCGCTGGATAGCCATACCATTTTTGGTTTGGTTCAGCTATACTACCTGCCACTCCTGACTGGGCTTGAATCCTTGAACCAGGGGCAATCTTTACATGCCCAATCACGCCAACCTGCCCTCCTAACTGAACACGCTCACCAACAACCACGCTACCAGAAAGACCTACTTGAGCGGCAATAGCTACATTTCGACCAATCTCTACGTTATGGGCTACTTGAATCAGATTATCAAGTTTGGCGCCACTCCTAATTATAGTATCGTTAATAGTACCTCGATCTATACAACAATTAGAGCCTATAGATACATCGTCTTCAATAACAACGGAGCCAATATGTCTAATTTTCTTATAGCTATTATCGTAGTAGTACCCAAAACCTTGACCACCTATGACCGTATTGGCCTTGATGATAACGTTAGTGCCAATCTTAGCTTCAGCGTAAATTTTAACTCCGTCGCCGATTGTGCAATTATCCCCTATCTTAACATTGGCCTCTATAACTACGTGATTTCCTAACACCGTTCCTGCACCAATCCGCGCCGAAGGATCGATAACACAGAATTCCCCTGAACAACAGGCGTGTTGTGATTGCTCCTTGCCAATAGGTACTGGATACAGCAAGTCTTTCAGTTTCTCCAGCGCCTGAGAGATATCGGCAACCTTTATAATAGTTAAATTACGATGGTTATCCTGCTTATCTGTAACCAATAAGGCTTTAATTATAGGGGAAATAGCGCTATTGGAATACCTCAATTCGCTTGAAACATATGCTATGGCGTTAGGCTTAGGCTGGTCGAGACTACACATCTCAGATATTCTGATGTCCCCATTTCCAACTACTTGGCCACCTACATGTGCTGCTATATCTGAAACTTTATAAATAATCTATTCCTTTGTATGTCACAATTAAACAGCTAAACAGTAATATAAGTATCAACTGTTCAAAATAAGTTTTCAACGACATGCTTAGATTAGATCATCGAGACCTCAAAAAGATCATTTTAATAGGAGATCGTATCCTGATCCAACCCTCTAAAGAAAATCAAAAAACTGCTAGTGGGCTTTACTTACCTCAAGGAATACTCCAACAGGAAGAGTTATACACGGGATATGTCATGAAAGTCGGTCCAGGCTACCCTATTCCAGCTGTTCAGGATATCGATGAGCCATGGAAAGAGAAACGCGAACAAGTTACATATGTGCCTATTCAGCCTAAGCCAGGAGACTTGGCAGTATATCTCCAACAAAGATCTCATGAAATGGTCTTTAACAAAGAACGCTACGTGGTCGTGCCTAATTCTGCCTTAATATTATTGATACGGGATGCTGATATCCATCCAGAGTAGGTAGGGAAAAACCAGCGCAAAATCGGTTTTTGGGATGGCCTTCCCTACTCTATTCTTAGTCTAAGATTACGACTTTTTCTATTTTATCTCCAGCTCTGATGTCATCGATAACATCAAGACCTTCTGTCACTTTACCAAAACAAGTATGGTTCCTATCAAGATGAGAGGTATTATTACGACTATGGCAGATAAAAAATTGTGATCCCCCAGTATTTCTTCCAGCATGTGCCATTGACAATACACCAGTATCGTGATGTTGGTTGTCTCCATCAAGCTCACAATCTATCTGATATCCTGGACCACCTTCACCAGTCCCATTAGGACATCCACCTTGAATTACGAAGTCAGGTATGACTCTATGAAATGTTAACCCATCATAGAATCCTTTCTGAGCAAGATCAATGAAATTCTTCACTGTGTTAGGGGCATCATCATTATAAAATGACACTTTCATCAATCCTTTTTCAGTATGTATTTCGGCAGTCATAGTCCTGTTCTTTATAAAGTGCGAATTAACAATAAATATATCTACGAAGTGAATTATTCCTGTGTGATTTTATCTGAAAACTGACTCATAGAAAACCTTTTGCCTTCGTGGAATTTCTGATCTTTATATCATGAGACTTATTACAATACTATTTTTCCTCGGTGCATATGTTTCGTATGGACAGACAGATCTCTCAATCAGCACTCAAGTTTATCCTACAGGTATCATACCTGGAATTCAGATTGATCAGTTCATAGGTAATGATAAAGCAGTTCTGCTTCGTCTGGGCTATCAAATCATCGATCACAGAGATCTTGGGGTCCAAGACGATGAGGTTGGTAATGGGTTCGGGTTCACTCTCGGATTCAGGAAGTACCTTGCAGATCGCAATAGCAAATTCTATTTCTCCATAAAAAACGATGTGTGGTTTAACACGATAGATTGGACCACTGGATCAGAGAGTGGTACTACAGACATTACTGTACTTCAACCGACTGCGGAGCTCGGCTACCAGTTCTTAGGGCAATCGGGATTTTTTATATCTCCATCCATAGCCTTAGGTGCCGAATGGAATGTATCTACAAGAGGAGAACCTACTGGTCAGGGTGCTATATTTCTTGTTGGTGTGCAATTAGGGAAGCGGTTTTAGGCTAAAAGTCTCTGCTCTTCTATGAAGAGCTACCAGTAGACTAACATATATAATAGCTTCGACCAACAAATTTCTAACAAACCTATTGTTTTAAGACATATGGAAACGATAATCGACCAGGTGATAGAAGTTAATAGCCTAACACTTGCTCTCCAAAATACCCTTTACGATTTCTATAGTAATCAGATAAGTTGGTACTACCCCATCCAAACCTAAGCTACCTGACGCTAGAGTGCTGCCCGTATGGAGCGGATTATCAGATGCGTAATAGGCATATCTCACCTGTATATCAGGACTCACGGCTTTTCTAATCTTAGAGTTCGCCTGAATCGCCTTTTGATAGTGAGCACCTTCCATCTCCAGTCCGATGGCAGCCCAAGATGATTTATAGAAGTATCTGAGTATATCCTTATTCTGTAAGGAGGTTCCGAGAACTGTAATCATATTCCCTTCAAATACATCTACCTCCACATTCTGAAAGTCGCCTTTATTCAATTCATTGGTAAATGGATAATTATCTCCTCTACCTTCAATGACATGCGATGTAGGAATCATGATGTCACCCTTCTTACCAGACAAGATGCCAGCCTTACCCATTACATTGACAGACTGAACATCCCACGGGATTTTCTCGCCATCCTGATCTAAGGGTTTCAGCAGTTCATCCATAGTCTCATAAGCCTGCTCTCCAAAGGCATAATCCATTACAATTATAACCGGCGTTATATCACTGCCCATTTCAGTGCAATTGACATTGTCCTTGAGGTATTTCAAACTGACATCATCGATCTCAAATATTTGCACAGATAGATTAGTTCCAGATTGATCTTTTAGCTCATACATACCATGCTCTAATGCATACTCCTTTACCTCTTCCCGTAATCGCTTGTTACTGTCATCACTCAACACATGGGCAATATCCATGACTGATTTCTTCTCATATTCTGATCCAAGAGCCTGGCGCGCATATACAAGATTCATCACACTATGCATGTTCGCGCTGATCACATGAACAGGTCTATCAAATAGCCCCTTGTCGATCAAAAACTTCTTGATGTTATTCGCCCATTTCTCTCCATAGATATGATGACCCAACATCCTTACTAAGGCACTTGAAAAGCTAATTTCTCGATCATCCTTATCTATAGACTCTTCCAAGCTTAATCTGCCCATCGCATATACCAACCGAAATAGATCATTGACTTCCTTTGCCTCGGCAAATCTCTCATATGCTTGAGCAGACTCTTCATAGGTGCGCCCAAGCAATGTACTTAGATAGGTAAAGCCCACTTGGATATCTATTTCTTCCTCAGAATTGAGTTTGGCAACGATCTTCTTAATCGACTTCCATGCTCTATTGATATTTCCACGTGTATCAATGGCGTTGCGACCGATCTTCTCAGCCTCGTTATATAGGAATGTAAGGTGTGTCAGTATGTCGTAGACGTCGCTATTGCCACGAGTCATCTCTACATACATTTGCTCTTCATCTATACGGTAGCAATTTCTACGGCGTTTGGCAGGTATGAGTGGCTCAAAACCCGACTCTTCCAACCCCTCTCTACTGATAAGCTTGATATATCGACATTCCTCTATTCCTCGTGGTAGTCGCTCAAAAACATATAAAAGACCATTTAGCTCGACTCTATTGGGATCATCAATGGAGCCATAAATTTCTGGATTTAGATCCAATAAGGCTTCAATCATAGCTGAGCCAGACCTTCCACGTGGTTTGTATCTACCACGCTGAATCAAGTGTCTCATCTCTATATAAAGGCGATCAATTGCCGCTCTCGAGATATGCGCACGTGATGGCTGAGCTATTTCCATGGTGACTTTTATTTGGTGTGTACTTACAATAATAACACCAAGTCTCACTGCTCAACGGAGGATAACGATTAACTTTTCGCTAATCCTTTACTATTGGATAAGAATCATGCTGATTCTCAGTGGAAACCTCTAAAAGATACAGCCCACTTTGCAGATGAGATAAATCTATACTCAGAAGGCCCTCTTGCTGGATTGCTTTAAACACGAGCTTACCGCTAAGATCATAGACTTGCACCGTTGATGGCTGAGGTCCAATGTTCACATTCAAGAGGTCTGTTACGGGGTTAGGCCATAGCTGGACTTCGCTTACCACAGGATTGAAACTTGGGCTGAAGTGCCCACTCGTTATCACAAATTCATCAAAATAGACATGATCTGTGTTAGCGGTTGCATCCAAGAATACTCTGAATTGGATATCACTGTGATTAATATTCTCGAAACTGAAGCTCAATGGTGTGGCCTGATCATTTATAAAGTCGAACATACTGCGGTAAGTTTCGATCGTATGCCACATACTATCTCGACCTCTATACTCTATGGTGACGTCCTCGCCAAACTCAACACTCCAGGCATAAAGTGACAAGGACCCATCTATCGGACTCCCCATTGGAACCTTAATCCATGGAGATAGAATCATATTGTTGTCATAATCATCCCGTAATCTAATCGAGCCATTGCCCTCAGGTGAAAAACTGCCATAATACCATTCAGCATCATCGGAGCTAACACTCCAATCATCTAATCCCTCTTCAAAGAAAAACGCGGTCAACTCACCGGTCAATGATTCGTCTGCAACTGTATGAAAACCGATGGTATCACTCAGCGCTACCAGGACAGAGTCTCTATATCCTTTTACTAATAAGCTATATTGGCTGCTCGGCAGTAAGTCTGCAATTAATGCGCTTGTATCAGAAGTGCTTAAAACAACATCACCATCTATAACAACTTGATAGGACAATGTATCCATGAGGGTATCTACTATACTCCAACTAAAAGCCGTTGATTGCGTGGTTATATCAATAACAGTAACCGCCAAGTGACTGATCGAATCTGCTTGTTCTTCTTGTTGAGGCACTTCAACATATGGCTGACCCACACCAACAGCATGCCATGCATTGGTCGTAGATACTTCCTGAATACTACCCTCGCCATAGATTTCTCTAGCCGCCAGAATCGCTCCTTGTCTTGCATCTTCAAATGTGGATGTCGGCCATAGATATTCTGTTAGATTCTTGTAGGCTATGGCTGCGGCTGCGTTAGGTGTAATACCTACAACCTGGTAGTGATCTCCATTGTCATTGACCCCAGTTTCCCCATTCGCAAGTATGTAAAACCATTTGTTTTGAACAGAGGAATTTGTATGAACTCCACAAAAGTCATTGAATCCAACAGGAGTGCCACACTCCGCATTGATCCAACCCTGGCCTTGATAGGTATCAGGATGATTGACACTATGGGGATCTCGAAAACTCCTAAATCTAACTCGACTGGATAGCCCCACTTGCTGCCCTGCTCGCCAATCGCATTTCCCGCGAGAGAAGAATTCCGACATCTCGCCGAATATATCAGCAAAGGACTCATTCAATGCGCCTGACTCCCCGGCATAAATCAAATTTGCTGTATGTTGAATTACACCATGAGTAAACTCATGACCGACAATGTCTACCGCCGACATATCATCGTAATGTACATCATCACCCCCAGCAAGAAGCAAGCTTCCTTGACTCCAAAAGGCAATTCCGCTTCGATCGCCATAGTTGATATACGCATTTACTGGACTTCCCTCATTATCGTAGGATTCTCTACCGTGTCTTAAGGCATAATAATCCAATGTTGAACCAAGGGCATAATGTGCTTGCACAGCATCATGATCAGATTGGAGGATGCTTTGATCTCCCCGGATGTCTTGACCAAAAATTGTGTGTGATGCACCGTCAAGATCAAAAGTCCTGTAATCTAGATTCGAGTGACTCATGTTATAAGTACCACCCTCTCGATATACATCGGTAAAGACCAAACCGTCATAAAGAGATCTCGCAATTACTGGAGCATTATGGGGTATAGTTAGAGGCTCACGATAGAGGATCTCCCCAGAAGAGGCCGATATATAGATCGTCTCTGAGTGGCTGAGATCCGTGAGATGCGTTATCGAAATTTCATATGCGGGATGAATTGATGATTGGCTTGGATATAATACTGCTCTGACGGACATTTCAGCTTCAATTCCGAGTTTTGCCTGAGATCTGATCATCTTGCGTACTTCGGATTCATAAATATCAAAGTTGATAGCCATGTCCGCAAACTGATAGACGTTGCCACCAAATCCAAATGGGTTAGTGACTACAGTGCTATTAACAACCTCATAGCCTGCATAATAATGTTGCAAGCGTTTATTGCCATTACTTATTGCGAGTAGTTCATGCTGATCACTTAGCTTGAGATGATTTTTAATTGCTGTACTTGCAATGCCTTTCTGGCTATTGTCCAATGAAGTAAAGCCGTGATATTGAACATATTGTGAGGTCGACTGACCGAAGGACCAGACCACAAAAAATAGAAAGGACGTGCTGAGAAGGAGCTGTTTCATCTAAAAAGCTTTTCGCAGGCACTATTATCAACTCGCCAAAGATAAGGTCTTCTCTCTAATAAATTACAATTTATTTACATATGTGTAATACCCAAAACAG
>CAZFWJ010000083.1:0-12670 GCA_964522505.1 uncultured Saprospiraceae bacterium
AAGTTGAACAAACTTCTCAGTGTTGGAGTGAGGAGCAATCCTAGTGTAACACTGATCCCATTCTCAGGATCGGATCGTGATGTTTAGCGATCGAGACCCCTAAAGATCTGGAGGTCGAGCTAAGAATGCTAAAAGCTATTAGTCAAAAAAACTTGAGAATAGGAACAAAGCAGATTACACTATTAAAATTCGGCTACGCCGTCGTGCCACTTTAGATCAACCACGTTCAATAATTGACACTTCGAGCACATACTATTAAATCATGCCTTTTTATACGATCTTAGCAATCTAAAGATAGTTTCATGCAAAATGTAGTTGACATTACCATCAAAGATTACATAGCCGATGTAAGATTAAACCGCCCCGAGAAGATGAATGCGCTCAATGAAGACATGTTTCAGAGCATCATCAATGCGACTAAGCAACTCTCCGAAAATGATGAAATCAGAGTAGTAGTACTCTCGGGTAATGGTCGTGCCTTTTGCGCAGGATTGGACCTCTCTAACTTTAGCATGGAAGGCAATGGAGTCGCTTCATCTGATCTTATGGCTCGTACGAATGGAGTCAGTAACAAGTGGCAAGCGGTTGCCTATGCTTGGCGAGAGTTACAGGTACCTGTAATCGCTGCTATTCATGGCATTGCCTTCGGTGGTGGATTACAAATTATGCTCGGTGCGGACATCAAGTATATTGCGCCGGACACTCGCTTGTCTGTCATGGAAATGAAATGGGGCCTCATACCAGATATGGCAGGATCTGTGCTCATGCGTGGCAATGTGCGGGATGATGTATTTCGCGAATTGACTTATACGAATAGAGAATTTAGCGGATCGGATGCTGTTGAGTATGGATTTGCCACACATATTTCTGATAAGCCTCAGGAAGAGGCAATGAAACTTGCCAGAACGATCGCTGGAAAGAGCCCAAGTGCTATCGTTAAAGCTAAGAAACTGCTCAATGACGCGGCCCACCTTGAACCTAACGACCTATTACTTGCTGAGTCTCGCTATCAACAAGATATCATCGGTGGTAAAAATCAGATAGAGGCCATATTCTCAAGTATGCAGAAGAGACCGGGAAACTTCATTCCATATACAGATTAATTCCACCAGACAGCAAAGCCTTGTTTTCGGAGGCTCTCAGCTAACCGCCCTTCCATTTTGGTGGCTCTCATGCGAGTCATCGGATTTAACTGTGCGTAGAGAGTCGGTCTCAAGTACAATCCGTACTTCTCGACAATAGAAGAGGATATCTTAAACCCTTTTTTGTTACGATGCCCCGTCTTGTGCTTCTTAAATCTTTCTTGAGGGGTGTGACTTGTCATTCCTACATACAGACAATCTGCTACTCCCTGATAATGCGGATTAGCTTTTCTAAATTTCCAATTATCGGTCCAGATTTGTCTACTTAACTCTACGACGTACAGGTTGTGCGAGAGTTTCAACGATATCTTTTTATCAGTGGTCGCCATCAGTCATAACTATCTCAAAAACAGGACCAAATGGTACATAATCAGAAAAAGACCTGAGCATCGTAAGATGACAGGCCTCTCAATAATTAGTTAGGTGTCAGGTAATTAGTTCGGTGTTGATCTGATGTATTCGAATCCTCCCCGCTTCTGATCAGACCAAGCAGTGATTGTTACATTCAGATAGATGTCATCCTCGATTAAATGAGCAACCAGCTCAGTTCCTACTGATCTTCGTGGTGTCCCTCCAACAGAATTTCTGAATGAGGTGAAATTCAAATTTTCAACGCCGTCAGCGGTTCTTCCTGGTGCCCATTCGGTGCCAAATGGGCTAACATCTTTTGTGAAAACTTCTTCTTCAGCAATATTAAATATCTCTCCACCTGCCACACTCCGAGTTATGATAACATTGGGAGTGAGCATATCTTGATTATCTACAAGCGTGTGATCAGAATTATCCGCAAGAGTAAATGTGATCTCTTCTCCTTCCCATATTATGGGCCCTGTTGGCACTACCGCTGTATCCATTGACATACTGTCCATTATCATGGTATCCATCATCATCATATCCATGGACATGGTGTCTACAGGATCTATTGGTTCGATGGGAAGCATGATTTCATCTCTTGTGCATCCAAAGATCAATAACAAGAGTAAAATCGAACTAATGAAATAAAACTTGATACGAGTCATGTGATAATATTTTAATGTGATCCTAATTTCCAGAACACCTTACCTTAATCTTAGCAAGGTACACTTACTGTTTTTTACTGAGTAGAGCGAACATATTGAAATCCATTGTTGCCGCTTGACCAAGCGGTAAACTCGATATCCAAATAAATATCCTCTTCTATAAGATGCAGGACTAGGTCTTGTCCAACCACTCGCTGAGGACTGCCTACAGCTGCTCTAAAGGGCGCGAATGTCAAGGTGTCAAGATTGGCCGCCCTTCCTAGAGCCCACTCTGTGCCAGATGGGCTGGTCATGCTATTAGCCATCTCTTCAATGGCCACATTGAATATTTGACCGCCTTCAGTACTACGAGTGATAATCACCCTCGGCGTAATAATATCTTGGCTAATAGTATCTCTAAAGTCCGCTCCATCTGCTAGCGTAAATGTCGTTACAGGGCCATCCCATATTGTCGGACCTTCTATTACAGGATTAGGATCATCATCACCGCATGCAATTATTCCAATAGCAACTAGTACAAGTAGTGTGTATAAAAGTGTATGTCTCAAAATCAGGTGTTTTTTATATAAAAAAAGTAAACGCTATCCAAGCGACGTTGTTACAAAAATCTTTACGTACAATTCCATAAATAGGTTGCTTCTATCTCATTAGAGTCTCTTACAACTAATAATCCACCATATATGTTTAGCTGAGAACTCGTAATTAAGGAGTTGTCCTTCTATAAGCAAAGCCGCCGTTCTTGTCTCGTGACCACGAGGTAAATTTGACATCGATGAATATATCATCTTCTATCAAGTGCATTACAAGGTCAAGTCCGACTACTCTGTCCCTTGGATTTCCTACCGCTTGTCTAAAAGGTGTAAACTCGAGATTTTCAGCATTTTCGGCTCTTCCAACAGCCCACTCCGTACCAAGAGGGCTTATGTTACTGACAGCAGCAGTCTCTGTTACAAAATTAAAAATCTGACCTCCTATGATACTCCGAGTTATAATGACATTGTCAGTAAGCCGATCCTGATTGGCTTCTTGACGATGGTCTAAGCCATCTCCTAAAGTAAATGTGAGTTCTGGGCCTGTCCAGAATACAGCATCTCCGTTAATTGGGTTAATTGGACCTCCTGTTCCCAGTTCATCATCACTACAACCTATGCATAATAATGCAAGGGCATATACCGCCAAAATATTTCTCATTTACTTTTTATTACTTACTAGAAATAACCAAACGAGTAGTCTCCAAAGTTGTTCTAACAGTATAGGATAATGGCATGTTTGATGGTCAAAGTTATAAGGAAATCACTTCGTTTACGCCAATCGTTAAAAAACAATATCTTTGCCGCATCAACGGAGCTTGAACTTGTTTTTTTTGAAATAGCTGAGACCAACCTATTTCCCAAATCGCTGAAGTTTCCTCCTGATTTCGTAATAACTAAAATTTGGTATGGCCAGATCGCAACAGACGTTCAGCAAAAAAGAAAGGGAAAAAAAGAAAAGGAAGAAGAAGCAAGACAAAATGGAGGAGCGTCTAAGACGCAAGCAAGAAAAAATGGAAAGGGGCAAAGTAGCATTTGAAGATCAACTGGTTTATGTCGATGAAAATGGAAACCTCTCTGATACTCCACCAGATCCTAAAAAGAAAAAGGTGGTCAAGGCAGAGGATATTCCGCTAGGCGTGCCATATAGAGAAAATGAACCTGTCGATGCTAAGCGTGTAGGCACGGTCAAATTCTTCAACACAGAAAAAGGGTATGGCTTCATCTCAGACGATAAAACGCGTGATAGCATTTTCGTGCATATAAATGCATTGCAGGATCCTATTAAGGAACACGATAAGGTGAGATTTAACACGGAGAAAGGCCCTAAAGGCCTATTAGCTATAGAAGTGGAACTCATTCCATAATAGCACTAAAATAACTCTCGAATAAATCAAGGGTCACAATATATATTGAGCACTTTTCAATCATGAGAAGTGCTTTCTTTTTTAAGCTTTGAGACTCCGTCAAGCTGGCTTCTAATCTTTTGGTAGGTCTCTTTAGTAAGTGGGTAATTGAATAAAAACAACAAGGAGGCCCAGTAAATTGCTAATAACACTGGTCCTCCAACTAATCCCAAATCCCTGATTATTTCTGCCGGAACCGCACTAACATCGGATTGAATAGGAAAAGCAATAAAGCTTAGAATCAATCCTGCTAAAAATGTACCAACTCCTGTCGTCATCTTATGGGAAAATGACATTACAGAGAAAAACAAACCTTCTTGTCTTAGGCCACTCATCACTTCGTACTCATCAACTATGTCGGCCATCATAGAAGCACCCAAGCTCATGGCGATCCACAGGAATCCATATGCTACAGTTATCAGCAGTATATAAGTAGGTAACAATGCAGTCGTATGATTCTCAGGAAAAAAACCTATCAGCCTTAATATGAATGGAGCTGAAAAAAACAGCCCAAACAAAATGGTGCTGATTATGGCGCTTTTCTTTTTATCATACCGTTTACTCATGCGTGGAGCAAGGGCCAACGCAACTAGGGCTCCAACTGCTGAAGCTATAGGCAACAAGGCCATCTCTGACTCCGTCAATTCAAAAAAATAAGTCATAAAGTAAGTAGTCAGTATAATACCGATCCCCAATCCTATATACACCATCATCATATATCCCACTAATGTGATAAAGGACCTCATCCGTATAGCTACACTAAAGCCCTTTAACATCTGCAAGAAGGAAGGATGATCATTACCATTGGCGACTCTAGGTAAGGAGGGTATGACATGCCGAGTGCCCCAGACCATTATCAGAATAGAAATGATCATAAGCACAGCACAGAACAAGGCAAATTTAGGATAGGCGGCTGCATTAAACATACCATTGACGCCATCGATGCTCTTAAAAAATTGAGTAAATCCAAGTATCATAACTATAGGGGATACTAAAGCCGCAAACATAATCCGGTAGGCCGTCACTGAAGTGCGTTCATTATAATCCTCAGTGAGTTCCGCCCCCAGAGAGATATGTGGCACAACAAAAAACGTCAGCGCCCCTCTCACTAAAACACTAAAGGTGGTCAGCCATATAAATAAACCTATCTGCCCTAAACCTGCGGGAGGCATAAAAAGTATGTAGGTAAAAAGCCCTAAAGGAACTGCGGACCATATCATAAATGGATGTCTTCTCCCCCAGCGTTCGGATATGAATCTATCAGACCATAATCCAATAAATGGATCTGTCACAGCATCAAAGAGCAAGGCTACAAGGGACGCAGATCCTGCAAGAGCGGGGTCTAATCCCAAGACTTGATTGAAATAGAAAAATAGAAAAATCTGAAAAAGACCATCTTTTATGCCTCTTGCCGAGAAGCCTACTCCATATAATAGCTTAGTCCGAGTAGATAGCATAAGTTGTTAATTTCTTAAGTGTACCTAATGATAGGAATCTAATAACTTATTACTGCTTAATTGAATCGACATAATTGTCTTTTGACATCTCTGCTGTTTATCCCAATCGCCTCTCTCTCTGCCAATAAGCACGTATAATTATCTAATCCTATCCGCTACATTTACTGAGCCTGGCTATTGGAATCGTTAAACTTCATATCTAAGGTTCATGACCATTTTACTTATTGTACTAATCATAGCGGCTATAGCATCTTATTTGTTCTTTAAGTCTGGATATCAGATAAGTTCGAGAGATCAAGAATTAATTAATAAGATTACAGCACAGGAACCGGTAGAACAAGTCTATGGTGCAACAGGTGAGGTTCATATTTCTGACCATCTGATGATCCACTACAATCGGATACCACCATCCGCAGAAAATAAAGGAACTGTATTGCTAATCAATGGATTAGGCCAAACCATGTTAGATTGGCCCGCATATCTACTTGATGGGCTGACAAATGCAGGATATGAGATCATCAGAATGGACAATCGTGATGTAGGAAAATCTAGTTGGATTAAAGATTGGGGTAAAGGCAACTATTACAATCTATCAGATATGGCAGCGGACGCCATAGCGGTTTTGGACCATCTCAAGGTGGATCAGGCTCACGTGATAGGAGTATCTATGGGGGGCATGATTTCACAAACATTAGTATTGGACTATCCTGACCGATTTCTTTCGCTATCGTCACTCCTATCAACAGGATATTTCTATGATCCTGAGTCGACCCAAGTGACTCCAGCATTTAGGTTGGGAGTAGCACGAATAATCGTGAAGTACCGTCTGAAAAAGTCAGCGATTAATAGCATGAAGGCACAGTTGAGCATTTATCACTTGCTGCATGGTGATGCGTCATATGAGGTAAACAAACACGCTGTCCTAAACAGAGCCTTTTATGAAGTCACCAAAAGGAAAGGCTATAACCCTAAGGCCTCCAGACAACATGGCGTCGCTATTGCCAAGAGCGGATCACGATATGATCGATTGGGGCAAATCAGTATTCCCACGCTGATATTACACGGTACTGGGGATCCTCTTATCTTAGTCGAACACGCCCATAAGTATCATCGCTTAATCCCAAATGCTAAAAAATGTATCATCGACGGAATGGGGCATGATCTTCCTGAAAAATTTCAAGATCTAATTATGACATCTATATTTAATAACATCTCTACAACCACTCATTCATGAACAATAACTTTTTTACCGAGGAGCATCAGATGTTTCGACAAACTTTTAGAGATTTTCTTGAGAAAGAGGTGCGACCTAATATCAATCAATGGGAGTTAGATGGCCGTTTGCCGAGAGACATATATCAAAAGTTTGGCACTATGGGATTCTTTGGTATGACATTTCCAGAGCGCTATGGTGGCATGGGCGCCGATGTGCTCTATAATGTAATCTTTGATGAAGAGATCGGTAGAATGAACTCTGGAGGCTTCGGAGCTTCTATAGGCGCACATCCATTGCTCGCGCTCACCCATATAAATGCCGAAGGCAATGAAGATCAGAAACAACGGTACTTAGTACCTGGTATAAAAGGAGAGCTCATAGGCTGTCTCGCCATCACCGAACCCGGTGGGGGATCTGATGTCCAAGCAGTGAGGGCTACTGCAGTCAAAGATGGTGATCACTATATCCTCAATGGCTCCAAAACGTTCATCACAAATGGTGTGTATAGTGATTTTCTAATCATCGTCGCTAAAACTGCTCCTGAACTGAAGGCTAAGGGTATCAGTTTGTTTTTAGTTGATCGCGACTCAGCTGGACTCAGCGCAACAGAATTGCGCAAACTGGGATGGCATGCTTCAGATACTGGTGAGATAGCCTTAGATAATGTTCGGGTTCCAGTCGCTAATCTTTTAGGCGCTGAGAATCATGGATTCTTTTACATCATGCAGCATTTTGTATCTGAGCGCTTATCCATGGCAACCGGAGGTGTAGCAGCGTCATCTTATGCCCTTGAGGTTACCTTACAATATATGAGTGAACGTGAGGCATTCGGCAAGAAAATCAATAAGTTTCAAGTCCTTCGACATCGCATTGCTCAGATGGCTTCAGAGATAGAAATGATTAAGGTCTTCGTATATGATTTATACCGTAGATATAAAGATGGAGACTACGTCGTCAAAGAAGCATCAATGGCCAAACTGTTAGGCACCCAATTAGCGGATAGGGTTGTACATCAGTGTTTGCAGATGTTCGGAGGCTATGGCTTTATGGAGGATTATCCTTTAGCTCGAATGTACAGAGATGTTAGACTAGGTCAGATTGGTGGCGGAACCTCTGAGATACTTTGTGAGATCATCTCTAGAATGATGATCGAAGGACAGCAGTATAGCAGTCCCAAGAATTAATAAAGCAATAATTCTCCTGCCCATAAAAAAGAAAAGCGCTTGATAAGACATCAAACGCTTTCTAAAGAACCCTATTATTGCTACTTAAAATGGCACACCACGCACTGCGGCATCTGCATTTATATTTCCATATCCAAAAGAACTACTGCGGCTAGGGTAGAAATCCGACGCCTGCTTCAGTCTATTGAGAACTTGAGATCTTGACATATTGCTATTAGTGGCCCAAACTAATGCAGCTATACCCGCTGTGGTAGCCGTAGCAGCACTAGATCCACCAACATACTTAGGTGTATTGGTAGAAGTTGCTAATGAGATAGAATTTCGGTCTGAATTGTTACTGCGTTGCATCTGTATTGTGAAGTCTACAGCCCTACCAGAATGACAATTATTACATCGGCTATAACGGCTTTGGTCTCTCACACCTGTCACCGCCACAGTATTACTGAGATTGGCAGGAAATATCACCCCAACAAAATTAGTGAAGGACGTAGAGGTACCTGCCGCGGCAAAAATTAGCTTGCCTCGATTATAAGCATAGTTAACACCATCTCGTACCGTACCCGAGCTAATGATATTACCTATTGACATACTTGCGATCTTAACATCAGATCGATTGCCTGCAATCACCAATGCATCCTTGACTCCATTCTTTTCATTAGAGCTGCTGATAATTACATCATTTACGGCTCTTACAGAAACGATGTTGGATCTATAAGCCACGCCCACACTATTACCATCCGTACTCCATGGTGCTCCGGCATATCCCGCCATAGACGTTCCGTGACCACAGCGATCATGCGGACTATCTTTGCTTCTCCACCACCATCGTCCACTATAATGGGTGCTCAATTTAGTGATGGTTCGAGAGGGCGAGTTACCTGAAGCAAACTGAGAACCAAGATTATCTTGATTGTCTGATGCACCAGTATCTACAATGAGAATTCCAATATTATCGCCTGACGACCTACTCCATGCATCTGTGATATTATGATTGCTGAAGTTCCATGGGATCTTAGCGTTGAAGGAAGAAGTCCTTGTATAGTCGGCTGAGTTAATATTATCAGGCGAACCATCACAGCCAAAAGAACTCTTGAGAAACTCATCCTTGAGTTCGTAGCCCATAGGCTCGATATATCTGATATCAGCACGAGACTTCAACTCTTTAATCAAATCCGCATCAGTAATCTGGATAGATATCGTGGGGATATCGTCATCTAGGCCGAAAGGTAAAATAGACTCTACAGTTAACTGGGCATCAGGTCTAATGGCCCGTTCTCTTTCTAAGATGTCGCCAATGATCTCGTCTCTCTTGCTAAGCCACTGATCATCAAGATCTTCTTGGATTCCAACAATCGATGCCACATCTAGCTGCTCAGCTATGGTATACCCTATAGAAATAATTGAGTCGCTCAATAGAGCTGCGCTATGTATCATGTCAGCAGGAGCAATCTCCCAATCAAAGATCTGACCTTTACTTACAGTTTGATTTATGAGTTGATCAATCTCCACTCGATCAAAAGAAATAACTTGTGGGCTTGAGTTACTGACTTCAGAATCAGAACTACAGGAAGCTAACAATATTGCCATAATCAAGGCAACGTAAAGTAGATTTTTCATAATGCAGAGTTTTGTTTTTCTGCTATTAAATTACTAAACCCCAAGTAAAGAAAAGACTACTGAACTCGTTTTTTATCAACAAATCGAAGATGAATGTGCGCCTTGGGATACACGACGAACTAATACCATACGTTTTTATGGCTGAAAAAGCAAACCGCTATATGATATGGTGAGTTGTTGAGGGCTGGTAAAACCATTGTCTTATTAGAAACAATGGTGGCAACATCGGTGAGTTGCAGGTGACGGGTCTTAACCGCAATGCCATTCTTCATAACCATAAGATCACCTAATGATCGTCAGTTCTTTCAAGAATTGAAAAATAGAAACGCCGTGATCAAATAGGTCTTAGGCAAAATTCGTAGTAGTCATCTCGGCCACCATTTGTGCTTGATCTACAGATTTAAATACTTCTACCAGCGTCCATGCAATTATTACTGCCAAAACTAACTTGCCGAGTGATTTATAATTCATACCGTAGATTTGACATATAAACGAAGCATGATTCTAAAGATTATTATTCCTAAGATTTTATGATTTCATTAAGGCATCATTAAGTAAATATGACAAAAATAAAAGATGAATTACTACGGCTAAAAGAAGCGGCCAAATCTCTCGAGCCAAATGAAGAAAGGAGATTGGAGATTCGTAATGAAGTAATTCAATATGCAGAAGAGTTTCTGAATGGAATTGATAGCTTACCTGCATATGTATCGCCAACAGATCAGCTTAATAAGCTAGTCAAGGACGATCTTGAACATGTCGCTCCAATTACCAGCATTCTGGATCTCCTAAAAGAAACCGTTGATCAAGTCGGCGTTAATCCAGCCTCTGGTGGCCATCTTGGATATATTCCTGGAGGAGGCATATATACTGCTGCGCTTGGAGACTACCTAGCATCAGTATTCAATAGATATGCTGGACTCTATTTTGGTAGCCCAGGTGCAGTAGCGCTTGAAAACAAGCTCATAAGATGGGCATGTGAGCTCATGAATTACCCTACCACGGCATTGGGAAATATCACGAGTGGAGGCTCTATTGCGAACTTAATAGCCATCGTTACTGCCCGAGATTATAAAAATATAGAGGGTCTAACAATCAAGCAATCCGTTATATATTACTCGAGTCAGACCCACCATTGTGTCAACAAAGCAGCCAAAATAGCGGGGCTAGGGAGCTGCGTTTATCGGGAGATCCAACTAGACAGCAGGTTTAGACTCTCCCCAGAACATTTGGAACAGCAAATTGAAACAGATCTCGCTGAAGGGCTTATTCCCTTCTTCCTTGCAGCGTCTTGCGGAAGCACCGATACAGGGGCGGTAGATGAGTTCTCAAGGCTGTATGATATCTGTCATCAGCATCAGATGTGGTTTCATATTGATGCCGCCTATGGTGGATTCTTTAAGCTGATTCCCGAATTTTCGAATCTTTTCGATGGCGTCCATCAAGCAGATTCAATCGTACTGGATCCTCATAAGAGCCTGTTCTTGCCATATGGATCGGGATTAGTAATAGTTAAGAATGGTAAAGCACTACACCAGTCATTTCATTATATGGCTAACTATCTTCAAGATGCTTACGATGGAACAGAAGATATTTCACCTGCCGATCTTTCTCCAGAGTTGACCAAGCACTTTAGAGGCCTAAGGATGTGGATTCCCCTTAAACTCCATGGAACAGATGCCTTCAGAGCGTGCCTTGAAGAAAAACATAAACTCACTTTGTATTTCCATCGAGAGGTTCAGAAGCTAGGATTTGAGGTTGGTCCTATGCCTCAATTATCGGTGTGTATATATCGCTATATCAATACAGATCAGGATGTTAACACTGCTAATGAAACACTATGGAGACTCATCGTATCGGATCAACGTTTGTTTGTTTCGACTACTACCATTGATGGCGACTTTTGGCTTCGGTTGGCAGTATTGAGTTTTCGCACTCACCTAGAACACATAGATCTCCTCCTCGAAATACTCTCAGAAAAGACGAGATCCATCTAGTATAAGTTATTTAGAAGACGATCATTAATGTATTTTGTTTAATTATTTCTTATAATACTTAAACAAATAACACATTAATAACTTACTATATATAGATAACTGCAGTGGTTCAGAATTAACCTGACACTGCTGTCTATTATAGGAAAGTCAATAGAACGATTTATAGTTAGTTAGAGTTAGTAATGATTTTTTGACTATGGGGATGTGGTTTTAGCAGCCATATCCCCCTCTTTATTAAGTGCCATATATTTCCATAACGCTGCAGCATGCAGAGATTGGCGTATTTCATTTCTTTCTAACAATTGCATAACTTCTGATCTGCTCAATCTATGGACACTAATTTCCTCTGTTCTATCTATATTTTGTCCTCTTACTTTCTGGACTCCTTCAGCGAGATAACAATAGGTAAGATTAGTATGAGTGCCAGGGTTTGCACTATAGATTGTCCACAGCTTCCACTCTCCTCCACTATAACCAGTCTCTTCCAATAATTCTCGTTGAGCACTATACCTATGATCTTTATCATCATCGTCACATACTCCAGCACTTAACTCATAATTAATCTCACCCAAAGCATGTCGATATTGCTTGATCATGATAAAATATCCCTCTCGATCAATCGCAAGAACTGTTGCCCAATCGGGATATTCAAAGACGTAGTATTCTTCCATAATCAACCCCTTGTTCAGTTTCACCCGATCTTCTCTGATCGTCAGCCAAGGCTTCTTTTGAAAAAGATACTTTGATGACAACAACTTCCATTTTAACATATGCTCTGCTTAATACTCTTTGATAATCCGAATATAAGAGTCAGATATTTAATACAAGTGATGCTCCAGATTGACCAAATAGTCAATTATCATAATATTGAAATGATGCTGATTGACCTTTCTCCACTGTATCTGAAGACAACGACATACTAATTATGATTCGCTGATTTAGCTTAATGTACATCTATAATAGAGATACAACCGAAGTTGCTCTCTGTTTCTAATTAGCCACCCATCAATTAAATCTGCCAATTTCAGCTATTATAGCCTCTGAATGTAGTGTCTTAGCCCCCTAAATAGTCGGACATGATTATGGTACAAAAACTGTAACA
>CAZFWJ010000084.1:0-12624 GCA_964522505.1 uncultured Saprospiraceae bacterium
GGCGCTGAGAGTCACGCAGAGCAAGTGATGATCACTGACTAATCAATCCAGAAAATAAAGAAGGAAATTATAGTTAACAATTGGTATTTCGGTTGGGGAACCGAAGAAAAGGTAAGGCCAAGCAAAAGTGCTTGGTCTTTTTTTTTGTGTGTATGATTGACGGTCCAATTTTTAAACTAATCATAAATCATCCCGCAGATTTGCATACCATTGTGGATAATGCTCATTTTCGTCCTATGATTAGGTGGTTTATTCCTCTTTTTATACTTCTGAGCCAGTTGACATTTGCTCAGTCAGAAGACTTTCGATATGACAACTTTGTCTACATGCCACATATCAAGAGCGTCCAACTACACCACTTGGGCTTACCAACTTCAGATCCTATAATCGACCTTAATTCTGCAGGACAGCTCATCCTGACCTTTGACGATATACTAGGTGGAGACCTCACCTACAATTATAAGCTGATCCACTGTGACAAAGATTGGAATCGTACCGATATGGACGAACTCGAGTATGTAGATGGGTTTAACGATGAAGATATCGATACCTGGTCTTATTCTAATACTACGGTCTCGGACTATACAAGATATGAACTGCTGATACCTAATGACAACATGGACTTTATCCTCAGCGGCAACTACATCTTATTAGTCTATGAAGATGACACAGACTTACCAGTACTAACAAGGCGTCTCGTATTTGTAGAAAGTCTAGTTACAGTTAACCCACTCATTCGAAGATCTATATCTGCCTTACAGCTCAAAACTCATCATCAACTTGAGTTTACGATCAACAATGAGAATTTTAGGATTCAAAATCCTCAGCGTGATGTATATGTTACTATCCTTCAAAATGGCCGATGGGACAATGCCATTACAAACCGTCAGCCGGTTTTTTCAAGAGGAAATGATATAAGCTTCAATGCAGCGGACTACTTTATTTTTCCGGCGTCGAGAGAATTCAGATTTGCTGATGCTCGTAGTCTACAATATCCTGGTGCAGGCGTACACAGTGTAGATAGACATCCTGATCGGATAGATATGCTCTTACAACTCGATAGATCCAGAAATGAGCGATCAACATTCGACTATAGAGATATCAATGGAAAATTCGTGATCGAAAACGCTGATGACTCTAATGATTTCTTGACCTCCGAATATGTAGACGTGCATTTCACCTTACAAGATCTCAATCCAGATCTCAACAAGGACGTTTATGTCGTAGGAGGTTTTAGTGATTGGAAATGCCTCGGTGAAAACAGATTGGAATATAGTAGTAATCACCAAAGCTACATCGGCAATATACACTTGAAGCAAGGATTCTATGACTATCAGTACGCCACAAGAGATCAGGATGGCAAAGTCGATTATGAAGTATATGAGGGCAACTCTTTTGAGACCATTAATGAGTATATCTTCTTAGTGTATTATCGCCCATTTGGTGCTAGGTATGATCAAGTCATCGGCGCAACAGTAGAAACATCAGCTTTTTAAATTTGCCTGAAGTTTTATGTTTTCAGTGTCACCTTTTATCGTCAAAATCCGTCTATTGGTTATATTAATCTATGAACTGGCAAAATTCATATAAATAATTATTGTCAGCGGCATCATAAATCTACTTTTACTACTCACAATAATATCAGCATGAAAAAGGCTTTTATCATTTTCTTGATCGTAACATTATTTCAGACCATTACGTGGTCGCAGGACGACTGGTCACTGAACCGATGTATCCAATACGCTATAGAAAATAGTTTTGATATCTATCAGTCAGATCTCGAACTCAAGCGATCAGAGATAAATACTAAGCAGAGCCGAGATAGCAGGTTGCCAGATTTGTCTGGTAATGCAAACGCATTTGTAAACTTTGGTCGTAGCATAGATCCTACAACAAACTCATTTATCACGACGACCTTCTTCTCTAATGGCTATGGTCTTAGTACTAATATGACGCTTTATAATGGGGGGCGTATTAAGAATAGCATCCTCCAAAGTGAAGAATTTGAGAAGGTATCAGAAGCACAAAAATCGAGTACCATAAATACAATTACACTCAATACTGTCAGTGCTTTTTTCGAAGTGTTATTTGCTGAAGACAACTATGATAATGTCAACCTTCAGTTGAAGGCGATCAATGATCAAATCGATCAGATGATCAAGCTCGTGGATGCCGGGAGTCGAGCTAAATTTGAATTATACGATCTCGAGGCACAACAGGCTACTTCAGAACAAGATCAAGTCATCGCACAGAATAGAATAGACATCGCCTTGGTGCAATTAAAGGCCGTCATAAATCTACCTCCCAATCAAGAACTTCAGGTGAAGAAACCTGACTTCGACCAACAGGTTTTTACAAATCTGGACCTACTCTCATTTGAAGATGCCTATCAGCGAGCGCTTGCCTTCCAGCCAGCAACGAGACAGCTCGATCATCAGATCAGTGCTGCTAACATAGGTGTAGACATTGCCGAGTCTTCATTTTATCCAATTATCGGAATTGGTGGTAATGCAGGAACCAACTTCAGTAATCAAGGTCGAGAGGTAGTCGGATTTGAAGATATCACTCAGAATTCTGAAGTCCTTATTAATAATCAACCAGCAGTGATCTCTACACAGAATAGTATTCCAATTCTTGATAATTCGCCCTATGGCACCCAGTTTAATGATAACTTTAATTACGGATTTGGTCTTAATGTAAGTGTGCCAATCTACAATCGTGGGGTGACCAAAGCCAATGTCAGTCGGGCCAAGCTGGATCTTGAAAACTTAGAAACAGAAAAGAATAAAACCCTAGTTACTGTACGCAATGATCTGAGGCAGTTAATCACGGATGCTAAGGCTTCAAAACTCAGCCTTGATGCTGCAGAGAAAACCCTCAAAGCAAGAGAAATATCATATGAAAACGCTGAAAAGCGATACCAACTCGGCGCTCTTAACTCATATGACTATATTAGTATTCAAGACCAAGTAAACACTGCCCGTACTAACTATCTATTAGCCAAGTATGACTATGTGTTGAGGGTGAAATTATTAGATTATTATCAAGGTTATCCAGTAGGCTTAGATTAATATTGAGCCTGTCGATTAGATAATCTTCACAGGATTTATCGCAATGGCTCGAAAGAAAAAATCAGGAAGACGGAAGTGGATTATTTTAGGCTTACTACTTGCAGTAGTAGCTATAGCCGCATTCGTAGGGTATAAAAACTCGTCGGAACCAGAAGGAGAGGAAGTAGATATCGCTCAGACTACTGAAAGGACAATCAAGGAAACTGTTTCTGCCAGCGGTAGAATATATCCAGAAACGGAAGTAATCATCAGCCCCGACGTGTCCGGCGAGATCGTAGAGTTGTATGTAGAAGAAGGAGACTCAGTTGTTCAGGGTCAGTTATTACTCAGAGTAGATCCGGAGGTATTCCTATCAGCTGTGGAGCGTGGTGAAGCTAATCTCAACAATGCCAAATCTAATATGGCTACAGCTCGAGCTCAGATCGCTACTAATGAATCACAGAAACTCGAATTAGAGACCTCCCTGAAGCAGGCTAATCGTGTCCACGATCGCAATAAGCAACTGTTTGAAGAAGGGGTAATCAGCCAGGAGGCTTACGATCAAAGTCTCGCTCAAGTTGAGTCCGCCCAGGCGAGCATCGCCTCATCACTCGCTAATATCACTGCCGCTGCAGAATCTGCTAAGGCAGCTGAGTATACTGTACTCAGCTCTGAAGCCTCTCTCAAAGAGCTTAAGACAAACCTCAGTCGTACAACGATTAAGTCTCCAACCACTGGCGTAATATCCAGCCTCTCAGTAGAAAAAGGGGAGCGAGTAGTTGGTACCGCTACCATGACAGGAACTGAGATCATGCGAATCTCAGATCTCACCACGATGGAAGCTCAAGTTGAGGTGACTGAAAATGATATCCTGAAGGTCAATCTCAACGACGACGTAAATATCGAAGTGGATGCTTATATAGATCGGAAGTTTGGAGGCAAGGTTACTGAGATTGCCAACTCAGCCTCTAATGCCGCCTCGGGTTCATCTAATAGCCTAAATACGGATCAAGTCACGAACTTCATTGTGAAGATCCGCTTGGATCCAAGCTCATATAAAGACCTTATCGAAGGCAAAAGCAGCTATCCATTCAGACCTGGGATGTCAGCGTCTGTTGAGATCATCACCGACGTACAGGAAGAGGTGCTCTCGATACCTATCCAAGCGGTTACGGTACGAGATATCGCTGAGGAGGGCGAAGATGAAGACCTGAAGGAGGTCGTGTTCCTATATGAGGGAGACACCGCCCGTATGGTACAGGTAACTACAGGAATCCAAGATGACGAATATATTGAACTGAAGACAGGTATTGATGCTGATCAAGATGTAGTTTCAGGGCCCTATTCGTCGCTATCTAAGATCATAGAAAATGGTACTGAGCTCAGATTAAAGGAAGACGTTAAGAAGGGAGAAGAGTAAGCTAATTCAGCTCAAGGCTCACATCAACTATACTTAGGATCTATGAAATATCGCACACTTGGTAAAACGGGTTTAGAAGTTTCTGCAATTAGCCTAGGCACATGGCAGGTAGGCGGAAAGTGGGGCAGCGGATTTGACAAAAAGAATGCCCATAAAATTCTGAATGAAGCGATAGATCAGGGCATTAATTTCATTGATACGGCAGATGTCTACGAAGGCGGTCTTAGCGAACAAGCGGTAGGAAAAATCATAAGATCTCGAAGTGAAGAGGTCTATATCGCAACTAAGTGCGGTAGACAGATTAACCCTCATAACAATGAAGGCTATACGCCTAAAGTGCTCAGGAGCTATGTTGAAGATAGCCTACGCAATACTAAATTAGACTGTATAGACCTTATCCAACTGCACTGCCCTCCGATTGAGGTATATTATCGTCCAGAGATATTTGAAGAGTTCGACAAACTAAAGCAAGAAGGTAAAATCAAACACCTCGGTGTCAGCGTAGAGAAAATAGAAGAGGCGCTCAAAGCCATCGAATATCCGAATGTTTGCACAGTACAGATCATATATAATATGTTCCGGCATCGGCCTAATGAGCTCTTTTTTAGAGAGGCCAAACGGCGCAACATCGGGATCATAGCCAGAGTACCATTGGCAAGTGGTCTATTAACGGGAAAATACAAGCGCAGCACAAGCTTCGAATCTACAGATCACCGGCACTTCAATAGAGAAGGTGCCTATTTTGACAAAGGCGAGACCTTCTCAGGGGTCGATTATAACATCGGGCTAAAAGCAGCTAAAAGACTAAAGAAAATATTTCCCGATGATGTAGAACTTGTTCATGTGGCACTTCGATGGATCTTAATGTATGAAGCCATCAGCACAGTGATCCCTGGCGCCTCTCGTCTTGAGCAACTCATCTCTAATCTCGAGGCCGTCAAAATGCGCAAGCTTAAGAAGAATGAGATGAAACAGATTGAAGAGATTTACAATGAGATGATTTATCCGATCGCACACCATCAGTGGTAGATAAATCGACCAACACTTATAACCGACTCAACAACTCCTGGCGATAGCTCTCTGATATTGGAATTTTCTCATCATTGATCACGACGTGATTCCCTTCGATGTAATTGATGGTGTCCACATTGACAATATAGGATCGATGGCATCTGATGAATCGATCGGGCAATTCGCTCAATAGAGCAGAAAGTTTGGTTTTCATCAGATAGGTTTTGTTGGTGCTAAATATTTTGACATAATCCCCGTATGCCTGCAAATACCTGATTTCGCTGTGAGGGACCTTGTAGATACGCCGGCCTTCTTTAATCATGATCCAGGAGCTCTCGGTTGCAATCTTGGTTACCAGTTGCTCAAGGGCCCGATTAAAAGACTTCTGAAATCGAGAAAAACTTATCGGCTTCACCAAGTAATCAAAAGCCTCCAATTCAAAGGCTGTTACCGCATGCTCCGCATATGCTGTGGTAAATATGATCAATGGCTGAGCTGATATGGCATTGACCAGTTCAATACCGCTCATCAATGGCATATTGATGTCAAGGAAGAGGAGGTCAACCTCTTGATCTGCTATTATTTTCTGCGCCATGAGAGCGTCTTCAGCCTGTAATAGAATTACCTCCTGATCCATCTTAGCTACAAACTCTCTAAGCACCTTACGTGCCAGAGGCTCATCGTCTACAATTAATATCGTATAGCTCATACTCGAAGATCTATCATTAAAGTAGTTCTATATCTCTCATGGGCAACTTGTACTGTCAGCTTATGCCGCTCAGGATACAAGAGATTCAAGCGTTTCTCTAAATTTTCCAATCCTAGTCCTCCAGAGTTCTGATTTGACTTATCGGATTTCACGATAGAATTAGATGCTATTAATTGAAGATTTGTGTCCTTCAACTCTATATATATCTCAATATCTGGTGATTGCTTATTACAATGCTTAAAACAGTTCTCTACGATAGGTAGCAGTATCAGTGGAGCAATCAGTTCTGATGTGTTCTCGGGATAGGAGAATTGAACACTATTCGGATCATTCATCCTTAATTGCTCAAGGCCAATATAATCTTTAAGATAGTTGATCTCCTCTTGTAGCGGGGCCACCTTTTCATCGGTCTCATAGATCATGTATCGCAAGGCATCAGACAGCTTGACAATATACTTACGCACTGCATCTGGGTCATCCACAGATATCGCATAGATATTATTCAGGCTATTAAATAAGAAGTGCGGGTTGATCTGAGACTTCAGGGAGCTCAGTTGAGCTTGGTGATTTTCCTTGATTAGCCTAATCTCTCGATCTTTGATCTGAAACCAATCTTGAGCAAGCTTTAGTAGCGATGTCACTATTAAGAATATGGCACAGTATTGTGTCACCTCCCAAATGCTATAATAACTCGTCAAGTAGTACTCAGGAAACAGCAGATCTGATAATTGGTCAAATGAGAAAAAATGAAGCGCAACCCCTAAGACAAGTAATAATGGTATCCCAACCAGATAGATCCAAAATCTTCTATGTCTAATAGAATAATTTAATAATCCTTGATTGAGATAGACTATAATCATCATTGGAGCTATGAATAAGCCTGTATAGATATAGTCTATGGTGCCATTGTTATAGTCCTTGGTAAATAGCCTGAAGGCTATGAAATAACACGCCGCCCAGAAGACGACGTGCAAACTAATTTTATATGCTATACTCGGCAAGATCAATGACTATATTTTAACAAAGACTTGTGGATCATCATATAGATCTGCGTCATCACCATATTTTCCGATGAATGACCGTAGTTCTTGAGTTGATGCTGTTAAGATGATTTCATCCTCTTCTCCAAGATTTTCATGCTTTAGGCGGATCCTCTTATTATGAAGTAGGCCTGTGATATATTCGCCATCGAACATTTCTATTTCTAATTGCTCATTGTCAAATGACAGCTTGGCAAATGAATGCGCATTGATATTATTATTACTAAACAATCCTTTATTAAATTGATATGGCACAAAATCTATGTAGGTTTCAGCACCAATCTTAGTCAAATTTGTCAGTAATCTTGTCGTAATTGTATCTCCATGCTCTATTTCCTTA
The DNA here is from genome assembly GCA_964522505.1 of uncultured Saprospiraceae bacterium. Classification (GTDB taxonomy): domain Bacteria; phylum Bacteroidota; class Bacteroidia; order Chitinophagales; family Saprospiraceae; genus GYS-P2D. The sequence goes on from CAZFWJ010000084.1 coordinate 7,571, forward strand.
TGAATCAAAAAATAATAGGGTAAAACATTTTTACTTGCAATTTTGTATCCCTTTGGGGCCATTGACGGCGCTCCAACGGATATTGAAATTGTAGAGTTACTAGACTCGCTGATATAACGCTCAAATGTTACATTAATAGCACGCTCAAAAGTCCATATAGAGACTGGCTTATCAATTGAAAAATCACTGAACAGGTTTTTTATGTTCTCTTTATCTTCTTTTAAAGTGTTGTTATTCTCTATCCTTAATGTTGCCATATTGATATCCTCAATGTTTACCAATGTGTCTCCTTCTTGATCTACTTGGAGGTCATATTGAACCTGTAGATCTGAAGTTTGGTCCATTACCCATGTCCCAATAATTCGGTCATCAATCTCCCTCGTATCCTCTGTATAGATCGGATGCAGTGATGGGAGTAGACAACTGGACATCACGACAGCTACTATTAAGGCAGCACCAATAAATTTCATTTTGCTTGAAGCATTCATACTTAAATGTATTTCAGATTAATAATACTTCAAGTATGCGTAAGAAGTATCCTATCCTAAATTTTGATCGTTGAGTGCGGTAAAATCGTCGTTGAATCAGCATCTACACAATTTTCACCCTGCATAACTCACCCTAATAGATCACTTAATTTCAAATTGTCGTTTATCATTGCATGAAATTTTGAGCGCTTGTCAAAGAAAGGAATCATCATATTCGTCCGCAACCCAGAATTAGGTAAGGTCAAAACCCGTCTCGCCTCCACTGTCGGCGAAGAACAAGCATTAAAAATCTATATAGAGTTGTTGCGACATACTCGTGATGTAGTAACAGAATCATCGCATGAGAAGTATCTCTTCTATACTGATGAGATCACGATGGGTGATCTATGGCCGGAGAAAACTTTTCATAAGTCTATCCAATCGGATGGAGACTTGGGTGATCGTATCAGGGCCGCCTTTGACTATGTATTTGAGCATTGTGATTCATGCATTATCGTCGGCAGCGATTGTCCCCGATTGGCACCATCTCATATCGATCAGGCCTTTGACATATTAGAAGGACATGATGCAGTAGTAGGCCCTACCTATGATGGTGGATACTATCTCATCGGAATGAATCAATATCAAGAATCATTATTTGAGGATATCCCCTGGAGTACAGACGAGGTCTACGATAAGACTATCGCTAAAATAAATAGTGCAGATCTGAGCCATCGAGCTCTCGAGACACTATCAGATGTCGACTACGAAGAAGACTGGTTGCAGTGGGGCTGGGAGCTGTAAGCTGTAAGCTGTAAGCTATTGGCAAATAATTCGATTAGGGTATCCGAGTGGAAACTTTATCCCAATAAGATTGGGTTAATTTAGTATCATCTTAACTGATCCCTACCCAATCCTATCAAGCTCAACAGTAAAGTGTCTTAGAATCTCAGCTTGTCTGTTAATCTTCAATCCTCGCTTGATAAGATGACTACGCTCGAGTACTCTTGCCAGAGTGACCGCCACATAGTCCATATGTTGGAGGGTATACACTCTTCTCGGTACTGCCAGTCGGAGCAGCTCTAATTTAGCCAGTCGATCAGCGCCAGTGCTTGGATCACGATCAGCTAATAAGGTACCGATCTCTACGCCCCTTACTCCACCTTCGATATAGGTTTCTATGCCCAAGACCTGTGCGGGATATTCGGTCTGCGGTATCTGGGGGAGTATTTTCTGAGCATCGATATAAAGGGCATGACCTCCTACGGGCTCCTGGATCGGCACACCGTACTCTTTGAGTTTTTGCCCGAGATATGCTACTTGAGTAATCCGATCATGGAGGTAATCATAATCTATGCCTTCTTGGAGGCCTACCGCCAGCGCACCCATGGCTCGCCCGCTCATCCCCCCATAAGTCAAGAACCCCTCATATATAATGGTGAAGCTACCCAGTTTGTCGTATAGCTCTTTATCATTCAGTGCAATGAAGCCGCCGATATTCACCAAGCCATCCTTTTTCGCACTCATCCAGACGACACTGACTTCACGGAACATTTCTTTGACGATATCCTCAATCGACCAGTCCTGATACTCTTTCTCTCGTGTTTTGATGAAATAGGCATTTTCAGCATAACGGGCGATATCCATATATACTGGTATGTCATATTGACTCGCTATTGCACAGATCTCCTTGATATTCTTGAGGGACACAGGTTGTCCTCCGACAGTATTACAAGTGACTGTCACATTGATAAAAGGGATGTGCTCAGCACCGTATTTTTTGATAGCTGATTCGAGCTTTTCTATATCAACATTCCCTTTGAATGGATAATCTACCTCCGTATCATAAGCCATCTCTACTGTACAATCCAATGCTTTTGCCTTGCGAAATTCAATATGGCCCTTAGTCGTATCAAAATGTGCATTGCCTGGGATTACGTCCCCCTCTTTGACCACGGCAGAAAACAGAATATTCTCAGCAGCACGACCTTGATGTGTCGGGGCAACATACTCAAATCCCGTAATCCGCTGTATCGATCTAATCAACTTAAAATAGGACTCCGATCCAGCATAACTCTCATCGCCCAGCATAACTCTCATCGCCCAGCATAATCTCCGACCATTGCTGTTCGCTCATCGCTCCCGTGCCCGAGTCTGTGATCAGATCAATGACAACCCAGTCGCTATGTAGGTTAAAGAGATTATAATGAGCTTCGGCAATCTTTGCGGCACGCTCAGATTGTGTTCTGAAGTATACGGGCTCAACAGTTTTAGTCTTATACGGTGGGATATGTGGCAGTAACATCAAAGAGGTTTTAGCGTGAATAAAGAATTGAAAAATGACTAATCTATAGTCTTATGCCGTGACTATAAATGAATCTCTCCTCTTGATGTTAATATGGATATTCACGATAGTAAATATAATACCTCTCGTGCTAATCTGCTCGTACCAAGTAGACACCAGAAACAATGACGCCAAGACAGACAACATGCAATATGCCCAGTGTCTCACCATCAAATACACCCCACATCAATGCCACAATGGGAATCAGATAGGCCACAGAAGAGGCGAATATCGCACTGGTATCTTGAACTAGCTGGTAGAAGATGTATAGAGCCATCATCGTACTCACGACAGCCAGAATCGTCAGATAGGACAGTGCATATGGTGCATAAGGATCTGACAAGGTCTTAGCTGGAATATCGGTAAATGGAATCAAAAACATAACTGGTATGCCAACCAGAAAAAAGGACAACGTACTCAATCTTAGGGGCGTTACATTGGAGAAGAACTCCTTGACGATGTTAACATTAGCACCATAGAACACACTGCCGGCAACAATCAATGATCCATAGATCATCTGACCACTGAAATCATCTGTCGATGAATCTATCATGATTAGCCCAACGGTACCCAAAAAGCCAATGATCACTCCGAGCATCTGCTTCCAATTGGTAGCAGCCTTAAAAAATATTATTCCGATCAGCAAAGCAAATATGGGCGTAATAGAATTGAGAATACCCGCTGTAGCACTGCCGATCTCAGTCTGTGCGGTTGCAAATAAGAATGCAGGTATAGCACTGCCTGACAAAGCTACTACGGTATACATCGGCCATCGCTTCCACTCGTGATCCTTAAAATACATGATAAAAAATGGCGTAAATGCTAGGCCAGAAATAGCTACTCTCAATATAGCCACCTCAATAGGCGAATATACTATGAGAGACTTCTTGATCAGTATAAACGAGGTGCCCCAGATTACACTTAGAAATGCAAGGGTCAAGTATGCTTTGAGGTTAGAAGTTTTGGCCATTAATTGTTGTGGGCTTGAGCATAATCAATTGTTTCTTGCCATACTCGAAACATGTTTTTATAACAGATCTTAGCGATATCGTCATCAGTATATCCTCGACGCAGCAACTCGGCGATCAGGTTAGGATATTGGGATACATCCTTGAGGCCCGTCGGCAAGGAATCCCCTACCCCATCATAGTCGGACCCAAAGGCTACATGGTCCACTCCTGCCAATGTTACTACATGGTCTATATGGTCTGCAACCAACTCTACATCGGCGAACAAACTTGGATTAGCTTTCTGATAGATGGCTATGAGTGAATCAGCCTTAGGCAAGTCAAAATCGGTGCCGGCATCGATGAGTATCTTACTCAGCTCAGCACGCTGCTCTTCACGCTTCTTGCGGATATTCCCATCCAAAAAGGTCGAGCCAAAATTGATAGCTATAACTCCCTCCTTCTGACCTAAAAGCCTGATCATATCATCATCCATGTTGCGCTGAAATCCTGGAGTATACTTCCGAGCTGAAGAGTGGGAGGCAATTACTGGCACTTGTGACAGCTCTATAGTTTGATAAAATGCATTGTCAGAGACATGCGAGATATCGACCATGATCCCGACACGGTTCATTTCTTGAATCACCTCACGCCCAAATGAACTTAAGCCTCCATGAGTATTGAGTGTATCATAAGAGGAGTCACAGATCAGATTATCCTTAGCATGTGTCAAGGTAACGTAGCTGATGCCTCGCTTTCTAAAATACGCTACATTGCTGAGGTCATCCTCGATGCCCGAACCATTTTCCATACCCATAGGTAATGCAATCTTGCCAAGCTCATGAGCCTGCTCACAATCTTTAGGAGTACGAGCTACAACAAATTTATCTGGATGTGCTTCTGCGATGCCTTCAACCATATTGATCAGCGTATCCGCTAATCTTTTGGAAGACCCTGGCTCTTCTTGGTTAGAAGAAGGGAGATAGATTGACATGAATGGCGCATCAAGGCCTCCCTGACGAGCACGTACGAAGTCAAAGTCGCCCTCATCTGTTTCTATCGGTATGCCTAAAAACTCCCGCTCCAATCTAAAATTTCTAACCTTAAGTCGATAAGGTAAGTCTACATGACCATCAGTAATAATATTTTGCTGTGCCAATCTCTCGGCTCGTGCGGTGACATCGCCTTCTGGCTTTTCATAATGCGCATACTTAGACTTACATGAGGTCAATAGTGCTATTGTCAGGACGATTAGGACTGTGACTCGCATAGTTGCCATTTTAATCACAAGATGAA
>CAZFWJ010000085.1:0-12608 GCA_964522505.1 uncultured Saprospiraceae bacterium
AATATGTTAAGATGTGTTTATTTCAATATCTAATTTCTAACGTTGACTGGTCTGCAAGGAAAGGTCATAATACAGATCTGTTTAAGAGGAAGGTTGATGATTCATTGGTAATTATTCCTTACGACTTTGACTATTCTGGCATCATCAATAATGTCTACGCCGTAGCTCCCGAACAGCTGCCTATTAAAGATGTTACCCAACGATACTTTATGGATAAGAAAATTCCTTGGGAAGAGTTGAAAGAGGGCGTGAATTATTATGTCTCAAAAGAACAGGAGTTTTATGAGTTGGTGGCTGAAGCTTCGTTCCTTAGTGACGGTTCTCGAAAAAGACTGAATAAATATATCCAAAGCTTCTATAAAACTATTAAGGATGACAAGAAGTTAAAGCGTTTGCTGAAGTAGTTGTTGGTCGGTCAGTGCGTAGGTGTATCTGTCGATGATATTGCAGATCTTAACGGACTTGAAGCTGACACTAATCATGCTGCCTTCTCAGGTCAACCTGTTACCATTCAGAAAACAACAAACCAAGGAAATCAATATGCCTAATAATCATCCAGAGATATGTGGTCCGCTCAAGGCGTTGTTTCAGACAGCCGATTATCAAGACATCATTAAGGGGCTACCGGCTAACCATATTAGTTTACTAAATAGAATAATCTAGTATGGGCCAAAGAAAATATGTGTTGATCACAGGGGTGTCATCAGGCATAGGGTATGAATCTGTAGGGTACTTGATAGAGCGTGGCTTTCATGTCCTCGGTAGTGTGCGGAAGGAAACTGACCTCGTGAGACTGAACGAAGCTTTTCCGGAGCACTTCACAGGTCTACTATTTGATGTTACCCAAAAAGATCAAATTCTGACGGCTTATGATGAAGCTGCTGCGGTAGTAGGTAAGGATGGATTAGCAGGTTTAGTCAACAATGCGGGCATGGTTCAAGGCGGCCCCATAGAGCTGATAGAGGATGACAAGTTTCGGTATCAGATGGAGGTGAATTTGTTCGCCGTTTGGACCGTGACCAACATATTCTTACCGCTGATAAAAGGCGACCGTGAGAATAAGATCCCTGGTGGGAAGATCATTATGATCAGCAGCATCTCAGGCGTCTTCAATACGCCATTCAATGGGGCCTATTGTATATCCAAACATGCTCTGGAGAGCTTGGCTGAGGTATATCGCCGAGAGCTCATGATGTATAACATAGATGTAGTCTCCATACAGCCCGGCCCAATACAGTCCGACATATGGGAAAAGAACATAGGCAAGTATTCCGAATACGAGGGCACAGATTATGAGAAGCTACTCCACAGCACGAACCGGGTTATGGACAAAGCCCAAAAGGACGCCCTACCAGCTAGCGTGATATCCAAGCAGATTCATAAGATCTTGACTAAAAGAAGAAAACTGGCTTTTGTAATAAACCGCGACTGGCTCGTCACCATCATCCTTATAAAATACTTGCCTGCACGATGGGTGGATAAGATTTTTTATAAAAAACTATTCAGCTAATAAGTGTAGGACTCTGTGAGAGCAGATAATTCTATGGGTGAAGTGCATGTTGTGTATTGGCACAGAACTGATTCAAGCTGCCATCGATTGTCCTAAGTTTTGGTAAGAATTAATCCGTGAAGTTAAAAAGGTCTGCCAACACAGGGTAAAGTCGCATAAGATGTTGTTATAGAGTACTAATCTATAGCTCTATTCAGTATAATTCGATAGAACACTTTCCTATCGAAGCCGGATTCGGCTGAAATCTATTTTTGCCCGAAGAATTCACATTTTTCGACTTATATTCCGACTGTTCAAGGACCAGAACTACGCCGATAGTGCACAGGAACACCTGTTGAGGGATAGGGTTTAGTAATATCTCAACATGTGCTGGAGAGCTGGACTGTAGTATATCGCCAAAAGCTCATGATAATTAGATACATATCAGCTAAGATTGATTGTGCCTTCCATATACTTGACAGCTCGACCCTTGATCTTAACTCGATCTTGATCCAGCTCACAGTATAGCTCGCCACCTCGTTGGGATAGTTGTCGTGCACTAAATTGTAGTTTACCCATACGGATAGCCCAAAAAGGCACCAAAGTGCAATGTGCAGAACCAGTCACTGGATCTTCAAATATTGATGCCTGTGGTGTGAAGAACCTAGAGACGAAGTCAATGTCCTTCTGGTCGCTCTGGGCGGTGACTATGATTCCTCCGGGATCAATATTTATCTGGTTCAGCATAACAATGTTCGGATTTATCTGTCTGATGTCTTCTTCAGAATTATAGAGTAAAAGATAATCCCTGGCTTTCCATACCTCACTGGGTTGGATATTCAGTCCATCGATTATTGCCTGAGGCAATTCGGATTGAAGGGGAGGGCGAGCAGGGAAATCGAGCTCATAATATTCTTCCTGTTTACTGACCGTTAAGACTCCACTCTTTGATTCGAAAGTAATCGTCTTTCCCTGATAGTCTAACTCTTCAAAAATGACATATGCAGATGCAAGAGTCGCATGACCACATAGATCAATCTCGATCTCTGGAGTAAACCATCGGAGGTGATAATGTCCATTGCTCAACGGTCTGAAGAAAGCCGTTTCTGCAAGATTATTTTCTTTGGCTACAGCCAACAAGATATGGTCCTCGGGCCAATCAACGATGGGGCATACAGCTGCAGGGTTGCCACGGAATAGCTGATTAGTGAAGGCATCGATCTGATAGAGAGGGATGGTCATTAAATTGTATTATTAGAGGAGCACTTGGCATAGACTCGATGTACTAAATAATACATCTCTCTTGGGTCTGTTTTGTCATTCTAATATACAGCCTTAAGAGATGTATCTCTATTTGCGTCAAGATCTGATTGTAGGCTGTCGATTTTCATGCCGATTGTTTTCAGTGGGATGCTGCCAAGGGCAAGTCTCAGCGTAGAATCTTTGTTGTTGACGTGGTCCAATATGAGCTGAGCGGCCTTAACGGGGTCTCCTTCCTGCTTATCATGGACGCTAAGCAACTTCTGTCTAAAAGCGCCTGCGCTATCATCATAGTCTGAAATGACTTGCTCGGCTTGATGTAATGAGCGACCGGCAAAATTAGTCCTGAAAGGCCCAGGCTCGATGATGGAGACTTTTATACCGAGTGGGCTCACTTCTTGGGCGAGGGCTTCACTCATGCCTTCCATTGCAAACTTACTTGCATTATAGATTCCAAAACCAGCAAATCCCTTGACACCTGCATGTGACGATATCTGAACGATCTGCCCACTCTTGCGATCTCTCATATGGGGTAGTACGACCTGTGTCAGTTTGAGCATACCAAAGAAATTAACTTCAAAGACTGTCCTTACTTCATCGACACTCGCTTCTTCGATCGCACCAGCGAATCCGACACCCGCATTATTCACTAAGACATCGATATGGCCTACTGACGAGACTAACTGTCCGACCGTCTCATCAATGCTGGAAATGTCGGTAATATCAAGTAGGATGCCTGTAGCTTGACTTCCATACTTCTCATTAAAGGTGTTTACTTCGCTTTCATTCCTAAATGTGCCAATCACGAAATCTCCAGTATTGATGACAGTTTCTGCCATTGCTTTTCCCAATCCGCTTGATACTCCTGTGATTAGCCAATTGCGTTTATCCATAACTCTTATTAAAAAAGCGGCATCTCTCAGAAACTGAATGATGCCGCTTGCAACTAATATCTTTTCAATTCAAAGCTTACATTTCACCTTTAAGAGCAAAATCTTCTTTCTTGAATCCGTTGTTGAATTTGATATTGCTGAAGGTATACTCACCATTAAGGGTATATTTTCCAGTCTCAGGATTAGGTGCATATGACTTACGTCTTGCAGGTATATAGATGCCATCAACCACATCATAACCTATTTCCATCTTTATGATTGGATCATTCACTCCCATAGCAGGTAGTGAAAAATAGAAGAAATCAATCAGCTTAGATCTTGAGTTATAGTATAAAATATACTCATCGTCTGCGGCTTTCCCAGTCATGGAGTTTACATACTTGAGAGACACTTTCTCATAGGTAATATCATTGACCTCTTCTGAGCCTAAGTAAGTATGTATCGTGCTCGGATCTGCTAGTTTATAGGACATCATAAACCAAAAAGGATTGACCTCTCTGATGAATTTAGTTCCTCCCATGGCCGCTTGATCTTTGACAAACTTGCCGTTGAGCGTAATCTGTGGTACACCATCGATTAGAGATTGCTCAACGATGCCATCTTGGCCTGGTAATACATTTCTTTCATGTGTAGTGTAACGTGCCCAAGTATGTTCTCCATCGATGATAAATTTTTCGGTTGAGACATCTTTGCCTGCTTCAAAGTTATCATAGAGATAGTCGAATTGAACGTCTTTCTTTTTCCATAAGTCTGCATAGTCACCAGTGACTTCATACATCTTAGACATCAATTTTTTAGATTTGGAATCGGCTTGTTGAGCATTCAGTTGAATAGTAAAGAGCACTAGCAATATGCCAGCCATCTTGGGTAGTGATAAAAAGTTGTAAGTCATTTTGTGCATTAAGTTTAATCTATTAATCTATATGAATACTGACCACCCAAATAGTTAGTTTGTTGAATTACCTATTTACTTGGTAGTGTCCGTATCCGACCATGTAAATGGCTAACCACATTTTAAACGAGTTTGTTCAGTGCAGAAATTAGCACGGGTTATAAACTTTTACCATGGCAGCTTTAGCTGTCTTTGTTATAGTCATAATATCTCCTGCTTTTTTAATAATAACAATAAGTAGATTCTCCTACTTTATTATCGCTGAGGATCAATTGCTAGTTTTATTCTGAGCACTGATGTTAACACCCATTATTAAGAGCAATACGCTATACCTTATAGCCATACTATGCCTATCTCACGTCTCATGTTCAATTGCTGACGACAGGCCTAAAACAATCACAAATACCTGTACGCCAAGTGCTAGCGCCATCTATTGTGAGCAACCATTTTCGATTGTTTTTCTGAGATAGGGAATTACCTCAGCTGCAAACCATTCATTCTTCTTTAGCCAGATATTATTGCGAGGTGAAGGATGGGGAAGGGGTAGATATTCAGGGAGATAAGTTTTGTAATTTCTTACTGTATCTGTTAGCGTTCTTTTACGTGTTTTCTGTAGGTAGTATTCTTGGGCATAAGAGCCAATTAATATAGTCAATTGGATATCCGAAATTAGATCTAAGACTTTCTGATGCCATAGTGGAGCACATTCTTTGCGTGGTGGTAAGTCTCCAGACCTTCCTTTTCCAGGATAACATAATCCCATTGGAATAAGAGCAAAAATATCTGGATTATAAAAGGTATCATCATCTACACCCAACCAATTACGCAGCCGCTCTCCGCTTTTGTCATTCCACGGTATTCCAGTCTGATGAACTATACTACCTGGAGCTTGACCGATGATGGCGAATTTGCTTTTAGGGGTTGCCGCTAAGATGGGATTGACACCATTTTCCAGCGCTGGCAGGCAAACTGTACATTGCCTTATTTCTTTGAGCAATGATTTCATGTGATAGACATATGAAGTAATTCCATTGATGACGTGTATACTATATGAACATTGGAAGCTACTTTAGTGCTGATAGTATTGACTGTTACTTTTTTCATGTTCTTGTGAGATTTAAAAATCTCGTATCCTCGCCGTGCCGACCGAAATGAGAGCAATGGACGTTGGATACATCGTGTGTGCCCAGCATGAGCAGCTACGATGAAAGGTAGCTATATATTATAGAGAGTGCAAGCCCCTTATGCGCTGTTTGGACGACCAGCAGCATCAGTCAGTCGCAAGGGTGTATAGGTTTACCTAAGATCTGAAGCCTGACTCCAGCAGGCAGGGAATCGAGTCTATTAAAGTTGGTTCATGGACTAGTGCGAGGAAGGGAGGTTGGGCAGTTGCCCAGAGTCTTATATTCGGTACGCCTATCAACGTGTCAATACTGTTAAGCAGAGGGGCAGGACAACATTCTTGTCAGCCGCCTAATCGATTATTGCCTTTTTTTCACTTGACTTGATGCGACGAATGGCAACAGGTTGTCCATTAAATGCCATATTTGAGGACAGCGCATCTAACCTTCGATGATTCATAAGTACGTTTACATTTGAACCGGAATTGCGATTTGCAAAATCCAATTTAGAATTTTTCGAATTATGTCCCCAACCATGAGGAATACAGATGGTTCCTCTTATGATATCGGTAGTGATTTCGGTTTCAATGTCAATGCTGCCAAATTCACTATAAACCTTTACCGTTTCATTCTCCTCAATCTTAAGTTTTTCAGCATCATCTGGGTTTACTAAGACGGTGCACCTTCTTGATCCTCCGTCAAGAACAGGTAAATTGTGCATCCATGAGTTGTTGCTTCTTAAGTGTCTCCTACCGATTAATTTTAAAGGGTATTCATCAGGATTGGTGACCTCAAATAAATCACTAACTTTTTCCAGTTCTTTTATAAACCTCTCAGGAGTAAGTTCTATTTTTTTGTCTTTTGTAAATAGACGATTAGGGAATACAGATTCCGGTTTTGACAATTCTATTCCACCATTATGTTTTTTCAATCGCTTTAAGCTGACACCATCTTTTTTGAATGCTCTGCCTTTCCATACACCATAAGGTCCCGTTTTTAAAGCGAGATCAAGTTTGGTTTCTGGATGAATTCTGGACATAACATTGCTCTTCAATCTGTCTAAGACATTTCCATCAAAAAGTCTTCGTTGAAGCTCGCCCATTATTTGCCAATCATAACGTTGCTCTTTTGAAATGCTCAAAGGTGCTGAGCTAAACTTTGCCGTATTATTAGTTGCCACCATGTGGAGTACAAAAGAGTAATGCATTGTTTCAAGACCGACAGCAGGAGGAAGAATAACATCAGCATATTGGGTCGTCTCGTTGATGTACATATCTACTGCAACCATAAATTCCAAATCTTCAAGTGCTTTTTCAATTAGATCTGAATTAGGAGCGGAGCGAGCAAGATTACCCGCAATGGTCAGAAGTCCTCTGACTTGACCTTCACCTTCAGTAAGAATCTCATCCGCCAAGGTCGCCGTTGGATACTCACCTACAACCTCTTCATATTCACCCACTCGACTTTTATAGCGATACATTTTTGATTCGTGCGCCATGAGGGATACATAATCTATAGCAGGAACGGTAAATAGCAATCCACCCTTGCGGTCCATACTTCCGATTAGGATGTTTATGCAATGCACCAACCACTGACACAGGGTTCCATAAGTTTGGATGTTGATACCTAACCTTCCATAGACTACCGCATTCTTATGGCTCAATAAATCATCAACAATATGATTGATTTGGGCTACAGTCATTCCGGTTGGAGCAGCAACCTGCTCTACCGTGTAGTCTTTTGTTATATCCTTTAAGTAATTTACGTTTTCTGTGAAAGACAACACCCTAGAATTTTTAACCGCATCTCTTCTAAAAATTTCATTGACAATGGACAATAGCAAGAGAACATCTCTTTCAGGGACTATAAAATAATGTTCAGATGCCTTTTTCGCAGTTTCTGTTTTTCGAGGGTCAATGACAACTACTTTTCCCTTCTTATTCTGAATGGCCTTAATCTTTCCTTTTATATCAGGTGTAGACATAAAACTACCATTCGAAGCGATTGGGTTGGCACCAATAATCAAAAAGTAATCGATGTTTTCTATATCCGGTATGGGTGACAAAACAGCATGACCAAACATCATTTGATTTGCAACAAATACTGGTGCAGAATCCAAACTATGCGAGGCGAACCTGTTTCGAGTGTTGATTGCATTTATAGTGTCATACAAACTGAGTGCTGTGCCCGTATTGTGCACAGTAGGATTACCTGTATAAGTTGCAATGGCGTCATTTCCATATTCTTTTCTTATACTTTTAAAATTTTGTTCGACAAGATCATAAGCTTCCGACCAAGAAATTTTTTCCCAACCCTTCGCAGTTCTTTTTACAGGTTCTTTTAATCTATTCGGATCTTCGTGTAAGTCTTTTAATGCTACACCTTTGGGGCAAATGTGTCCCTTACTATAAATATCCTCTTTGTGCCCTTTGATACTGACCACTTTATTGTTCTCAACGTGAATTTCAAGTCCACACATTGCTTCACATAGGTGACAGGTTCTGTATTTTTTTGCTGCTTCCATTTTATTCTAATTGCCTACAAAGTAGTGGCGATATAAAGAGTGCACGTAGATAACCCCGCAGTACTAAGATAACGAACTGAAGACTATGAATCGCTTTTTTGAGTTCGCCGAAGGAGTATCTCTAAATGTGCATTCTGTTGTAATCGCATGTATGTGCCCAACATAGGCAGCTACTGTGGAAGGTAGCTATATATTATAGGGGGCGCAAAGCCCTTATTGGCTGGTTTGATAACTGGAAGCATTAGTAAGTTGCAAGGGATATTCCTTTGCCAGTTCGCTCAATACCAATAGCTACAAGCCTTTTAGAACCTTTAAATCTGCCTCTCCTGCCACTTTCCTTGCTTCCGACAAATGTCTCATCTACTTCAACTTCTCCATTCATTCTATATAACAAAGGTGATGACATTGAAGCCATCACCTTTCGTTTAAACAACAATGTTGTCCGATTATATATTGTTAGGTGTTTTTTATTAATTTCTACCGGCACGTACACCTCCGTCAGTATCCCAAATTGCTCCTGTAACCCAAGACGCCTTATCTGAAAGTAAGAATAAAATACTATTTGCAATGTCATTGGCAGTACCGTTTCGGCCAATTGGATGAAAGGCATTAAAACCCTTCAAAGCTTCTTGAGCTTCATCTTTACCTCCAAAGACTCCGTGGTAAACTGGTGTATTCACAACGGCAGGTGAGACTGCATTTACTCTAATTTTATGATCGGCTAATTCCATCGCAAGATGTTGTGTTAATGAATGTAATCCTGCTTTTTGCATTGAGTATGCAGTTGAAGGTGTTGCCTTAACTGCTTGTTTCGCCCACATAGAACCTACATTAACAATTGAACCACCACCACTTTTCTGCATTGCTTTTGCAGTTGCTTGTGTTAGAAAGAAGAAGCCACGATTTAAGTCTAAGTAAGAGTCATAATCCTCAACTGTATGGTCTAAAAACGGTTTAGGGCCAAATATTCCTGAAGCATTGACTAAGAAATCTACATTTGAGAGTTTACCAATTTCTGAAATCAAACCATTGACTTGATCCCGGTTTGTTATATCAACCTGATGCTTAATTAAATTGGGAGCATCTGATACTCTACTGGGGCTTCTACCGACAATGTGAACGGTTGCACCATTTTCGAGTAATTGATCTGTAGTGGCTTTCCCAATACCACTTGTACCACCTATTACGATAGCTACTTTGTTTTTAAATTCTGACATTTTAAATATGTTTAATTAAAATCATGAACAGACAAGTCTGTCTTTCGTTAAATTAAATTTTTTATATTATCTGCGAGCAAATAGATTTCGCTTCTATAATTGGCCAATTCTTCTGATGTAGTTGACTTTCACCTACAGCACCTTCATATAGTAAGTAGATTTGTCGAATTTTTGAGTCTTGATCTTGAGTAGACTTAGTCTTAATATGTGATTTCACTAAATCTCTGATAAATTCAATAAACTCGCTTTTTTGATTTTGAATTTCTTTTCTAATCCTCTTATCGTCTTTGGGTATTTCTGATAACGTTTTAATACACCAACATCCGTTGAATTCTTTGTCTAAAAAGAAATTCTCCAAGAAATCAAAAATTGATAGGACTCGAAGTCTGTTATCTGGCTTTGAATAGCAGAAATCCTTAATGTTATTCAAAAAATTAGCATTCATATACTTTAAATATGACAAACAGAGATCTTCTTTTGACTTAAAGTGATTATAAAGAGTGGCCTTAGCGATTCCGGATTCACGAATTATTTCATTTATGCCAGTTGAATTATAGCCATTTCTATAAAAAAGCTCAGAAGCTGTCTTTACAATGTTCTCTCGTATATCAGGTTTTCTCACGATGCAAATATAGAACAAGATAATTAGGTAGACAAGTCTTTCTATTTATTTTCAGATTCCAGACAAAGTAGTGATGACATGTGGCGTATCCCGAAGGGTATGTTGTGGTCACACGATGTTGAAAAAACCTGCGGTAACCTTAACGTAAGATTTGCAATGATTGGACCGACGATTTTGTCAACAACGATTAAAATACGGATATCGTGAAAAAAAGGGAACGATAATCAGTAGATGTGAGTCCCAGATTGTCGGCTTCAGTCTATTCAAAGAAGCATTCTACCAAATACCAATAGTATGTTCCATTTTGTTGCTCAGGTGTGACTTTATAAAATGATAATAGCAATAAGTTTAAATATTAAATCGCTCTTTAAGTGCCGATGTCAAAATTTCATAGCCCATTAATAAATCTTTTTTCTCAGCTCCAATACCAATTCGAAAATGGTTATCCATTCCATATACATCACCTGCTAAAATAAATACACCTTTCTCTAATCGCAACCAATTGGATAGTTCGGTTGAATTGATTGGAAATTTGTATTTAATAAATACCATGCCACCAGCTTGAGGTGGGATAAAGTCGATGAGATCATTATATTGTTCAACCCAGTCAATGGTCAGTTTTAAATTATCATTGAGCATCATTATATTTCGAGACAATACTTTTTTCCTCATTTCGGGCTTCAATACAATTTCACCTATTTTATGACTTATGATTCCTGCTGTTATGGAGGTATAATCAGAATAAGCCCAAGCGTCTGCCATTTTAAGTTCAGGGCCTACCAGCCAACCTAATCGCAAGCCTGGAAGTGCATAGGCTTTTGATAGACCTTTATTAACGATTACTTTTTCGTACATTCCATAGAAACTTGGATTTTCAACGCCATCTAAACTTGCACCTTTATAGACTTCATCGCAATAAATCCAACAATCATGGTTTTTGGCAATAGAAACTATACCTTCCATTTCTTCTGTTGTCAGAACGTAACCCGTTGGATTATTTGGATTACATAAGACAATCATTTTGGTTTTATCAGTTATCTGTTTTTCTAATTCTTCTAAGTCTGGCTTCCAACCGTTTTCCCCTCTTAAAGGAAATGCTTTTGGAGTACAACCGATTTCTTCCGCAATACCCCAAATTTGCATATAGTTTGGTACCATCATAACTATTTCATCTTCTTTTTCAAGCAATACATGGCAGGCAATAAAATTTGCCTCTGCGGTACCATTGGTTACTAATACATTTTCTTGATTGCAATTGTGATACAACTCTGAAATTGTTTGTCGAAGTGGTATAGAGCCATTGGTTTGACCATAACCTAAAACAGTTTCGGTCAGCATTTCAATTTGGTCTGTTGTGAGCAATTCCTTTAAAGTATAAGGATGAAATCCGCTTTCAGTTAAGTTAATTGGAACTGTATTTTCATAAAGTGATTGAACCCTTTCTAAGTCAAATGTTTTTATATTCATTTCATTAAGTTTTTATGATGAGCAAATATTGATGTAGCAATTATGATGTCTTGTACTGCCACTCCAGTTAAGTCAGCAACAGTAATTTGTTCCTCATTGATTCTGCCTTTCTTAGGATGTTGAATTAGGGTACCTAATTCAATTAGCTTATTTTCATCTAGTGAGTTTGTCTTCCGTGCTTGAAAAATTTCTCCTCTTGTATAACTTTGAGAGATACTATCAGAAACCACGAGATCAGCATTATTTATTATTTCAGTAGATAGTTCTATTTTATTAGATGTATCTGAACCAATAGCGGTAATATGTGTCCCTTTAGAAAGGTCTTCAAATTTTAATAGCGGTATAGAAGAAGGTGTGGTCGTAATAATTATCGAGCAATTTTGAGCGAGAACAGCAATGGAGTCTGCAATTTTAATTTTAAAAGAGCTATGCTCAAAATCCTTTTGAAAGGCAAGGCAAGAATTTTTCTTGCGCCCCCAAATCATAATATTCTTGCAATTAGATACTTTATGCAGATACGCCAATTGTAATCGAGCTTGTGTTCCCGTTCCAATAATACCAATAGATTTCACTTTCTTTGGAGCTAAGTATTTGAGAGTAATCATACTTGCAATTGCCGTTCTGGTGTCAGTTAAATAACCTTCATCTAAGAGAATTGCGGCTAACTCTCCTGTTTTTTGGCTAAAAAGCAGCATTAGTCCTTGACTTGATTTGATGCCTAATTTGGGATTGTCATAGAACCCAGAAGCAATTTTTACAATAAAGAAATCATCCTTTAGAATGTAGCCATATTTAATATGTGTTTCTCCAGGAGGGGCATCAAATATTAGTTCTGCAACAGGAGGTACAATGACATTCCCTAAAGAATAGGTTACAAACCCTTTTTCAATAAGAGGAATTAAATCAATTGCCTTTAAGTATTGCTGAATTGCAGGAAGGCGAAGAGTCGAAGGACTTAGAGCATTCATGCTAATAAAAATTTAAAATGAATTAAATAATTATTAGGGTATGCGCAAGATAGATATACACAAGAAGATTGTTTATTTCCCTATTTCTTCCCTAATGTTAGAAACAAACAACGAATTATATCTTAAACTTCATCCGGTTCAAAGGTACAATAAAT
>CAZFWJ010000086.1:0-12376 GCA_964522505.1 uncultured Saprospiraceae bacterium
GCCCGTCATTTCACATTTCATTGCTGACTTTATTTATATTTTTCTGTAAGCAGATCATAGAATAAAAATTTATAATAAGTTATGAACAGGATAATGGAGCGTCTGCTCTGTTATCCTTTTCTTTTTAGCACTTGATTGTCAAGGATTTGTAGGACTAAAAAATGTTATTAACACCAATGTGAGGGTTACTAACATCTATCAAAATGCTTATCCACAAAATCCTAAGAATTGCCTCGCTCACACATTTAGTTTATTTTAATATTAATTAGATAGTTTTGGCGCTCGCTACACCTAATATTGAGTAGCATAAACTGTTAAAACGCTTTAAGGAAAAGGATGTCGGATAGCAATCCATTGAAGGTGGAAGGAGGTAACATGCGTACCGTAAGAAGAGATGCTGATGCAAATGAACTTCTCTATGGTCGCGTCATGCCACAGAGCATCAAATTAGAGGAGGCCGTCCTTGGCGCGTTACTTGTAGATAGGGATGGTCTTCCATCAGTGATTGAAATTCTGAAGCCCGAGAGTTTCTACAAGGATGCACATAATGAGATCTATGCAGTGATGCTTGACCTCTTTGAGAAGTCACAGCCAATAGACCTCCTTACAGTTCACGAAACACTCAAAAAGGCTAAAAAACTCGACAAAATAGGTGGTGTAAATTACCTCATAGAGCTTACCAATAAAGTGGCCTCTGCCGCTAATGTAGAATACCATGCTCGTATCATCGCTCAGAAATATATCCAAAGAGAGTTGATCAGAGTATCCACAGTAACTATCAAGGATAGCTACGAAGATGAAAAGGATGTATTCGAGTTATTAGATGAGGCAGAGCAACAGTTATATGAGATCACTGATACTAATCTTAATACTGGTTATGAGAAACTAAGCGCCCTTGCTGTAAAAGCGCGAAAGGAGATTGAAGCAATCAGCCAAAAAGATGAAGCGATTACTGGTGTCCCAACGGGATTTGATGATCTTGACAAGTTGACCTCAGGATGGCAGAAATCTGACCTTATCATCCTTGCCGCTCGTCCTGGTATGGGAAAGACAGCGTTTGTATTGTCTCTGGCTCTTAATGCCGCCATGTCTGGTCGAGGAGTAGCAATATTCTCGCTGGAGATGGCTAATCTCCAACTTGTACAACGTCTTATTTCCTCAGAAGCCGATATAGATAGTAGAAAACTACGTAATGGTCAGCTATCACAGGATGAATGGTTACGACTGAACGCCTCTATTGATAAGATGGCGGACACTCCGATATACATCGATGACACACCAGGTATTAATGTATTTGAGTTGAGGGCTAAGTGTCGCCGCCTCAAGCAAAATCATCAGATTGAGATGATCGTAATCGATTATCTACAGTTGATGACGGGTGCTCCCAATTCTAAAAAAGGTAATCGTGAACAAGAAATTAGTTCCATCTCCAGAGCGCTCAAAGGACTTGCTAAAGAGTTGAACGTACCTGTCATAGCGCTCTCTCAGCTAAGTCGATCGGTTGAAACCAGAGGAGGTAGCAAGCGTCCCGTGCTGTCAGATCTCAGGGAGTCTGGTGCAATTGAGCAGGATGCGGATATCGTGTCCTTTATCTATCGTCCAGGATACTATGAGATGGAAGAAGATGCCGATGTGCCTCAGGATCTTGCAGAGATCATCATTGCTAAGCATCGTAATGGTAGTCTTGATACGGTTAATCTTAGATTCGTGCCTCAGTTCGTCAGATTTGAGAATGGCAACTTCTCGCAGTTCAATCAACCTATGACTGGGATGGGGGATTTCAGAGATCCTATGACAGGAGCGGCGGCATCGCAGTCCTTTGTGACTAAGGGATCTAGGATTAATGTCGATGAAGAAGATATTCCATTCTAGACCGCACTTAAGCTAATAACTCAGATTACCAACCCAGTTATTGAACTAACTTGGTATAACTTTTCGATTTAGATCTTATGTCTTACGAACCCTACAGACTCAATAAGTATATTGCCCATAGCGGTGTGTGTTCTCGCCGTAAGGCGGCAGAACTCGTTAAAAATGGTGAGATCAAAGTCAACGATCTAATTAATAAAGACCCATCCTATTTAGTACAAGAAGATGACACCGTCAGCTATAAAGGCAAAAAGTTACGTCTAGAGAGGAAGAAAATATATATCCTCATGAATAAGCCGAAGAATGTGGTAACTACAACTGCAGATGAGCGAGCACGCAAGACAGTAATGGATATCCTTGAGAATAAGATCAAAGAACGCATCTATCCAGTAGGCCGACTCGATAGAAATACAACAGGCTTGCTCCTCATCACTAACGACGGAGATCTGGCTACTAAGCTTTCGCATCCTAAGCATGGAGTACGTAAGAGATATCATGTAATCCTTGACAAGCCTGTCACCGAAGACCATCTTAAATTAATCAAAAAGGGCTTAACACTCGATGATGGTAGGGCAGTCGTAGATGACATAGATTGGATCATCGGATCTGATAATTCTGAGGTTGGAATTGAGATACATATCGGCAAAAATCGCATAGTACGTCGCATCTTTGAGCATCTCGGCTATCATGTAGAAAAGCTAGATCGTGTCTATTATGGCGGCTTGACTAAGAAAGACCTTCCCAGAGGATGGTTCCGCCACCTGAAACCCAAAGAAATTATCATGCTTAAACATTTCAAAAGCTAATCAATGGAGAATATTGAATCACTTAAGTATCCGATAGGAAAGTTTCAGAGGCCAACCGCTCTTACTCAACAGGATCGAATCAAGCTGATTAAGAGCATCCAAAAATTACCCAAGCGATTGACTAAGACAGTGGAGTATCTTTCTGAAGAGCAGTTGAATACCCCATATAGACCTGGTGGCTGGACAGTAGCTCAAGTGGTACACCATCTGCCTGATAGCCATGTAAACAGTTATATCCGATTTAAGTGGGCCCTCACTGAGGATACTCCAATTATTAAAGCTTATGACGAGAATCTGTGGTCAAAAACTCCAGATGCTACCACCACCGATATCAAGTCTTCGCTGCAGCTCCTCAAAGGTCTACACAAGCGATGGTCTCGAGTTCTGACTAATATGACTGAGCAAGACTATGCCCGTGAATTGTCTCACCCCGAGTGGTCGAGCAATCTATCTCTTGATACGATGTTGGCTATGTACTCCTGGCACTGTGACCATCATTTAGCTCATGTGCAGGAGTTGGTAAAGCGGGAGGGGTGGTAGTGGCTTGCTCTTATCGAGCTGTTTTATGAGAGGTTCATTATCTTTTTACTCTTAGGAATGCCTGTTTTATCATTTCGTATCTGATGTGAAACCATCATTTTAGATGTCATAAAATACCCTTAATTATAAAATATTAAATTATTAAGATCACTGCGATGATCTTATTTGTATATTTATTTATAAATAAGAAAGAATTGCTCAGAAAAATTTCTAAAAATCAGGTATTAGATAGAATACGCTTTGAGAATCCGTGGTGGAAGAACGGACAGATAGAGAGTGATTATGACGAAATGAATCGAAGACTATATTTTGACTTATTTAAGCCATTAGTATCTAATAATGATGTGCGAAGGGCTGTCGTATTAATGGGACCTCGTAGAGTAGGAAAGACTGTGATGTTATATCATATGGTTCAGGATCTTATTAATGAGGGTCATAACCCTAAGAAAATTGCTTTTATTACTATTGAGAATCCTATTTACAATAATGTAGTCTTAGATGATCTCTATAAGTTGTCCAAAGAGGCAAGTGGCGACCAATCTGGTGAAGATTGGGTCATTATATTCGATGAAATTCAATATTGTAAAGATTGGGAGCTTCATCTAAAGACTTTGGTTGATAGTTATCGAAATGTAAAATTTGTTGTTTCTGGTTCAGCTGCTGCCGCACTCAATTATGCCAGTACTGAGAGTGGCGCTGGTAGGTTTACTGATTTCTTGCTACCACCATTAACCTTCTATGAGTATATACATCTTAAGGGCTATGACACATTAATAAACCCAACACTGATCGAGTGGAGCGGCATGGAAATTGAATTTTTTACAACCCCTTTTATCAATGATCTCAATGAACACTTCCTTGATTACATAAATTTTGGAGGTTATCCTGAGGTTATTTTTTCAGATACTATCAAGAGTAATCCAGGCCGCTATATAAGACAAGATATTATTGATAAAGTCTTGTTGAGAGACCTGCCGAGTATCTACGGTATAAATAACACTCTTGAACTCAACTCTCTTTTCACAACAATATCATATAATACTGGCGCTGAATTTTCTTTAGAAACTTTAAGTAAAGAATCGCAACTGCCCAAGAATACTATTAAGAGATATCTTGAATATTTGGAGGCCGCATTTCTAATCAAGAAGGTCAGTAGGATAGATCAAAGCGGGAAAAGATTTAAGCGAGAGAATTATTTCAAGCTATACTTAACTAATCCTTCCTTGCGTAGCGCACTTTTTTCTCCTATTTCTGCCAATAGTGAGCACATTAACTTGATGGTTGAAACCGCTATTTTTTCTCAATGGATGCATAGAGATTGGTTCACTCCATGGTATGCTCGTTGGAATAAGGGAGAAGTTGACTTAGTTGAACTGAGTTCACTATTAAAACCGGCATGGGCGGTTGAAATAAAATGGACCGATCGGTATTTCACTAAACCTAACGAACTGAAGAGTCTGATAAGCTTTTGTAAAGAAAATGGGATATCAAACCCAATTGTAACTACAGTTAATATTGCTGGAAATAAATCATTTCAAGGTTTGAATTTTCAATTTGTACAGGCAGCTTGTTATGCTTACACAGTTGGCAGAAAAACTATTCAAGAAAAAGCAAGCCATTTAAAGGAGGGATTACCCTTTTCTTAGCTACCCCTTACCAATATCAGCCATCATTTTAAATAGCATGTTAGGCGCAAACCGCTTAGCCTGTGCTGCGAGCTTAGTTTTACCTTCTGCAATAAGAAGTTCCTTTTTACTTTTTTTGATGCCCTTGACGATGATGCTCACACATTTCTCAACAGGCATACCATCTGCTATGAGTGGATCCATGACACCATGAGTACTTCCATCACCGACCATTGCATTCACTGATATGTTCGTCTTGACGAAGCCTGGTGTTACGTTGAGCACCTCAACTCCAAACTGTGCATTTTCGGCTCTGATTGCATCCATGAATCCAATGATCGCATGTTTAGCGGCACAATATGCCGTACGCATAGGCACGCCAATCTTACCAGCAACACTGCTGATGGTAACATACATGCCGCTCTGCTGAGCTATAAATGACGGCAATAATGCTTTTGTCATAGCAACCTTGGAGAAGTGATCCAGTTCCATGATCTTGCGATCGACTTCAATTGATGTGTCTATAGCTTTAGAGCGTTGTGATATACCAGCATTGTTGATGAGTATATCAATATGGCCTACCTGTTGAAGAACTTCTGTTACTTTTTCCGGCACCTGATCAACTTGCATAAGGTCCATCGGGACTATCCAATGTTCATCACCCTTGAGTTCAGTCTTTAGCGCTCGGAGTTTGTCTTCACTTCGTGCGGTGAGGATGATACGTGCACCTTCTTGCGCTAGCTGAATGGCAAGTTCTTTACCAATACCACTTGAAGCACCAGTGATCCATACGATTTTATTGTTGAGATCTTTCATTGTAAGATTTAGTATTTCATTAGGCAATAGCCATCTGTTCTTCTACCACCTTGCGGATTTTGACCCGAACATTCTTATGATAAGGTGTCTTCGCTAGTGGGTCGCAATATGTAGCTTTAGTTAAGATATTAGGCATAGCACCTTTCTCCTTATAGGAGTGCCCTTTCCCATAATTTAGTCCTTTCCCATGAGGCATAGAGAGCACACCAGGACGAACTTCATCAGTGACATTGGCTACAATGTATATGCTTCCCGAAGAACTTGTGAGTTCTACACTATCTCCTTCGATAATGCTATATGTTGCGGCGTCCTTCGGATTGATTTTGAGACGACCGTCTTGGTCTGTCTTGGCCCAATCGATATTGCGAATTATGGCATTGGCATTGTAGGTGCGTCGTTCTCCTGCTATTAGATTAAATGGATATCCTTTTTCAATCTCATCTTGATCCTTAAGAACTTCGGGTAGCTTAGTAAGCCAATCATTTAGAAGTTCTGCTATATATAGATTGACTTTTTTGTCTTTAGTCTTCATGAGGCCCCAGACGTCGTCATAGTCATAAGCACTAACCTCGATACCAGAGTCGGTTTCAAGTATTTTATTGAACATGATCTCACCGAGTTGAGCTCCCTTACCTTCTATACCTGCTTTTCTGATGGCTTGAGGATATTTCTGAGCATAAAGTTGTGCGGCCATCCAGATGAATGCAGCACTGCCTGCTCCATCAGGCATCGTTTCACCCAATGATTCTCTTAATGCAATGGGTCCATAGCCATTCATCTTTGGATTGGTCATGACTGCCTGCATGAATGAATTCTGAAATATGCTTTGACCTGGATTTTGCTGATCCTCGATTGCCGCTGCTTTAAGATCAGTCAAGTCCATATTATCCAGTGCCCCCATCGCTCGCAGTAGTCTGGTGTATATCTCAGGCTCTGGTAGTGTCCCTTCTAGAGGCTCGAATATCGGCTTTCGTAGTTGAAAAAAGTTTTCGGTGAAGAATGCCGCCTCATACTTTTCATACTGATTGGATGCAGGTAATATAAAATCTGCCTCCATCGCCGTCTCAGTCATCGCCACATCTATCACGACCATGATGTCAAGCTTCTTATAAGCTTTGATTTGTGCATGTGTGTCTACCCAATTTAGAACCGGATTACAGGAGTCTACGATTAAGGCTCTAAGCCTGTCAGGATGATCGGTATCAATCTCTTGTGCAAGTACGTTGGGTGGATATACCCTAGCAATTTCTCTGGCACCTGTGACCATAGTGGTCCTCCCTCCTTCATCAATATCTTGAGAGTGACCGATGAGCGGGACAAACCATGAGGCAAGATGGTTGGTGCCATGCTTATTAAAGTTGCCAGTCAAGAGAAACAACAATCTCTTAAGATAGGAATTGAGCGTACTATTCAAGCTCATCTCTATACCGAGATCTGACCTAATTGCTACAGTCTTTGCAGCCGCCATTTTGCGGGTCACCTCGAGAACTTGATCATAATCGACCCCAGCAATATCGATATACTCTCGGATCGGGATATCCATAAAAAATGGTTTCACCTGATCATAGCCATTGGTATGATGTGCGATGAACTTATGATCAATAAGATCTTCTTGAATGATAATGCCCAGCATGGCAGACATCAACCAAGCATCTCTTCCTGGTTTCACCTGTATGAAATGGTCAGCCTTCTTGGCGGTTTCTGTTTCTCTAGGATCGATGACTACAAGAGTTCTATTCTTATCCCTTGAGATTTCGCCAATCACTCGTTTTGCACGAGCCATGCCATGGGATTGAATTGGATTAGCGCCAATGATTACACCAAATTCTGCGTCTTGGATTGGTTCGGTGTACAAGACATTCTGCTTGCCAAAGAGCTTTCCATGGACCCAGAAATTACCAGTCTTCTCCTGTGCAATCGAGGAATATATATAAGGTGTTTTCAGTGCACGACGTAAGGCGACACCATACATCTGCGCTAGGTGGTTGCCTTGTCCACCGCCACCGGCATAGGCAATACTCGTTCCTCCGTGAGCATCTCTCACAGAGACAAGCCTATCCGCAATTTCTTTAATTGCAGTATCCCAATCGATTTCTTCGAAACTACCGTCTCCCTTCCTGCGCAGTGGGCTGGTGAGCCGCTCCTGATTCATATAGTAGTTAAGCCTCGTTGCTTTTTGACAGATATATCCTTGTGAGCTGGGATGATCTTTGTCACCTGTTATCTTGACAAACTGTCGTTTCTCATGATCCACTTCGATGTTGATGCCGCAGTTGACTGAGCAAAGTATGCAGGCGCTTTTGTGAGTAGTAGTAGACATAGCAATTACATTTATTAGCAGGAGTCAGCTGACTTGTCAGCTAATTCCCAGAAAGTATCTGATTTATCTTCGTTAGGTCTATCGAGACATGGAAAATCTTTTTCAATTAGGATGTGGAGTTGATCGTCATTTGGTAAATCTAAGTATTGTTCGATACTTACCTGATTTGTATTGAACCATTCATTTGCAAGATCCGTTGGCAGGCTAATTTTAATAGAATTACCGTCAAATGCCGCCTCACAATTTGTAATCACATCATTGATATGCAACATTGACTTGAGATCATGACCGCCTGGAAAGCTTATGGTTTCCTCTATTTTTCCTCCACTCTTCAACGTGTCAATTTCTGACTTTCGGAGTCTATATCTGATACTATTGTGAGTAGTACGAATCTTCATAAATGCCTATGCCTTTGTGCGATCGAAAGTTAAGTTAATCTTTTCACCACGTATTGTAAAGGTGAATAATAGGCGACTCGATTATTACAATACTATGAAATTTCTCTTTCTAAAATGGAGTAAAGAGCTTGTGCGTGTTTCTCCCAGCTAAAAGCTTCTGCTCGTTTTAGGCCTTTTTCTGTGAGAGAAGATCTCAATTCTACATCTTGAACAAGTTGAGAAATGGCGTTGCTAATCTCATCTATTGACATCGGATTAACGTAGAAAGCTGCTTCATCTGCTACCTCCGTCATGGCAGAATCGGCTGAGGTTATCACTGGAGTGCCTGCCGACATAGCCTCTAGAATGGGTAGACCAAATCCTTCGTATAGTGCTGGGTAAATTAACGCTACAGCGCTATTGATCAGGGCATTTAGATCACCGTGAAAATAGTCCAAATGAATGATATCCTTCTTAATCTTTGACTGAGCTAATTGTTTTTCGATAGCTTTTGAATACCACGCCAGGCGTCCAGCGAGGACTAATTTTATAGGACTATCGATAGTTATCTTGAATTGCTCAAAAGCCTGAATGAGTCTATCGATGTTTTTCCTAGGATGTAATGAACCCACGTATAGGATATACTCATAGTTATTGGCTTGATCCTGTCTAAATGCGGAGATTTGATCGTCATTGAGCGGATAGAATTCTGTAGATCGTCCATTTGGAATGACAGTGATTTTGTTTGGATTAATATCATAAATGTCCAGTATCTCCTCCTTGGTGAACTTAGAAACTGTTACGATTTGATCTGCTCGATGATGATATTTAGTAGAATTTTTCTTGTGAAACCTGACGTGAGATTTTTGCACATATTGTGGATGTCGTTCGAATACAATATCATGTACAGTCATAATCGTAGGTACGCTCGATTTCAAGCTGATCATTCCTTCAGGACTGAAGAATACATCAATAGAATCTTTGTGTAGTGCACGGGGTATTAAGTGTTCAAACCATATATACCATAAGATTGGGTGGCGAGGCTGAATAATCAAATTATGGTAAGAGACATTTGGTCCATATTCAGAAACATCGATGTCTTTTTGATCGACAAAGAGGATGATTTCATCATTTGGATATAGATGACTCAGACTCTTGATGACTTCGTGAGTATATCGCCCTACGCCTTCCGTAATTTTCTTTCCAAGCAATCGTGCATTAATCCCTATCCTCATCTAAACGCCTATCATATCTTGAAACTCAACATCATATTGGCTCATTAAATTGCTCCAATCATACTTCATGATATGGGCAATTAGAGCTTCGATATCCAGTGGTCTTTCAATAATTCTATCTAATTGCTCATAAAGATGATGTTCTGAATGATAGAGTAAATCGCTGTGAAACTTCTGAGGGATATGTGCTGGATATGCCAGTCTATTAGGAAGAAGGGGTATACACCCGGCGTAAATAGATTCAACAACACTGATACCAAAGAAATCTTGATTACTGGTCACGAGGGATACATCAGCCTGAGAAAGTAAGTCCCAGTATTGTTGTCTGCTCTGAGCATATCCCCAATGGATTAGTTCTGAAGAAAAAGTCTGCTGTATCTTGTCAAATGCGGCTGGTCGCTTCTGATATTCCTTGCCACATACGATCAGATTAAATGAAATACCCTTATTGCCGAGATGTATCAGAGCCTTATAAAACAGCTCCGGATTCTTATCGGTTTCCCAACGATGATTCCAAAGTATTGTGAGCTTGTCCGAAGTCTTCTTGATAAGTCCTTGAGGAAAATCTAATCCAATAGGCAGAACTTTGCTCTTTGCCCTAATGTCATTAATATGCTCAGACAAGCCAGAGGATGGAAATCGTTGTAAGAACTCAGGTAGCGCATTGAGCAATGAAGTCCTGTGATAAGCTGAATTAAAATAGACTCGATCACTTACAATGGCCGAAGTAAAGTTAATCCAACCATAGTGATGATCACGATCAAGGGAGATGTCAGGATCAGTATTACTCCAAGGATAGGTGATCTGATTTTCATGAAAATATATAGCTGTTGGTTTTTCTCTATGATGGGTGTTTAATGAGCTCTTGAATAGACCTAAATCTACCATATCTGTGACTAAGAACAGGTCATAATCAGATTTCGACTCATTGATTGGCTGCGCCAAACTAAGTGCTCCCGATGCCATCTTCCACTTCCAATGTATAGGACTGAGTGCGTAGATATCAATATCATGACTTGAGTGATTTTGGAGACCTGTAGACCAAAGTTTGTGGCTCAGATCGTAGAATGGATCTACTAAAGCTATACGCATCATGCAAAATATAAATCCTATTAAATATTATTTATAGACTCTTAGTAATTTGGCGATATGGGACAACAACGGAGAGTAGAAACTGATGTGTTAATCATTGGAGCTGGTGTGGCGGGATTATCCGCAGCGATTAAGTTAGCCATGCACAAACCAGACTTGGATATCACTATAATCACCAAGACTAATAAAACGACCAGTAATACCAGTTGGGCTCAGGGCGGTATCGCCTCGGTCTGGGACTTTAGCGTGGATGGATATGACAAGCATATAGAAGATACCCTGATAGCCGGTGATGGTCTTTGTGATCCCGAGATCGTATCAATTGTGGTTAAGGAAGGTCATGAGAGGGTCAAGGAAATTATTGATTGGGGTGCTCGATTTGACAAGGAAGATGATGGTGATTACAATCTCGGAATGGAAGGTGGTCACTCTGAGAACCGAATCTTGCACTACAAGGATATTACTGGCTGGGAAGTCCAAAGATCCCTCAATGAGAAGGTTAAAGAGTTTCCCAATGTCAAACTTGTCGAACATTACTTCGCACTTGACATCATCACTCAACACCATCAGGGTAGAAATATCACTCGCCTCGTCCCCGATACTGAGTGCTATGGAGCCTATGTATTCAATAGTGACACAGAAGACATCGATACGATCATGGCCAAGGTAACAGTCATGTGTACGGGTGGTGCAGGGCAAATATATAAGAATACGACTAACCCTGTAATCGCAACAGGTGATGGCATATCTATGGTATATCGCGCCAAAGGAAGAGTGGCTAATATGGAGTTCGTTCAATTTCATCCGACGGCTCTCTATCAAAACACTGGAGAAAATCCCGACTTCCTAATCTCTGAGGCTGTCCGTGGTATGGGAGCGATACTAAAGACTCCTGATGGTCAGGAGTTCATGCATAATTATGATGAGCGGCTATCTCTTGCGCCGAGGGATATCGTAGCTAGAGCTATAGATAATGAAATGAAAGTTACGGGTGCAGACCATATGAGTCTGGACTGTAGGCATCTAGATCATGAGGAATTTTTAGAACATTTCCCTAACATCTATGAGAAGTGCAAGAGTGTGGGTATAGATCCTTTAGAAGATCTAATTCCGGTAGTTCCGGCTTGTCATTATATCTGTGGAGGTATACTTGTTGACGAGTGGGGCAGGAGTTCTGTTAGAAACTTATACGCAGCAGGAGAATGCACTTGCTCAGGACTTCATGGCGCCAATCGCTTGGCATCTAACAGTTTGCTGGAAGGACTGGTATTTGGTCATCGGGTTGCGATGGACATTGCTGAGAAGTTAGACCATATCGACCTCACCAAAGATGTTCCTGATTGGGATGCTGAGGGCACCTCTAAGCCTCATGAGATGGTCTTGATTACCCAAAGTTGGAAAGAACTCAAAGAAATCATGAGCTATTATGTCGGTATCGTACGTACTAATGTCAGACTGCGCAGAGCCGATAATCGCTTGTTCCTACTTTATGAAGAGACAGAGAAGCTTTACTCCAAGACTACTATCTCACCACAACTATGCGAATTGAGAAACTTGATCACTATTGCTTACCTCGTAACTAAGGGAGCCGAGATGAGAAGAGAAAGTCGTGGGTTGCATTACAATACCGATTATCCATCGCACTTTGACTATCTGGAGATGACTTATATGTAGAACTTAGTATCGAGTATCGAGT
>CAZFWJ010000087.1:0-11395 GCA_964522505.1 uncultured Saprospiraceae bacterium
AGGTGATTGTTTATCTCATTTCAATTGGTATATATTTGCAATCCTTTTTAAAAGGAAGTTTTTTTGACACGATTATAAGCGAACGTAGCTCAGCTGGTAGAGCACAACCTTGCCAAGGTTGGGGTCGCGAGTTCGAATCTCGTCGTTCGCTCAAAACGTACCTACCAAATTATTGATAGATATCTAAAAAGATTAATATCTGATCAGCCCGGGTGGTGGAATTGGTAGACACGCAGGACTTAAAATCCTGTGGCTTCGCGGCCGTGCCGGTTCGACCCCGGCTCCGGGTACTTTTCTAAAATTTTGATCATGGATTTTTCTTCTGCAATAAAGTCAGGTGATCTCGTCGCAGTTAAGCGACTTATTGATGAAGGTCATGATATCAATCAAGCAGATACAAGAGGATTTACTCCATTGATTGTGGCTTCATATTTTAATCAGGTTGCTATTGTTAAGGAGCTTCTAGCCCAAGGGGCCGAAGTTGATAAGATGGATTCTGCAGGACACACAGCTTTATTAGGTGCATCTTTCAAAGGATACAAGGAAGTCATGTCCACACTATTGTCTTACAATGCTGATGTCAATCATGTTGGTCATAATGGCTCATCTGCACTTATTTATGCTGCATCGTACGATCATCTGGATGTTGTCAGGCTGCTCAGGCTGCATGGTGCTAAACTGGACATTACAGATCAGAATGGAATGACGGCATTGCATCATGCACAAAGTAATGGGCATCAGCGTATCATAACCTTGTTGCAGGCAACCGAGGCATAGGAACTATCGTTATATCGTAAGATATGAACATCCATCACCTCAGATATTTTATTGCCTTAGCTAAGCGTAACAATTACAGAGAAGCTGCAAGCTTTTGTAATGTGTCACAGCCAGCGATCAGTATGGCAATAAAGACAATGGAGGAAAAATTAGGTGGGAATCTCATCAGTAGGCACAAGACTCCTATTAAATTAACGCCATTCGGGGAGACAGTCTTTGTGCATGCACTGAATATCATCAATGAGTATGAGCAGATGATGAGCTACCAAGATTCAGATGGTTCACTCGGAGGAGAAATAAATCTCGGAATAATTCCTACAGTCGCCTCCGCTTTGATCCCACGTTTTATCACGCCATTACTCGCTGATTATCCAAAGGTCAAGCTCAATATTCACGAGATTACGACCTTAGGCATTATTGATATGATCTACAAAGATGAGCTTGATGCTGGTATAGTAGCCACACCAATAGAAAATCTTAAGCTGCATAATCATGTGATGTACTATGAAGAGTTTATGGTCTACAGCTCCAATGACATCGATAAGGATTATATCCTGCCGTCGGATATAGAAGTTGAGAATTTATGGTTGCTGGAGGAAGGTCATTGCTTAAGATCCCAGATATTAAATCTTTGTGAATTGAAAGCAAGTAATAATGGTCCTATCAGTTACAACGCTGGAAGTATAGAAACGCTACTTAACCTTGTTGATGGGCACGGAGGGATCACTATCGTCCCAGAACTCACTGTAGGCCAGATGACTAAGACACGCAAGAAGAGATTGTCACTCTTTAAACCTCCGGCTCCCGTCCGAGAAATCAGCCTCATCTCCCATAAGTTTAGCCATAAGAAAAAGCAGATAGAAGCAATTATCAATACAATTGATAGGATGATCCCATCATATATGAAAGATAAAGAAGACCATATTAATCCTCCAATCTCTCTTGTTTAAATATGTCATGGAGCTTTATATGCTATGGCCTCTAGTTCTATCAGGCAGCCGTAGTGCAGTTTCGACACTGGGATAATTGATCTCGCAGGCCTATGATCTCCAAAAAAATCAGCGTAGACTTCATTAACTTCTGCCCAATAATCAATATCAGTGATGAAGGCAGTAGTTTTTAGAATGTCATCCTTAGTCAAACCCTCTTGCTCTAATAATGATTCTACTTTTTGCAAGACCAATAGTGTTTGAGCAGAGATTCCTTTAGGAGTAGTCTTTGACTCGCGATTCAATAATGGTAGTTGGCCAGAGGTATGAAGCCATCCATCTGCTGTAGTATAGGGACTGTAGTGGGCTATTGTTCTCGACATTGTGATTGAGTTGTTAATGAGCATTGAAATTGCCTTTAAATAAGCTAAAAGTGAAATAACAATTATATAATTGTTAGGTGGAGGTGGAATAAAAGGTGTCTTAAATGCGTATACTAAACACAATTGTATGACAACCTCAGTAATGGAAATTGTTTCAAACGAAGTAGAAGTGTCATTAAAAGATATTATCGTGTCTGAAGGATTAGATCCTAATGATGAGAGAATTTTATCGCTGGCACATAAATTATCCAGGCGAGAACCTAACAATCTTGAGCTGCCCAATATCAATTGTGAAAACGAGTCTGTCCTAGAACGCTATGCGATTTTTGAAGATCTAGTCTATGATGATGAGTTACATGCTTGGGAGGTCAAAGAAGTAACAGTCGATACGAGAGACTTCTCAATTAATGACATCAACGTTATACATGTTAACGATAGAGCAAAGCGCCTTTTTGGATTAAGCCATGGCCCACTTGGCAAAGATGCTTTTTATGATCTGCTAAAGATCATGTTTGATGATTCTGATGAACTCATCCGACGAAGTGTTGCTCGTCTTTTCTCAGTTGGGCGTATCATTCAGAAATATTCCTTAGCATACCAAGGAAAAATTAGGCAATACAGTTCGGTGATTAGATTGATCCGAGTTGGAGCTAAAACTTTCCTGGTTAGAGTTACGACAGACATTAGTGATGTAAGCAATAAGGAGAAGATCATCAACGATCAGATACATAAATTGCAAGACAGAAAGAAAGAGCTAGAAAAATATATTGAATCTAACCTTCAGTTAGAGAATTTTGCCTACATCGCTTCGCATGATTTGAAGGCGCCTTTGAGAACAGTACTTTCTTTTTCTCAATTGATTAAAAGGTCATCCTATGATGCTCTTCCAGATCGCGACAAAAAATTCTTAGATATAGTGATCAAGAGCAGTAGTAATATGATGCTCTTAATTGAAGATCTACTCACTTTTTCAAGGGTTAATTCTATTAAAGTTCAATATGCTCCATTGCAGCTTTCTGGGTTTTTTGAAACAATATTGATAGATCTAACATCAGAGTGCGAAAAGAAAGGTGCCGAAATCCAATGGAACATAGAAGACAGAGTAATTCACGCTGATAAAACTAAGCTCTTGCAGCTATTCGAAAACTTGATACGCAATGCTATTAAGTTTACTGAAACAGAGATTAAACCTGTGGTTAGGATATCGATGGAAGAGACTGAAGACCTGTATAAGTTTAGTGTTAAAGACAATGGAATTGGTATCTCCGAGAAGCACTTAAAGAAAATTTTTGGCATTTTCGAGAAGTTGCACAGCAAGGATGTTTATGAGGGCACTGGGCTTGGATTAAGCATCTGTTCCAAAATTGTGGAACAACATGGGGGCAACATCTGGGTAGAATCCGAAGAAGGTGTAGGCAGCACATTTAACTTTACTCTCAGTAAAAATTTATGAGCAACTATTCTTTGTAATAATATTTGAACCTGTGTGCTGATCCTATGTTAGGCATACATGTCAATTCAAATTGTGCCGATTGAGGAAGAGATTAAGCAGAAGAGATCCTTTAATAGTCTTCAGGAAAAAGCTCTCGTAAACATCATGTATACTCATGGTTGGATTATTGAGCGCATGAGGCTTTTTTTTAAGAATTATGGCATTACCAATAAGCAGTACAATATTCTCCGGATACTGAAAGGCTCAGACCAGCCTCTTTCAACTTCTCAGATCAGGTATCGTATGCTCGACAAAATGTCTGACACCACTCGCCTTATAGATCGGATGATTACTAAAGGTTGGGTAAAGAAATCTGTTTCTGAAATAGATAGGAGATTGGTAGATATCATGATAACTGAGGCAGGGTTAGATTTGCTCGATGAGATAAGAGGAATTGAAGCAAAAGCCGAAGAAATTTTCAGCAATCTCACAAAAGAAGAAATTCAAAATCTATCCGATCTCCTAGATAAGGTAAGGTTGTTATCCTGACACTTGTCGACAGAAGACTACATAGATCTTGTCTATAATTCTGCTTTCTAAATCATAAATTATTGATACATCTGGCTTAATCAATATGGCTTTTAATAGTGGGCCCTCTCGATATATTCGAATATGTTGCTTGTAATCGACCTCCTTTTGACCATATGCTTTGTAAACAGCCTCTTTGGCGCACCATATAAGATGAAGGGCATCCATAATATCATATTCATTGAATGCCTGTAGATCTGCATCGGTACAATATTTATGTTGTAAACGTGATATAGAAGACTTGTATACCTGAATGTCTACCCCGCATGATACATCATCTAAATAAATGGACGCATAATTCCCACTGTGGGATATACTAATCTCACCAGAAGTAGGAATCTGAGGTTTTCCAAATTCATCAATGATGAGATCTTTAGAAGCACAGCCCGCATATTGGTGAATTAGAAATCTGCCAGCGAGCCATTCACGTCGTCTGCTCGTTGTCCATTGACTGACCTCATCCCATTTGCTGATATTTATGTCTGTGTGGTCTCTGAAAAATTGTTCTGACTCAGAGATATTCCAAAGGAGCAACCTTCGGCCTTTATGATTTTTATACTTTACTCGTAGCGGCATTGATGATATAATGCGTTCTTTGCCCTAACAATAGAGCCAATGATTCTCACAGATGCAAAGATATTAGAGTCTCTCAAAACAGGAGAAATAGTCATAGAACCATTTGATCGTAATTGCTTAGGCACCAACTCCTATGATGTACATCTCAGTCGTCATTTAGCTACGTATAAAGACGAGATCCTGGATGCTAAAAAGCACAATCAAGTAGAGCATTTTGATATTGGACGGGAAGGCTTTGTGCTGCAACCTGGAGTCTTGTACTTGGGAGCAACTGAAGAATATACCGAGACCCACAACAGTGTACCTTTTTTGGAAGGCAAATCGAGTATAGGTCGACTGGGTATTGATATTCATGCGACTGCTGGCAAAGGAGATGTAGGATTCTGTAACAGTTGGACACTCGAGATATCATGCGTGCATCCGGTCAGAGTATATGAGGGTATGCCTATCGGTCAGCTGATCTATTTTACAACAGATGGCGATATCATTAACTTCTATAACACAAAGAACAATGCAAAATATAACACTCGCTCCACGAGGCCAGTGGAATCTATGATGTGGAAGAACAAATTTTAATCTATCAAGGCGATTTAACCTTAAGATCAATCGCTTGGCCACTTTCTAACTGAGACCCATCAGCTCGAGGATATTGCTCAACGATGATGGCAGATTCTAAGTCTTCTTCGCTAAGCTCTGGCGATACTTTCCCAATCCTGAACTTGCTATTTTCAATGGTCCACTCTGCCACACTATAGGGTAGCCCAACCACATTGGGTATCGTGAAGGTGCCTCCATCTGACGTGCTGACAACAAAGCTCAACCTACTACCTCTCTCAATTTTATAGGAGTCTAAAGTCAGGCTGGAAGAGCTGATTTTCTTGTTATTATGCCATACTTCAAGTATGGTGCCTGGTGCTAAAGGATCATAAACAAAATCTCGGATTTCTGACGCAATTGCTTTCTGTTGTAGTTGAGTTCTAATTGACTCATAGTCCTTGCCATACATAGGAAGCAAAGGCTTAGAGAGTACGATTACGTCAGCGCTATACTTAGTGGTTGTAACATAGACTTTTCTGTCTTCCTTGACGAGAGAACCTCCCTTAGGGTTTTGATTTTGTATGATACCTCCAGGTTTGCCAACGATGTGAACGGAGTCGTTGACAATCATCTTAAAACTTCTATCGTCGGCATCTTCCTGAGCTTCGCTGATATTTTGATTAATATAATCGGGCATCTCAAGCTTTTGACCATGGTTCGTATAGTGTTTAAGCCATTGCAATATGCCGAAGACTACTAGAGTCACAAATAAGATGATACCCAGTATGTTAAGTATGAATGCTCTGTTGGTCAAGAGTTGAGATATTTGTGAAAAAAATGCCATTAATTCTCATGGGAGAAAATCATGAATAGATTTGTCCTGCACACTGTAAAGTTAACGGGATTCTTATTATTGATTGTATCGAAAAAGCCCAGTTTAGACAATCTCAATCTTTGAACAAAGAAATATTAAAATTAGCCATACCTAATATACTCAGCAACTTGTCTGTGCCAATGCTTTCAGCTGTGGATACAGCATTAATGGGACATCTATCACCTATATACTTGGGTGCCATTGGGTTGGGCTCAATGATATTCAATTTTATCTACTGGAATTTTGGATTTCTTCGCATGGGCACTACTGGCATGGTTGCCCAGTCATATGGCGCAGAGGTTCATGATAAGACCATAGATTTGCTTACAGCGGCCTTACGACTGAGTTTGCTCATTTCCATAGGAATAGTCCTTCTGAGTCCGCTTCTCTTTGAAATGATGAATAGACTCCTTCAAGTCCAGGATGTTCATCACAGCGTTATTGCATCGTATACAAGTATACGCATCTATGATGCTCCTGCGACCATCATGTTATATGTATTGATAGGGTGGTTTTTTGGCCGTCAGAATGCTGTTATTCCACTAGCAATTACTATTGTCATTAATCTTCTGAATATTATAATAAGCTACGTCTTAGTACATTCTTACGGAATGAGTATAGCTGGAGTCGCTTGGGGTACCGTGGTGTCGCAGTACACAGGAGTGATTATAATGTTGATCCTTATGAGTATGAGGTATGAATACTCCTTGATTTCACTTATCAAATCCCGTCCTTCAATTGATATAGGTGAATTCTTGACAGTAAATCGGGATCTTTTTATTCGCACGGTTTTGTTGACCCTGGCATTTGTTCTGCTCTACAGGTATTCTAATCAATTGGGCCCAATTGAATTGGCCGCAAATGTGGTCATCCTGCAATTTCTCAATTGGATATCTTTTGGCATAGATGGATTTGCTTATGCAGCAGAAAGTGTTGTCGGGAAATATACAGGACAAAACAATCAAAAGATGTTGTTTAAAGCAGTTAGACACTGCATCTATTGGGGTTCTGCATTGGCGTTAGTTTATACCATAATATTTCTAGTTGGCTCGATTGATATTGCACATCTGTATACTCAAGATACAAGCGTGATCAGGCATATCGACAAGCTGAAGCCATGGATTCTGGCTATGCCAGTGATTGGGTTTGTCTGCTACATATTTGATGGTGTTTTTATTGGACTACTGGAGACACAGTTCATGCGCGATTCTATGATTGTATCCTTCTCTGTCTTTGTTGTTTTAGTGAGTTTTCTGCCGTTGAGCAACACGATTTTATGGACCTCTTTTAGTCTTTTCCTACTATTAAGAGGCATAGCGCAGGTGTATTATTGGAATAATAAGATTAAAGCGAAGTTCTTCTCGACATAATATATCAGCTGCAATTCTACTGGTAGTTTTATATGATTAATGCTATTTAGACACACCTGAATATCGCCTGCTGGCAAATAAATTTATCATTTATGAATCTTATTTAAATATCAGATTATCATATAGATACACATGATAATTTAGAATATGTATCTGTATATTTTCATATTAGATTATTTGGCATTCATTTTGTTCTTATGTCTGCGTGTTGAACAAATAATTTCAGGCGTTTTAGATAAAACCGATTCATGACTACAGTGAAAACTTACTTAGCAGACATACATCAACTTTTTATTGAGGGTATCGAAAGGATAATAGATGAAATAGATTATCCCAAGATGGAGATCGTAGGAAGAGCCTATAGTGCAGAGGAATTACAGAAAGCGCTCAGTGAGGTTCCTGTAGATCTATTATTTATGGAACTCAACTTCGTGGATGATGACGGCTTAACTTTAATCAAACAATTCAAACGGGAATACCCTGAGATGCGCATATGCGTATTGAGTGGATATACAGACCATAAATTTGTAAAAGAAGCCTTTCAAAATGGAGCTGATGGATACTATAGCAAGTACAATCCTTCAAGTGAGTTAACAGCATGTATCAATGAGATTATGTTAGGTAAAACATTTTTGGCTTCAGGAATCCAGATTACACCTAAAAAGAATGGATCAAGCAAGTTTGCTGAAGTAAATTATCTCGAAGACAGATTTTTACTAAAGAAGAAGCTGACCAGAAGAGAGCAAGAAGTACTTGAACTGATCACTAAAGCGATGAACAATAAGGAGATTGCCGAAAAACTATATATCAGTGATCAAACAGTAGGAGTACATAGAAAAAATATTATGCGTAAGCTGAATGTTAGAAATACGGTAAACCTTATCAAGTTTGCTATAGATCATCAGCTCGTATAGACATTAATTAGTATTGAGACCCTCCCCAATTATAGGTCTAAAACTCTGATATCCAGCCCTTTGTGTTCTATGTCTAAATGACAAAAAAGCGAATACAAATGATTCTTAATTCATTTCGATTATTCATCGCCGCAATCGGACTTGCTTTGTTTAGCATGCCGAATAATGCGTTAGGTCAGGGATGCACATTTGCATGTAATGACACGATCAACATTTCTGTTGACAGAGATTGTGAGGTCTTTATTTCTCCAGACATTGTTTTGGAGGGTTCCATCGAAGCATGTGAAAACGTAGAGATTTCTGTGTTTGATCAGAATAACATAGAAGTAGGCCAGCTGGTCACCAGACAGTTTGTTGGGCAAACCCTACGGGTAGTAATAGAAGAGGGACTTAATACTTGTCACTCATTCGTAACAATCGAGGATAAGCTAGCGCCTGAGATCATTTGTCCACCTAATGATACATTGAGATGCGACGCCACAGATATAGGTGCCACCAATGAATCCCTAATGACTTTTCTCGAAAATATTGTACAGTCAACTGCGATAGATAACTGTGACAGTGAAGATTTTTCAATAATTATTGATAGCAATATATTGAGACAGTCATGTGAAGGTCCATTCGTCTCCGTGAGAGATATTGCTTTTAGTGCCGTTGATGAATTAGGCAATTCTACGTCGTGCGCATTCACCTTATATTATGAGACTGTTCCAACTACAGATATAGATGCACCAATGAATCTTATCAACGGCCAGATAGATTGTACAGATGCCTTGCCGGAAGTAGATGGGCGACCCTATCCTACGATAGAATACATTGTCGAAAATTTTGATGATAATTCATTGCCTAATATTAACGGGGAAGCTCTTGCAGACCTTATTGATGGAGTCTTTGTGTCTGATAACCTATGCAATTTCATTATTTCATTTTCCGATCAAGAATTTCCGTCTTGTGGGGGATCATTGAAAGTAGTGAGGACATGGACAGTACAGGATTGGTGTAATATTAATCCACCAACCACTTTTAATCAGATTATAGAAGTTGTTGATGGCTCAATAAATATAGCTTCAGTTCCGATGAGCATGAATTTAGATGTGTCTAATTCAGATTGTACGAGAGACGTTTTATTAGAAGCGCCTATGATAGATTCTACGGAGTGCAGTGCATGGACATGGAGTGCGTCAGTAAGGTTGCCAGATTCTGATGAATTTGTATTGATAGATGAAGATTTATCACCATTCGCAAGTATCAACTTTAATTTCCCTCTAGGGCAGAGCCTTGTGAGTTATGAAGTGATAGATGCGTGTGGGAATACGGATAATATTAGCTTCACCGTGACTATTAATGACGGAAATGAGCCTTTGGCTGTTTGTGACTTGCGTACAGTGGTCACATTAGATGACGACTTTAGTGCTAAGGTGTTTGCAGCTTCATTTGATGATGGAAGCTTTGACCAGTGTTCAGATATATCATTGCAAGTAAGACGTACAGATGGCGGATGTAACTCATCAAGTGAGTTTGCGGATTTTGTCAAATTCTGTTGCCAAGATTTTGGGCAGATAGTAATGGTTGAGCTTGTGGTTACTGACGGTAATGGCCTGACTAGCTCATGCTGGGTAGAGGCTGTTGTTCAATTCAATGGTGATGTACTTGATATAACATGTCCTGGGGACCTTGGAGTTCAGGATTGTAGGCTATTTGATGAGTTTGATATTACAACTATACCGGCACCAGTAGTCACCACTAGAAGTGAGTGTGTCGGACCTGTTAGCGCAGTACCCGCAATTACAGCACAAAATATTGATGTTTGCGGCGAAGGGTTTATAGATATAGACTGGTCTTTAGACTTAGAAGGTGAAAATAGTGTGATCTGCTCACAGCGAATTACATTTGGCAACCTTGACCCATTCAGTATAGATGATATAGTTTTTCCTGCTAATCGGACAGTGACATCTTGTGATGATCTAGCGCCATTGCAGTCGGAATTAGACAATATAATCAGTGGTGACGCATCTTGTTCCGATGTAGTAGTTTCAGAACCGGAGGATGAAGTATTTGATAATATATCTAATGGATGTGTCAATGTCCTTAGAACTTGGACTGTAGTCGACTGGTGCAGATTCCCAGAAGACCCTACGGCGAGATATACTCAAGTGCAGACTATTGTAGTTGAGCAATCTGATGCGCCTTCATTTGCGACCCAGGTGGCGACAATTGAGCAGACACCTGGATTAGGTACTTGTCTTTCAGTGGTGAGCATCAGTCCTTTAGTTACTGATGATTGTACAGCTGATGAAGATCTAATCATAAGCTATAGCGTATCGGTTGTATCAGGAGGAAGTACATTTGAATTGATTCCTGAGACCCAAGGAAGAACAATAAGTCAGACTTTAGAAGTCGGTAGTTATATAGCGATATGGAATGTCACTGATCACTGTGGAAATACCACTACATCATCATTTTCTTTTGATGCGATCAACGCGAGTTGTGTTCCTATGTTTGATAATATAGGTTTGCCTTGCGGATTTGTTCTTGATTTTGATGGAGTAGACGATTACGTTGACGTGCCGTCACTCTCGATATCTGAGGAGTTTACAGTAGAGGCAGTCTTATTTTATAGAGGTGGGGAAGATAGATTCATAACCTTGTTCGAATATGGTGATGACAATCCATTCATTGGATTTGATAATGGTAGATTATCAATATTCGGCGAAATCATTGCTGATGAACCATTGGTGACAGATGTCTATACTCATATAGCATTTACCTATAGCCCAGCGACTAATAGTTCGAATATCTACATAAATGGTGTCTTAATTGAGACCGGAGCTGCAAGCAGAGTATTCACGGGTACTGGATTTGGCATAGCTAATCGCTCAGACGATGGATTCTACAATGGCCGAATGGACGAGGTAAGAATCTGGGATGTGGCGAGAACACAACAAGAAATATTAAGTACGATAAATGATAACTTAACAGGATCAGAAGCAAATCTTACAGCTTATTATGGCTTTA
>CAZFWJ010000088.1:0-10786 GCA_964522505.1 uncultured Saprospiraceae bacterium
TCACCTGCTAAGGTCTTGGCCCAACTAGCTACTGCTCCCCTCGTTGTATTAGACACGCCCAGTCCTGGGATCGGTGTTTTGACAGATATGGATATGATATTGATAATACGACCGAATCGTGCCTTCTTCATCCCAGGAACCAGAAGTTGGGTGAGTAACTGATTACAGATCAGGTGATTATTGATCGCTTGGATGAAGTCCATAGCTTGTGCATCCAATACAGTTCCACCAGCAGGGCCACCAGTATTATTGATGAGTATATGATAGGTCTTAGACAAGCTCAGTGCTCGAACCTTCTTAATCAACTCTTGCTGATTAGTAAAGTCTGCTACCAAGTAATTGTGATCCTGACCTTTGGAGATATCCATGTCCATAGACTTGATCACGGCAGACATCTTCTCTGGACTACGAGATACCAGTGTGACGCTTGCTCCGAGAGCAGCTAATTGTATCGCCGCCGCCTTGCC
Organism: uncultured Saprospiraceae bacterium; assembly: GCA_964522505.1. Lineage (GTDB taxonomy): Bacteria > Bacteroidota > Bacteroidia > Chitinophagales > Saprospiraceae > GYS-P2D. Next base: position 468 of record CAZFWJ010000088.1, read on the forward strand.
AATCCCTTTAGAGCTGCCACATACTAAGGCATTTTTGCCATGTAGATTTAAGTCCATATCAAGTCAGTTGTACTCGAACTCAATGTACTATTAATCAAACTAAATTCCCACAAGTTAGGGTTGCTCATGACACATAGATTAGGCTCTCGACAGCTCAGATTCAAGTTCGTCAAGTGATTTTCCTTTAGTCTCTGGCAATAGCTTTAAGAATAAAAAGAAGCCGATCAGCGCAGGCATGGCGTATATGAAAAAAGTCATCGCATTACCGAGTGTAGCCAGTTCCCAAGGAAAAATCTGCTGAACCACCCAACTACTAAATGAATTGACAAATCCGATACATCTGATAGCAATCGCTCGGATACGTGTCGGAAATAGCTCGGATAACAATACCCACATCACCAGTCCCAGAGAAAAAGCAAAAGAGGCTACAAATTCCAAATAAAAATCCACCCAATGAGACAATAGCCGCTATGACTATATTATAGTTGTTGCTTTTCATTCCTGTATACTCTTAACTAGAGCAGCGCTTTAATATAAGGCGCTTAAATGGATCATCTCAGTACTACATCACATAACCGCACTTAATCGGTACATTTAATTCAAGACAGTGCCCAGTTTCTAGTGCTATCATCAATCGTTACACATCCTACATATTCACCTGGGATGGGATCATATAATAAGACATGCTTAGAGACATATTCGGACTGAAAATAGGCGTCAATCACTAACTTCCTTAGAATGATGAATAGATGCGATTGTGGTTTTTCTGATTTGGTGCTGTCCTGGTATAAATATTCTACTATTTCGGATAGTTCTTGAGCAACACATTGAGGTATTCTTTTTTGAAATAGTTGTACGGCCAATTTGTTGATAGTAGTCAAACCACTAGTTATTTGTAACTGATTGTTTTCATTGTAGAAGTGATACAACTTGCTATCAATGGTGTCGGCCACATTGACTCCAGTAGCCGAAGGACTACCATGTGATTTAGGAATAATTACGTCAGCCAATAAACTTAGGATATTCATCTGTTCATCTGATAACACTTTAGGTTTATAGTCCTTGGTGGCTTCAGAAACATTACAACTTAAGAGGCCTATAGTTAATTGAGGAGCAATACTCATAACACAAAATCCTTGTAGTATCCACTTCATTGAAGTTCTTCTATTACTCATAAGTCGCCTTTTTTGAGTTGATCTACAGCATAATTAGTAGCCCTAGCTGTGAGCGCCATATATGTTAAGGATGGATTTTGACAAGAAGAACTGGTCATACATGATCCATCTGTTACAAAGACATTTTTCACAGCATGAACTTGATTCCACTTATTCAGCACGGATGTTTTGGGATCTCGCCCCATTCTTGCTGTTCCCATCTCATGTACAGCTGATGCTGGGATAGAATTAGATTGAATTGGAGACACTTCTCCTAAGCCCGTTCTCTGCAACATTTCCATAGCCTCCTTTATCATATCCTTACCCATTCTGGTTTCATTTTCTTTCCACTCTACATCCATTACGAGCATAGGAACTCCGTATTTATCAGTCTTGGTGGGATGGAGGTATATCTTGTTGTCATGGTAAGGTAGCATTTCGCCATGTCCCGCCATGCCAAACTCCCATTCGCCTGGTTTCATAAGAGCTTCTTTTAGCTCTAAGCCAAATACCGCTTCAGGCATGCTCTGCCACCAGTTTAGTCTTGTGGCTCTGCCTTGATATTGATAGCCGCGGATATAATCCTTATTGTTCCTGCCGTCTGGTAAATTTTGAAAACGTGGGATATAGATTCCATTTGGTCGGCGACCAGCAAAATATTTATCCTTGAATCGGTCGGTTTTTAATGAAGCTCCTCCTCCGATCCTGTGATCCATAACATTGTGGCCTAACTCTCCACTATCATTGCCCATGCCATCAGGAAAGCGTGCACTAACAGAATTAAGCAATATTGATGTGCTCCCAAAAGTAGAAGCGTTAAGAAATATTACCTGGGCATAGTATACACTTGATTCTTTTGTCTCCTTATCTACAACTCTCACCCCAGTAGCTCTTTGAGTATGATCGTCATAAATAACTTCGGATACTATAGTATTGGCTTTCAGGGTCATTCTACCAGTGGTTTGGGCGGCAGGTAGTGTACTTGAAAGGCTACAAAAATATGCTCCATAAGGGCATCCCCGAACACATCTATTTCTGTATTGACAAGATGTCCTGCCGTTGTGATCTCTTGTGAGATTGGCTACCCTTCCGATGGTCATGAGTCGATCGTTATAAGAACCCTTGATCCGATCAGATATTTCTTGCTCCAAGCAGTTCATTTCCATCGGTGGCAAGAAGATTCCGTCAGGTGCATATAGGCTATTCTCGGCCTTACCGCTTACACCTATATATCGCTCCACATAATCATACCAAGGCGCAATATCTTTATATCCTATGGGCCAATCTATTGCTATTCCGTCCGTTAGATTAGCTCTGAAGTCTAACTCGTTCCATCTATAAACCTGTCGCCCCCAGGTAACTGATCTACCTCCTACTTGATCACCTCGGACCCAGAGAAAAGGTTTGTCCTCTTCATACGGCTGTTCTTCCCACTTCATGAACCAATGTTGATTGGATGGTTTGAGACTTCCCATTTGGCGTAATTTGGGATAAGACTCTGCTTCTTTAGGAGTTAAGTTGTCATAGTGTGGTAACTCCCATGGATCTTTATTGGCTGTTGGATAATCACCATGCGCAACCGCCCTTCCTCTATCTAAAACAAGAATTTTTAGTCCTTTTTGAGATAGTTCCTTAGCGGCCCAACCTCCCGATATACCAGTACCTACTACAATTGCGTCATAAGTGCGCTCTTTTTTTGTATTGATCACTGTATCACTATTATAATCAGGAATACCGCTAAAATAACTAATGCGAATAGTCTCTATACCTTAACGGAACATAGTATAAATAAAATATTCAATTAGCTTTATCTCTGGCTCAAAGATTGGTTTCGTGCTCGATATTATAGCTTAAAGTTAATGCTTAAGAAAAGCTCATTCCCTTTTATTAATTATGCGCTTTGGAGCTCACTCGGATAGGAGCTCATATTCTTGCGAAGCTGAAAGTATAACTCAGAAATATCATGAGTATCATAAAAAAACTGAAAGAGCACTATTTCTTGATCGGAGTTCTTATCGTTACGATTATTGCTTTTTTACCATTGTTTAGTGCAGAATTCGTCAATTGGGATGATCCTGATTATATCTACGAGAACACTATAATCCTCAATGCCAACTGGCACAGTTTTTTTGACACCCTAATACTATTATTCACAGAACAGGTCCGCAGCATATATACTCCGCTAACTCTACTCAGCTATACACTGGACAAGTTTCTTTTTGGGTTAGATTTTTCGGCTGGATGGCATATCACTAATCTCGTCCTTCATCTGATTAACGTGTACTTAGTCTGTGGGATTTTTAAATACATCAAACTCAATAGATTTGTAATTATCGGCATAGTGTTGCTATTCGCCATCCACCCGATGCATGTCGAGTCGGTAGCGTGGCTCACTGAGCGAAAGGACCTGTTGTACTCCACGTTTTACTTCTTAGGGGTTCTATTATACATAAAGCCCGAGACAGATCGCTCTCATCATCTGAGCATTGGTATATGGCTCTGTTTTCTATTAGCATTATTAACTAAGGTTCAAGCTGTGCTGTTTCCGATCACTCTGATCCTGATAGATTACTGGACATCTGGGTCCCTGAGAGTAAAAGATGTGATTGGCAAATTACCTTTTCTGATTGTATCGTTAGTCTATGGTATTATCTCAATACTATTCGCAGAGTCCAATGATGCTGTCATCTGGCCAGAAACACTTTCGGATTGGGGTCATAATATTGTCTGTGCTCTATATGCGACAATGCAATACTTGATTAAAACTGTGATACCCTATGAATTATTACCAGTATATGAATATCCATCTCACCTTACTATTCATCATTGGTTGAGCATACCCGTTTTCATATTTATCATAGGTCTACTCATCAGAGCATATCAGAAGCGATGGAAAGTTATATTCTTTGGTCTTTCGTTTTTTTTAGTTCATATCTCTGTCACCTTACAAATCGTACCTATTGGACAAGCATATTTAGCAGATCGATTTTCATATGTTTCCTATTTGGGTCTTTTTATGATCATTTCATATGCTGCGTATTCGATAAGAGAGAAAACTGGCTACAAACAGCTTCTCAATTTTGCTTATCTCGCATTTCTATTGATGTTGGGGTACATGACCTACAGTCAATCCAAGGTATGGACTAACTCAGAAACGCTGTGGTCACATCAGCTGCAACATGATGCTGATTATGATATGGCCTATCTCAATCTGGCGAACTTCTACAAAGAAAATGGCCGAACGCTCGAGTTTGAATCAGCACTATTAAAAGGAATAGAAATTAGTGACCAAAATCCTTCCACATTGAGCGAGTTGGGGAAGTTTTATGCTGCTTTTAATGATCCCGATAAGCTCCAGTCTTCGTTGACACTATTTAATCAGATAATTAGTATTGATAGTTCATACTCAGGAGTATATATTAATAGGGCGGTGACACTGGCTAAACTTAATAGACCTCATGCAGCATTATTGGATCTGGATCATGCAGTGACTCTTGACAGTACTAATGCTGATTTATACTTAAACACTGCGATTATCAATAGATCTATCGGCAACCTTAATGAGTCCATTAAGGCGCTAACGCACTACTTAAATCTGTCTCGACAGGACGCTGACAAATGGGTTATACTTGCCCAGATGCACCTCCAGAATAAGGCTATCTCTGAAGCACTATCCGCAGTTAATATCGCAATTGATCTGTCAGGTGATAAAGGTTTATACTATTTTGAAAGGGCCATAATATACCATGCCCAAAATAAAATTGATCTCATGAATCAAGATATAAAGGAGAGTCGAATCAATGGATATCTGGGTCGTCAAGAATTAGCACGTAGGATGACTGAAGAAGAACTATGATCGATCATCCCCTCGCATATACTTATTATAACCTCAGGAATAGACTGGGTCAGATCGCTAAAAATCCACGATTCATTAAACACTACCTGTCTAAGTTTAATCAATACGCTGATATAGATAATTATGATCTGTACATACTCAGCTATCCCAAGAGTGGCAGAACATGGTTGCAGCGATTAATAGTCGAGGCATATATTGTAGATCATGACTCAGAACTGTCAGTTCATGACATATCGGATTTGCATGATTTAGATGATGCTTTCCCTCGAGTATTGTTATCACATGCAGGAAGCTGCTGGGAAGAGTCGCTGCGTGTGCTATCCAAAGAAAAGTTGCTTCAAATTGATTTTAAGCGATACCTAACAGGACGAGTAGTATATGTATATCGTGATCCGCGTGATATACTGGTGAGTCAGTACTACCACATGAGATATAGAACCCAGATCAATTCTATCACTCCACAGACACTATTGAGGAGTTATAACGTGGGATTGCCGAAGGTCATACAATTTATGAATGTTTGGGCCGACCTAATCGCTCAATCTCCTGATAACATACTCGCAGTATCTTATGAGAATCTATTGGGTAATACAGAACAAGTACTCTCAACAGTATTTAAGTTCTTGGGACTATCAGTTTCTAATGAAGCACTTAAGCAGTCTATCGATAAATGCCAAATAACCAATCAATCAACTAAAGAATCAGCTGAAGCCCAATCCCCATGGCTATACACACCAAATCCCGATAACGTAAACAGTAGACACGCCAGAAAAGGCCAAGTGGGAGAGCACAAAGAGCTCTTTACAAGTCAAGAATTAAGAGAGATGAACGTAATGATTCAGTCAGACTTGAATCCCTCTTATATTGGGTACATAAAATAAATGGCAGACTCTTCATGAGAAGAGTCTGCCATTTTAATTTAAATCTTATTTATTCCACCAGTTATGCTGGAACTCTGCTAATTGATCTAATCTTAACCAATCCAATAACAGAAAGACAAATAATCAATATGATCAAGCCCCATTCTCCTAATGTGGGGATAGGTGCTGCAGCGGTAGAGCTGGCAGCTGGGAGAAAATTATCGATTACCATATTTCCATTGCCTTGACTTTGAAGTGTCAATGACAAACCCGCAATATTATCACAACCAAATCCGTCTGAGAAACCTCCAGTAACAGGGGCATCGGAAAGAACTATTGTGCCCATACCATTGGACGGGGCACTGCCAAAGAAAACAGTTTCATCTTCATTAGAAAGACTAACACTGTAACTACCACTTGAAGACACCTCTACCGGAACGCCATCCTCTGTGATTGTCAGATCGAATGTAAGTTCATCCGTCTCAGAATCACAAGCTACATTAGTTACCGAAATTTCTGTTACCGCTTCATCAGCAGCCATTGCAGTATCTTGACTAAATACTTCAAATGACAATAACACTAATACTATCGACGTAAATAACTTCATTTTCACTTTATTTTTTGAGTTCTACACAAATATATGGAAAAGTCTCAATGCTGATAAACGATAAAAACTATTTTTTAACCCTGAAGCAGTGATAATCTCAGTCTAAACAACCGAAATCGGGGCAGCCCAACATGTAGACTATCCTGTAAAGTTCTAAAATTAATTTTCTATCTGTATTGTACGCTTTTACAGATATCCACGCCTGTGCGAGCAGCGTCATGTTGATTATCATAGGTATGTAATCCATGACGTCCTATGGCATGAATACCCCGATCTACAAGTCTTAAGGATTGAATGATTGACAGGGTATCAGTTCTACCTTTTGACATCAAGGGATAAGCTTTTCCCTTTCGCATGACATGAGCATCGATGATCTCACCTTGGGTAATGACTTTAGACTTGTGGAATGAAGATGTTGTAAGTTGAATAATCTCTTCATCCGACAGCTGCCAGATATCATCCGTATTGAAACAGAAATATTCGAATACTAATAGGGATGTATTTTGAGGTGTATGCGCCGTGGAGAATGCCCCTGCCGAGTGCACTCTACAGAATGGTATCTCCGGTTCTGGAAAATAAATCCATTGATGATCTATGATATCTGCTGTATCGTAAGTCAGGATGACATATATCTGAGATCTATGTCTCAGAGCACTCAGCGAGCTAAGTAAGTTATGATCTATATCTCGTATAATGGAGACTATATCGACTAGAGGAGCAGAAGAAACCAATGCATCAATGAGATAGGTTTGCCGATTCGTTTGGACTTGGATTTTTTCGTCTGTTAGAACTTCTATTGAGATTGGCCATTCTTGATATCGGACATCCATGTCTTCAGACATCTTCTCATATAATTGTCCAGCCCCAAGTCTGGGATAATGGAACTGTCTCTTATGTGATGAGAAAATCGTCTTGAGAATCTTCCATATAGAGAGTCTATCAAGTCTAGGTTTGATCCATTCGGTCTCAAGTTCCTCCAATGGGATGCCCCACATCTTCTCTGTATAGTTGATCACATTGAACTCTGCTAATCTTTTTCCGACCTTACGATACACGAATGACTTGAAGTCATCGGTTCGGATAAACTGCGATCGTAAATATGATAGGATAAAAAGAAGCATGTTCCACATGCCCTTCTTTTGAATCATATCTCGCACTGAGTTAGGAAACTCTAACAACTCTCCACCTAAATTCTGCGCCACCTTCCAATCCATAAGCATTAGGTCATCTCCTAAATACTGCTTAGCGATATTGAAGATATACTCATCATCCGTATGAAATATGTGCGGACCTATTTCAAAGGATCCAAATTCGCTTCTATGCGTTGCAGCCAGACCTCCTACGAAATTCTCTTTTTCGATAATGATCGGGTGGAAACCTTTTTTAATCAACTCATGAGCACAGAATAATCCAGCCGGACCAGCACCAATAATCATTATTGTTTTTGCCATATCATGAGTAAGATTTCCAATGAGATTGAGCGAATAGGAGGTTTTAGACACAAGGATACTATCTCTTTATTTTTAATTGCGACATTTGAGCCCACAATGATGAAAAAGATACTAATCCTCGGGGCAGGTGGTTTTATCGGCTCTCATCTTACAGAAGCTTTAGCAGGAGAGAATAGGGAGTTTTGTGCTGTTGATATCACCAAAGAAAAACTAAGTGATCTTACTCAAGACTTTCAATATCTCAATCTTGACATCCGTACGGATAAAGATCAACTCCTAGAGCTCATACAACGCCATGAGATAATCGTAAACCTCGTCGCTATTGCTAATCCATCGCAGTACATTACTGATCCGCTCGGCACATTTGAGTTAGACTTCATCGAGAACCTATGGGTCGTTAAGAAGTGTGTAGAATATAAAAAGAGGCTCATTCAGTTTTCTACGTCAGAAGTATATGGGAAGTCCGCAAATGTCTATGATGGGAAGGAACACGTGTTCTCAGAGGAAAACACTGATCTAATATTAGGGCCCATCAAAAAGCATAGATGGATCTACTCCAGCTCTAAGCAATTATTAGAAAGAGTCATACATGCCTATGGACTCAAAGAAGATCTCGATTATACCATCATAAGACCATTCAACTATATAGGTCCTAAAATAGACTTTCTGCCAAGTGAGGAAGAAGGCATGCCAAGGGTGTTCAGCCTGTTTATGGATGCCTTGCTATATAACAAGTCTATGTATCTGGTCAATGGTGGTGAGCAGCAACGCTGCTACACAGATATCAGAGATGCTACAGAGGCTCATAAAATGATTCTGTTCAGTAATGATGATAAGGTATCTAAGCAGATTCTCAATGTCGGGCATCGGAATAATGAGATCACAATTAAGCAATTAGCAAAAAAGATGCGAGACATCTGGATAGATCAATATGGTCATAGCCTACCCAAAACACTATCCATATCGGGTGAGGAGTTCTATGGAGTCGGCTATGAAGACTCTGACCGCAGAATTCCCGACTCTACAAAAATTGAATCCTTAGGCTGGTCACCCAAGTACTCCATACAAGATACTCTCGAGTATGCCATGAGATATTATGTTAACAGAGTGACTTAATAGAATCATTTTGAACACATTATTCATAATTAACTCTTCATCTGTTTAATCCTCATGACCTAACCGCAGGTATTCCGCTACATTTACTCAACAATTTAGTATTCATTTGTCAAACTCATCCACGGTATACTTCCTGTCTGATGTTCACCTCGGTATAGATACTGAGCAGCCCTCTCATATCCGCGAACAAGCATTGATATCATGGCTTCATACCGTGAAAGAGGATGCCGCAGAAATTTATATCGTCGGAGACTTATTTGACTATTGGTATGAATATAAAACTGTAGTACCAAAAGGATATTTTGAACTATTCGCAGCAATGAAAGCCATTGTTGACAGTGGAATACAGATCACCTATCTCACAGGTAATCATGATCTCTGGCACTATGGCTATTTATCAAATCACATTGGTATTCAAGTGCTTACTGGACCGATTATCACGACCTATGACAATCGTAAATTCTACATTACCCACGGAGATGGTATTGGCAAAGGAGACTTAGGATATAAGTTTATAAAAAGCGTACTCAGTAATCGTTTTTGTCAACGTCTGTTTGGAGCAATACATCCAACTTTTGGTTTGCCCTTAATGAGATTTATGAGTAGGCGCAGCAGAATATCACATAAGCATGATGCAAATCCAACTGCACATCATCACCAATACTGCCAAGATACACTACTACAACAACCAGATATAGACTACTTTCTCATGGGACATATCCATCACTCAGAGATTACTGACATGGGTCAAGCCAAATATATTAATCTAGGAGACTGGACTACAGCATATAGCTACGCCAAATGGGACGGCCAACAAATAGAACTGTTACACTGGAATATTAATAGCTAAATGAATCAATAACTCTTCTTCAAGTAGATATTTTAGTCTAAGCTTACGTATTTTTTGATTTATTAGTGCGATCTTATTGATCAGATTGTAAAGACGATTTGTAAATTATTGATCCGCTTCTTCGTACCAGGCAAACACCATAGACGTCTGATATCGCGAACATAGAGTAGCGTACTACTCGACCCAACACTTACTAACTGAGAAAGAGTGTGGAAATCAGCTAGTAACATATGAGATAATGCTCACAACATCCCTCAGCAAAGGATTAATAACATATCAGGCTTGTGAATAGTATTATAATCTCAATTAACTTGTCACCTGACAAGAATAATATGATATTGCCTAAATAGAAAATATGGCCAAAAAGCAACTTCTTACTCTAAAAATGATCAATATTCTAATAATTGATCAGGTATATACAAGTT
>CAZFWJ010000089.1:0-10734 GCA_964522505.1 uncultured Saprospiraceae bacterium
TTATTTTATTTTCAATTTAAATGAGGTATGAAATTGTTTTATTCTACATTCTTCCTTCTTTTCAACGTTTTTACAGCATATTCTATGTCTACCCCGGATACTACACAATGGCAGATGTTTCTCCACAATAATTATGTAGGGGGACCAGATGCCTTCTTAAAAGATGTATTCAAGAAGATTCACTATCCCAATGCTGCACGTGATAAATGTCGAGTTGGAAGTTTACAGGTATACTTTGAGCTTAATCGAGATGGGTCCTTAAAGCAGATCGAATTCAAAAATGAATTAGGAATTGGTATAGAAAAATCAGTCTCCAAAGGAATGAAAAAAATTGAGGGCAACTGGATAGAAGCAGATTCGATCCGTAAGCAAGAATTTCGAATTGCATTTCGGATAGGAGAAAAAATGAGTGATATTATGGGAGATTTGATTATCAATGCATATCCAGAATTTAATACAGGCTGCGTAACCAGTGCTCAACTCAAAGCACAGTTGGATCAATTAATAACTGATGGGAAATTCAGAAAAGCTAAAAAGTTATGTGTTCTATTAAAGCATAGAAACCCAGATTCTCGTTATGTGGCTAAATCAATGGATCTAATCGAAGAAAATCTGTAAGGAGCTAAGATCAAGCTTCTTCAATGATTGAAACGCCTTTACCTAATTTACCTGTGGTCCATTCCCATTGTTCATGTAATCTGAGTTTCCCTGTTGTCATTAGTTCGATAGTCGAACGACAATAGCCACTGAGCAACTCCATATCCTGATTTATGTGAGAATAATTGAATTCTATAGTATCGTGATCTATGATCTTACCGATCAGTGTACCTTTCAATATCGCTCCGCCAGCATAATTCCCCCATATTACTTCTCCATCCTGATAGTAGGTGAATAGCGTCGTGCTACTAACCTCACCCCCTGAAGAGTTGGATCTTCCTCTGAATTGCTTATTGTTGAGATTAAACTTCATTGAAAATTAAAAAATGACAAAGATCAAAGATAGCAACCATAGACTCTTTTAGACCCAAGTTTCTGCTCCTCGGCTTGATTCTCTTACGTCTAATGTACTGATAGACGAATCAAAACGGGAGCTCATCAAAAAATGACGAATTTAATATTCTATGTAAGAATCATCTGCCTATATTGCCCACATATATTATCAAAAACAACTTACCATAAATGAATGAAACCAAACTCTGCAGTTTCAATGAACTCAAGGAGAAAACCCCAACTCATCAACAAGTAAATGGCCTGGATTTAGTATTGATACGATATGGCGATCAGATATCAGTATTGTATGGGCGATGCCTGCATCGAGGAGCCTTATTGTCAGATGGTCACATCCAAGGGGACAACTTGATCTGTGGGTTGCATAATTGGGACTATCGCTATGATACTGGAGTCAGCGCTTACAATAACTCTGAAGTGCTCTTCAAGTTTTATGCAGTCATTAAGGAAGATTGGGTATGGGTGGACCTTGATGAGATCAATCAGTATATAGAGGACCACCCTCAACCATTTGATAGAGACGCTTATCTCGGCCAGTATGCCGATACACATCCTGAGAGTACAGAGCCTTATACTTCATATATCAAGGAACTTGCTCAGCATGGATTGAAGAACTATGGACATCATGGCCCATCTGCATCAATGGGCGTGGATCGAAACACCTTGCCTAAATGGGAAGAGATACAATTCTTGCCTGCTCAGCTAGCGAGGAGGCCATTACTTGACAATGAGGCCGTCAACACTAAGGTTACTATAGGCCCTAAAGCTAATAAGCCTCTCGAGCTGGATATACCTATGTTCGTTTCAGACATGAGTTTCGGATCTTTATCACTAGAGGCTAAAATAGCATTGTCGATGGGAGCGAACTCTGCAGGCACAGGAATCTGTAGTGGAGAGGGAGGCATGCTTCCTGAAGAGCAAGAGCATAATTCCAGATATTTTTATGAGCTTGCTTCCGGAAAATTTGGATTCTCATGGGACAAAGTAGTCAAGGCACAGGCTTTTCATTTCAAAGGCGGGCAGGGGGCCAAGACGGGTACCGGAGGACACTTGCCAGGCCATAAGGTAACTGAAGAAATAGCGCGAGTACGAGGATTAAACGTTGGCGAGACAGCCATTTCCCCAGCGGCTTTTCCAGATTTATTTACAGCCGAAGACTTTAGTAAAGTGGCAGCTGAGGTCAGAGAACGAACTGGAGGTATACCGGTGGGATTCAAGATAGCGGCCAGTCATATTGAGGCAGATATAGATTTCGCATTGGAGGTAGGTGTCGACTACATAATACTCGACGGTCGTGGCGGAGGCACAGGTTCTGCGCCTACGATCTTAAGGAATAATATTAATGTTCCGACGATTCCTGCACTGGCCCGCGCTCGTAAACATATGGACAAAGTCGGTGCGCAGGATGTAACTCTGGTGATCACAGGAGGTCTGCGAGTAGCAGAGGACTTTGCTAAGGCGATGATGCTTGGTGCTGATGCCATTGCAGTCTCTAACTCCGCATTGCAAGCTATCGGATGCCTTGGGATGCGTGCTTGTAGCTCCAATAATTGTCCCGTCGGGATTGCCACACAGAAGAAAGACCTCAGACAACGACTCATCATAGAAGCTTCTGCTCAGCAACTCAACAATTTCTTCACCGCAAGTAATGATCTCGTCAAAGTGATCGCAAGATCATGTGGCTACGACAACATCAACAAGTTTAACCATGATGATCTCAGCACAATAGATTATAATATGCATCGACTGACGGGTATTAACTATGCAGGAGTGGCATAAGAAATAAAAAAAATATGGAACCAATCATTTCTATTTTCTTAGCAATCTTTGGGATCTATCTTCTTGCAGGGGCATTATTTGCCTTAGTTTTTCTTGCGAAAGGAATAACTCAAGTAGATCCAGATACCAAGGGAGCGGGCTTTTTCTTTAAGACGCTATTGTTCCCAGGCCTGTGTTTGTTCTGGGTATTCTTCTTACTTAAATGGCTAAAATCTAATCGTACATGAGACCTTCTCACCGAGTAAATCATATCCGTGTCTGGTTGACGCTGAGCTTGCTGATTTCCTTACTCTTAACACTTATTATCATATGAGCGCAGAATATACTTCCATCCTGTGGAACAGGCAAAAAAAGAAGTACGACCGCATATTATGGTCAGGCATATTACTACTTATTATTGCCTTCGTAGGCTTTCAGATTATTCTTCATCCAGATATAACACCACAGACGATAATCATCCGGTCTACGGCACTTACTGCAGTGATACTCTTGCATATTATATTGGCTATCGGACCATTGTGCCGACTTGATTCACGCTTTCTTCCATTGCTTTATAATCGGCGCCATTTAGGGGTCTCGATGTTTTTGATTGCACTGATACATAGTGTCTTTAGTATTATCCAATTTCATGTGCTCGGTGATGCCAATCCTATCGTTAGCATTTTTACTTCCAATGTAAAATATGATTCGATCAGCGCTTTCCCATTTCAAGTGCTGGGCTTCTTTTCGATTATCATTCTATTCATGATGGCGGCGACGAGTCATGACTTTTGGTTGAAAAATCTGAGTCCACGGATTTGGAAAGGTTTGCACATGTCAGTCTATTTGGTTTATGCCATGATTATTCTTCATATTGCGCTTGGTACTCTGCAATATGAAAGCCACCCAATCTATTGGGTATTTTTAATTAGTGGTTTTGTAGTAATTGCAGGGTTGCATTTGACAGCAGGAATAATAGAGACCAAACGATTAAGAGCTCAACAGAGCGCATTAGTTGAAAATGGGTTTTATGATATCGGATCTATTAATGACCTAAATGAGAAGTGTGCTACGACCGTTTTTATAAAAGGTGAGAACATCGCTGTATTCAAATATGATGGAAAAGTCTCTGCGGTGCATAATGTATGCAAGCACCAAATGGGCCCTTTAGGGGAGGGGAAAATAATCGATGGGTGCATTACTTGCCCTTGGCATGGTTACCAGTACCTACCACAGAATGGACAGTCGCCAGCTCCATTTACGGAGAAGGTAAAAACCTACGAAGTAAAAATGATTAAAGACCATATATGGGTCAATCCAATCCCCAATGAAGAGGGCACATATGTAGAACCTGCTAATATCACGACGTCATGAATGAAGAAAAAGAATTTTATATAGGATGGCAGGATGACATGCCCAAAGGCAATGCATCCTTTCTTAAAAAACTCCTTATCTCCCTCTTTATCCTTATCCCGATTCTGGTATTTGCCATCGTTTATTTCCAGAAACCCTTCAACAACTTCAAGTTTGAATTTGGTAAGATAACTACGATCACTGGCACCTACTACGAGAGCCCTATTCCCATGGTAATTGCGGATCGCGGCAATTTAGCTGACTCTTTATCACATGACGTAGTGCTCGTAGGCTATGGTAAGTTTGGAGCAAGTGGGATCATCAATGATATCGAGCAAGAACAGGGTAGTCTTGATGGTAAAAGAATTGAACTCGCTGGTACGCTGATCTATGGAGACGGCAAGACCATGATGGAACTCACCGAAAAAAAAGCATCCTTAAAGCAAGTATTTGACGATCCATCTAATCAAGTTTCATCGGACTTAGCTAAGAATTCAGTTTCTCTGGAGGGTGAAATAATCGATCCCAAATGCTATTTCGGTGCAATGAAGCCTGGTGAAGGGAAAATCCACAAGAGTTGTGCCATCCGGTGTATTAGCGGAGGAACTCCTCCCATTTTAAAAACTAAAAATAACGGACTTAATAGATACTACATTCTCTTAGATGAACATGGCGGAACTATCAATAAACAGGTGTTGCCTTTTGTTGCAGAGCAGATCTCGGTATCAGGATCAACTCATCAATTTTCTAACTGGGATGTCTTGTATATCGATGTAGATGACCTACAAATAAAATCATAATCATGTTCCAAAGTTTCATAGGTATTACAGCACTCGCAGCTATACTGAGTTTTCTCAATAATAAATGGCTCAAGCTTCCCGATACCATAGGAGTCATGATATTGGCTATCCTTATTTCTTTAGGATTTGCAGGACTTTCATTTATTGCACCTGACCAGGTTGCTAGCATATGTCATGTACTAGAGGACATAGATTTCAGGACAATCTTATTTGAGTTTCTCCTGGGTTTTCTACTTTTCGCAGGATCTATCCATATTGACATCAAGCAGCTTATCAAGGTTAAGCTACCCATTTTCTTATACGCTACCTTAGGAGTATTAATATCTACCTTTACTGTTGGGACCATATTTTATTATGTATCAGGTCTGATGGGTGTTGAGATCTCCTATATCTTTTGCTTGATTTTTGGAGCGCTGATCTCACCGACAGACCCTATTGCCGTCCTGGCTTTATTGGATAAGGCAGGTATCTCTAAAGAGGTGGAGATAAAAATAGTTGGAGAGTCATTGTTTAATGACGGTGTGGGTATTGTCGTTTTTCTGACCCTATTGACTTTAGGTACTATGGTAGGGTCCGACATACACTTTGGACATGTTGCTCAGGAATTTGGAACTGAGGTAGGTGGAGGATTATTTCTGGGTTTTATCCTGGGATATATAGGTATCCGATTGCTTGCCAGCCTAATGAAAGAACCCGTTATCGCAGTTCATATATCCTTGGCAATTGTAATGGGGGGGTACAGTTTGGCTTCAGCACTTCATGTATCAGGAGCACTTGCGATGGTCGTTGCGGGATTAATCATCGGCAATGGGCTTCATCAGCAGGATGCATGTGAGGTTCAGAAAGAACATCTGACTCTATTTTGGAAAGTGATTGATGAGATCTTAAACTCGATTCTTTTTGTGTTAATCGGATTAGAACTTATCATACTTAATTTTCAAATAAGCTATTTGCTACTTGGGGTTATTTCCATCTTCATTGTGTTATTTGCCAGATATTTCGCTCTCTTTTTAACTAACTTCTTGTTGACGAAAGACCTGCGGGCTGATGGTAAAGTATTGAAGATATTAACCTGGGCCGGTCTGAGAGGCGGAATTTCTATTGCCTTAGTATTGAGCTTGCCACATAGTGAGGTCAGGGATGCGCTATTATTAGTGACCTACGTGATTGTGGTATTCGCGATCATAGTTCAAGGCCTCAGTATTGAGAAGGTCGTGAAATTCTTGAATAAGAGTTAAGGTGTTATGCGACGGTTTATAAAGAAAAATCAGGAGATAATTATTCTTATAGCGCTGGTCAATTTTATAATGGCCCCTTTGTGGTCTGCAATTACCTTTCTTCCTCATTCATTATTAACGGTGATAAGTTTTTCATTGGTGATATTTGCAAGCCTTAATGCGGCTAAAGAGCGTGTCTTTAGGTTCATTATTTTGTCTATGGGCTGGGTGGTGCTGGGTATTATCTGGTTAGAATACATGAACAATTTGTCCTTATCACTTTCACTGACGAGGATGATTTTTTCTCTTTTTCTTTTTGTACTGCTCTTTTTTATCCTGATTAGGAATGTGCTAAGAACAGAGAAGATTCATATTAAAATAATTATTAATGTGATGTCAGGCTTTATATTGCTGGGCATCATTGGTGGGGTATGCTTTGAGATGTTAGATTATTTCTCTCCTGATAGTTTGATTTTTGCTGCTCCTAAGAGTGCTTATGGCTTTTATTATTTCAGTTTCATTAATCTGACCTCAGTAGGGTTTGGAGACATTATTCCTAATTCTGAACAAGCTCAAGCTACGGCTATACTCATTGGTGTCTTAGGCCAGTTCTATCTGGCATTCGGTGTCGCGGTATTTGTCGGTAAGTACCTCAATCAAAAGGGTGAATAAAAAATTTATGAAAGATAAAAGTAAAGTCTGGTATAAGGTTTTAGACAACAAAAAGGAATTATTAGACAATAGAGTGATGACCGTGATTGCTGGACATACAGGAGTATGTTTGGCAAATTTTGAGGGAAAGATTTGTGCTCTTGATAATAAATGTCCTCATCAGGGTGGGCCGCTTGGCGAGGGCTCTATCGAAAATGGATTACTGCGTTGCCCATGGCATGGCTGGGACTTCCATCCTTGCACAGGCTTGGCACCAGGATTTGATGATGGTGTAGAGACGTATCCTACAAAGATTGAAGGAGACTCTGTTTATGTGGGACTTGAGAAAGAACCAGAACATCAACCGACATTGTCAGATATCATGGCTGAGACTATGGTAAACTGGGGCGTGAATCGAGTATTTGGTATGGTTGGACATTCTAACTTGGGACTAGCAGATGCATTAAGACGACAAGAAGAAAAAGGTAAATTAAAATTCATTGGCATTCGCCATGAGGGAGCAGCAGCATTTGCAGCATCGGCTTATGGGAAACTTACAGGAAGGCCAGCTGCTTGTTTTGCTATTGCAGGACCCGGGGCAACTAATATGTACACAGGTCTATGGGATGCTAAAGTGGATCGAGCACCCATCATTGCTCTCACGGGACAAGTTGCGACGCAAGTGATTGGTACGGGCAACTTCCAAGAACTCGATTTAGTAAAAGCATTTGATACGGTGGCAGCATTCAATCATCGTGTTCAATCGAGCAGCAAGCACAGTGAATTAATGGCACTGGCTGTTAAGCATGCTATTCTCTGCCGGGATGTTGCACATCTCACTTTTCCTGATGAAATACAAATCTTAGCAGCTCAAGACACGGATGAACCACTAACGCCCGATGGGCGCATCACCCCGATGACCATCAGCCCGCCTAGGGAAACATTTGCTAAAGCTCTTGGATTATTGAATTCGGCTGAAAGACCGGTAATAATTGTAGGTCATGGAGCCAGGTTTCATATGGATCAGATTATTGCGTTCGCAGAACGTATAAGTTGTCCAGTAATGACCACGTTCAAAGGTAAAGGTCAGATTGCGGATGACCATCCGCTTGGATGTGGTGTCCTCGGTCGGAGTGGCACTCCCGTCGCATCCTGGTTTATGAATGAAGCAGACCTGCTCTTAGTGATTGGGGCTTCTTTCTCTAAGCATACGGGCATCACTGCTAAGCTTCCTACCATACAGATTGATTTCGATCCATTGGCATTGAGTAAGTTCCACAAGGTAGACGCAGCTGTATGGGGAGAAATCTCGACAACTATAGCCATGCTCCATGATGAGATGACAATTTTTGAAAATAAGGTCAACCGAAAAGCCGAAATAAACAAACGCTGGGAAATCTGGAAAGCAGAAAAACAAAAGCGCCTATCAGAAGATCGAGGCAAAGGTATTTCATCTATTTCCGTGTTTGACGCGTTAAATAGATATGCCCCCCAAAACGCAGTGATGACTGTAGATGTAGGTAACAATGCCTATTCTTTTGGGCGCTATTTTGAAGCGAGTAATCAGAGCTTTCTGATGTCTGGTTATTTGGGCTCGATTGGATTTGCGTTGCCTGCAGCTATAGGTGCTTGGGCGGCAGTAGGAGAGGAGCGACCTATCATAGCGGTAGCTGGAGATGGTGGATTTTGTCAATATCTGGCAGAGATTACCACACTATCTAAATACAAGATACCAGTCAAGATGATCGTCCTCAATAACAATGAGCTAGGTAAAATATCTAAGGAACAGCGAGCTGGAGAGTTTGATGTATGGGCTACCACTTTAGTCAATCCAAATTTTGCAATCTATGCCGAGAGTTGCGGTATTCTTGGGATTCAAGTTACAAAACGGGATAATCTATTAGAGGCTATGGAGCAATTAATGCTGCATGAAGGCCCAGGATTATTAGAAGTCAAGACAGATGTAGGATTAATATAGATCACATCTACAACACGCGTCCCATCAGAATAATATGTTTGCAGGAACCCTACTTACATTATTAAGCGGGATATTGGGCGTGTTCTATAGGCGCTCAGATAGCCGAAGCCGTACTCGTAGTACCACTTTGGAAAGATTTCGACGTGGATGACTACTTTGAGTTTCATCAGACTTATGGCAAAAAGGAGTATCAGTTTTTTGCGGCGCTGACCATTGCAACCACTTGATCCCATTAATTACGGTGGGCTATATCATGAGCTATCAAGCCGAAAACCAGTTACTTGCCGGGTTGTTGAGCTTATCTACTTTAACTGATGGCGGACCGTGTGTATCCAAAAGGTGACTATTTAAGTATGATAGAGCAACTACCATAGGATCGTCGTCAGATACAGCGATATAACATAGCACTACCATTGATGCGATAGGCATTCCTTTCCATTATTCTTATAGTACTTATGTCTTTCGCGCCATGTTCATCATAGCCCATTTTGCACAACAGCTTGATAGAACAAATTAACTGTAACTTTGCGCGATTAAAAAGAGATGAGATTTATAAATGATATTCATCTTAATTAAACACGATGTATGTCATTTAAGTCATTGGGCCTATCGGAGCCTTTATTAAGAGCTATTAGTAAAAAGGGTTACGATACTCCATCACCTATACAGGAAAAGGCCATTCCATTAGTATTAGAAGGGAAAGATGTTTTAGCTTCCGCGCAAACTGGGACGGGTAAAACAGCTGGTTTCTCGTTGCCATTATTACACATTTTATCTAAGTATCCAAAGCAGAGACATAGACCCATTCGCGCATTAGTATTAACTCCAACTCGAGAATTAGCGGCACAAGTTCATGCTAATGTCAAGGAGTATAGCGAGTTTTTAGATATTAGAAGTGCCGTGATTTTTGGGGGAGTGAAGCAGAATCCACAGGTAGCAAAATTACGTCAAGGAATAGATGTATTAGTAGCGACCCCAGGGCGCTTAATAGATTTACAAAATCAGGGACTTTTATCATTGAAAAGAGTAGAGATTTTTGTCTTAGATGAAGCTGATCGGATGCTGGATATGGGCTTTCTGAGAGATATAGAGCGTGTGATGAAATTAATGCCGGGAAAACGCCAAAATCTCATGTTTTCCGCAACGTTCTCTAAAGAGATAACAAAGCTGGCCTATTCTATTCTCAATAATCCAGTAAAAGTTGAAACAGCAGCAGAGAATACCGCAGTTGAAGTTATCGATCAAAAAGTGCTTCGTGTTGCTAGAGGTAAAAAAACAGGATTAATCATTAAGCTGATCTCGGAAGGAAATTGGAATCAAGTTTTAGTCTTTACACGTACTAAACATGGAGCTAATAAGCTTACTAAGAAAATGATTAAAGCAGATATAACGGCAGCAGCAATTCACGGTAATAAAAGTCAAGGGGCAAGAACTAAAGCTTTAGCGGGATTTAAAAAAGGAAACATTAGAGTTTTAGTAGCAACAGATATTGCAGCAAGAGGTATAGATATACCACTATTGCCCCATGTTGTAAATTTTGAATTACCTAACGTCTCTGAAAGTTATGTTCACAGAATTGGTAGGACGGGCCGAGCGGGAGCAAGTGGTGAAGCTATCTCTTTAGTGAGTGCAGATGAAACTACCTATCTAAGAGATATTGAAAAACTCATTCAATTAAAATTACCAGTTGAGGTCATTGAAGGCTTTGAGCCAGACCCAAATGCTTCGACGGAGCCAATAAAACGTGGCCAGAATCGAGGGCAAAATAGGAATCGTGGTAGGAGTCCCAAACAGAGAAATTCAAATAACAATAAGAATTCGAACAGAAGTCGGGACAAGAGTAGAAGACGAAAGAAGTGATACCTGTAATAAATGACTAAACCAAACTACCGATCCCTTGTATCCTGATGTCTGGTGCTCTCGATGGTGTATATGGGTTACGTTTTTCGCCGCCCTTGTGTAACCCATC
>CAZFWJ010000090.1:0-10309 GCA_964522505.1 uncultured Saprospiraceae bacterium
ATGACAGATCCTCACGAGATATCTGTTATTGAAGAGAACAAGAGCACGTCCAATGTAAGTCACGAGTACTATATGACCTTACATAAAAATAGGTATAAGGTACTCAAGAGGTTAGCTGACTTCCATCCAGACATCTATAGCATCGTATTCTGTAGAACCCGACGAGAGACTCAGCAGATCGCTGATAAGCTGATGCAAGATGGTTATAGTGCAGATTGTACTCATGGCGATCTATCTCAAGCCCAGCGGGATCAGGTGATGCAGCGATTCCGTGAGAAGAAAATTCAGATGCTCGTTGCGACAGATGTTGCAGCACGAGGTATCGATGTCAATGATCTCACCCATGTTATCAATTACCAACTGCCAGATAGCCTCGAGACCTATGTCCATCGCAGTGGACGAACTGGACGGGCTAATAAGCATGGCATCTGTATCACCATCATCAATGCAAAAGAGGGTGGTAAGATCCGACAGCTCGAGAAGAAAATAGAAAAGTCGTTTGAGCAAAAACAAATACCCGAAGGTTCGGAGATCTGTCGCAAGCGACTATTTAACTTGATAGATGAAGTTGAGAAAGTCACCATCAATGAAGAGCAGATTTCCGAATTCATCGAGGAGGTCAACACTAAGTTAGATTGGATGAGTCGTGAAGACTTGATCAAGCGATTTGTTTCCGTAGAGTTCAATCGCTTTCTCGAGTATTACAGCAATGCTGGAGACCTTAATGTGCAGGCTAAATCATCTAAGGATAAGGGAAAAGGCGGAGATAAGCGCTCTAAGAAGGACAATACACCCTATACACGCTACTTCATCAACTTAGGGAAGGACCATAAAATAAATCCTAAAGAGATGATTACACTGATCAATCAATCTCTTAAGGGCAAGAAGTTTTCTATCGGTGCTATCGATCTCCAAAAGAACTTTAGCTTCTTTGAAGTAGAGGAGGGGCTTGAAGAATTAGTCATCAGCAGAATGCGCAATGCGAGATTCAGAGGACGCAAGATTAATGTTGAGATAGCTAACCCGAAACCCAAAGGAAGAGGCGGTAAGAAAGGTCGTAAGAATCGCAATTTCAAGAAGAAGAAACGGAGATAGCAAAAGGCTACCTGATTATATTAAAGTAGACTTGGTCAATGCGGCAAAAAGATTTAGGATGTTGCTTGAGCACCAGGTGTCTTGCATAATCTCAATCTCATTGGTAACCAACTGGACGCATTGAGTGAAATAAAAAATGCTTGTGCATTTAGATATCATCAGTGATATAGGACCCTATTTGGTTGAGCCATTGGCTATTAAAATCTATAGATCAACCCACTTTGTAGTCCTATGTGATCCCGTGAGAGAGACACGAAAGAGGCATCGGTGAAGTACGAGCTACGATTATATCTATATCGCGAGCTCAGATACAGTTCCCAACCTGAAGTAAGGCTGTATGAGGCATTTATGCCTCCTTCGACACCGATCCCAATTCTAGGTGTTATGTAGGTAGATTGATTAGTCTCATCTAAAACCTGAAGGGTTAGATCATTATCTAAAAACCTGCCTTCATACTTGACGGAAAGATTGATTATTGCCCCAGCCATAGCAGATATTTTGACTGGTCCTTTTTGTACAAGAGGATAAGTTATGTGTACCGGGACATTTATGAGTTCTGTTACATTAGCATGTGCTACGGTTCGGTCAAATGTGGTTGTCGCAGTTACAGTATCGCCGACCCATACAATCTCATCATTTTCATCAAAGAAGAAAAATGCCATGGGGTCAAAGATCATCGTGGTTTCAGTAATAGTTTGTACTGCCTGATATTGAGATTCCGTACGTTGATATTCTAATCCCGTTGAGATGCTTAGCCCATTTGTAAATGTGTTTCCTATTTCAATCGAAGCTCCTAGGGTTGAAACAGGGGAAAATCCTTCCTGCCATTCATTAAGCAATTGAGACTGGTCAGCGCCAAGATCAGTCAATGATATTTGTTCTAATGGCAATCCTATTTGAGCATTGATATCTATGAATGGATTAAAATTGAATCCAGTCTTATTAATCTGACAGGGTTTAAGTGTGTTGGCTTCTAGTGTCATCTCTCTGATACCAGCGTCATTTGCTAAGGCGCTCAGTTGATGAGTTGGGATAGCCATGATCTGTTGTGAACGGAGAGGCGAAATGCCACTTGATATTATTTCTTTGTTATTATAATTTAGCGGAGTTGCTGCAATGATAGCTGTGTTATGTTGAGAATCAGCTATTGGGCTAGTAACTACCAGTCTTTCACTTACTGCTATTGGGCTACTATGTATTTGTCGAGTCGACAGATTTGTTAATTCAATAGTTGATTCTTGGCTCCTATGATCTTTTTCAATTGTGGAGATTAAAGCCATCTTTGGCTCTGGTCTATCATTAAAAATGGTCAATAATTCGGTGTCTGAGCTCTCGTCATGTAATGGCTTGATCGTATTATCTCCTCGATTCTCTTCTTCTTGATCAAATAGCACAGATGCCTCTACAGGTGAGTCTATCAATAGATAATATGCGCCGTAGCTGACCATAGCAAATAATAAAAATATCGGAATTAACTTTCGATTATTCTTTCGTCCAGCGATACGTTGCCACAACATCTCACGATCTGCAACAGGCGTTTCGTGTTCGTCAAAGTAGGTCTGGTATAATCTGTCTAAATCGTTATCTGACATGTTCATACTTGGGTCGTTTTGTTAGAGTGGTTTTTAGGATGCTTCTCGCTCGGGACAGTAACGCTCTCGATGAACTTGCTGCTATACCGAGATGGATGGCGATCTCATCATGATTGAATCCTTCTAGGGCATACATATTAAACACGATGCGCTGACGATCGGATAGTTGTGATAACGCCGCTGTGATATCATCGGTCGCACTATAATCCGTAGTAATGGTCAGTTCGGTAGTGGTGCTTTGATCAGCAGTCGTCCACCTTTTTCGTTTCTTCAAGAGTCGTAAGGATTCGGTTACCGTTATTCTCTTCATCCAAGCGAGTGTGGATCGATCATCACGATAATCAAAGGACTTAAGGCTTTTAAATATTCTGATATATGATTCTTGCAATACGTCCTCTGCTAAAGATCGCTCAACTACATATCTCAGAGCCACACTATTGAGTTGTGCGCAGGTGAGATCATACAGCGCTCTTTGAGCCCCTGATCTCCCAGAGTTAGCTTGTTTTATGAGTTTTTTGATCTGCATTAGTGACTTAAGAGTATCATAGTTATTCATTAATTCTCGGCAATGGTAATCCCAAACTCTCCGCTAATCTCTACTGCTTCATTTGACCTTTCGCAGAAGGCATCAATGGTATAGTTCCCTGTGACAAATGAACCTGGAATAGTATCAAACTGAGTGAATGAAACCATAGGTAACGGTAATTCGCTGAAACAAAATCTTTCCTCTATTATAGCCGTAAAAAGAGAAATATCTCGATTGGTGAGGCTTACTGTAGGATTCACATCATAATCCGAGGGTACTAATGCTACGAGTGAAAATATTTCATCTGTTCCTCGATTACCACCTTCGATTGCAATGGCAATGTCATTATCAATTATTTGTATAAATGCTTGGGCATCTGTAAATACGGCAACAGTGCCATCGTCAAAATTTGCTGCTATGAAGTTTTCTAAAGCCATACAAACTGATAGATCATTCAATTCAATATTACTTGCAGTTGAATCAATTATCTGTTCTTGAGAAATCTGTGTACTTACTAAATCTAGAGCTTCTAACATGATTTCTGAATCTCCACAATTAATCTGTGAAAATTCAAATGATCCATCTTCTGCAATTGGAAAGCGTTCAATTCTTTCGTTTTGAGTAATAGATATGAAGCCATCTTTAACAGGCTCTCCATCACAATTAATAGCATTGCCGACTATCCTGACCACAGGGATATTTGCATCGTTAACTGTGATTGTTCCGAGGTCTTGATCGGCATCAAATGGACCAAATGTTTCTTGGAAGAGTATATCATCACATCTCGATAAGATGGTTAAGTCAAACACTTCATCTTTTGGAAAATTGAAGAATCTAAAAGACCCATCATCGCACAGCCATCCACCTTTGCGTCCGATGCGCTCGCTCGACACATAAATCTGTAAAAATGATCCTCCGATAGTTCCTTCTGCCCCGGTATTTTCTTCTACTGTGAAAGACACGACACCAGTTATCTCAATAGGATCCATAAAGAAATCTACATTCCAACTGCTGAAGTGTGTTACTTCGCCTTCATAGAAGTTGCCATTAAGGAAGGCCTCTCCTTCTTCTACCCAGACACCTCCATTTTCATCGTAGCTCCACAATGGAATAGTGGGTAAGGCTGCTGATCTCACCTCTTCAGGAATAGGAAATCGCAATGTGGCTGGGAGCTCTGGTACAATATTCAGCTCAGATCCATCCTCAGCGATGAGTTCTACCTGTATCATCCCCATGGTTCGCAGCGTGACTAGATTCCCTTGGAAGTTAATACCACTGAGGTCACCAATCATGAGCTGAGCAAGATCTTCATCGGTAGGGTCTATCCATGTCATCACTACATCTACTTGACCATCATAAATGTTACCACTGTTATCAGTACAACTGGCTGGCGCGATAGTCACTTGAGCCCCTGACGATAATGAGGCTTGACCGCCTGACATGGCGTCAAAAGAACCCGCTACATCTCTGGTTATCATCTTGATTTCTGTATAATTAGTAAGGTCTGGCAACAATGAAAACCTGCGGAAGGCTTCAATCCGACCACCCGCTTGTACACTAATGAAAGCTGCCTCTCCTTTATTAGGTATTGATCTGATGAGGAAGTATCCTTCTTCGTCAGTAAATGTTAGGAGTGGATCTATGCCAGATCTTAAGGTAACTTGGGCTCCAGCAATTGGAGCATCGTCAAGATCAAGAACACGACCATAGAGATCAGATGTAATGATCTCTTGTGCTTCAGGCAATATTACCCGAGGGCTTTCAACGATGATGCCTTCATCTGCACAGCTTATATGAGTAATAATGAATGCTGTGATGATGAGGTAGATAGAGTTAAGATATTGTGATCGTCTCATTGTTATGTTCTTTTCTTTAACCACTTAAAACCCTCACAATTCATAACGCTGCGAGGGTGCGTGATTATTTTTTAAAATTTTATCTAAATAGCTGTAAATCTGCGATTTGACAGCTATTTAGCAGAGCAGATAATATAGAATGCCGTTACTCTGATAGAGTAGAAAATGAGCAAAATGAGTCCTTATCCGCCATAGATAGTTTTAACGATACTATAAGAGACCCTAAAATTGTATTAACAAAATATGCTGGTATTCATCTCTATTTTGTGAAGGTTACAATTTCATTCAACCACGATTTACCCAATCTGCTATGTACAAAAGTCTTTTACTTATATTCTCAATGTTGTTGGCTGGAGGTATTGGCTCAGCACAATCTTCTTTAGATGGGGAGCGCCATGAATTCATACTAAAAGACGGTAGTAAAATACTTGGAAGAATAACAGCCCAAACAGACAGGACGATCACAGTAACCAGTGGTGTGAATAAGTATCATCTTGCTAAGAAGGATATTATCAAGAGAGACGGTACTTACATAGTTCCTGAGATCGGGAGTCACTATTCTCAACCCTACTTCAATTTTAGTGTTGGGAGTCATTTGTCTTTTGGAGATAATGTCGATTACGTTTTTGGCTTGAGTTATATGTTCCGCAATGACGAACGAAATTCTTTCGGTATAGGAATAGGTTATGAGACGTACTGGAGTAGCCATCCAGATGTGTCTGGTCGAGTCGTAGGTGATTTCATACCTGTAACGGTGCAATGGGAGCATCGATTCGTGGGCAATGATCGAAATTCATTTTATACACGCCTCAAGATCGGTTATGGAGTAGCGCTCAATCAGATTCCCGATTCTCAAGCTGATCTGTCTGGCGGATTATATGGACAGTTGACCTTGGGACGTCAGTTGTGGACCAATGGAATCTATGGCATCGGGATAGAAGGCACATTAAGCTACCAGAATAGTTATGGAACTGGAATTAGAAGAGGTGAGGATAGAGAAATAGATTTTCAGCAACAGTTTATTAATCCTGGTATCAGTCTCAATTTTTCATTTTAACAGGTGAGCTGTCTCTGTTCACCTTTACTTTTGACAATTTAAAAACATACTTACCATGTCCTTTGGGATAGATATCATCTATCTTGATGATATGAGTAACAGGATTCTATATTGGTTCCTCCTATCCGCCTTACTGTTTGTTTCCTGTGCAGAGGAGCCTGTGTCAGATGTCATCTTTCACAATGGACACATAATTACGATGGCGTCCAAGGATGATGTGCATCAATCTGTGGGTATTAAAGATGGCAGAATTCTGTATGTCGGTGGTCAGGAAGATCTTGAGAGATATCGTGGAGAAAGCACTGAAATTATAGATCTTAATAGTAGAACTATAATGCCTGGGTTTATTGATGCACATAGTCATTTCTCATTGGCTATACAGACTATTGATTGGGCTAACCTTGCATCTCCGCCTGTCTCAGACATACGGAGCATTGATGATATAATTGTTCGATTGGAAGAGCATCGTCAAGAGAGGAATATAGGAACAGGTGAGTGGATAGTCGGTTGGGGCTATGATCCAGATTTGCTCCTAGATCAGCGTCATCCCAATAAACGGGACCTCGATGAGGTCTTTCCAGATCAACCAGTATTCTTGGCTCATGCATCAGGACACCTAGGTGTTGTTAATAGTGTAGCTCTGCAATTGCTGGGTTGGAGTGCCGAGACTCCCGATCCTCAAGGTGGTCAGATTATTAGATTAGAACATTCGCAGGAACCCAGCGGCCTCATAACTGAAAGTGCGATGCATGCAGTCAGAGCAATAATCCCACAACCAGAGTCGACTGATATAACCAAGTTAGCAGCGAAGGCCTTCGATCTTTATGCGCAGAACGGGATTACCACAATCAATGATGGTTTTAGCACAGCAGAAAATGTCGATATGTTGGAGCAACTGAGTGTTTCTATGGACTTCCCACTTGACCTTATTGCTTTGGTCGGTTTTGTTGACATGGCGAAGGTTTTTGAGAAACATACCATCAATTTTCACGAGTATAACAATCGATTAAAATATGCTGGAGTCAAGATAGTCGCTGACGGGTCTCCGCAGGGCAAGACAGCATTGATGTCGGACGCATATCTCACAGAAGTGCCTGGCTGTGCTCATGATTGCAAAGGCATCGCCGTAGTGCAACAAGAACAACTGGATGGCCTGCTGCATAAATTATACGGTGATGGTGTCCAGGTCTACACTCACTGCAATGGTGATGCAGCTATCGACATGTACCTCAATGCACATGATCAGGCCGTTACAGCGCATAATCTCGATAGCAGAGAACTGCGATCAGTGATCATCCACAGCCAGTTTATGCGCCCAGATCTGATCGAACAGTATGCTCATTATGGATTGATACCGTCCTATTTTACTAATCATACCTTTTACTGGGGTGACGTGCACGTCAATAACTTGGGGATGGATCGTGCATCATATACGAGTCCTATAGCTTCATCGGTAGTTGCAGATATAACTTATACTAACCATACAGACTATCCCATAACTGCTCTTGATCAACCGTTTTTATTATGGTCAGCCGTGAATAGAGTATCACGGTCAGGGCAGATCATTGGGCCCAACCAGCGAAGTACCGTATACGATGCCCTGAAAGCCATGACAATACATGCGGCTTATCAATATAGAGAAGAGAATATCAAAGGATCTCTTGAGCCAGGTAAGCTCGCCGATCTGGTCATATTATCAGATAATCCATTGACGATTGATCCAATAGAGATCAAGGATATTGAGATTATGGCAACCTATAAGGAGGGGAGAGAGGTGTATGTAAAAGAGTAGAAAGTTGAATTCAGTGGGGAGGTCCATGTTAAGCTAGTCACTCGATACGCTATAACTCGCCAACTCGGTACTGCAGATCCATAAAGAATCCCGCTCCTAATAAGTTGAACCACAAAACTCTCGATACTTTTAGGTCTGAATAGAAGAAGTAAGTCCCGTTATGTCAGATAAGAATGCCACATACGATCTAAAACAAGTCCTCAATCGACTCTATAATAAAGAGTTGCTTTCTAAATCGGAGGCTACTGAGATAGTAACAGCAATAGGTCGAGGACAAGTTGATCCATATCAAACCGCCGCATTTCTAACATGCTATCAGATGAGACCCATCACTGGTGAAGAGTTATCGGGCTTCAGATCAGCAATGATTGAACTTGCTACACCAATAGATTTTTCAGATTTTGAAACAATAGACCTCTGTGGAACAGGCGGCGATGGTAAGGATACCTTTAATATCAGTACGGTGTCATCATTCGTGGTGGCAGGAGCAGGATATAAGGTTGCCAAGCATGGTAACTATGGCGTATCGTCTGGTTGCGGTTCGTCTAATGTACTAGAGCATCTGGGATATGAGTTTTCTAATGATCAGGATAAATTGCGATCTGATTTAGATCGGGGTAATTTTTGCTATATGCATGCACCTCTGTTTCATCCAGCTATGAGACATGTTGGCCCAATCCGTAAAGGCTTGAAGACTAAAACCTTCTTTAACATGCTTGGCCCGTTGCTGAACCCATCAAGACCTGCTCATCAAATCACCGGCGTGTTTAGCGCTGAATTACTTGATTTGTATCAGGCCGTTTTTAATGATATGGACATCGAGTATGCCGTTGTCCATGCTGATGATGGCTATGATGAAATCTCTCTAACAAGCAGTTTTCAGATTAGATCCAAGGGGTTCAATGGCGTGATGAACCCTGCAGATATGGGACTGCCTCAACTAGTAGAGGCAGATCTTCACGGAGGCCATACTGTGGAGGCGGCTGCAGAGATATTTCTATCAATATTAAGCGGAGAGGGTACAGCTGCTCAAAATGCTGTCGTTTCAGCTAATGCGGCTCTTGCAATCCAACGGTTTAAGCCAAGCCAATCCATCAATGATTGTATTCAAGAAGCTCAGGAGGCCATCGCTTCACAAGCAGGATTAATGGCCCTCCAGGCAGTCACTGTATAGTAACTATGAAGAATGTCATGATCTCAGTACTGGAAGCAACAAACATAATTGCGGAACAAGCAGTGTCTTTTGGGGTAGAGCAGGTTGCGTTGAGCGATGCCGTAGGTCGCACGCTCGCGGAAGAATGGAGAGCGGATCGAGATATGCCACCATTTGATCGAGTCGCCATGGATGGTATAGCTATCCGATATGCAGAATTTGTAGCGGGCTCAAGAACATATAATGTTGAAGCTGTTGCTGCTGCTGGTGATCCTCAAAAAACACTGCAAAATCAGTCTAATTGCCTTGAGGTGATGACCGGAGGGGTCTTGCCACATGGTTGTGATACCGTAATCAGATACGAAGATGTCACTGTCGATGATGGAGTGGCAATGGTTAATATAGATGCGATAAAGCAGGGCCAAAACATACATAGACGAGGTGTGGACCATAGATCTGATGAGCTCATCGTCAGTGCGGGATTGCGCCTGTCAACAGCGGAGATCGGAATAGCCGCAACCTTGGGGAGGGCACAGGTTGTTGTTGAAAAATTACCTAAAGTCATGGTGATATCGACGGGTAATGAACTAGTCCCTATTAATCAGATCCCTGAGGCTCATCAGATCAGGCGATCTAACGTACATCAGATCATATCAGTATTACACCAACATGGGATATCTGCTGATCATGAACACTTGAGTGATGATCGAATGCAGATCACTCAGCGACTTTCCGAGATTCTGGATCATTATGACGCCATACTGATGAGCGGGGGAGTATCCAAGGGTAAGTTTGACTACTTACCGGAAGTACTTCGGGAGTTACAAGTGAAGCGTCTATTTCATAAGATTAAGCAGAGACCTGGTAAGCCATTTTGGTTTGGGCAGTACAACCAGAGATGTTGTGTGTTTGCCTTTCCGGGTAACCCGATATCGACTTATCTCTGCGTTCATAAGTACTTCTTACATTGGTTAGGGACGTGTCATCAGGTAGCATATAATCAGCATGCCTATGCAGAGTTAGCTGAGGATGTACACTTTAAGCCTTCGCTCACTTACTTCCAGCAAGTATCTCTGACGAGCCATCCAGATGGTCGCCTCATGGCTACTCCGAGTCCAAGTAATGGCAGTGGTGACTTAGCGAGTATTTCTCGTGCAGATGCATTCATGGAGCTTCCTGAAGATCAAGAAATCTTTAAGGCTGGAGAATGCTATTCTGTGATTAGGTTTCGGTAACTT
>CAZFWJ010000091.1:0-10113 GCA_964522505.1 uncultured Saprospiraceae bacterium
TATGAAAGTTCGGTGCCTTTCTCTTCCAAACACAAAATTCTGGCTAAGCTCTTTATCTACGCTATATACTGTTTAATTTTTTCAGCATCTGCCTTTATCTGTCCTACGACCATCTGATATGATGCGTAGAATCCATCTTTTGTCGCCTCTACTTTGGCGAGTGATTCGTTGATCTTTCCTTCTGTTTTATTGAGTTCTGTTTCTGCTTCTTTGATCTCTGCTTGTAGCTTCTTGATCTGTTGCTGCTTAGCTTGAATGGATTTTTTAAGGTTGGAGACATTCTGTTCTCGCTGTATTACTTGAGTGGATTTCTGTTTTTCAAATGCCTCAGCAAACTTTTTCTCCTCTCCATCCAAGATTTGTAAGTAGTGCTTGATACTTTCTGAAAGTTTCTTTTTAGTCAGACCCATCGTTTGAGCCATCGCATAGGCATTCTGATATCTCTTAGCTTCGTCTGACTCTATCTTCATCAGAGATTGCAGCGACTGCTTGTATTCCAGATAGTCGAAACCCTCAATGTTATTAGCCTCGATAGATCGTAGCAACATATCTACGAACTTGTTTTCTGGTTTGGCAGTGCTCGTGCTTGACTTTGACGTGGAACTGGGTTGAGATTTTGCCGCTGATTTTGTCTTAGCAGCTGAGCTTTTGGCAGCTGATGTGGTTTTATTCTTTGGTGCAGGAGATTTCGGTGGCTTTCCTTCTTCTTCAACTACAAATACTGATTTCAATTTTTTGAACATGCTCATGGGCGAGAAAACTTAATTTAAACCTTAAATATACAATCAGCAGTTTGGAAAGAGGTTATGTTTCGCTGAGCATAAATGACTTAGGTTCGTCTTCTTTTAATATCTATTTTAGCGGCTTAAATTCTGAATATGGCGTACGTTGACAATGAGATATCTCAATTAGAGCGGGTAATTACTCACCTTCCAAGTGATGGGATATCACGGATTTCTCCACAGAAAGCTGAGAGTCTGCTGTTTGATGATATCGTCTTCTATCCACTTATGCAAGAGGAGTATCGTATTTTCCAGCGGTTACTGCATCTTTTCCTCGGTAAAGAAAATGTTTTGGACACTTCAGATCTCATAGTAGAAGCGATCAAAGCAAATCCTGAAATTCGACATGATTTAATTCAGAAGGTTATTGATTTTGAGGAGCTACCACAATCTTTTGTACAGCATTTACAGGACCTCGATGCTGCATCATTAAGCCATATACTCATAACGGGATACCATAAAGATGACGACCGCATCTTATTTGACCCTATACCGAATTATATGTTCACCCGGGATATAGCTGTCACAATCAAAGATCACATCTTAATTTCCAAAGCTGCTAAAGAAGCACGGCATAGAGAAAATTTACTATCGAGATTTATCTTTAATCATCATCCTCTATTTCAACCCATGTCTCAAGAAGGGAAACTAATAGATCTGAATGATCTAGAGGCTTTTCCTCCTTCGCGTCGAGCGGAGGTGGTCAATGCGGAAGGCGGAGACATTATGATGCTCTCTCCACAACATCTATTAATAGGGTGTAGTGAACGTACGAGTCAATATGCATTTGAGAGTGTTAAGGAGCGCATTTTTGAATTGGGTCTAATAGACCATGTGGTGCAGGTGAATATTCCTAATGAGCGCAGCTTTATGCACATAGATACGCTGTTCACCCGTATTGATCACGATATCATATCGTGCTATAAGCCTATTGTTTATGATGGAGAAGGCTCCAACGTGATCGTATATGACAAATCTGGAGAGCGTAGGGTTTACCCGTCAATAAAAGACTACATAATCACTGAAGTCAACAAAGAGATGGAGTTCATCTTTAGTGGTGATGGCGTCAGTCCTTATCAAGAGCGAGAGCAATGGACGGACAGTTGTAATCTGGTAGCTTTACGTCCGGGTGTAGCGATCAGTTATGATCGCAACCTGAAGACGCTCAATGCCTTTAATAAAGGAGGGTATAAAGTGATGGATGCAGAAGAAGTATTTAGGCAGTCATATAGTGATGATCACTTCATAGATAGATTGGAGAAAACGATTATTACTATTCCGTCTGCAGAATTATCTCGAGCACGAGGAGGATCACATTGTATGACTTGCCCAATCAAGAGAACACCGCTGCCATGATTACTAAGACTACTACCAAGAGAGTCTTATATGCTGAGACTGATAAGATGGGATATCTATATTATGGGCATTATGCGATGTTATACGAAATAGGGAGGTCTGAATTAATCAGAGATCTGGGATTGAATTATCGCCATCTTGAGGAGGAATTAGGAATTATGATGCCAGTGTTAGAATTATCCTGTAGATATCTCCGGCCAGCGCTATATGATGACATGCTCACCATAGAAACTACTATTGTGGATCGACCCACTAAGATGATCACTTTCAAACATACTATATATAATCAAGATGAGACCCTGCTGAATAAGGGTTCCGTCAAGCTCTTCTTTATCGATATGAACTCTGAGAGGAGAATTTCGAGCCCACCCTATCTTAGCGATAAAATCAACCCGTTCTTTTGAGACAACCCAATATCAGAAACAAAATAGACCGTGCGCTTAAGATTGACGAACTCATCAAGTGGTCTAAAGAATTTGTTTTGCCTGGCTGCAATGGAGTGTCATTATATAATATTGTAATATTTATAATTGAAGAGTTAAAGAAGGATAATTTACCCACAAGAGCCAATT
Organism: uncultured Saprospiraceae bacterium; assembly: GCA_964522505.1. Taxonomy (GTDB): domain Bacteria; phylum Bacteroidota; class Bacteroidia; order Chitinophagales; family Saprospiraceae; genus GYS-P2D. The sequence goes on from CAZFWJ010000091.1 coordinate 2,711, forward strand.
CTGTAGCCTTCAGTTTTTTCTTAAGTATTTTCCCTTTTATCATATTCGTTCTGCCATTGTTGTCTTATACGCCTCTCGCAGAGACGGCAATTGCTCAGTTTGAAGAGTCCATGGATGGTGTCTTCCCATCTTCTGCTAAGCAATATCTATTGGGCATTGTGTCTGACATTAGATCTGAAGGCAGCTTCGGGTTGCAGGGAACAGGGTTTCTATTATCGATTTTTTTTGCGTCTTCAGGTATGTTAACCTTGATGTTTGGATTTGACAAAAGTTATGATCAGAGCTTCAAAAGCCGAGGCTATCTCAAAAAACGGTTAATTGCTCTGGTATTGACCATACTATTTGCCGCTATTGTTTTTACTTCCTTAGTATTGATTGTTTTGGGCGGACAGTTACTCAGCTATCTTGCGAATACATTTGATCTAGCGACTTCAACAAGTCTTTTAATTAGTTTGTTGAAGTGGATCATGATCGTTTTACTGTTTTATTCTGTGATTACGTTTATCTATAGATACGGCCCATCGACTTATCGTCCTCTGCGATGGATTAATATAGGGGCTACTCTGGCCACGTTGCTTTCGATCTCTTTTAGTGTTGGGTTTTCATATTTCATTAATCATTTTGGTCGGTACAATGAGATTTATGGCACGGTTAGTGCACTTATAGTGTTACTCATTTGGCTTCAGCTGAATGCATTCATAGTATTAGCAGGATTTGAACTTAACACGAGTATTATTGTAAATCGTGATAGGCTTTTCAGTGACGATATCAAGCCAATTGATCGTGATTCTGTAAGCTGATTTACATAAGTCAAATCAAGTGCGGCATTTTCGTCGACAATATCCCTACAGAGCAACATTTCGGAGCGTTTTAGTCATATTTTCATTATATTCAGTAATAAATCTATTAATTATGACACTTTTAGTATGGCTTGGATTGGGAATGCTATTAGGCATCATTGCTAGCAGACTCATCCCAAAGATGGAATTTAGTAATGCAGTTTTCGCGTTTGTAATTGCTATTGTTGGCGCTATATTCGGAGGCTTTGCAGCTTCGATTATGGGGTACAATAATATACCTGCAAGCGCAGTATTAGCAGTTGTAGGTTCTTTAACTGTCTTGTTCTTTTACAAGCATTATTTAACTGATACTGTTTCACAATAAAATAGTTGCTATCGATTAGAATTTTACTTTTCCCTCTTTAGCATATTTAGATTAAGATCACTGAGATCGGAATTGTCTTCTAGGCATACTGGGAGAACTATGGGTATTCACTTCTGAATTATAATATATCACGCACGATACTTAATTTGTAGTCATGTTTAGGTATCTTGAGTTTGGCTGTAAGAACTTCAGCTTTATCATTTATACCACAATGTGATATATGACCGATAGAACCGGATTCAGACCTTTTCATGTTGCGATACCTGTACATGATGTACAGTTGGCAAGAGCATTTTACCGAGACATTCTACAGTGCGAAGAAGGTCGATCATCAGAGCAATGGGTTGATTTTAATTTGTATGGTCATCAATTCGTAATTCATTACAAACCTAAGACTGATGATTCATCAGATCATACTAATGCAGTAGATGGACATGATGTCCCTGTACCTCATTATGGTGTAGTATTGCCATGGGAAGAATGGGAAGGACTAGCGGATAGATTAAGAGCTCATAATATTCAATTCGTGATAGAACCATATATCCGATTTAAAGGAGAGGTCGGCGAGCAAGCTACTATGTTTTTCTTAGATCCCTGTGGAAATGCCTTAGAATTTAAGGCATTTAGAGATATCTCTCAACTCTTTGCCAAGTAGAGGCACATTCTATAACAACCAAGAATAGAATTTCGGTTTAGATTTTGACAATTCTACTATTGCTCTCAATGCTACATCAAAGGGCCAAGTAGTCTAATTTAGGGGTCGAAAAACTCCTTAGTAAATATTTACAAATCTTGCTCATGATCATATGTAAATTTTATTTATTCAAATAAATACAATACATACATCATTGAAATTAAGTGAAATAAGAAATAATTTTTGGTTTGTCTAAATAGCTTTAAAGTTCAATATTTATGACTCTACATCGCTATTTATTCTTCATATTTGCACCATCGAAATGAGTAAACAACGAAGTCTTGAGATAGTTGTTTAAAGGGCTGCAACACCAGAATGATTTATTGATTAGAAGAACCACTTTGCACATGAAGGACCACGTGTCAGTATGGGACAATTGTCTCTCTACTATAAAGAAGAGCATAAACCCACAGAGCTTTAAGACGTGGTTCGAACCTATACGACCAGTACGAATTGAGAAAAACTCACTTACGATACAAGTCCCTAATAATTTCTTCTATGAGTGGCTAGAAGAAAACTACGTTGGTTTACTTAAAAAAACTATTAGGAAGGAACTCGGAGATGAAGGACGACTAGAATATCAGATCGTTGTTGAAGACCATAGTAATACGTCATTTCATGTGACGGACTCTCAAGCCAAGTTTCATTCTGCCGAGACTATCAGAAATCCATTCGTAATACCGGGCATCAAGAAGGTTAAGATAGATCCTAAACTTAACGCTAAATACACATTTGAGAATTTCATTGAAGGAGATTGTAACAAGCTAGCAAGGTCAGCAGGATTAGCCATTGCTAAGAATCCAGGAGGTACCGCATTTAATCCTCTAGTAGTCTATGGAGATGTTGGATTGGGAAAGACACATTTGGCACATGCCATCGGTAATGAGGTATGCCGCAGATTTCCTAACAAGTCTCTTCTCTATATAAGTACTGAGAGATTTACCAATCAGATCATAGAGTCGATCAGAAAAGGATCAATTAGTGATCTTGTTAACTTCTATCAGACAATTGACCTATTAATTGTTGATGATATTCAGTTTCTAAGTGGCAAGGCAAAAACTCAGGAGATATTCTTCAATATCTTCAATGAGCTACATCAACTCGGGAAGCAAATTATCCTGACTTCTGATCGTGCCCCTAAGCTCTTAGAGGGTATACAAGATCGATTGATCAGCCGCTTTAAGTGGGGCCTTTCTGCAGATTTACAGACACCAGATTTTGAGACAAGGATGGCGATTCTTCTTGCCAAAATAGAGGTTGAAGGGGCAGAGATCCCAAGTGATGTAATGGAGTTTATCAGCTATAATGTGAAGAATAATGTCCGTGAACTTGAAGGCGTGTTAATATCATTAGTGGCTCAGTCAACTCTTAATAACAAAGAGGTTGATGTCATTCTAGCCAAGCAAGTTGTCGAAAGTTTTGTTAGTAATGTTGGAAAAGAGATCACTGTAGAAAACATCAAAAACCTTGTTGCCGAACACTTCAAAATTCCACTTGATAAGCTTCAAGGCAAAACTAGAAAGCGAGAAGTCGTTATTGCACGACAACTCTCGATGTATTTGGCCAAAAATCATACTACCAATTCTCTTAAAACAATAGGCGATCAATTTGGTGGCCGGGATCATAGTACTGTCATATACTCTTGCCGCACTGTACAAGACTTAATGGATACAGATACCTTATTCAAGGATACAGTATCAGAATTAGAGAAAAAGGTGCAGATGACCATTTCTAATGGTCTTTAGGTCTTTTGAGATGATAAATTTGTTTGGCCACACACAATTCATAGGTTAATTAAGTCTTAACATGCGTGCTTAGTGGTGCATGGACTATTTTTCAAAAGCTAGAAATGGTAATTTTGAGAAAAATCCTGTCCGATGAAATTTCTTCAGATCGTTTTCGCTATAAGCATATTATCCCTCGTCTTATCCTGTAAAGAGTCTGTAACTGAATCATATGGTGTTGAACCGAAAGAAGTTACTGAAGCTGGCCTAGCATGGTATAAGATTGATGATCTGGACCGCATGGAGATAGGAGATAAGAAGGTCATGATAGATATGTACACGTCATGGTGTGGTTGGTGCAAGGTCATGGATAAAAAGACTTTTACCGATCCTGAAGTTGTCGAGTATCTCAATGACAATTTTGTAATGATCAAATTCAATGCAGAACGTCGTGATCCGGTTTCGTTCCAAGGAGAGACTTACGAGTGGATTAATGCAGGTAGGAGAGGGGCTAATAAACTGGCATTGAAACTTATGAGCGGTAGAATGGGGTATCCTACTATGGTATATCTTGACAACAATCTCAATACCATTAAGTCTGTCCCCGGGTACAAAAAGCCAGATCAACTCTTGCAGGAGCTGCAATTGCTCTAGCACAGCTATAATTGATAGTACTTTCAGCTAAGTCTTGATATATTTAGAAGAGACTCTGCAATAAGTCCTATTGATAAATCATTAAATAGATTTTGTTCACTAAAGTCAATCGCTATGCAACCTTTTAAGCTACTACCCCTAACCCTTCTACTTATCATACTGCATTCATGCCAAACAGATACTGGTCTCCTTGAGACTAATACTGAAACAGATTCTAACGGCTACACATATGAATATGTCACCAACGATCCATCTGATACTCGTATCTATACCTTGGACAATGGGCTCAAAGTATATCTGAGTGTATACAAGGAAGAGCCAAGAATAATGACTTACATCCCAGTCAAAGCGGGAGGTAAGTTTGACCCGCCGAATTCGACAGGACTGGCTCATTATTTAGAACATAACCTGTTCAAAGGATCCGCAGATTACGGGACCAAAGATTGGGAAAAGGAAAAACCATTGCTAGATGAAATAGAGCGACTCTTCGAGGAATATCGAACTATTACTGATCCCGCTGCCCGAAAGGAACACTATGCTAAGATTGACGAATTGTCGCAACAAGCATCTCAATATGCCATTGCTAATGAGTATGATAAGATGTGTGCATATCTCGGATACACAAGTACGAATGCATATACTACAGAGGATCGGACGGTTTACATGAATAACATACCGTCCAATCAAATTGAGAATTTCCTCGATATAGAATCCAACAGATTTCAGATTATTGTGAATAGATTGTTCCATACGGAGTTAGAAACTGTATATGAAGAGAAGAACAGAAGCTTAGATAATGACTACTGGAAGTCTGCCGAGGCACTTGCAGAAGCTATGTTTCCCAATCATCCATATGGAACTCAGACTGTCATAGGAACAATCGAGCACTTAAAGAATCCATCCATTACGGATATCAATAACTACTTCTACAAGTACTATATCCCCAATAATATGGCGATCTGTATGAGTGGCGATCTTGACCCAGAAGAAACAATTAAGCTTGTAGATAAATATTGGGGTCATATAGAATCTAAGGATCTCGAAACATATACAAGTAAGAAGGCAAGTCCAATAGATGTTAACAAAGAGATTTCAATAATTGGTCCAGACAAGGAAAATCTATCTATGGCATTCAGATTCGGGGGCACATCAAGTGAGGACTATTACAAACTTCAATTGGTCGACTTTATGATGAATAATAGTACGGCAGGATTGATCGACTTGAACCTAGTTCAGGCACAGAAAGTCTTAGGTGCAGGTTCATATGTAAGCGCCATGAATGATTATAGCATGCATCAGTTCTGGGGTGAGCCAAGAGAAGGTCAAAGTCTGCAAGAGGTAAAAGATCTCTTGCTCAGTCAAATTGATGTGATTAAGAATGGGGAGTTTGAAGATTGGCTGGTCCCGGCTGTCATCAATGAGTTCAAGAAGATGAAGATGGAATCGTTGGAGAATAACAATGCTCGGGCTAACGACATGGTAATGGCATTTACAAATGATATTGCATGGGAAGATTATGTCGGAACGATTCAAAAAATGGAAGCATTGACCAAAGAGGACGTTGTCAACTTTGTATCTAATAATTACAAGAATCATGTCGTCGTGTATAAAAATTACGGCGAAGACCCTAACAAAGTACAGGTAGAGAAGCCGAAGATTACTCCGGTTGAAGTCGATCGAGTTACTCAATCGGATTTCTTTCAAAATGTAAAGTCTCGAGATGTCGCCGCTATCGATCCTGTATTCATAGATTATGAAAAGGATATCTCAAAGTCAACCATGAATTCAGATATTCCAGTGTGGTATAAGGAAAATGGAGAAAATAGTCTATTTACACTATACTACTTGCTGGAGATGGGAACGAATGACAACCCGAAGGTTAAAGTGGCTTTGGATTATCTCAACTATCTCGGTACAGAGTCGCTGAGCTCTGAGGAATTTAAGAAAGAGATGTACAAAATCGGGTGCAACTTTGGCGTATTTGCAGGAGAAGAACGGCTGTATGTATATCTATCAGGGCTGAATGAAAACATGGAAGAAGGCCTTAGCTTATTCGAGTCACTTCTGTCGTCACCTCAAGGAGATACCGAAGTTCTTGAAAACGTAAAGCTGGACGCTCACAAATCGAGAGCAGATGCTAAAAAGGAGAAGTGGAGAATACTCTGGCAAGGACTTTCGAACTACGCTAAATATGGACCAGACTCTCCATATACCAATGTGTTGTCTAATGAGGAGCTCGACAACTTAAACTCTGACGAACTAATCGAGATTATCAAGAGCATACCTACTATGGATCACAAGGTGATGTACTATGGTCCTGAATCGCAAGGTGAGGTAATTGCGTTGCTCAATGAACACCATAAGGTTCCTGATGAACTACAGGCATTACCCGACCGAAAGAAGTTTGTAACTAAGGACATTATTGATCCAGAAGTGTACTTCACTAATTATGACATGGTACAAGCAGAAATGGTGCTGACCTCTAAGAAGAATGAGTTTAACAAAGACTTGTTACCAGAGGTAAATGTATTCAACGAATATTTTGGATCTGGTATGTCTTCTGTGTTGTTTCAAGAAATACGAGAAGCAAGAGGGTTGGCGTATTCAGTATTCTCCCGATATGAGATTGCTCAGAAAGCTGAAAACAATGATTATCTGACAGCATATCTTGGCACTCAAGCAGACAAGCAAGAGGAGGCTTTGGATGCCCTCATAGACTTATTGAATAACTTGCCTGAATCCGAAAAGAACTTTGAAACGGCAAAGCAATCCATCTTATCTAAGATGGAGAGTAATCGCATTACCAAAACGAGAGTTTTCTTCAATTATATAGCGGCGTCGGACAGGGACTTAGATTATGATATCAGGCAGGACATATATACGGGAGTCAAAGATATGAGCTTTGACGATTTGAAAAACTTCCATGGTAAGTATGTCAAGGATCAGAAATTCAATATCTCTGTGATCGGAGATGAGAAGAAAATGGACTTTCAAGCACTTGGTAAGTATGGTGCAGTCAAGAAACTTAGCTTATCAGAGATCTTCGGATATGAAGATTATGATAAGGCTCTTAAGGGATAAACTTAGGATATAACCTATTCCTATTATTGCCTGCCAGCTGCATGATGTATCTGGCAGGCTTTTTTTCTATATAGATTCTATTTTAG
>CAZFWJ010000092.1:0-9786 GCA_964522505.1 uncultured Saprospiraceae bacterium
CGATCTGTGGCACCATCTCCGCATACTTCTCGTGAAAGTAACGTAGGCTGGCTCAATGATTCTACTGTTCTATTTTTAAGTGATAGAGATGGAGACTATGATCTATATGCAGCTGAAGCCAAAGAGGGTGGAGACATATTCGAATCATTCGAGTGGACTACGACTAAGATTCAAGATACACCTGTTGAAGAGGCCTATTATGTCATTTCTCCTGATCGTAGTAAGGTGGCCATATCTTCCATTACTGGCGAGCTAACTTTGGTCGAGGTTGATACCAATGGGGTATTTGGTATTCCTAGACAGTTGCTTTCAGGCTGGAATACGGCCAACTCTTTGTCTTTCAGCCCAAATAGCGAGTGGATAGCCTATAGCAGGGCTGACTTAGATTTCAATAATGAGATTTATATCCAGAAAGCTGAGGTAGGTGCCGAAGCAATCAATGTCAGCATGCACCCACGCAATGATATTAGTCCTGTATGGAGTCCTGATGGCAGTAAGTTAGGATTTAGATCTGTGCGCAACAATGGTGATACGGATATCTGGTTTGCTTGGTTAAGAGAAGCAGATTGGGAGCGTACCCGCTCAGATTGGGATGATTATAAAGCCGACGCTGACGCCGATATAGATAGCACATTCTACATCGATGTGGCAGATATTCATGAACGTCTTGCACAGGTAACTCGACTGCCAGGAAATGAGTTTAACCTTTTGATTTCTAAGGATGGCGAAGAGTTCTTTTTCTCTACTAATGGAGGAGGGCGACAAGGTTCTCCCGGTGGATCGAGCTTTAAAAAGATCAAGTGGAATGGTGAAGATGAAAAGACAATAGTAGGTGCAGGCAATGTGGGCCGCCCTACACTAGATAGTAAAGGAAAGAATATCTACTACACCTCTCGAGGGCAGCATAAAAAAGTCGATACAGATGGTAAGAAGTCTAAGACCTTGCCATTTAGCGCCAAGATGAAAGTTGACCATCGGGCTGAGCGAGCACAGATATTTGATGAGGCATGGCGCACGATGAGAGATCGATTTTACGATCCTAACTTTCATGGTGAAGATTGGGATGAGCTTAGAGAGATCTATGAGCCACGAGCACTTTCCGCCTCAACGAAGCAGGATTTCTCGTATATCGTCAATCTGATGCTGGGACAATTGAATTCTAGTCACATGGGCCTCGGAGGGCCTACTGATGAAGAGACACAGCGACTATCTACTGGCCGCCTGGGATTAGAACTTAAACCTCAAGGCAACGGTGTCATGGTGACTCGAGTCGTCCCGGATTCGCCTGCTGATCGAGAGAGTAGCAAGCTTAGCGAAGGTGATATCATCACCGCGGTTAATGGCCAATCTATTGGCAGTCAAAACTTCTATGCCCTGATCAATCAGACCGTGGACGAGCGCATCCAACTGACAGTGAGAAGAAATGGAGTCGATGAACATGTGGTTATCAGGCCAAGTCGATCTACTCGTGACCTCTTGTATGAGGAGTGGGTTGATGATCGCAAAGAACTGGTAAGCAAGTATTCTAATGGTCGCCTTGGATATATACACATTAGGGGGATGAACTGGACCAGTTTTGAGCGATTTGAGCGAGAGCTTATGGCCAGTGGATATGGCAAGGACGGTATCGTAATTGATGTCCGATACAATGGTGGCGGATGGACCACTGATATGGTCATGGCAGTGCTCAATGTGCGTCAGCACTCTTATACTGTGCCTCGTGGAGCAACCGATGACTTACAACGAGACAATGCCAAATACAAGAATCATTATCCATATGGAGAACGCCTGCCACTCTCAGCATTGACCAAACCGTCGATTGCACTGTGCAACGAGAATAGCTATAGCAATGCAGAGATATTCTCGCATGCCTACAAGCATCTTGATCATGGTTCATTGGTTGGAGCACCTACTTTTGGTGCAGTAATATCTACTGGTGGGCGAGGCTTAATGGATGGATTCTTTATTAGAGTGCCATTCCGTGCTTGGTATGTCAAGGAGACCGGCGAGAATATGGAGCACGGCCCAGCTGTACCTGACTATATCATCTACAATCAACCAGATAGCAGAGCGAAAGGGAATGATGAGCAGTTGCAAAAGTCAGTCGATGTATTGTTAAGTCAAATAGATGGTGAGTAAGGTTATAGCTTTTTTTAATCAACCTTTTCCGAGTTCGATTGAGACAAAAGACAAAATCAAGGAGTCGGCGATCGTTGGCTTCTTGATTTTCATCATTCTGTTTTTATTGCAGCCATTTGGTTTAACTGGCCCTTCAACATCCAAGACCCTACAAATAACTTTGTCTTTTGGTGTATTGACATTTGGTGTTAGTCTTGCATATCATTTTTTCTTGATCAAAGTGTTGGGGTTTCAGAGCGACAAGCCCAGTTGGGCCTTTGGCAAGTGGATCTTATCCACTTTCATCCTCATCCTCATCATCAATATCGCCAACTTCCTATATATGACCTTGGCATTGGGTTATCTCAAGTTTACTTGGTCACATTTCATGTCGCAGTTATATGCCACGCTGATCGTTGCGATTTTCCCAGTAGGATTTTTCGGCATGATCAACATGATAAACCAGCGTCGCAGATACGAAGACCTCGCTAAGGACATCACCTTGCCAGAAGAGCATAGTGATAGCGCTCCAGAGGTAGTTACTATCCCGAACCAATCTAATCCTATCGACATAGCTGTTGATAACATCCTATATGTCGAAGCTATGCAGAATTATGCCACCATCTTCCTGAAGAACCATAATACCGAATTTGTCCGCTCAACCCTTAAGTCTTTAGAGAACATGTTATTACCACATAACATAATTAGGTCTCATCGCTCATACCTAGTGAACCTCAGCAATGTAACTAAGGTGTCGGGCAATGCCCAAGGCCTCAAGCTGTCATTGAAGAATTCAGATGCCATTGTCCCTGTCTCGAGGAAATATATATCTGTGGTGAAGGCTCATTTTAATGATTAGATAGTACTGAACCCAAGGGGGAGTTAACGAGTGGGCCTAGATACTCGTCAATCCTATTACTACAAACCAAGGGGTATAAAACCCCTTGAAGGAATTAGATTGTTGATATAACCATCCCTTATCGCTCTGATATACATTCTTCTATGTGATCTACATTTTAATCATTCCTCTCCAATGAGAATTATCCCATTGTCTACATGTAACACAATGGATCCAACATCCATGTCATTAGTCCCAAAGGCCTGACATTAGTCACATTGGCTTGTTATTCATCCCTGGGAGCTTGACAGTCGTCACTCGGCATTCCACCATAATCGCATAGCACTTACACTTGTAGTAGAGATACAGAATCATTTATCTTATGGAAGTCATTATACAGATCGACAAGATAGTTTTAGGAACGCATGTCATTGCAGGTTTTATCAGCCTAGTCTTGTTCTGGATGCCGATAATCGTTAAGAAAGGAGGGCCGCTCCATATTAAGATCGGTTGGGCCTATGTCTATGCCATGTGGGTTATCGTAGGTACATCGGCCTTATTATCGATTGTCAATCTGATACAGGGAGGGTACTTCGTTACATTATTTCTAGGATATCTGGCTGTTATTACTGGCCTGCCTCTATGGTATGGCATTGCTGTGCTTAAGCACAAAGGAGGTAATGCTTCACGACGATTTTATAATAGGCGTAGATATCTGCATATCACAATAGTCATCCTTGGAACCCTCAATGTAGCATATGCGATCTTCACCCAGTTTGCTGATGGAGCTATGCTCCTCTTTATATTTGGAATACTTGGCATGACTGACATCACCAAGGCGAGAACCTCATATGACAGTTATCTCTCTCAGATAGATCCTATCCGTGATCACATAGTCGGTATGCTCACCACGGGTATTGCGGCTTATACAGCATTCTTTGCCTTTGGAGGAAGAACTTGGCTGGGAGCAATATTTACAGGTCAGCTCATGATTATTCCCTGGGTGCTGCCATCAGTGATCGGCGTGTTAGGGATCAGGTGGTATACAGCTAGGTGGACGAAGAAGACCAATTGACTATACCTCTAACATCTCGACCAACATGATATAATTACCACAGGTATCATCGAGCATAGCATACTTTGATTGGGCTGATGTCTTAGGTCCACTTTTAAATATCACGCCCTTAGCTATTAATTGATCATAGGTGCTCTCCAAGTCATCCACGTTAAACTGCGTATATGGGATACCTGAGCTATATAGCGCTTCTTGAAAGACCTTAGACGGTTCAAAGTGGAGCGGCCCAGGCTCAAGAGACACCTCGGGACCGTCAGGATCTTGAGATGATACTACGGTCAGCCACCTATTGCCTCCTCCGACATCGATATCATGCTTCTTGACGAAATCTAGTTTTTCTGTATAAAAGGCTAATGCTTGTGCTTGGTCTTTAACCGGAATGCCTACTACCTGAATTTTCATACAATCTGAAGTTAATTCTTCTCCTAAGATCATAAAACAGCTTGGTATGACGGTATATGTACTCAACTGATTTAGCATTTTATCATCAGCAAATACTAAAAAGGCTAAACCCAATCATATGCATGTACAATGCCATTTAAGCAAAGAATTCAATTATCTTTTGATCCTAAAATCAAAACTCAATGAAAAGACTACTGCTTGCTTTCATAGTTTGTTTGGGACTACAAATCTGCCATGCGCAAAAGACTCAAAAGCCTGTACTACATGCTAAAGAATGGATAGCGATAACTGGCAAGCCTTTAGGTGCTACGGCAGGTGCTATGATCTTTAATCAAGGAGGTAATGCGATAGATGCTTCATGCGCTATGTTGGCGGCAACAGCAACTATGTGGGATGTGTTAAGTTGGGGAGGAGAGACACAAGCTTTAATCTATAATCCTAATACCAAGAAGGTTATAGGTATCAACGCCTTAGGAGTCGCACCAACAGGAGCCACGGCAGAATTCTTTTTAGATCAAGACATGGATTACCCGCCACCTTTTGGTCCGCTTGCTGCTGTGACACCAGGAACACCTGGAGGCTTGATGACCATGCTGGCTGAATGGGGTTCTATGTCTCTTGCAGAAGTGCTAGCACCAGCCATGGATATGGCTGCGGGATATCCTATGGAAGCACAGACTGCGGATCGTATTGAGACGCACAAGGAGCGGATAAAAGAATGGCCATACTCCAAGGATGTCTACCTAACTCATTTAGGAGAAGAGCGGGAAGCCCCTCATGCTGGTGAGATTTTTAAGCAGACAGACCTACTCAATACACTCCAGAAGTTGGTAGATACCGAGCAGCAAGCGCTATCTACGGGTAAGTCTCGCAAAGAAGCCATCTATGCCGCCTATGATCGATTTTATCGAGGCGATATAGCGGAAGAGCTAGTCAGAGGAACCCAAGAACAAGGCGGGTTGATTACTATGGAAGACTTGGATAGTTGGCAGGTTTATATTGAAGATCCAGAAGTCACTAACTATAAAGGTATCGACGTTTATAAACTGACCTCATGGGTGCAGAGTCCAGTCATGCTTCAAGCCTTGAATATGATTGAGGATATGAATCTATCGACTATGCCTTATAATACCACTAAATATCTCCATATGCTCTATCAAGTGATGAATATGGCTTTTGCGGATCGTGACTTTTATTACGGAGATCCCTACTTCGAACCTCAAGAGCCGATGATTGGATTGCTTTCTAAAGAGTATGCTAGAGACAGAGCTGCCCAAATCAATTGGGAAGAAAATGATGAAGGTGTAAAGCCTGGCGATCCATATCCATATGAAGGAGGTGTTAATCCATATTTGGATCTATTGGAAGGCTGGAATAATGAGTCTACTTCACGCCATATACCGAAGAGTTCACTCAGTGATGAATTTCCTATTGACGATATCTTTTATACTGGAACAACATCGATTCAAGCAGCTGATGCAGACGGATGGGTTGTGTCTATTACACCGAGTGGAGGATGGGTGCCAGCAGTGATTGCGGGAAATACTGGTGTTGGCCTGAGCCAACGCATGCAAAGCTTCGTCTTGAAGGCTGAAGAAAATCCATATAATGTTGTTGAGCCTGGCAAGCGCCCCAGAGCCACGCTAACGCCAAGTATGGCGTTGAAGGATGGCAGACCTTATGTCTCCTTTGCCGTGCAGGGTGGCGATAGTCAAGATCAGAATTCACTCCAGTTCTTCTTGAATATAGTAGAGTATGGCATGAACGTCCAGGAAGCCGTCGAAGCGGCCAACATGAATAGTTTTCAGATGAGAGGTTCATTTGGAAATCATGAAGTGAGCATCGGTAAGATGCTTTTGCATACTTCAACCCCATATTGGACCCGCAAGGAATTGCAGAACATGGGTTATAAGTTAGAATTCAGCGATCGGACTTCAGGACCCCTTAATGCAATTTTCTTCGATTGGGACAATGGCAGTATGTGGGGAGGCAGTAGCAATCACGGCGAAGACTACGGCATCGGCTGGTAGGTGAGTCAGCGAAAGCTGACGAACTGCATGACCATGCAGGTGGGTGAGGACCGATTCCCTATGGACTAGGGATCGATGTCCGGAGGACATCGAAGCGAGCGAAGCGCTCACGGGCGGGCTAGCCATACAAATTGCATACGAAGTAGGGATCGTTGTCCCATGAGACATTGCAGGGGAGTGAACAGCGTCGATTATAAAAACCCATAACTTCATCTTATGAAACGCATCATGGTCATAGGTTGTAGCGGATCGGGAAAGTCGACCTTGTCTCTCCGATTACATAAGTTGCTCGACCTGCCGATCTATCATCTGGATCAGATATACTGGAAGCCAGGTTGGGTCGAGAGTGATCGACAAGAATGGATTGCGGCAGCAGATAGAATAATAGCGAAGTCAGAATGGATCATTGATGGCAACTATGGAAGCACCATGGATGCTCGTATGGCTAGGGCGGATACGATCATCTATCTTGATAGGTCTACATTGAAGTGTCTCTATCGCATTACCAAGAGAATATGTCAATATAAGGGCTCAACAAGGCCAGATATGACAGCTGAATGTCCAGAGCGATTTGATCTCGAATTTTACCACTATGTGCTGACCTTTAATCTAAGAAGGAGAAAGGGTCTTATTAACAAGATAAGAGCTATCCGGAACCATAAGGATGTTTATACACTTAGGAACAATCGTGAAATTGAGAAATTCTTCCAAGGCGTAAAGACTTCATTACGCTCAGCACATACATGAGCATTATTGTTGACTTTTTTCTCCTTTAAACAATCGCTAAACTGCGAAAAGGGTAGAAAAAGATGTTCTATAAGGTTAATCTTCTAATCAGCTATTATATTTAGAAAGAGGTATGAACGCATATAATACAGAACTATCTGAAATAGAAGGACCTCCACCGATCATGTCATCGTGGAGTAGACTCTATGCTTTTGTGTTGATTTTGCATGTTGTCCTGATTGTAGGGTTCTATTTGCTCACCGTTGCATATTCCTAAGTATGGTAACTATATGTCATAGTTGATGAGCACAATCGATTGGATAGTGATGCTATGTACGCTTACGTTCATAGTAGCCTATGGGCTATGGAAGACTCGACATGTCAACAGCACAGAGAGCTTCATCCTTGGTGATCGTGAACTCAAGTGGTATACGATTGGTCTATCGATCATGGCTACACAGGCCAGCGCCATTACTTTTCTGAGTACTCCTGGTCAGGCCTTTGATGATGGGATGGGGTTTGCACAGTTCTATTTCGGGTTACCCATAGCCATGGTCCTACTGTGTGTCTTCGTGCTACCCATATATTATAGACTTCGAGTATATACTGCCTATGAATTTCTGGAGCAGCGCTTTGATGTAAGAGTAAGGATGCTGACTTCAGCACTATTTCTCATAGGGCGTGGGTTGGCGGCGGGAATTACCATCTACGCACCTGCTATCATACTCTCTGTGATCATGGGGTGGTCACTGTGGACGACAATTTTATTTTTAGGTGTTGTTGTAATCGTATATACGATGTTTGGAGGTACTACAGCTGTGAGTCAGACCCAAAAGCAGCAAATGATCATCATCCTGGGTGGATTGATTGCAGCCTTTATCGTCCTAGTGTCAAAGTTTCCGGCTGATATCTCGGTTGGCGATGCCTTGACAGTTGCTGGCAAGATGGTCAAACTAGAGATCGTAGATCTCAAGTTTGACCCTCATGATCGCTATAATATCTGGACCGCATTGTTTGGTGGGACCTTTCTATTCTTAAGTTACTTCGGCACCGACCAGAGCCAAGTGTCCAGATACCTCTCGGGAAAGTCTCTTACTGAAAGCAGGTTAGGACTGCTCTTCAATGGAATCTTCAAAGTGCCCATGCAATTTATGATTCTATTTGTTGGCTTGATGGTTTTCATGTTTTATCAGTTCGAAAAACCACCCATCCACTTTAACCCGTCCAATGTGGACCGGATCAGTGCCAGTACAACTTATCAAGAGTTATATGATGGGTATCAAGCAGACTTCGATGAAGTCTATACTGAGAAACAGACGGCTATAAGGAATATGCTGTCCGCCATCGAGATTAATGATGATGCTCAGGTCTCTACTATTCAATCACAGTTGATTAACCTCGATACCAGAGATAAAGCCATCCGTAGTCAGGTAGATGACTTGCTCTCACGTATAGAACAGGAAGATCAGTCGATCAGCAAGATAGACACAGATGATGGTGACTATGTATTCATCACCTTTGTGATGCAGCATCTGCCGATGGGTTTGATAGGCCTTCTTTTGGCGGTGATCTTCAGCGCTGCGATGTCATCTACTGCGTCAGAGCTCAATGCATTGGCTTCGTGCACAACGGTTGATTTTTATCAACGCTCATTAGGGGATAGCCGGACAGACAGTCACTACCTCAATGCTACCAAGTTATTTACACTTTTATGGGGTGGGGCGGCCTTGCTATTTGCAGGATTTGCATCACTGTTTGAGAACCTGATAGAGTTTGTCAACATCATTGGTTCCCTATTCTATGGTACGATCCTGGGCATATTTATTATTGCATTCTTTTTCAAAAGAATCCAATCTAATGCCACACTCATTGCGGCAGTTATTGGAGAGATTCTCGTCCTTGCGATATTTGTGCTGGATTATAAGGGAGTTGTAGATATCGCCTATCTATGGTTGAATCTGATAGGATGTGTGATTGTAATTTGGGCAGCTTGGATTTTATCGTTTTTTTATAATAGAACTGCGTTATAATTCTGTCTTTCTGTTGACCTTGTCTGTAACGGTCCTTCTATGATTGCGTTTATTGGGAGAAATTTCCGATTTAACATTTTCTTAGACAGCTATGGTTGATGATCGCCGTCATTGGGTTACATCAAATCCATTTGCTATGAATAGATCATTTACTTTTCTGTCAGTTTTGTGTTTCTCCCTTTTCTTTTTTTCCTGTGCTCAAGATTGTGACTACCGAGACTGGCAGGGCAGTTATATCGGTACTGTCTATTGTGATAATAGCGTCACTGATGGCGTTATAGTTGATGTGTTTTTAGATGTTGATGGTGCTACGACGGTTATTATTGGAGATTATTTCAGCACTTATTTTTTTGAGGATGGATGTGATATAGAGTTTTTACAGCGCAGTAGTGTAGGGCGTGATGACTTTGAGGAAGAATATAAACTGGAGCTGAATGGGAATGAGCTTTCATGGGAGTATGAACTGAATGATAACGGTTTTGAGCGCTATTGCGAGGGAGAGTTTGTGAAGTTTTAGCCTTAGATATGACAGGATTAAATTAAATTTTATGGAGACCTGTTGACCTG
>CAZFWJ010000093.1:0-9594 GCA_964522505.1 uncultured Saprospiraceae bacterium
CATTGGACGTGCTCTTGTTCTCTTCAATAACAGATATCTCGTGAGGATCTGTCATATACTTCTTGGCTATCTTCCGTATTTCCTTGGGCATTGTGGCCGAAAACAAGATGGTCTGCTTCTCATCAGGGGTGGTATCGAGGATTGCATTCAAGCTATCTTGAAATCCCATGGACAACATCTCATCTGCTTCATCAAGGACGAGGAATCTGACATTGCCAAGCTTCAACTTGCGCCGCTCTATTAGATCGAGTGTTCGACCTGGAGTACCTACTACAATTTGTACACCATTGCTGAGTGCGCGGATCTGCTCACGGATTCCAGTTCCACCATATACTGCAAGTGTTGAAATCCTGGGCATGTGCTTGCTGAATGATTCTATGTCGCGACAGATTTGTAAGCACAACTCACGGGTAGGCGTAAGTATGATCGCCTGTACGGTGTTGTCATCAGTGTCGATCTGATTAAGGATCGGTAAACTAAAAGTAGCCGTCTTTCCCGTTCCAGTCTGTGCAAGAGCAATAAGATCTCCATCACTCTCCAATAGGTGCGGTATGGCTTGTGCTTGGATGGGTGTAGGCTTCTCAAAGCCAAGATCTTCGAGCCCTTTTAATATCTCGGCTTGAAGGCTTAAGTCGTTGAAGGTAAGATTCAAAAGCTTTTATATTTAATGACTTTGAGCTCTTACGTTTCTATGCATGGTGCTATCGACTACGACTGAGAAGAATAAGTATCCTCAAAAAGAGTGCAAAGATAAGCTTTATCAAGAGTCATGTTCTCTTATGAGCTATTCAACATAATATATGGCATGACCTAGGGATAAACTTAGTTGCACCTGTCATATAGATAAGTAACGTAAAAAATCATTTTTAGATAGAATTCCTGAGAACTTTAGCCATGCCCGCCAAGCATGGCTTTTTCTTTTTATAAGATATAGAAGCATCTTGTACTAGCTTCGATTTAAATTTCTTTTAGGTACAAATTCGTCCTATATAAAATCAGTTGTACCCGCCTATTAGCGCTTTAAAAATTGTATGCTGCTCAGGTTCCATATTATTGAAACATTAACTCAGCAATCACTACATTAGCATTCTATCATATTTTTCAATTAAGACTCCTTATACATGATCAGAACTACCTTACTGCTAATCCTCTCAGCTCTTCTAATCACCTTATATTCTTGTAAAGATCATGACCATCCACATGGCAAAGGACATGGGCCCGATATTCACGAGCACGGGCATGATGATCATGATAGAAGCTCAGGATTCAAACGAACTAATATAGATTATAAGTCACGACTCGATTCTTTGGGTATCGAACTTACAGCTCCCGGTTCTCCTGTTGCTAACTATGTCAATATCAGACAGGCGGGTAAGGTCTTATATCTAGCAGGTAAGGGTCCTCGCAAACCTGATGGGACTAACATAACAGGCCAAGTTGGTACAGATCTAACGATTGAACAAGGTTATGAGGCCGCCAAATGGGCCGCTATCGCTCAGCTCTCGGTTCTGCAAGATCATCTTGGCGACCTCAATCGAGTAAAGCAGATATTGAAAGTTACAGGCATGGTGAACGCTGCTCCGGGGTTTGGTAATCAACCTGAAGTCGTAAATGGCTATAGCGATACTATGGTCGCCGTTTTTGGTGAACGCGGCAAACATGCTCGGGCAGCAGTGGGAATGGGGTCATTACCTCGAAACATTGCCGTGGAAGTGGATATGATAGTAGAGATTTATTAATAATTACCGTGCACTACCTACAACAGCTATGAATAAACTACTCTATACTATCCTGGCAATCACCTGCTTCATTGCATGCAAAGAGGAAAGCGGATTTAATTCTTACTCAATTGCTCCAGTTGCGGAGATTGATTGGACCCTAGACGGCATCACTACAGGAACGGCGCCGACTTCTTCTGTCTCCTGGGATATCAAAAACACAAGTTCTTCAGACTGGTTACCAGGTTCTTATTCACTACATTTTAATCAAATCGCTGGAAGGCCAGTGATTGAGAGTCTGCCACGAAACATTGAATTCACCAATCCAACTGGAGAATACGTGGAGCTCTTCTTTCCTGAGGATACAGTGCATATTGGCGAAAAATTGTCATTCAACTATCGTCATCAAGGACATATCGAGCGTATGAGCAATATCCCCAGAGGGGTCTTCATAAGGCTCAATGATAAGACTTACGATATCCCAGCTATAAGCATTCATGGCATAAATCATAAAACGCTCAAAGAATTAAATCCTACGGATGCCAAGAAACGATATCTCTCGGCTCGAGACATACCTCATCAAGCTTCTGCTGACGTTGTAGAGATTTTACCTCTGCCAACTAAGATGTCCTTATCCGATGATGAACACTTCAACTTAAAAGCAGGTACGAGGATCATGTTCCCAGATGAAGTATCTGATGATCAGCGTAAGGCTGTATTAGACCATCTATCAAGCTATGTCTCTGTTCGCGAATCCGCAAACGATGGAGCAATCAGTTGCCAGATCAATCCTGAGCTGAGCCCAGAACAGTATAATATTTCGATCAAATCTGACGAGATGTCCATAGAGGCTGGGGATGATGCGGGCATTTTCTATGCTTTTCAATCTATTGCTCAATTAATAGATCCCAATCAACTCGATAACATTATGATCCCCGTAGGCATCATTTATGATCAACCACGGTTTCCGTATAGAGGGTTTATGCTCGATGTAGCACGCAACTTCCATAAGAAGGACAAAGTTCTGCAAGTATTGGATCTGATGAGTAGGTACAAGCTCAACAAATTTCACTTCCACCTCATGGATGATGAGGGGTGGCGCTTAGAGATTCCTGATTTGCCAGAGCTCACGGAAGTAGGCGGTACACGTGGATATACGCCTGATGAATCGGATCACCTCAGGCCAGCTTACGGTTCGGGAGGAAGCGCTGAAGATTCTTATAGTACTGGCTATTACACTCGTGAGGATTATATGGAAATACTTCAATATGCAGCTGCCAGACATATCGAAGTAATACCAGAAATCGACTTGCCAGGTCACGCTAGGGCTGCAATTATTTCTATGCGTGCTCGATATAATCGCCTAATGGAAGCAGGTAAAAAAGAGGAAGCAGAAGAATATATGCTGCACGACCCCGCAGACCAGAGCGAGTACTCCTCGGCACAGAACTATAATGATAATGTCATAAATCTATGCCGTGAAAGTTCATATACCTTCATTGAAAAAGTGCTTAGGGAAACCATCAAGATGCATCTTGATGCAGGCGTACCGCTCAACGTACTCCACACAGGTGGGGATGAAGTACCCTATGGCGCCTGGCAAAAATCACCGATGTGTCAGAGCTTCCTATCAGAAATGGAAAACCTAAGTGGCACCGATGATCTACATCCCAATATGCTATATTTTATCAGAGGTATCCTCAATGAATATGATATAGTAACTGCAGGATGGGAAGAAATCGTTCTTGTACATACAGCCGAAGAACATCATGGCACTCAGATCAATGAGAATTTAATCGGAGAACCGATGCTACCTTATGTCTGGAATGCCACCAGGGGTTGGGGTCGAGAGGACATGGCATATAAACTTGCTAATGCGGGATTTGATGCAGTTATGTGTAACTCGGCATCCTACTATTTTGATCTAGCGTACGATAGCGATCCGAGAGAGGACGGCCTGGACTGGTCTGGACTCACTAACGCCAAGACGGCATTTGATCTGGAGCCTCTGGATGTCATGGCTAAAGCGACACATGACTTGCATGGCAATCCGCTCGACCCAGAATATATCAAGTCTAAAGACCAACTCACAGAATCGGGCAAACAACGTATCCAAGGCATACAAGCCCAACTGTGGAGTGAAACTTTATACAATGCGGACCTCGTAGACTATATGATCTTCCCTAAAATTTTTGGCTTAGCCCAACGAGCGTGGTCTCCGGTCACCTCAAATTATACTGCCGAGTATCACAACTTCGTCAATACAATAGGTCAGAGAGAACTCCTAAGATTAGATCAATATCATGACCGTGGGATACAATATCGCATACCGCCTCCAGGAATCTACAGCACAGGAGAAACCATCTCAATGAACACCCTCTATCCAGGCTTAGAAATAAGGTATACAACAGATGGCAGTGAGCCTACTGAAAGATCATCTCTCTATACTGATCCTCTGAACTTCACGCCCGGAACAGAGATTAAAGCAAGGGCTTTCAATAGTGTTTCACGAGGGAGTCGGACTAGTACTATTCAATGACTACAAGCCAATAATTAAGGGTTTATACGGGCTAACCACCACTCCTTTTTGTCGGCTATCTTACGTGTAGATTATTTAACAGTTCATCTACTAACCGTGGCATAGAAATTGGATTCTTCGTGTTACTTACAATTTTTAACATGAAGCTTTACACAATCATAGCCCTAGTGCTATTTCAGTTGTCGTACGCAATTGCGCAACAACCTAACGAAGAGATTGAGGACTTTTGTAGTCATGACTCAAACCAAGTCGAAGAGTTCGTTCCATTAGATCCACCAGGCGGTATTAGTAATAATGTTAATTGTGCTTTATCAAGCGTAGCAGCTTATGCCCACCTTTCTCCACCTCAGATGTTTGATGCATTGTTAGCCTCTCATGAGCCTCAAGCTTGTGTATATAGGGTCTTAGTATCTTTTAACACAGTTGTATCACCACAGGTATTCACTAATGAGCATGTACGCACTATTGCTCTTTTATCAGAGCCTTATTTTGAAAGCTTTAATGGTGTAGATGATAATGGTAGTCTAGCGCTAATGACATATCTGGGACTTGCAGTGCAATTCTCAGCAGACTTTTCCAACTTTATAAGCTTCGCTCCAGATACATGGAGTGCCATCGAACAATCGATGTTGGTATACCATAATAATCCCATCAATAAAATACAATCTGAAACGGCCCTTTTTACGACCTCTCATTTTTTGAATGCAAGTGCACGAGATTCGCTGAACTCTAAAGTGGAGATTATAGATTTTGTTGGTGATCTTTTAGACGATTTGGCGACCGATGGCTACAATGAATTTGATGATATATATCCATACTACTTCTGCTATTACTATCTACTTGATATCTACTTTAGGTATGCCCCACTCAATCCAGAGTTTCTGGATGAAATAGTCAATCGTACTGATGTAATTACGAGCATAGAAGAAGTTGCAATCAATACTAATCTAAACCCTGAAACGTACACCCACTTTGATGATTTATCAAATTTCTCTGTGATCAGCCTTGTTAATATGATCAATCATGAACCAGTAGAGTCCTATGTAATTGAAGCCTTAAATGAGGTTAACAATACCTATGAGTCATTTAGTCCACAGTGGTTGACGGCAGCCTTCCAATTGGCAGAGCACGATGATACTTTTGAGCACACTTCTGAAAGCCTGACAGCAGAATTACGGGCTCTAACACTTCCGAATACACACCTATTTGACGAAGGGAGATTTATAATTGAAACCTCACTCTCTTTTGAGGAGGCTCAGGCTCTATATGAAGCATCGTTAGAAGTACGTGCTCAGTTCTTCAGACTAATTGGGGATCATAGTGTTGTTCCACAAGATCTGAATGATACCGTTACAGCAGTAGTGTATGGAACCAGGCAGGACTATGTAGATTTTAACAACCTGCTCTACGGTATCAACTTCCCTAATTCTGGAGGAGTCTATATCGAGATATTCGGTACATTTTTCACCTATGATCGAGAAGAACATGAAAGCCAATTCACAACCGAAGAGCTCTTCAGACATGAATACACTCACTACCTCCAAGGAAGATACTTGATCCCAGGAGATTGGGGTGTCGCCGAGGTCTATCAGAACAGTAGACTGGTATGGTTGGAAGAAGGGATGGCTCAGTTTCTAACCGGAGCAACTCGGACAAATGGAATAGGTTTATTAGACGTAACCCGAGAGCGAGTCAACAACCATGGTGCAATACAAGGTTTCGATCAAATCTTTGCATCTTCTTATGGATCTGGAAATGCACTGTCATATTACGATTTCAGTCCGTTGTTATGGCATTACTGGTATGACAATGATCGAGAGCTGATTGAGGAGATGCTTACCCATCTGAAACAGCTCAATATTCCGGCTTTTGATTCTCTGATCACATCTATTAATAATGATGCCGATCAAGAGCAGGAGTATATAAACTTTATCAATAGGAATATCACACGTGATTCATTATGGTTTACGCCAGTAACTCAGTCGGTCGTTTATGACGATCTGAATTCAGCTAACCTCAATGACATCATGGCAGAAATAGAGTCCCTTAATCCTCGATTTGATGCGCAAAGCGCATCAGTCTTTGGCGATGTAAATTTGGAAAGATTCAGAATTGAAGGCATCTGGCAAAGAGATACTGATGAATCTATTGAAGGGGATATCAACGACTTACTGATCTCAATGAGTTCAGAAGATGAACTCGATCCTCTTAACTACAATGTCGCTTACTATGCCACTGAAGAGAATAATGGCATTGTGCCTTTCATCATTGAAGGGCCTCTAGGCAGAGGCTGTGAACCACCGTCGGAAGATCCGGCTATATTCGTGGATAGTTCATTCGCTTTATTATTTCATTTCTCCGGTGATTATGAACAGAGAAACATCAGAATTAGAGAGATCGGAGAGACGGATTGGGATTACAACAGTGCCTCCAGCAATAACTTTATTGACAGCCTTCTGAATCTTACATCACCTGTCGGATACGAGTATCAGATTCAATATGTCTGCAATGAATTATCAGTTTCGCCATATACTGAAATCAATATAATATTCCCCTGTCCTCAAAACAGAGTTATCACAGCGGATATTATGACTGATCAGAGTCTGTATAGTGCGGATGATTTTGAAGCTTATTCAACTATTTCAGATGCTTCCAAGGTTGGTTTCTTTGCACTTAACGATATCCAACTAAATCCTGGATTCTTAGTAGAAAAAGGAAGTGAGTTGGAAGTCGATCGGGCTAACTGTATTTCGGGCGATTTTGCTAACAATCCATAGCGCTAGGTCATTAAGGATTTTATGATGACCTCCCGGAGCACCAAGCGCAACAAGTAGTTTTGAATATCTCTGTTAGACAGCTGTCAGTCTTATATCACAAGACCAATTGATTAAAGAGTTTATCCAATTCTTCTTCAGGGTCTGCACAGTATCCCGGATGTACAGGAGAGCTCTGGATGATCGTACTTCTGTTGGCGGTGAGCCATCTAAATCGCACCCTTAGTTCGAGTGCTCCAATTGCGCCCCCTTCTCTTCCTGCACAGACTAATGCCCATGCATCCAGATATGTCTTAATCATATCTGCTTCTAATTCTGTAGATAGCGCCTTGAGTTTCGCCTCGTTCACATGAGTTTTCATCCGGAGGAAATCACTCTCTTTGGACATTAGGATTACACCGATATTAATGAACTCCTCTCGCTCTACCTTGGGGACTACCCGGATGACGGCATATTCGTATAGGAGCTTATCTGGCATCAGCGGCTTCTTTAGCGAGAACGTCAATATTGTTTACTCTGGACAGTATAATCTTCTTATAAGCTTGTCTCTTTTCCTCTGGAGATAGCGAACTATTCTCTTCTATAAGCCAATCTTCTGGTAGCGCATCTATTATTTCAGCAATCAGATCGGATGATAATTGTTCTTTTATGATGCTTACAGCATCGGAGAGCTTAGTCGCTTTTGATAAGAGGACGTGTTCCCTTACTAATGGGAAGGTCCGACCTAAATGAGACTCCCAATTAGTCCAGTTGTGATGAAAATAAAGACTCGCACCGTGATCTATTAACCACAACTCCTTATTCCAGTTGAGCAGATTGGTATTCTTGGCAGTACGATCTATGTTGCTGATGATGCTGTCCAGCATAACAACTAAAGACGCTTGTAGCGGATCTGACACAGATACCAATGGATCATAAGTGATAGCCCCTGATAGGAAATGAAGCCCGAGGTTTAGGCCTACACTAAATTTCAGCAAGTCTTGTATCTCCTCATCGCCTTCGGCCTTGCTGAAAGAGTCATCCAGATTCATCAATACGATTTCTGGTACTCGGAGCCCGATGGCCCTGGCGAGTTCTGCTCCGATCAGCTCCGCGATAAGGGCTTTCTTGCCTTGACCAGCACCTCTGAACTTGATCACATATTGAAACCCATCATAGGCTTCTACTATGGCAGGCAGTGAGCCACCTTCTCGCAAAGGCATGATGTATCGCATCACATTGACCGTTCTGATTTCAATCTTGGACATGATTGCAAGGTAGCTTTTTGACCTATTATTTTTTAGAGAGATCGAGGAAAGGATTATGGTTGGATTAACGTCCAATATGTCTGTATCGTCTTTATAAGCGATAGTTAAGTTTCTCTAATCCCCCTTTCATGGCCTCCTCCAAGATGCTCTTGATAAGTGAGATCAAAGCCCCTTGGGCTCCAACAAGCCTTTAGCCTACCTTGATCTTCTCTATCGCTTTATACTTGAATAGCCCGGAAACCGAACTGTTCCGTTTCCATTGTCAATGTTATTGTAATTAATAACCATTGCCACAGATTTTGAAACACAATCTATCAGCATGCTACACATGACGTATTATAAGCTTCATATTACATGCTGGATATATATTCCCTATCAATTTGAAGTTATATAAAAGAACGCTTCTTTAAATTTATCTGTAACCAACTTCCTATTACTCTCTTCAGAAATAAGCAAACCTCCTTTTTCTAAGATTTTAGATAACACCGTTTCTTGATTCTCCACTATAAATTCCGTTATCCAGTATTCATATACTCCTTTTACATCATTGTCAACTTCAATGATTCTTCCCATCATTTTGTTTTCATTGTGAATTTCAAATTCATCACGATCAACTTTCATAAGATTCCAGTTAAAAAGTCCTTCATAGAAGTTAATTACTTTTTCAACATTTGAAGTATGCAACTCTCTTTTACCAACCGTTCTTGATGATTGAGCTAAGTTCTTTCCTTCATAAATTGTAAATCCAGCTCCCATAGGATCTCTAATCAATGCTATTCTACCTCCGTAAAAGCTTTCATTTGACAATTCTACTTTTCCACCTAAACGACGAGCACATTCTTCAGTTTCTACCAAATTACCTACTTGAATATAATTCATCCAAAAGTGCGGCATATTAATTTTCTTGAAGAAGTCAGGAGTTTCATATATTCCTACGTCCAGGGACCTATTATATCCACCTATAAAATAGTTGTTGTCATTATTAAATTGCCAACCCAAGACCTCTTTATAAAATTCTACGCTTTCTTTTAATATATAAGTTGATAGATCCGTCCATATGAATTCATTCATTTCATTTCTTTTTCAAATATAGGATTTAACGATTAGTATATGAAGCGGACCATCTCGAAGGATGGTATGATTTCATATACAGTGTTGAACAAAACCTACGGTAACCTTAAATAGGTTTTGCAAGTAATTAATAGAATGCTAAATTTAAAGCTTATCAGATATAATGCAAACATCATTTCTGACATCCGCAAAATTAAATATTGAAACCCTATTCTGCTTCAGGCAAATCATTAAATGCCATATCG
>CAZFWJ010000094.1:0-7171 GCA_964522505.1 uncultured Saprospiraceae bacterium
ATGCTGCGCATCCTTGTCAAAACAGCAGGGAATCATGCGACCATCCCAGGTTATTACTGCTGAGTGCCACATCTTCCAACACTCGTCTTTCACGTCATACTTGACAGTATAGGTTCCATCGTAGCCCTGCTTATATCGGGAGTATTTCTCAATGGTTGGTATTAGAGGGTTGCCATCTTTGTAGTCATAGATCTGTGCGGTTTTTAGTTTGACCTCATCGATACCAATCTCTTTTGCGAGTTGGTAAACCTCTGATATTTGATGCTCGTTAGGCTTGACCACGAGATACTGAAAAATAACATAGGGCTTGTGGCTTTTAAGTTTGCGTTTCCATTTCACAATATTTTTGGCACCGGTTAATACGTGATCCAGCTTTCCTTCGATGCGATATTGTTCATAGGTTTCTTGAGTGGTGCCGTCTATCGAGATGATCAGTCGATCAAGTCCTGACTCTACTGTTTTTCTAGCGTTTTCATCGTTGAGGAAGTGCCCATTAGTGGAGGTAATGGTATAGATTTTTTTGTTGGCGGCATGCGACACCATGTCTAAGAAGTCAGGATTGAGATATGGCTCTCCCTGAAAATAGAATATCAGATAGATCAACCTATCATGAACCTGGTCGATGATTGATCTGAAGAAGCCCGACTCTAGGCGCCCTGTAGGTCTGGTGAATGATCGAAGACCGCTGGGGCACTCGGGACATCGGAGGTTACAAGCAGTGGTAGGCTCGATAGACAAGGTCATCGGAACACCTTTGATAGAAGGAACCTTCTTCCACCGCATCATGTAATAGGAAGTAAGGAGCTTGCCAGCATTATGAAGCTTAGGCAAACTCAGCTTAGCACAAAAGTTGAATATGTCGAATAATTGAGCTGTCATGGCGCACGTCAAGTGCATTGTGGCTGTAAGGTCTTAGTTTTGTGGCATAATTCATTACAATCATGGCAATCTTGTGGTGGCGTAAGAAAAAAGTTCAGGAAGACATTATGAAGTATTTAGTCGTAGGATTGGGAAACATGGGTGCTGACTATGATGGAACACGGCATAATGTTGGCTTTGATGTCGTAGATCATATGGCTAATGATAAGGGGGCGAGTTGGAAACATGAGACCTTAGGAGATCTCACGACGATCAAGCATAAAGGTCGCACCATCTTGCTTTTAAAGCCATCCACTTATATGAACCTGAGTGGTAAGGCCATTAACCACTGGATGCAAAAAGAAAAGATTCCGCTTGATCGAGTGCTCGTTATCGTAGATGATCTCAATATAGCTTTTGGGCAAGTCAGACTTCGTGGAAAGGGTTCTGACGGGGGCCACAATGGTCTTAAGGATATAAATCAGCGCTTGGGCAGCAGCTATGCAAGACTACGGGTAGGAATAGGAAGTGAGTATTATAAGGGTCAGCAAGTAAACTTTGTCTTAGGCAAGTGGACAGACTCGGAGAAGACTGAGTTAAAGGATATTCTACCGCACTGTGCGCAGGCTGCCTTGAGTTTTTGCAGTATTGGACTGAGCCATACGATGAGTCAGTTTAATCGGTAAGTACGGAGGAGATCATTTCTAATAGCCTATCTAATTCCTCTTCTTTAATAAAATTGAAGTTGCTCCTTCCATTTAGACTGTGCATGAGATATTCTTGTTCTGTTTGTCCAGGGGTAGGAATGAGAATGCACCTTTTGTTGAGCTTAGCCATATCCATTATTGTAGTGTAGCCAGTTCGAGCGATGATGAGTTTAGATCGGTTGATAATCTGATTGAGTGTGGTGAGAGAGACTAGGTCGTATACATCATCGTCAGCTTCAAATGGAGTGTCATCCTTTTTTTTGCCTGTTCCTCTGACCCAAACGATTTGCCATGGCGTGTCTTTAAGTTTATCATATAGTCGTCTTTCGATATTGCTGCGCTGTGGTTCTGGACCGGATAGTACCACGGAGATATCGTATTTAGACTGTTTATCTGCTCTTGTCAAGCGACTTAGCGGGCCAATGTACTTATAGAATTTGATGCCGTCATGGTCTGCCAGATCACCAGATAGCCTCAGCTCCTTTGACTCATAATCTGGAATCCAGCATTCGTCAAAGGCATTTATAAAGTATTTGTTTGGCTTTGAACCCACGATCGAAGCGATTTTCATATCTGCCTGTATCTGCAATTGGTGTGCGACAATGATGCTCTTGATCCGTTTATCTCGACAGCCTAATCGATGATCGCTGATGATCATATTAAGCTTAAAGCGGTCGACAATATCTGATGTCAATGCCATTTCTTGACTTATAGCGCCAATCATTTTGGGGGATTGCTTGATCATTCCCCACAGAAAATTTTTGTCTCTATAGTGGATATTATAAGGAGGTAGTCTAACATAGGACATCTTGGGAAATTCTTGGATGAGTAGATCCAAGGACTCCCCATCCGATCCTATGAGGATCTCATTATGTTGTGATAGAGCCCTGATGATTGGGATGCAACGAGCTGCATGACCAAGACCCCAATTGAGTGGGGCGACGAGAATTCTTTGACCTCTGATCTCATGTAAGAATGATAGGTCATTCATCGTATTACGACATTCTTATTTCGTCGTCGTTTTGATCGTAGAACTTATACTGATTAAAGGCGAACTCTGTATTGGGGATAATCTTCAACCACTTGTTGTACTTCATACGCCATTTCATCCTTAGACTTGGGAACCCTTCTTTTAAGTGAGACTTTACGTAAGGATGTGCTTCTAAAGTAATCTTGGACTTAGGGCGTGAGTTACAGATGTTATTTAAGTCTCTCTCTATCTCATCTGAGATCAATAGACTTGGTGTCACTTTACCAGTGCCATTGCATGAAGAGCAAACCTCTGCAGTAGAAATATTCACTTCTGGTCTGGTGCGCTGACGAGTCACCTGCATGAGACCGAACTTAGTCAAGGGAAGAATGGTATGCTGAGCACGGTCATTGACCATGTGTTTTTTGAACTCTCTCAGTAACTTGGCTTTGTTTTCTGGAGCTTTCATATCGATGAAATCGATGATTACGATTCCTCCAAGATCTCGTAGCTTCATCTGCCGAGCAATCTCACTGGCTGCCTCGAGATTAACTTGTATTGCAGCAGTCTCCTGATCCACTTTCTTCATCTTAGGACCACTATTCACATCTACGACATGCATCGCCTCAGTATGCTCTATCACCAGATATGCTCCACTACGCATCGTATAGGTCTTGCCAAATGATGACTTAATCTGACGAGTGACACCGTAGTGATCAAAGATGTTGCGCTTACCTTTATATAGATCGAGAATTTTGGCTTTATTCTTATCAAAGCCTGTGAGGTAATCCTTCATGTTGGCATAAGTATCTTGCTTATTGACAACAACACGATTAAAAGTGTCATTGAGCAAGTCTCTCATGATTGTTTCGGTCTTATCAAGTTCTTTAAGAACTTTCTGGTACTTCTGAGCACCATGCATCTTCTGGAAGATTTGGTCCCACTTAGCCAGAAGGGATAGGATGTCTTCGTGAATATCTGCAACTTTCTTCCCTTCAGCTGCCGTTCTTACGATGACGCCGAAGTTCTTCGGTTTAATACTCTCTGTTACTTTCTTTAGTCGTGTTCTTTCTTCTTCGGAGGAGAGCTTCTTAGATACGGCGACTATGTTTTTGAATGGGCTTAGTACGACATAACGACCAGGTATTGTAATCTCGCAACTTAGGCGAGGACCTTTGGTCGAGATCGGCTCTTTTAAGACTTGAACCATTAAGAAGTCTCCTTTCTTAAGTACTTTATCTATACTGCCTCTCTTGTCAATTTCTGGTGGTATTTTGAAATTGTCTAGTAAAGACTTGTTTCTTTTCTTCTTGGTAGATTCTTTAGTGTACTTAATCACAGAGGACAGTGTAGGTCCACAGTCTGTATAATGTAGAAAGGCGTCCCTAGGGTGACCTATTTCAACAAATGCCGCATTAAGGCCAGGCATCGTTTTTTTAATCTTCCCGAGGAATACGTCGCCAACGTTGAAGGCGCTGCCATAAGTTTCTTGATGCAGTTCTACGAGCCTCCTATCTTCTAGTAAGGCGATGTCAACAGATTCTTCTGTCGACTGGATAATTAATTCTTTCTCCACAATATTCTTTTCCCTTGAGACACACTTGCCTCAAGCAGTTAAAATAATTACAGAGAGATTTTAGAGATAATGAGAGATCGCGTACAGTGAAATGTAGTCTTCCTATACTAACCAATAAAGCGGTGAAGAAAGTAACTCTATTAAGGAGTTACTATTATTTTTTCTTCTTGTGTCTATTCTTTCTTAGTCTCTTCTTACGCTTATGCGTACTGATTTTATGACGTTTTCTTTTTTTACCGCAAGGCATAAAAACTATATTTTTTATTCACATTTAGCCCTAAACTGCTCTGCTTTTGATAACTCTCCGAGTTTAGTATAGAGCTCCAAAGAAAGACAATTTGTCATCCTATTATTGGGGTCTAACTCGGCAGCTTTTTGCAATCTTACTTGCGCTTTATCAAGCTGATTAGTTTGGAGTGCAAATTTCGCTAGATTATTCATGACAGGCACGTTTTCGGGATAATTTTTATTAAGTTTTAACAAAATCTGAATTCCCTTCATTGGATTTTGTTGTTCTGGATAATTGGCAAATAATATTCCTCTATTTAACTCATACTCAATATTAACGGGATCTATTGAAATTGCGTTTTCCAAGCATACAATGGCTTTTTCTTTACAGAACGCACTTTTCTTTTCTATTGACTCATCAGATATGCCTCTCGCATAAGTTGTTGCAGCGATCGACCAAGATTGCGCATCACCCATCGCCTGAGCCACCTCTTCAGCTGCAGATCCCGCAAGAGCATATTGACCATATCTGTACCATGTACCTGATAGTTCTTTGAGCGATTCTACTCTCGATGCAGTATCAATAGCTTCTGCTATTCTTGCCTCCAATATCTGTATTGACGCTCTCTGCTCGCTGGTCAATGCCTTGAGTACATCTCTCTGAATGATACTGGCATCTGTAATAGTGCTGTTAAGCGCACGCAATTTTTCTTTTTCAATAAGCGCATCAGGCTTGGTTGAAAAACCGAAAAATAGTACAGCCAACAATACGCAAGCTCCTGCGATTGTCAACTTTTGAAATGTATTCATGATATTGTTTATGCTGTTTCTTCGTCAGGCAATGCAGATACATTACCCTTGACTTGATCCATAAACACCTTAGCAGGCTTAAAAGATGGGATATAGTGCTCTGGAATTTCGAGTGCGACATTCTTTTTTATATGTCGACCAATTTTCTTAGCTCTCTTTTTGATTACAAATGACCCAAAGCCACGGATATATACATTCTCACCGCTGGTAAGTGTATCCTTTACTTCGGTAAAAAAAGTCTCTAAGGCAACGAGTACATCAACCTTAGGAACTCCGGTTTTTTCGGCTATCGTATTAACAAGATCGGCTTTGCGCATATGTTATAAAGTCTTGGTATATAACTACTTATGTTAGTAGGTAGAGGCTCAAATTTCGCAATTTTATTCATTTCTCATAACTATTTGCCTCTTTTTCGGAGTGGATAGTTTTAAGAATCCCGATCAGAGCGCATATGTTTGTTGGGAGTGAAGCTCTTTTTATTCATTCCCACTACTTAATTGACTTATCTTGGCGGACTTAAAAATGGATATATGATATACTCGATGACTGGATATGGCAAAGCGGAGGGAGAATATGGAGGACGTCATTATCGAGTAGATATCAGGACTCTTAATGGGAAATCTACCGATGTCCGCATGAAGGTTCCTTACCATTATAAGTCAAAGGAGATTCAATTACGTGCACAGGTGCTGGAGCAAGCATATCGCGGCAAGATTGATGTGAGCATACAAACTGTCACCACTGAAGCAGGCCCAGTAGATCATGGATTAAACATGACCTTGGTGGAGATGTATTACGATCAACTAAAAGCATTTGCGGATGATAAGGGGATGCCACCACAGGATTTTTTACAGACTATTGTGCGTATACCCAATGTGATCACCTCTCAAGAAGAGGAAATAACTGATGAAGAGTGGGCTTTTGTAAAGGAGATCATGAACAAGGCACTGCAAGAATTGAGCAAGTTCAGAAAAGATGAAGGAAAGTCACTCTCGGATGATCTTACCGCACGTGTTAATAGTATCATGGAGCTTCAGAAAGAGGTAACACCATATGAAGAACAGCGCAAAGTGCTGCTCCATGAGCGACTACTCAAGCAGATTAGCGATTATCAGGTTAATGAGAAGGTTGATAAGAACCGATTGGAACAAGAGGTAATCTATTATCTGGAAAAATTAGATATCCATGAGGAGAAGGTGAGATTGCATCAGCATTGTGAATACTTCCTGCAAGAGCTTGGCTCAGATCAACACCAAATGGGGAAAAAGTTGAATTTCATCGCACAGGAAATGGGTCGTGAGATTAACACCTTGGGATCTAAAGCACAGCAAAGTGATATTCAGCGCATCGTTGTAAAAATGAAAGTTGAGCTAGACCAGATCAAGGAGCAACTGGCGAATGTTCTTTAAATCAGATAGTATATATTTGGTAATAGCTAAGCTTGTACTTGCATGACAACATCTATAACTAATGGTATTAAAGTGAGCGTCAGATCTCAATTTGAGCCGATGCACTCGAGTCCTGCCCATGGCAAGCATGTCCATAGTTATCACATTACTATTGAAAACAAAAGTGAGGAGACGGTGCAACTGTTAACACGACACTGGATCATCATGGATTCAGAGCTTAATATCAGGGAGGTCCGTGGCGAAGGTGTGATCGGGGAGCAACCTATTATACCACCTGGAGGTACGCATAGCTATAGCTCTTGGACGCCTCTTAAGACTCCTATCGGAAAGATGTCAGGTTCCTATCAGATGAGGACATTGTCTAATCACTCTTTGTTTGATGTGA
Organism: uncultured Saprospiraceae bacterium; assembly: GCA_964522505.1. Classification (GTDB taxonomy): domain Bacteria; phylum Bacteroidota; class Bacteroidia; order Chitinophagales; family Saprospiraceae; genus GYS-P2D. The sequence goes on from CAZFWJ010000094.1 coordinate 6,944, forward strand.
GAGTGCCAGTCTTCGTGTTGTCGACCAACGGTGTAAACAATTAACTTCATGATATACCCTACAATCTATTTGTGATTGTAAAAAAAGAGAATAAATTTGCACTCCTTTCTGAAATGAGGCTGCGAAGCTAAATATCAGATATAAGCGTGGAAGGTACCTTAGCTCAGTTGGTAGAGCACAGGACTGAAAATCCTGGTGTCCCTGGTTCGATTCCTGGAGGTACCACAA
>CAZFWJ010000094.1:7271-9099 GCA_964522505.1 uncultured Saprospiraceae bacterium
CACTGCTCTTAGTGATTTCTTGAACATCGACCTGACTATCGAATGCTCTTGTTTTTAAGTTAAGTTGCAGATAGTATGTTTCACCAGCCTCAAATGTTAAGTCAAGTGGCTCCATACTCTTCTTTTTCATTTTCTTTTTTCCGAATATTCTAGCTTGAAAAGAATGATCGCCAGCTGGAACTTGATGTATGGAATACCTTTTGTTTCTAGCCTTGCAGAGTAACTCTCCATCCATAATTAAGTTAAAGCCTATGGCAGAGCCGCTATAACCTGTCTTTCTAAGCACATAAACTTCAGCAGTTTCTTGTGCAGATAGGCTTGTAAGAAAAAGTAACAGAAATATAGTAGCGATTGATGCTTTCATAAGTTGATATGAGATTAAATCTTAATATAAGAATGATCTTAGTATTATTCAAATTTTTTCGATGATCTTCAGAATATCCTCTTCCTCATATATCTTCTCAATAAGCTCACGGTATACCTCGGTAAAGCGCTCATTATCAACCAGCTCCCCAAAGAGCTCTGGTTGCTTCAAGAATGCTAATGGATCTTCTGAGGTCTTCTTCGCATGACGAGCGAGTTGTCCTGCGAGGGCATCTATTATCTCAAGAGCCTCGCCACGCTGATTGATGCCCTTATCATGATAGTAGCACCAAGTGGCTATGATGAAGGTTCCCAGTCGGATGCTGCCGCCTGATTCTAAGTTTATTAAGATCGTCGGTAAGATGAACTTTGGAAGCTTGGCGGAGCTTTCGGAACAGATGCGACTTACGCTATCCTTGATATTAGGATTGGCAAAACGCTCTATCAATGTATCCTTATACTGCTCGATATTGATGCCATCTACTGGACTGAGAGCAGGAGTGGCTTCTACATCCAAATATCTTCTGAGATAGCTTGAGAGGATTTCGTCTTCAAGGCACTTGTATATGGTCGGATATCCGTGGATGGCACCGGTAATCCCAACTACAGAGTGCCCTGCATTGAGCAGCCTCAGCTTCATCTCTTCATAGGGCGTGACATCTCCTACAAATTGTACGCCGACCTCCTCAAAAGGCGGACGACCACTGATAAAGTTATCCTCAATGATCCACTGGATAAATGGCTCACAATTGACTGGGCAAGCATCAATGATACCGAATTCTTCTCTGATATAACTGATGGTTTCGCTGCTGGTCTTAGGAGTGATTCTGTCGACCATAGAGTTAGGGAAGGAGACATTCTTGTCTATCCATGAGCATAGAGCAGGGTCTTGCCGCTGACAGAATGTGGTGATCACCATTTTGGCAACGTCACCATTGTGCTGGACATTATCACAAGATAGTATGGTAACTGGTCCAGCGTTACTATCTCGTCGTCGGCGCAGTGCGGCTGTGATATAACCAAATATCGATTGTGGTGCTTGTGGATGTGCCAGATCATGCGCCACAGAGGGGATATCAAAGTTGAATTCGCCTGTGTTAGGATTGAAGTTGTAACCACCCTCGGTGATGGTCATGGAGATAATCTTTGTCGAAGCCTGAGACATACGGTCCAAGACTAGCTCAGGAGTATCTATAGCGAAGAGCATCTCTCTGATAGATCCGATGACATCCGTATGAGCATCTCCATTAGGAGACTGAACTGTAAGGGTATATAGCCCATCTTGACTAGTAAGCGCTTCATAGATCTTGCGATCATATTCTAAGAGTCCAATTCCCGTGATGGCCCAATCTTTTGCCTTAGATTGACTCATAAGTTGGTGACAGTAGAAGGCCTGATGTGCTCGATGGAATCCTCCGACACCGATATGTACGATGCCCGACGATAGTGCTGATCGATCATAGGT
>CAZFWJ010000095.1:0-9081 GCA_964522505.1 uncultured Saprospiraceae bacterium
ACACTCTTCAGATTTACGGCTAGTGCGAGATTGATAGAATCGGCTTTAGTCTTGGCAGCAGATAGTAGATTGATGTATTGATCTTTTCGCTCGAGCTGTCCTAAGGTTTCTTTGATATTTTCATTAGCTGATTGAGAGAGTACAGTTAAATCACCGACTTGCTCAACCTGCTTATCCCTTAATTGTCGAAGATCTTCGACCTGTGCTCTAAGGTCTTCAATCTGCTCATCTTTAAGTTTTAAGGTATTATTAGCTGTACGTAGATCACTTCTTAATCCTTCCTTTTCTTGTTCACATTCAGAGACGAGCCCCATGTATTTATTGAGGTTTTCTCCACATTCACCAATATCTTTGTCACCTTGTTGTTTAGCAAGATCATAATCTGACTGAAGTGCTTCAAATGCTTTCTTACTGACACACGAAGACATGATGGCTATGGAGAGTACAATGGCTACTAATATCTTAAATTTCATTCTATTGTGGTTTTTTTAAACTTTCAATTGTTGCACTAAAGATAATGACTTGCTAATCATAAAGAAGCTTATTCTAATAATAACATAAGCATGGAGATTGCTACAAACAAATAATATATTTGATTCTTAAGTTATTCATATGTTAGTAAGTTATAGAAATGAGGCATCCGAGGATTCAAATTTCAAATTGAATTCTATTGAAGACGCCATAAAAGATATCGCAGCAGGAAAGATCATCATAGTTGTGGATGATGAGGATCGAGAAAATGAGGGCGACTTCGTATGTGCTGCTGAGCTGGTAACTCCTGAGATCATCAATTTTATGGCCACCTATGGTCGGGGGTTGATCTGCGCACCGATTACTGCAGAACGTGCTAAGACTTTACAGCTGGATTATATGGTATCACAGAATACGGATCTGCACGAGACCGCATTTACCGTATCTATAGATTACAAGAAGAAAGGGTGTACCACAGGGATATCTGCTTACGATCGAGCGACAGGAATACAGGCCTTAATAGCGGATGATACTTCGCCGCAAGACTTTGCTAAACCTGGACATATATTTCCATTAGTTGGAAAGCAGGGTGGAGTGCTACGCCGAACGGGACATACGGAAGCTTCTATAGATCTATCGATCTTAGCCGGACTAAAACCTGGAGGAGTACTTATCGAAATCCTCAATCCTGATGGCACGATGGCACGTCTTCCAGATCTCATGGAAATGGCTAAGCGCTTTGATCTGAAGATCATCAGCATCAAGGATTTAGTGGCTTACAGGATGGATCGAGAGCGACTTGTGGCTCATCAGGATACTTTATCCATAGATACGGCATATGGTAAGTTTGATCTGATGACATTTTCTGAGACGAACACCGGACAGAGTCATCTTGTCCTTAAGAAAGGTGATTGGCGTGTTGGCGATGCCGTATTAACACGTGTTCATAGTGGATCCAATGTCGCAGAGATGTTTGCCTTCTTTTTAGAAGGGATGAATCGCACGATACACAAAACACTGCAGTTGATTGAAAAAGAGGGTCAGGGTGTCTTGATATTACTGCGTCAACCAGAACCTGCACATGGGATTCAGGGAATCATGGATAATTTGAAAGAGCAACAATCTCAAGGGGCTCGGCTTAATCCATATGTTCGAAGAAATATGGAAGCCGAGCAAAAGGACTTTGGTATTGGTGCTCAAATCTTGAATGAATTAAATATTCGCAAGATTCGATTGATGACCAATAATCCAAAGAAGAGAGTAGGGCTCATTGGATACAATCTCGAGATTGTTGAGAATGTACCTATTGTGTAGTGAGTATCGTGTTGAAATTCTGACTTATAACCCAGAACAGAAGTTTTATCTGTGTCAAGGACTCTTTAGTCTAACTATTTGAACTTTATTCCGTGATTACATTATTATAGCATAAAATAGAAGTCATGGGCACTGAGGAACTCCGTAAAGAAAACGCAAACTCTATTATCCGTAACCATATGATCTGGTCAATGGGCGCAGGGTTTATCCCAGTACCAATTGCGGACTTTTTTGCTGTCACGGCCATTCAACTTGATATGATCAGACAGTTAAGTCGATTATACGATGTAGACTTCAAAGAGACCAGTGGCAAGGCTATTATTACATCGCTTTCTGGCGCTAGTGTGGCAAGGATGGGATCCCGCATGATCAAATTTATCCCAGGTGTGGGAAGTATTCTCGGCGGTGTAACGCTTGCGGTATTATCAGGTGCGAGTACTTATGCTCTAGGCGAAGTCTTCCAGAACCACTTTGAGAGTGGTGGAACGTTCTTAGATTTTGATGTGAGCCGACTGAAGCGGATGTATGATGAGAAGTTTGAGAAAGGAAAGGAGATGGCTGAGGAAATCAATAAAGAACAGAAGATAAAAGAGACCAAAGTTAATGCAGCGGATAAAGATCATATCAAGCGCCTCCAAGAGTTATCAGAGTTAAAGGAGAAAGGACATATCACCGCTGAAGAGTTTGATCAACTCAAATCCTCACTGCTCAAAGACATATGAGGATTAGCTAAAATATCAATGTTTGTACAACAAATTTGAAAGTGCAACATTATTTAGGCATAATATTGAATAAAACATTTTTCACAAATCTTTAATTATGTCTAAGTACATTACTTTTTTATTTGCAATAGCATTTTTATTTGCAAGTGCAATAAGCGCTCAAATTAGAACTCCTGCACCAAGTCCAAGCTCCTCATTTACTCAAGAAATTGGATTGATCGAAGTATCAGCAGAATATTCTCGTCCAGGTGTTAAGGGTAGAGCCATTTTCGGGGACTTGGTACCCTATGATAAAGTATGGAGAACAGGCGCTAATGCAGCGACCAAAATTTCCTTCTCTGGAGATGTAAAGATCGAAGGCGAAGAGCTTCCTGCAGGATCATATGCAGTTCTAACTAAGCCTGGAGCTAGCTCATGGGATGTTCACTTTTATACCTATGAAGGTCGTAGTTGGGGATCATACGTTGAGAAAGAGCCAGCACTTGTTGTGTCTGCGGACGTAACCAACCTTCCGGTTTCTGTGCAAAACTTTATGATCATGGTTGATAACCTTACAGATAGCTCTGGATCACTAGAATTTATTTGGGACAAGACATTAGTAGCTATTGATGTAACTACTGAAGTAGATGCAGCAGTAATGGCGAGCATAAAAGAAACTTTGGCTGGACCTTCAGCAGGAGATTACTATGCGGCAGGCTCTTACCTATTCAATTCAGGCAAAGACTTAAGTACTGCTCTCGAGTACGTACAAAAAGCAACTCATGGCGATAGCCCAAGATACTGGCAATTGCGCATGGAGTCTGAGATACTTGGTAAAATGGGAAAAGTAGATGAAGCGATTAAGGTAGCTAACAAGTCAAAAGCTTTGGCTATGGAAGCAGGCAATGATGACTACGTAAAATTAAATGAGAAGAATATAGAAATGTGGTCTTCTAAATAAGGAAACTGACTGCTCAGCGCAGTTTAATGAGAAATGGCATCTATCGCATTAAGTGGTAGGTGCCTTTTTTAATTGTGGGGTGTTTGGAATAAATGCCTGAAGTATTAGACCGATTAGGATCACTCCTACACAACCTATTAAGTTCAGCCATAGAAATGCAACCCAATCCTGCGAGTAAATATAGATGACGATCGCCTCAGTTAGTATCGCTGCAATGAATACTGCTTTTGCACCGACCTGTTTGAAGAAAAATGCCACCAAAAAAATTCCTAGTATGGTGCCATAGAATAAAGATCCTATGATATTTACGAATTGGATCAAGTTCTCAAATAATGACGCCACTGAAGCGAAGATGATAGCAATGACTCCCCACATAACGGTAAGGCCTTTAGCAACACCGACGTAGCTGGCTTCAGTAAGATTTGGATTAATGGTTCGCTTATAGATATCAATCAGAGATGTCGAGGCCAATGCATTAAGCTCAGATGCCGTAGATGACATCGCTGCACAAAAGAATACTGCTAATAGCAAGCCTATTAGACCTACTGGTAGGTTATTTAGAATAAAGTGAATGAACACGTAGTCTTTATCGTTAGATTCAGCATCTGGTAATGTAGATGATATCAATTCTTTGGACTGTGATCTCAGATCATCCAGATTTGTATTTAGAGCTATGATTTGTCTTTTTTCTTCTGGAGTATGATCTGGCCACTGCATAGAGGCAATGACCTCCTGTCGCTCAGATTCTATAATATGGTATTCATCCTGTAGTTGTTGATACTCAGTTGCATTATCGCTTATAAGCATCTGTTTTTCTACCTGTGAATTAAAGAACAGAGGCGAACTGTTGTACTGATAAAATACAAAAACCATAACACCAACTGAGAGTATGAAGAATTGCATTGGAACCTTAAGTAGCCCGTTGAAAAGCAGGCCGTATCTGGATTGTTCTACAGATTCTCCAGTTAAATATCGCTGCACTTGACTTTGGTCCGTGCCAAAGTAAGATAATGCCAAAAAAGACCCTCCGATGATACCTGTCCAAAAAGTATATCGATCATTGAGGTCAAAGCTAAAGTCGAGGACTTCCATTTTGCCATTTAGTCCTGCCACAGCGAGACTGTCCATAAATGATATATCATCAGGAAGGCGATCAAGGATGATTACGAAGGCTATGATTAACCCAATGAAGATGATCAACATCTGATAGCGCTGAGTGACATTAACAGCTCTTGTGCCGCCTAGTACAGTATAGAGCACTACAAGCCCACCAATGATAAGTACCATGTAATTGAGTTCAACGTCGAGTACAGTAGATAGAACTATGGCTGGTGCATATATGGTAATACCTGCTGCCAGTCCGCGCTGAACGAGGAATAACACTGACGTGAGTAATCGTGTATTTAGATCAAATCGCTTCTCGAGAAATTCATAAGCGGTGAATACCTTGAGTCGCTTATATCTCGGGATGAAATATATACAGATGATAACCATGGCGATCGGTAACCCAAAATAGAATTGAACGAACTTCATCCCATCAGCAAATGCTTGACCTGGTGTAGAGAGAAAGGTAATGGCACTGGCTTGTGTTGCCATTACTGAAAGGCCTACAGTATACCATTTAGCACTGTTGCTATCTAACAGATAGCTTTCCAAGTTTTTTTGATTTTGAGATTTATAGATCCCGTAGCAGACTATTACAAGTAGGGTAGTAATAAGAACTGCCCAGTCAATACCGTGCATCAATTAAGCATTGTGGTCAGAAAGTAAAAAAATAGGATGTATATCGCATTGGCGATAAGTATAAGGGCATAGCGCTTATTCCATTTATTCTCCATCTCCCTGTTGTTGTCCAGTTTTAATAAGATCATTACTACCAATTGCAATAAGGTTAGCAAACAATCTATATGCACCCGGTACACCAGCAGGTAATTCTCTGAACCATGAGAGTCCGCTATAGATAAAGTTTCCTTTGCCATGTTTGGCAATCAACAAGGCCCCTTTAGTAACTTCTTCATTGGGATCAGACATTGCCAGTGGCGCTTCAAAGCGATCATCCCATTCATTAGGAAAGTAAAGACCTCGCTCTTGAACCCAATCCTTAAAGTCCAATGAAGTAATTTTGTTTGGCGTATTCAATACTTCATGATCTGGATCTGTGAATGATACAGTCGCTGATTCATCAGTTATGCGATCTCTGGATAGTTCCAATGGATATGGTGAAATATGATCTCCTCGGATACCTCGATTGGTGTTATACTGTACGATCATCGTACCACCTGCATTTACGAAATCCAAAAGAATCTCCTTGCGCAGCCTTAGGTCTCTGTGGATGTTGTATGCTCTGATACCGATGATCACAACATCGTAGTCGGCCAAGTTGTCCGTAGTAATATCCTCCACAGAAAAAATGTCAGCTTGATATCCTATCTGGCCGAGGCTCTCAGCCACTTCATCTCCTGCGCCTTCCACGTACGCAATTCTCTTATCAACCGTCTTGATATTGAGTCGTTGTACGGTTGCCTCTGATCTAGATCTTACATACTGCTTAGGAATATGGTCATAGTCGATAACCTTTACATACTCTTCAAGTACGGAATTATTAGTTTTTAGCTCAGCCGTAAATGTCGCTGACTCTTGTAGATATGGTCCTTTGACTTCAAACTCTATGATCTCAATGCTGCCAGCAGGCCCCATAGATATGTCGACAGTCTCTGGGGTCACTGAGAAGGATTCAGGATGTTTAATTGAAAGCGTGCCAGTTACATCATCAGTAAAGCTCTTGACAGTAATGGCCACCTTCTTTGGATCTCGAGTAGATAAAATATATACTGGATCTTCAAATTTTACAGATGCCTCTGGCACTGCCACAAATGGCTCATAGACTTCTCCCTTAACAGCATCAGTGAATTTATAAATCACCTCTCTCGAGACAGACATCGGACTCCCATTGATGTCCAAAGAAACGCTCACATTTATTGGGCCATTATTCACAGGTGTACCAATCATGTTTTTATCGCGAATGGCATATAGACCCAGACTACCTTTCTCTTGTAGCCAATATGGATTAGACTCTCTGAGGTCTGCAGAGCTCACTACATAGTTTATTTCTGTTTGGTTCGATTCATTATTGACAAGCTTTGCATTTAGGTCATTGTTGTATTCGTCGAGATTTATTGATTTCAATGTAACTGACGCATCAGATCTATTGATGACCTCTATATCTATTATTAATGAATCTCCAGCCGTAGCATTGGCTTGACTGGCTTTAGCTTCAACGAACAGTCCTAAGCTTTGTATGATGATGTCATCAATTTCATCAAGCTTATAACTCTTCCAATGTTCATCATTGGTCTTTAATATTTCTGCACGAATCGATAAGAACTCATCGATATGAGAAGCGGGGTCAATAAAATTGAAATCTGCAAGTACTTCATCTATTAAGCCCTCGATATGTCCAGCTCCATCCACACGAGACCATGTGGTATTCACCCCTTCAAATAGATTATTCTTGTCAGTTGGTAATTCTCCTTTGATGAGTTCGAGATATTCATTTCTCGTGCCGCGAGTTCCAGTGCTACCAAACCCTTGGCTTTTGTGCATTGACCTACTCAATGCGGCTATTTCACTATTCGAGAGTCCAAGGTTCTTGTAATATACTCCGACATCTACTGAGAGCAAGTTAGACTTATCTGCCTGAGCGAAATTGGCCCTACTACCATAGAACCACCATGAAGTGTTGAAAAATATTCGCTGTGTTTGCCACGGCTCCAAATGACCCAGCAGATCCGCCTGATAACCAGTATCGGCAGCTTTATCGTATGAGTCCACTGATAGGATAGCTGAGGTCGTATGATGACCATGTGTCCGACCAGGTGTCCTATGATCAAATCGATTGACTATTACATCAGGCTTATATTCTCTAATCACCTTGACGACATCATGCATGATTTTATCTCGTTCCCATATGGATAGGGTTTCATCAGGATGCTTGCTGTAACCGAAATCGATTGCTCTTGTGAAGAACTGTTCGCCACCGTCGGTAGCCCGTGCTTGTAATAGTTCATTCGTTCTAATAACGCCTAAGTTTTCTCTAATCTCTGCACCGATTCTATTTTGACCACCGTCTCCTCGAGTAAGCGATAAGTAGGCAGTTCGGGCTTTAACCTCATTTGACATATAAGATATTAGAGCTGTGTTCTCATCATCGGGATGAGCGGCACAATACAACACTGTGCCTAAGAAATTAAGCTTTTCAAGCTTGTTGTAGATTTCTACTGAAGTCAATTTATCTGGCTGTTGACTGATCAATTGGTTTGAACAGAGTACGCTCAATGCCAGGAGTAATAGATATACTCTCATCTGATTATTGAATTAAATGTTAAGTGGCAGGTTTTACTTCAGGCATCTTGCAGTCTTCGTCGGGAGATTTTCCACAGACAGTACATTCACCCATATTATTTTTGATCATTGGATTATTAGATGCGCAAGTGCCTCTAAATTCATTGCCTGTTACGATATACCTGATATTGATCAATATGAACGATAGCCCAAATGTGACTCCGATTATTAATAATATGGTAAAGAAATAATTCATATCGACATGATTAATGTAATAACAACTCAGTTAACGTCACAAAGTTATCTATGGATGATAGATAAAATGACATTTTTGTAAATATTATGAAATCAAAGATACGGAGGACATCTAATTCCCAAATGAGCACAAGCCGTAGGGCGGATAAACTCGCCGCTTTTGGACGACTACTTGACATCATGGATGAGCTGCGTGAGAAGTGCCCCTGGGATCGTAAGCAAACATTTGAATCCCTGAGTTCGCTCACAGTTGAGGAGACCTATGAGTTAGTTGATGCCATCGAGACCCAAGAAATGGACGACATCAAAGAAGAACTCGGTGATCTCATGCTTCATATGGTGTTTTATGCAAAGCTGGGAGATGAGAAAAAAGCTTTTGACATAGCAGATGTTCTTCACTCGGTGTCAGAGAAGCTAATTAGACGTCATCCTCATATTTATAGCGACACTGAGGTAAATGATGAAGAAGATGTCAAGCGTAATTGGGAAAAAATCAAAATGGCTGAAAGCAATGGCAAAAAGTCTGTCTTGTCAGGTGTGCCCAATGCTTTACCGAGCATCATCAAAGCGCAACGGATGCAAGAGAAAGCTGCTCAGGTCGGATTTGAATGGGATGATACTGCGGATGTATGGGCCAAGGTTATTGAGGAATTAGGCGAGTTTAAAGAAGTAGCGGAACGACAGGAAGATCATGAGAAGATCACCGAGGAGTTTGGTGACTTAATCTTCTCATTGGTCAACTATGCACGCCATATGAATATCGATTCTAATAGAGCACTAGATTTAACCAATCGCAAGTTCAAGAGGCGATTTGAGTTCATCGAGGCCAATGCTGTGAAGTCGCTTACGGATATGACTTTGGCAGAGATGGATGCACTTTGGGATGAGGCCAAGACAACTGAATAACAGAGGGCGAAAGAAAATGCAATAAATGACCATATAAACCCGTACATTTGCCGCCGCTAATCAGGGATTTTCGTAATCCTCATATTTGGTAACAATTAATTATTATGGCAAATTATTTAACAAACGCACAGA
>CAZFWJ010000096.1:0-9022 GCA_964522505.1 uncultured Saprospiraceae bacterium
GCAAATAGACTATGAGAATCATGCGCTCTATTTTATTATCAAGCCTGCAGAAGATAGTATTCGCCATATGAAGCGGATGGATGTTGACAAGGATCAACTGCCAGGAGATACGCTGGGTATGTTCAATCTGAGGACAAAGACCTTGAGCAAGATACCGAATGTCAAATCCTACAAAATACCTGAGGAATGGGGCGGTATGGTTGCTGTATTATTGGAAGCTGAAGAAATGGCAAAAGATACCTCCTCTAATGAAACAACGATCGAGATCAAGAAAGAATCAGAAGATAATGGGACTCGATTACTGTTAATAGATATACAACAGGGTCTAACGGACACTTTACACTATGTGAAGAAGTATCTTTTTGCTGCGCAGGCTGAACAGCTCCTCTATCATACCACTGGAGTTGCAGACAATGATACCACAACTTTATTCCTGAAGGATCTCACAACCGCTGGAACTGAGCAATCTATAATTAGCACCCATGGCGACTTTCATAATTTGGTCATAGACGATGTTGGCGAGCAGGTGGCATTCTTACTCAATCGAGATACCACCGATAGACGCATAGAACCTTTCGAGCTATTCTATAAATCTAAGTATGCTCAATCTGCTACCGTGATCGCTGATCCTCAGTCCAGCTATCTCGACACAGACTGGCAAATAAGTCAGCATCAAAAGTTGTACTTCTCAGAAGATGCAAGTCGCCTGTTCTTTGGCATCAATGAAAAACCCATACTACAAGACACGTCTTTGCTGCCGGATGAAATAGTACATGTAGAGGTATGGAGTCATACAGATGACTTGCTATATACGCAACAGGAGAACAACCTGGATGACGAAAAGAAGAAAAGCTACCTCTCGGTATATCATCCAGCAACGAATCAGACAAGCCTGTTAGGATCGGCTAACACGCCCAGAGTAATGATGGATCGTGACCACAATGGTAGTCATGCCCTGGCTTATCACGAGGCTAAGTATCAGAGAAACATCAGTTGGGATGGCTATGCCCTCAAGGATATGTATGCCGTTGATGTAGCAACAGGTGCACAAGAGCTGATCGGCGTGGGCCTCCATGGTAGGCCGTCAGTATCTCCAGATGGCACCCACTTTTATTGGTATAGCCCATCTGATACGGCATGGTACAACTATAACACCGAGTTGAAAGAAATAAATCAGCTCACATCCAACAGCACAGGTGTATTCTACAATGAACTCAATGACAGCCCTCGTCACCCCAATTCGTATGGCTCTGCCGGTTGGACGGAAGGTGATGAGTCATTCATTGTCTATGACAGATATGATCTATGGAAGTTGGATCCAACAGGAGCTCAAGATCCGATACGATTGACTAATGGCAGAAGCGATAATCTGGTACATCGATATGTACACCTTGATCCTGATGATCGACGCATGTCAACCGATGACAAATGGCTCATAAGAATATTCGATGAGGATGACAAGTCGAGTGGATATGGGCTATATGATCCGCAGAATGAATCCTTCCAAGAAGTGGTTAGAGATGATGTCTCCTATAGCAATGGAGTGACTCAAGCAAAATACAGCGGGGAAATTCTATATACGAAGCAGTCCTTCACCCAGTTTCCAGATCTACAAGTGAATAGCTTGATATTCGATCAGGAGCAACAGATCTCACATGCCAATCCCCAGCAAGCTGATTACCGCTGGGGTACCATCGAATTGATGGAGTGGACAGATTATAATGGTAATGAGCTCCGAGGGCTATTGGTTAAGCCAGATGACTTTGACCCTACTCAGAAGTATCCCGTCATCGTCAATTTCTATGAGCGCAGTTCAGATCGGTTGCATCGACATGGCGCTCCTTTTGCTGGACGAAGTACCATCGGATATGCTTATTATGCCAATCAGGGATATGTGATCTTTAATCCCGATGTACCCTATGAGGTTGGCTATCCGGGTAAGAGTTGCTACAACGCTGTGATGTCCGGCGTAGAAGCCTTATCACAGAACAGTTGGGTGGACACAGACCGCATCGGCGTCCAAGGCCATAGCTGGGGAGGATACCAGATCGCACACTTACTGACTAAGACGGACAAATTCAGATGTGCTGAGGCGGGAGCGCCCGTAGTGAATATGATCAGTGCTTATGGAGGGATACGCTGGGGATCAGGTATGAGCCGTATGTTTCAGTATGAGCACACGCAGAGTAGAATAGGAGGCACGCTCTGGGATAAGCCAGAGCTATACCTCGAGAACTCTCCGATATTCAATATAGATAAGGTTACGACGCCGGTGCTCATATTACACAATGACGAGGATGGTGCGGTACCTTGGTATCAAGGGATCGAGTATTTCATGGCCTTGCGACGGTTAGGAAAAAAGACCTGGTTCCTCAACTACAATAAAGAACCGCACTGGCCAGTAAAATGGCAGAACCGCTTAGATTTTAATATTCGCTTGCAGCAGTTTTTTGATCACTATCTCAAGGATAAGCCGATGCCCCCTTGGATGACCGATGGCGTACCCGCAATTGCCAAAGGAATCCATCAAGGTTATGGTGAGTTAGGGGAGACGGACTTGAAGAACTAGGTCTATGATCCGATTTTTAGCGGTAGTTAAAACTACCATTTAAGTATGGTCTATTTTTGAAGTAAGCAATTGGAAATTATTCAGTTGATATTATGGATTTCGACATATACTTAGATGAAAGTGGAGATTTGGGTTGGAATTTTAAGTCTCCATATAGGAGTGAAGGCTCAAGTAGGTATTTTACTATTGCATATATTATTATACCTGCAGTACAAACGAAGCATATCGTCAGATTCGTAAATAAATTCAAGAAAAAGCGAGGTGCCACTCGTGAGATAAAAGGATCTGAAATAAGAACAGGTTATGCAAAATCTTTGGCTCATGAAATTGTTAGACTCACAGAAGAGCTGCCCGAGGTAGTTATAGGTTCCGTAACGGCAAAAAAAGAAGGTGCGCCTGATATTTTAAAAATCAACTCTCATGGCGACGTCCTATATAACCACATGGTAAAGAAAGCAGTTTGTACACATCTAACTAAGTGCAACACAGTCAATATTATTCCTGATAAAAGAAGCGTGCCAAAAGGAAGCCAGAACAGTTGCATAGACTTAATCCGTGAAAATGTTTGGATAAATCAAGCCCAAGAAGTCAATATCAAGTATACCCCTGAAGAAAGTCATCTAAATGAGCGATTAGTGTTTATTGATTGGGTGGCTAATTTTACGTGGAGACACTATGAAAATGGACAATCAAAACCTTATCAAATATTGAGTCCGCATTTAAAAGAAGATCAATTGTTCTTCAGTTGAAGACACAGCCTAAATCTTACAATCAAGGTGGCCAATAGCTAGACAACACATTAAAAAAGGTCTTCAGCCAAATGACTGAAGACCTTATAGATCTTAGGAGCAACCCAAGGAAGACGTACTTAAAAGTACGTTTAGGATAAATGACCCGTTTTGACCACTCGTCCCAACTTGATGGGATTTTTAATTCTCCTTGTTCAAATATAGCCCATATCTCCTTATAAATACAAGTTGACACAGATGATCAGTTCCTAATTTATAATAAATCCGCTATACTGTAGATTGTCATGCGGTTATTAATGTTATTTGGCTTATGTGCTTGCTGGTTCTGCAATTATGATATTTAGTTAGTTCTCTAAAGGGCTGGTAATACTTAAGTCATTAATAGAAAGTAAGCGCATTTGGCTTGTCTTAGGACTCCTTAATTCCTTATTTTTCCACTGAATATGTATCACATCTGTATGAAAACCCAACTCATCCTCGCAATAATCTGCTTAGCCCTTGTCATGGCATGCACGCCAAAGCAATCCTCCATAATTAGTGAATCAACGGAAGAAGTCACCCTTGGTGTCTTACAACATGGCTTCAATCTCAACGAGGGCACTGCGGAATCCTTCGAAGAGGGCTTGTTGCTCTTGCATAACTTCGAGTATGATGATGCGCTGACATCTTTTGAGGCAGCCACCGCTGCAGATAGCACCGAGGTAATGACCCATTGGGGCGAGGCCATGTGCCATTACAAAGCCTTATGGAGATTACAAAATACGAACAAGGGCATGGTCATCATAGAACGATTGGGTGCGACCAAAGAAGAACGACTGGCGTCAATTGATGATCCAATAGAGCATGCCTTTTGGACTGGCCTTGAAATCATATATGGCGAGGGAGATTTTGATGAGCGCAACAAGATGTATAGTGAGCATATGGCGTCGCTCCATAAGGAATATCCTGACCATCAGGAGATTGCCGTGTTTTATGCATTATCATTGATTTGGGCAACAGAGGAATATGGCAATGGCAGTGATGATCTGCGCTTAGCTGCTTCGATAGCAGATCAAGTCATCGCAGTTAATCCAAATCATCCTGGAGCGCTTCATTATAAAATCCATGCGTTAGATGGCCCTTCCTCGGCTGCTGATGCTAAGGATGCTGCCGACGCATATGCTAAAGTAGCCGCTGATGCTGCTCACGCCTTACATATGCCATCACATATCTATCTCGCTATGGGCGAGTGGGATGGGGTAGTCAACTCTAATCAAGTGTCTTACGATGCCAGCGTAAACCGTATGAAGAACATGGAACTCAAAGATGGAGCCCGAGGCTATCACTCCTATGCTTGGTGGCATTATGGATTGTTACAACAAGGGCGATATGACGAGGCCGAACAACTGATCAAAGATATGCTCAACTATGTACCTAACGATCCCACCAAAGGTGCCCGAGGCTATCTTGTAGGTATGCTGAGCAGACAACTGGCAGAACGTGGCAGTATCTCTGATGAGATATCCATAGATGTAGATGTAAAGGTGAGCGACATAGGAATCACTGCCAAGTCGATGCGCAGCTTCCTCCGTGCACAGTTAGCTTATAAAGATGGTGATATCAAGGTGCTCGATCAAGAAATAAAGTGGCTCTCTGGGCAACGAGAAATTGCTAATGATCAGGTGTCTGGAGATGGTCTGGCGCTGTGTGCTGCCGGTACCAGCAGATATGCCCCAACAGAAAATGCAATCCTGTCGACGGACGTCGTCATCAATCAAATCCAAGCTATGAAGGCCTCACTCAAAGAAGAGGTGGCGCTATATGAGGCACATATGCAGCGTGCCGTAGAATTGGAGTACAGCACAGATTTACCAGCAGGACCTCCGAGGATTACCCAACCCTCATTTGAGCAATATGGTCAGTGGCTGATCGATCAAGGGAAGTTTACAGAAGCCATAGAACAGTTTGATCATTGCTTGGAGCGGATGCCTAGAAGGTATCGAGCACTCCAAGGCAAGATGACCGCACTCGAAGCCTTAGATCGTCAATCGGAGGCTCAAGCTATCCATCAAGAGTTAGATGAGATCATGTCAAAGGCAGATAGTTAGTAACATGATTATTATGAGCGCTCCACTCGCTTCTTTATAAAACTAAGAACTGTCAAATACCTGAGTAGAGCCTGTCGCACTCAAGTGGGTAGCGGGAGCAGCTTTGTGCAGCGCCTTAGGGCGACGAGTTTTTGCTTCTGGGCTAGACAGGGTTTATTATCCGGCACCTTCGTCCTTTTCATATTGAGCGTGGCGAAATATCTTAATAGTTGGTTACCACCAATGCCAATTGTTGATGATAGTACATAATAGTTGTTGCTCATAGTATTTCAGTTGAGCTGAATGCCATGATACCCGTTGCTATAGATCTTATTTGATAGCATAAGTTCAAACCTTCATTGCTGCATTTCATTATGATAGGTATAATCTAATCTTAATTATACATGCAACAGATCTTTGCTCTATTCACCGCACTCTTTATTTGTCAAACTAGCTTAGCACAAGTTGACACCATTAAATATGGTTTGAAAGGAAAGATTATCAGAGCTTTTGAGCAATCACCTAAATCTTCAGATACATACTACGCTGGATTGAAGGGAGCCTCATTTGGGACAGGTTTGGTCTACAAAAGTACTGATGGAGGCGTCACCTGGTATGCGCTAAATGATAGCCAACCGATAGATCCCTATGTAGCAGATATTCAGGCCATCGCTGAGTCTAATCTCCCTGAGACAACTCTATGGGCAGGTACATGGAAGAACGGACTATTCAAAAGTAATAACGGTGGAGCAAGTTGGACAAAGGATGTCAAGTTTCCATCGTCAGATGTGAGATCTATTCGTACGGGTATTCAGCATCCATCGCTCATTTATGCGTCGACATCGACCTTTGGCGTAGTTAAGAGTCTCGACGGTGGTGCCACATGGGTGCGTAATTCTCCTGAGATCATAGATAGCAGTTTTGCTTTCGCATGGTCAATAGAGATTGATCCTGCTGACGATCATACGGTCTATGCACAAACCTTTGGCGCCGGGGTATGGCGATCTAAGGATGGAGGAGAGAGCTGGTCACAGCTACTGGACACGGATGGTCAAGTGGCTTGGGATCTGAAGATTGCAGGGAATGGCGATATCTATGTTGCGACAAGCAAACGTGGTGATAGCAAGAGTACACTATATCAATCTAAAGATCAAGGTCAATCATGGATAGAGATTGAGGAGGTGCCACAGATAGGCATCAATCAAGTCACACTGGTAGAATATGATGATCGCATAAGCCTATTTGTCGGAAGCTGGCAAGATGGGGTACATGCATTAGAGAATGGTACATGGTCCAAAATTGACGCAGTCGACCACAGTGGAATAGCGCATCTATTGACTCATGGCAACACACTTTTAGTAGGAAGTTGGGGTAATGGTGTCTATCGACAGTAGCACGATTCGATCAAACTGTCGCCACTACAATCATATGTAAGGAATATCTCATGGATGCTTGCGTTAAGAAACAAACTATAACTTAAAGTTTTGTCAATATCTGACTCGCGGGATTTTACTCAAGGATATGTATGTATTAACATCATGCACTTTCTCAGCGGCATGCAAAATATACGAAAGTCCTTACTATGGGTTCTCTTGATATTGATATCGATAGTGGCCTATGGGCAATCTAATTCTAAGTCTATAGCTATTGATCAGATCATCCTCGAGGGAAACAAGCGTACCAAGGACTATGTAGTCTTAAGAGAATTGGAGTTTGAAGAGGGTGACATCATTTCTGCTGGTGATGCCGAAGCACTCTGGCACGAGAATAAAAAGCGTATCCTAAGTACTGGACTGTTTACCCATGTTGACATGGAGGCTGTGCCATCAGAAGATGGCGGTGTCAATATATTCATCACCTTACAGGAAAACTGGTTTATCTATCCGAATTTCATTTTTGAGCTTGCTGATAGAAACTTCAATGTATGGTGGAACGAACAAGGCAAGTCCTTAGACCGTGTGAACTTGGGTGGACGGGTGAATTGGATTAACGTATCAGGAAATAGGGATCAGCTGAAGTTGATCACTCAGTTTGGTTATACACGCAAGTATGATTTACAATATAGGTATCCATTTCTCAACAAGAACAAGACCTTAGGTATAGGAGCTGCTGTCGTGTATACTGAGAACCGTGAGATCGGATTTGAGACGATCGGCAATAAGACTGAGTTCTTTAGTGCTGATGATGATAGGGTAGTATTACAACGATTCAGAGCCTCCAGCTGGTTGACTTATAGACCTAATCTCTATGGTAACCACCTCTTCAAGTTAGAGTATCACCGTAATAGCATAGATGATTTTGTAGCTCAGGAGCTCAACCCAGACTACTTTTTGAATGGAGAGTCTGCACTTCGATTTTTTCATGTCGAGTATGATTTTAACTATGATAGACGCCGTTATGTGTTCTATCCAGAAGGCGGCTATCAGTTTGGTGTAAATGTGAAAAAAGAAGGCATAGGCATATTTGGTGAGTATGACAACTTTAACATAGAGTTGAGGGGCGAGTACTACTTCAATATCAAGGATAGGTTCATCATAGCCAACCTCGCTAAGGTGAAGACCAACTTGAATCGCAGTCAGATAGGATTTGCTAACAATACTGGCTTGGGTTATAATGGCAATGTGGTAAGTGGATATGAGCTCTTCGTAGTAGATGGTACGGACTTCTTATTGACTAAGTCTTCTATCCGCTGGAAGATGATTGACAACCTGCTTAATCTGGATAAGGTGATGCCATTGAGGCAATTCAAAAAAATGAATCTCAAAGCTTATCTGAGCTTTAATGTGGACACGGGTTATGTCAATGAACCGACCTATCGAGAGACTAACTTCTTGAATAACAGGTATCTTGTTGGCTATGGTCCGGGCTTAGATCTTATCCTGTTTAACACACACTTGTTTTCATTTGAATATAGCTTTAACCAACTCGGGCAATCAGCTCTCTTTATCAGCAATAGTGTATCGTTTTAAGGCATCAAATCCATTGGTAGCTGGTTTAACTCTATCATTGCCTTTTAAAAGCATACTGTAATTTTTCTGCGGACCTTATATGCATCGTATTTTTTCATATTGAGCGGAGCGAAATATCTAAATAGGCCATGACAATTCACCACAAAAAACTTGAGACTGAGTAAGGTATTCGACCTATCCAACTAATAACCAAAAATTTAAAGATAATTCAGCCTGCCAAAATCCTTTAGGCAGAAATTGCATTATATCTATAACATAAAAAAAGAAGATGTCAGATAACGGAATCATTACGAAAGTCAGCCAACAGAGTTTTGAAAATACTTACGCCAAACTTCGATCGATCATAGATAACAATCCTAATCTGAAAATCCTGATGGAGCTTGATCATCAGGCTAATGCAGCTAATGTTGATCTCGAGCTACCACCGACTCGAATCATTATGTTTGGTAATCCGCGATTAGGTACGCCACTGATGATAGGAGGTGATTATACGGGCTTAGATCTTCCGCAGAAGATATTGGTCTGTGAGCGCAATGGTCAGGTCACGATATCTTATAATGACCCATCATATCTCAAGAACAGGCACGCTATCTCTGGTAAAGACGAAGTCTTACAGAAGGTGACCGGGGCACTAGATAAGATCACCAGCGCTGCCTCAGAAACATAAAA
>CAZFWJ010000097.1:0-8961 GCA_964522505.1 uncultured Saprospiraceae bacterium
GTCACGCCATATCTGGAGCATTATCGAGTCATAGCAGTAGACCTACGTGGGATGGGTGATAGTAATCGTGCTATTGAGGAAGCTCACTATACCAAGGACCAGATGGCATTGGATCTATTCGCAGTTGCTGATGAGCTCGGTATTGATCAATTCTATTTGGGCGGACATGACTGGGGTGGCGCCATTGTTCAAGAGATGGCCCTATTATATCCTGAGCGTATCTCAAAACTCATCATAATAAACATGGTTCTCATCAATAATCCTGTTGGAGAGCAGAAGGTGTCAGAGATACTTATAAAGAGCCACTATCGATCATCATGGTATCAACATTTCTTAAGTATCAAGGACTTTCCAGAGGCCATATTAGCTGGCAAAGAGCATATATGGGTACCGTTTTTCAGTCGGGGCATAAGCAATCCCATACCTGATGAGGCTATCGCCGAATATATCCGCTGCTATAAGATTCCAAATACCATAACTACTGCTGCCAATCTCTATCGTACCCTCAGAACAGATCGCAAGCGATGGAAGACCTACCACGGACGTCTGATCGAGATCCCAACCCTTATCATCCATGGCGAGCTTGATCCTGTGATTATCAAAGAATATCTGATCGGCGCAGAACAGATATATCCGAATCTAAGTATAAAACATCTCAAGGGTGGACATTTTATCTGCGATGAACAACCTCATGCAGTAGGAACCGCAATTTCAAAGTTTTTGTCCAGCAGAGAGCTCAATATTTAGCCCTAAGCATAGTTTCATTGGTCGATTACCTTATAATTGTAGGTTCTAATATAATTAAACTATATAATTATGAATCATCAATCTGACCGATTGGGGACAATCGTTATTGATGGCGAAGCCTATTACAAAATAGCTGATTCGGGGAAACTCAGACCATTTTTCATGAGTATTACGAGTGCTTATGACCATTGGTTGTTCATCTCGAGCAACGGAGGTCTTACCGCTGGACGCAAAAACTCAGAGTACGCATTATTCCCCTATTATACTGATGATAAGGTTACTGAATCGGTGGACTTGACTGGTTCCAAGACTATCATTAAGATTAAAGGGTCTTCTGAAGATCTCTATTGGGAGCCCTACTCCACTAATGCCTATAAACAATACAAGATCACACAGAATCTCTATAAGAACAGCCTTGGCAACAAGGTCATTTTTGAAGAGGTCAATGAAGATTTAGGTCTTACCTTCAGCTATCAGTGGTCATCATCTGATGAGCATGGGCTCATACGACGATCGACGATCCTGAATCAGGGTGATAATGATATCGATATCGAATTCATCGATGGTCTATTAAATATAGTCCCGGCTGGTATTGGCAGCGGTCTGCAGAATAACTCAAGCAATCTCGGAGATGCCTATAAACGCTCAATCTTAGATGCTCGCAGTGGTTTAGGAGTGTATGCCTTGAGCGCAGTAATAGTAGATAGAGCAGAACCCAGTGAAGCTCTTAAGGCCAATGTTATATGGTCAACTGGATTATCTAATCCTACGCATCTATTATCGGCTCAGCAGCTTGACAAGTTTAGAAGTGGCGATGCCATATCAGGAGAGCTTGATGTCAAAGGTGAAAAAGGAGCATACCTGCTACACAGCAACATAACGCTATCGGCTAATCAATCCGCAAATTGGTGCATTGTTGCTGATGTCAATAAGAATCATACCGCAGTATTTGACCTGATCCACAAGCTCACTTCTGATACGGATCACTTGATGTCTGAGATTGAAGCAGCAATAGCTCAAGGCGATCAAGACTTGTTACGATTCGTGGCCTCTGCGGATGGCCTACAGAAGAGCTCTGATGATCTTAAGGATGGTAGGCACTTCGCTAATGTCATGTTTAACATCATGCGTGGTGGGATCTTTGACCAGGATTACCAAATAGAAAGGTTGGACTTCTTGACCTATCTGCGCAAGGCTAATGTCTCACTCTATGAGACCCATCTTAATGTCTTAGATCACTTAGGGGCTGAGTTTTCAGTCTATGACTTACAGGATAAGATAGCTAGAATCGATGTCCCTGCATTTACTCGGCTTGCTATAGAGTACTTGCCACTCAAGTTTAGCCGTAGACATGGTGACCCAAGTCGACCTTGGAACAAATTTTCCATCAATCTAAAAAATGAATTAGATGAATCTAAAATATTGGACTATCAAGGAAATTGGAGAGATATCTTCCAAAACTGGGAGGCGCTTTCGCTATCCTACCCTGCCTTTATTAACGGCATGGTGTATCGATTCCTCAATGCATCGACATTCGATGGGTACAATCCCTACCGAGTCACCAAGGATGGTTTTGATTGGGAGACGATTGAGCCGGACGATCCATGGTCTTATATAGGCTATTGGGGTGATCATCAGATCATCTATTTATTGAAGCTATTAGAATGCCTGCAGCGTTATCAGCCCGACGAACTCAATAAATTGATGACTGAAGATGTATTTGCCTATGCCGCAGTACCCTATCGAATCAAGTCTTATGAAGACATCCTCGCTGATCCCAAGAGTACTGTTGACTTCGATCGTCATTGGGATGAAGCCATTCGGGAGCGACGAGATCGGATGGGATCAGATGGTGCGCTATTAGCTACTCCAGATAAGAAAATTTATCATGTAAACTTCATCGAAAAAATTCTTGCCACGGCACTCTCTAAAGTCTCTAATCTTGTCCCTGAGGGCGGTATTTGGATGAACACACAACGTCCAGAGTGGAATGATGCCAACAATGCCTTAGTCGGCAATGGCATCTCCATGGTTACGCTCTACTACCTCTATCGATTTGTGAATTTCTTCGAAGACGTATTTGACAGCTATCCAACAGAGCAAGTGGAGATATCGGCAGAACTCTTGGGCTTTTTTAATGACTGCTTCCAGGCTCTTGACACTCACAAGGATCAATTGACAGGTGGATTCAACGACCAACAGCGCAAGGCATTTATGGATGCGGTCGGAACAGCTGGTTCGACATATAGATTAAGTATCTATGATCAAGGATTTAGTGGTAACAAGCAAGCATTAAGTATTGCAGAGATTCGATCATTCTGGGCACTCTGCAAGGACTATTTTGCGCAGAGCATAAGAGCAAATCGTCGGGACAATGGGCTATATCATGCCTATAATATCCTCAACATCGACTCGGATGGTCATCGAGTGTCGTACCTCAATGAGATGCTGGAAGGTCAAGTATCAGTGCTGAGCGCAGGGTTACTCTCGCCAACAGAGGTTATAGAACTACTGAAGAGCCTACGAGCCAGCAAACTATACCGTCCCGATCAGAACAGCTACATCCTATATCCCAATAAGGAGCTAGCTAACTTCTTACAGAAAAATCATATTCCCCATCATATGCTCAAGGAGTCTAAGCTCCTCCTGCAGTTATTAGGAGATGGAGATGTACGGATCATAGAGAAGGATGTCTATGATCAGTTTCACTTCAACGGAGATTTTAGAAACAATATTGAGCTCTCAGCAGCACTTGATTCTCTACAGACAGGGCCATATGCCGAGTTGGTCAAGTCAGATAGACAGATCATATTGGACATTTATGAACATCTGTTTAACCATAGGGAGTTCACAGGCCGATCGGGCACATTCTATGCATATGAGGGCCTCGGATCTATCTACTGGCACATGGTTTCTAAGTTAATATTAGCCATCCAAGAATGTTATCACGATGCCCAGAAATCGGGAGCTGAGCAATCACAGCTTGCTACGCTGGCTGAGCAATATTATGAAGCTTGGAATGGTCTCGGCATACATAAGAGTCCAGGTGTCTATGGGGCGTTCAGTACTGACCCATACTCGCACACGCCGTACCATCGTGGAGCGCAGCAGCCAGGAATGACCGGTCAAGTAAAGGAGGATATCATCAGCAGATTCGGCGAACTTGGCGTCCATATTAAGGATGGCTCTATTACGTTTAATCCCAGCTTATTAAGAGCTGACGAGTTTCTAACATCATCCCAGGAGTATCTGACCATAGGATTAGATGGAAAGAAACATCACATCGTATTAGAGCCTGGCAGCCTAGGTTTTACGTTATGTCAGGTCCCAATCATCTATCATGTAGGTAATGAAACTAAGATCGTGATCACTAACAGCTCGGGCCAGACATCAGAACAGGCGGACAATGGCCTCACTATAGCGACGAGTCAAGCCTTGCTATCTCGTTCTGGATCTATAGCAAGGATCGACGTCACGCTAACCCAAAAACAGCTCTTATGACATTCAGACCCATGAAGCTCCTAGTCTTAGTGGCCACTATGATTGCAGTATGGAGCTGTAAACCAGACCCGATCAACACCACAGTAGAGGTCCCTCACAGAAGCGCTGAAGAGCTCTTAGGAAACCCTGAATTTCTGGCGATCTCCTATGGTGGCTATCGAGCAGGGACTCGAGATATTCAACCGAAGATATCTGACCTCAAGGAAGATATGCGCATCCTGGCGGCAATGGGCATACATATGCTCAGGACTTACAATGTACATCTCCCACATGCCGAAAATGTGTTAAAGGCGATCACTGAGCTCCAGGAAGAGGATGGCGCTTTTGAGATGTATGTGATGCTAGGTGCATGGATAGATTGCGAGAATGCTTGGCAGCCAGGACAAGAAAATCACGAGGGCGAAAGCGCACGCAATGCCACCGAAATCGCAGAGGTGGTCAGACTCACTCAACAGTACCCCGACATCGTAAAAGTCATCGCCGTAGGCAATGAATCTATGGTGCACTGGGCGCAGAGCTATTTCGTTAGGCCGAAAGCAATACTCGGATGGGTCAATCACCTGCGTGACTTAAGATCTTCTGGCGAGCTGCCATCAGATCTATGGCTGACCAGCAGCGACAACTATGCATCGTGGGGCGGAGCAGACCCTATCTATCATACCGATGATCTCAATGCACTGATCCATGCGGTTGATTTCCTAAGTGTCCACACCTACCCGATGCATGAGACCCATTACAACTATGAGTTTTGGCTGCAACGACCTGAAGAGGCAGATATTGATAAGGACGAAAAAATCGTCCGGGCAATGGATAGAGCCTTACTTGAAGCCCAAAAGCAGGTAGCGGCAGTCCAAGCCTATATGGATCACATCGGTGAGGATAGGCCTATCCACATTGGCGAGACTGGCTGGGCCACTATCTCAGACGAATTTTATGGAGATGCAGGATCACGAGCCTGTGATCAGTACAAGCAGGGCTTGTACTACAAACTGATGAGAGATTGGACGAACGAAGCAGGCATCTCGTGCTTTTTCTTCGAGGCGTTTGATGAAAAATGGAAGGACAACAAACATCCTAATGGTAGTGAGAATCACTTTGGACTCATAGATCAAAATGGTCATGCCAAATATGCGATCTGGGATTTGGTTGAATCTGGCACCTTCAGAGGACTCACAAGAGATGGCAATGTGATTACAAAGAGTCTTCGGGGAGACCCCCTCACAGTAAAACAGGCTTCACTGGCGCCGCCAGTGGAATACGACAACGGCTTGTAAGATACGAGCACAGAAATGCTATCTTAAGCCAATCAAATCCAAAGTATGACAGAACAGAATTCCTTAGCTCGGCATAAAGTGCCAATGAGCCAAAAAATAGCATTCGGCATAGGCATGTTTGCCAACCAGATGTTTCCAGCCATCTTAGGCATATTCATGGTAATATTGGTCGAAAACCTCGGCTTCTCTGGATTGATGTGGGGTTTGATCTTTTTGGCTCCTCGGATATTTGATGCACTGACAGATCCTATCATGGGATTTATCTCTGATAATACACGCTCAAAATGGGGCCGCAGGCGGCAGTATGTATTGGTCGGCGGGATCATTATGGGCATCGCCTACATCTTCATGTGGCAACTCTTCGCAGAAAACAGCCTGACATACAACTTCTGGTACTTCTTTCTGTGGTCATTAGTGTTCTATCTGGGCTTGACCATATTCAGTGTGCCCTATGTGGCGATGGGTTACGAGATGACGGACGACTTCCATGAGCGGACAAGCATCATGGCGGTAGCACAATGGATCGGTCAATGGGCGTGGGTCATTGCGCCATGGTTTTGGGTGATTATGTATGATCCTGCATGGTTTCCATCTGCGGAGGTCGCCGCTCGACAGCTGGCGTATTGGGTAGCCATCCCATGTGCATTCTGTGCTATGGTTCCTGCATTGTTTATCAAGAGTGAATCCACACTGGACAAGGATTACACTCCGCTTTCCTTTACAGGTATTTTGGGTAGTGTCGGCGATATCATGTACGGTTTTGTTGAGGCATTTAAGATTAAGTATTTCAGGAAGCTGTGTTTTACGACCTTCCTGATCTTCAATTCATTTAATACAGTGGCGGCGTTGACCTTTTTTGTGATCGTCTATAAGCTCTTCAATGGCGATGCTGGCGCCTCAGGCATATGGGTTTCGCTATTTGGTTGTCTTGGAGCGGTTGGCACAACCTTTATCGTCATACCGACGGTAACATGGATGGCTAAGAGCATGGGCAAGAAGAAAGCCTTCATGATCGCACAGGGCATCTCATTGATTGGATATGTGATGTTGTGGTTCCTATTTATACCAGGTAAACCATGGATGTATATCATTGCACTTCCATTCTTTTCTTTTGGTATAGGCAGTCTATTTACCATTATGATGTCTATGACTGCAGATGTAATCGATATCGATGAATTGAACACTGGCAAGCGTCGAGAGGGACTTTTAGGTGCGATATACTGGTGGATGGTCAAGGTCGGATATGGTATTGCAGGAGCTTTAAGCGGTGCTATGATTGCCTATGTAGGCTTCAACTCAGACTTGGCAACGGTTGATCAACAAGGGGCTGTAGATGGTTTACATGCTCTCTTCTGTTTCTTCCCAGCAGCCGGTACAATCATCGCTATGTGGATCATGCATGACTATGACCTGACAGAAGAAAAGTCCGCTGATATCAGGCGACAACTAGAAGAGCGCAAAGAATCAGCAGTATAATCATGATGTAGTACTACTCTTCTAGTAATATGTCGTTATAAAAAAGATGGCGCTGACTAAAGATCAGTTATCCTCAGCTACATTTTTGCATAACTTCTTGACAAAAGGAAGATAACACCCTTATAATACAATAATTCTGACCCATACTGGATGCAATAATCTATTATATCATTATTTTAATGACATTAAATGGCATCGAGCGATATCACACAACGAGTCATCATTAAAAAACTATTTCATAAGGGATTATGGCATATAGGTTTATATTTTGACTATGATGCCCAACTGATTGACCTTGTAAAACAATTACCAGATAGGCGCTACAGTAAGACATATAGTTGCTGGTATATACCATATACCGCAGCATCCTATCGATATCTGAAGCAGTCTGCTATACCATATACTATAGATGTACATTCCGATACCAGGCAAGCTGTATTACAGTCTGACATCGTCGGCATAGACTCTACATCAGAGTTGACACAACATTCAGAGGAAGAGAAAGACAGCGGAAATCTTCCTGCTGACATAAATCCATCTGTGAGCAATCATAGCGGATTACAAAACATCATCTATAACAGTGGGTCATTCTTCATATCTGTCTCATACAATAGTGATGAGATAGTATTCATTAAATCATTAAATAGAGTTTATTGGAATAAAACTAACAAAATGTGGGTATGCTCAGGCCACCATAAAAATCTGAAGCTCATTCAGGATCGCTATAACTATTGGACTCATAAGCAGTATGAATTGATTAAAGATCAAATCTCTCTCGCTAAGCAGAGGAAGAGAGCGATATTAAGGATGGTACCGGAACAACACAATTATTATAGCCTAAAACTAAAAGGAGAATTGTCTCAACCACAATGGTTGAAAGATGAAGCCAACCGTAAGTATGATAAACAACAAGGACTATGGCTGTTGCCAAATGATGCTCAAGCAAAAAAGAGAGTTATAGAAAAACTTATAGCTCATGAGTATGAAGTCCTCGACTATACTACCTCTGGCTATGATGATGTGCAATACACCCGTGATTGGGGCAAAAAGAAACAATATCTCTTGAGACATTGTCCTCCCAATCATATAAACAATATTGATGATCTCTTAAGTCTTATGATTAGAGAGCGTTATAGCTGGAACACCATCAAGCAGTATAGTGCTGTTATTCTGAGATATCTCATCTATTGTCACAATGGCCATATCAATCCTCATAAACAGGATAGTGTGATCAACTATCTATCTAATATTTCAGAGCGCAATGTGAGCCATCAGGAAATCAATAGACATCAAAGTGCGCTACGCTTATACTTGTTAAGAGTAGTTAGAGCAACAGATGTCAACTTTGAAGCCATACCTCGCCCAAGAAGACCAAAATCATTACCAAAGGTGATGAATAAAGGTGATGTTATATGTCTCTTATCAAAGGTTACAAACCGCAAACATCTTGTTATGCTCTATTTAGCTTATGGAAGTGGGCTCCGCAGTGGGGAGATTCTAAATCTTAAATGCCATGATTTAGATTTTGAAAATAAGCGTATTTGGGTCCGTGGGGGTAAAGGGAATAAAGATAGAATCGTACCCATGGCACAATCCATTATAGCTATACTTCAATCATATATAGTTGAACATACTCCTACATACTGGTATTCTGTGGACAAAAATCAGGCACCCCCTATAGCTCTACAAGTCTGAGTCTTATATTTAGAAGGGCTCGAAAAAAGGCACGATTACCAAATCACTTTACTCTTCACTCACTCAGACATAGTTTTGCCACTCACCTAATGGACAGTGGTACTGATTTACGACTTATAAAGGAACTATTGGGACACAAGGATATAAAAACGACCTTAATCTATACTCACGTAACAGATCAAACCATTCGAAGAGTACAAAGTCCATTAGACATATTATTACAAAATAATGATCAAAATGAACGTATTTGATCAGATATATACTAGTT
>CAZFWJ010000098.1:0-8902 GCA_964522505.1 uncultured Saprospiraceae bacterium
GTATCAGAGATGATGATCCAAGAGCCTGATGATTCTTCATCTTTGGGATAGATCAATGTCTTACCATAGATTTTTTCTGAGGTAATCTGTGCTGCGGATCTGTTCGGAGCTTCGTCGCGATTAGAGGTGAACGTGTAATCACCTGCCAGAGTCGGAATATATGTCACTGTACACATCGGGATGCCAAAAATAGATGATTAGATCAATATCAGCCTATTAAATAGATGATGTCAAATAGAGCAGTTCAAGAATTGCGCTGTTGGATCATTGAGAATTTTGAAAGATGTCCTCGAAGTACTTCACCCATGTACCATCGATTAGCTCTTCACCGTACTCTCTAAATCCACCTTCATCGGTCGCACTGAAGATAAATCTTTTGGTGTCGCTGCTTTTTACGACCAGACTGCCATTTTGGTAGGATGCTGGATATCTGTTCGTCCCTCGTTTATAAAATGGATAATAGTAATAGGTTGCGTCCTGCTCATCATAACGTATGATGGTATGTAATTGCAAGAACTCACTATTTAACTGGATGACAATGATGCTGCTATCGAGGTCGTAATAAATGTGTTCGTAGGCAGCACCTTGCTTAGAGATAGAGCCATCTACATATGCCGCAGTGGTGCCTATCCATTCTCCAGTCATAAAGTTTAACAGGGTCATCTTGTCTTTTGCTGCACTTTGACTATGTGCCGATACAGCACAGGTAATGATTATAATCAAATTAAGAATCATGCATTGAAATAGCTGAGTCATTGGATAAGCTTTCTTTTTTTTAAACCCTCGCTGTATGGATAGTTCATTTTAGTATCTCCATGATTTCAGATCGGCTCCTTCAGGGGCAATTTTATCAATTTTTTCAGCATATTTCTGAATGAACATCTGGTTATATCTCAAGCGACTGATGTGATTACCATTTTCATGATCACCATTCCAACAGTGCTCAGCACGATCGCCATAGTCGACTATGCCATTATAATAGGGCGCCGAGGTTTCTTCTAACATTTCCTCGGCGAGATATACGGCATTGTTGAGATAGTAATTATCCATATCTCCGCAATACAGGTGAATCTTGTGCTCCCAGTCTTTTCCATGCATGTGCCAGTCACGCTTAAGGATATAAGCCAAGTCATAGTTTTCTTTCCAATGTTCAGCAACCTCACGATCAACCTCACCAGTCATTCTGTCCCAGATACGCCGAGGATAGCCATCCGGATCTACGGGAGAGAATGTAGCCTCCCAGATATCCCATTGTTGCCCTGATCTGCCTCGGGAACCCAGTACGAGTTCTCGCTGGTTCATATCTTTGAGCGATGCATCCACATGGCCTAGGTAATCTCGGTGTCCTGCTACTAATACATTTTTAAATGCACCTTTTTGATAATAGGCATTGTCATCTTCATAAAGATTGACTAAACAGTAGGCTCTAAAGTCGATAGGATCAGGACAAGCAGCAAAGCACATCCCGTATTCCGTAGGATATTTTACTTGTACAGCCAATGCCTCCCAACCTCCAGTGCTTCCTCCATACACAAATCGCGACCATCCCGCTCCGATACCTCTAAACTGCTCTTCGATATATGGGATCAACTCATAAGTGATGGCATCGCCATATGGACCTTGTGCTTCACTATTGACCGCATAGCTATCGTCATAATAGGGTGTAGGATGTTGGATTTCTATAGCGATCACTCTTGGGAAATCCGGCCCCGTCCACTGTCTGTAAAAGTCATATGCCTCCTGTTGTAGGGTCTTGTTGTAGCCGTGCACATCAAACCGCTCACTATAATCGGGCTTCAGATCAGCGTCTGGCGGAGTGGGCCTCCATCCACCAAAGTCACTTGGAAAATGTCCATGAAATATCGCCAAAGGATATCTCACTTCTGGGTGCTCTGACCATCCTGCCGGCAGTAGTATATGCGCTCCGAGATACATATCCCGACCCCAGAAATCACTGAGCAACTCACTCCTGATCTTGACGTGCTTGATATACTTGCTGTCTTGAGGTGGATCGCTAGGTGCTATGATCTGATCAAAGCTGATGGCGAGTTTAGGAATCTTACCATGATTAATCTGCATCAGTTGTGGGGTGGAGTAGAGATTGCCTGGAGCACGGTTCCATTGTTGACCTTCACCACGATCCATGGGCAATTTGACCTTATGACCATCTGCTCTGTTGAAGGTCTCATACTTATGAAACACTGCCTGAACAAAGTATGATCCTGAGGGTAACTCAGATAGAGTGCGTATGGGATATCCATAGGCAGCAGTATCAAAAACTAATGGAGTGTCAGGAGCCCATCCCTCAACATCAACACCGAAGCCTTGACAGGTCTTAGCGTCGTCTCTCAGTTGAAATCTTGGTTCAGTCTCAGAGGTGTCCTTAGCAATGAGTAGGATGAGTCTGCCGTCAAGCGGGTCATCATAATGATCCGAAGGGAATGCGATGCTTATAGGAGAAGCAGGGTTGGCGTCCTGTTCAACATGATATTTGGAAGTGCAACTGTAGTTGAGCAACAAAAACCCAGCAAGGTATAAGATCCGATATATCATATTTAGGTCAATTAAGTGTCGACCTAAAGTAATACTATTTAAAATTATAAATGCAGCGCCTCTGAAAGCTAAGGGTTATGGCCGATAACAGAGGTGCCTCACCAAAGGCTACACTGCAAGCCTCCTAATAATAACATCCACTCTGCGATTGTGTAGTTTCCCTTCCCAAGTTTCATTGGAGAATTCGGGATGCTCTTCACCATGATCATATTGAAAGATGGTTTCTTCTTCAATTAGGAGCTCCCTAAGGATATCTTTGACAGCCTCGCACCTCAGATGAGATAGTTGCTTATTGTACGCATAGCTTCCGATGTTATCAGTATGGCCATGAACTTCGATCTGGTAACCGACGAGATCATCAAGGTCATTCATGAAGTCGATCAATTCCACTCGCTGATCATAATCGATATAGTAACTCCCACCACCAAAGTAAATGCTGATCATTCGATCTTGAGGACCCAGAGCCTGGGCATTGATTGCTGTGACAATGCTTATAACAAAAAGAAATATCGTTGACAGACGGACGAGCATGAGATGAAGATAGCCAATTACGTCTTTCGATGCTATTGCAAGACATGCTCCTTGTCGCCACTATATTATTCCCTGTACGGAATAGCTGCTGGCAGACTACTTTCTCTAAGTGGAATCTCTATATAGCTATTTTCTCCACATAGAATGGGTATAGTCGCCTTTCCTTGATTTAGAAATCTAAAATGTGCTGCATCAGCAGTAGCCAACGCAAGTCTTATCTTATAACCAGCGGGAACAAGAAAAGAGGTCGGTAATAGATCAAGCTGGAACGACTGATCACCATCAGAAGATCCGATATTATCGCTGCGATTGTAACTCGGCTGTGGGACGACATCTCGATATACCTGTTTTACATGGTTTGCGGTATGAAGACCATACTTGCGACCTTCAGTCATATAGGTGATTGCTCCCTGTGGATCTACTAGTTCTAAGTAGGCTATTAGGGCGGCATCACTATGATTTTTTGCTAGGTCTAGATTGAGGACCGGATGCCCTGTCAGCTCCATGCATTTTTCAAATGTCGATGTTTCAAATATCGCCAAGTGCTCATCTCTTTCTTTTCGATCTGGATATAATGGTGGAGTGGCGCTGGCTGCGGCAAGCGCCTCCCATCGAGTTGTGGTCCCTGTCGATGAAGTAGAGTCTACCTCTATCTGTATGATGCCGTTGCCAATGTTATCAGAAAGCTTTGATTGATCGTCGAGATAGTATCTGATAGTCGGTATTTCTTCTGGGGGCCATATGCCTGATGTTTGCCACGTCTCTGCAAGTTGAGTAAAGTAGTGGACACGTGATAGGGTATCAAGAGCAGTAGTGATATCCATGAGGTGGTAATCAAAAAATCTCAACACCTCATTGATATGAACAAACCCTGTATTGCCAGGGTCTGCTGGCGAAGCATTCTTACCGCCGCCATGGTCCCAAGGGCCTATCGTCAATCTGCTGTGATCACTCTTGCTATTTAGAAATCGTCGTATAGCGGCATGTTGATATCCCCCATCATACCAGCCGCTGTACGCATAAGTCGGAATCTCCGACCCCGCCAGCATGATATGTGGACTTATCTCGTCGATACTCTTGATTCCTAAGGCATTAATTGGCTCATCACGATAAACCAGTTTACGAGCATGCTCATGGACATTGATGTTGGATTTATGATCTGTTAATGCCTGCTTAAATCGCTTTTTTTCTCCCTTGATACGAGCCACGCCTCTAACTGCAGCCTTGACCAACAGGTTGGACACGGGAGCTTTATCCTTGTCTAACACCTCATTGAGATTTTGCCATTCTCTTAGATAGAACTCATGATAGATGCCTCCCGGAAAAACCAGATCCTCGTAGAGATCATAGGGGCCAAACATCGGCATGTGAGCCTTGATAGCCGGATGACCAGATGCCACTGCTACATCAGCCGTAATCGCCGAAAATGATATGCCTATGGTTCCAATTTGACCATCTGACCAAGGCTGCCTAATGATCCAATCACATAGCTCGTAAGCATCTCGCCGTTCTCGTGGGCCGAACGGGACCTCCCAAGCTCCAGTAGAAGCGCCCGATCCCCTTATATCAACAGCGACTACTGCATATCCCCGCTCCACCAGTCCACGGATATAGGCACCCGCAGGATTAACGCTGAGCTCATCGACGAACAGGGAGAATGGAAAGTTGATTCCTATAGATCTCCAGTATTTAGTCTGGTACAGTATAGTCGGATACTGCTCATCCTCAGAACCCTCGGGGACATAGTAATCTACAGCGAGAGAGATCCCATCTGAAACTGTGATATACTGGCTGGTCTTAGTAAATGATCTTTTTACCGCTGATATCTCATATGCTGGAAAACGCTTAGACGAGCGATCACTTACAGATATCTTGGCGTTGGAACAGCTCACGAGTAGCAGCGCAAGCGCTCCAATAAAATTGATGTACAACAACTTCACATGGCTAAAACTACAGCAACTGGATGTCCGATGTATTGCCATCAGACATAGACTGTATCACTTGTCGGACACACAGCCTTATCTCATAGAGTCATTTATAACCCCAACACATCCACACCTTGCTCAAATATGATATCGACAGGTATGCCGGCTTCGGCCAGTTTATCCAAATCTGCCTGCAACGCTGGACGAATCACCGCTGTGGTCTGTACCAATGAGGCGACCTCATCATAGTTGCCATCACCTTGTAGCGTAAGGATCAACTGCGATAGCTCGTCCATGGCTTTCTCAAAGTTTTCTTTGTTGACCTTGTATTTACCAGTCTCTGGAGACTGTTCGAAAGCGCCTTGCTCGTTGAAGAAATTGAAGCGGATCATGTTGGCTTTTCCATGAGCCGATGATGCGCCAAACCTTACGGATCTAAAGATCGAAGTCATAAATGTGACATAGTAATCCATCAGATCTGCGGTGAGTTCACCACGATCATGAAGCTGCCGGATCATATAGAGGCCTAACATATCCGCTTTGCCTTCTTCGATTGCCGAGGCATGTTCTTTTAATGCTTTGCGCACGGTGCCTTGACCGTCGATTGTGTTTTTAATGCCGAGACCATGAGCGACTTCGTGAAACATGGTATTGGAAAAGAAGGCATCAAAAGTGATATGCCCACGCTGGCTGTCGTCGACGAGTTGATCCGCTATCGGAATTAAGATCTTATCAAATTTTGCTTGCATGGCATTCTTCAGCTGTAGCCGGCGAGTGCCCTTGGCTAACTGTACCTCTTCATCATTAGGTAGGTTTATGGCTATCGTTTTACTGCCAGAGTTGCAATCGCCAGCGTAGTAGATGACATCATAAGCATTAAGTTCCGTATCGGTGCCTGGAGATTCTGCCTTATAAGCTGCGGGTACAGGCAGTCCCCGTTGCAGATCGGGTAAGAAGGCAGCATATTTGGCTAGGCGCTGACTCCATTCGAGATCCTTGACGAGGACGTAAGCCTCGTGTGCGGCCTTATATCCATATAGTTGGTCTTCATAGGTCTCAATAGGTCCGATCACCACATCGATTTGATTGCTTTTCATATCCAGCCATGCCATGTCACTGGCTTGATAGTCATCATTGGTTATAGCTGCCGCTCTGAGGATGAGGTAGTTTTTGAGGCCGTCATCTTCAGCGAGATCCGCTGCCTCTATTAGTAGTTCAGAGACTTTTTTGACTTCCTCGGCGAATTGTTTATGATAGGGTACACTGATGAGTTGGCCCTGGTCATTTCGTCGGATGTAGGTATATAAATCTGCCTTGTCTGCCAGCCCTGAGGCTTCAAATTCTTCTTTCGTGATATCAGTAGGGTAGTAGTTCGCACCATCTGGTTTAGTGCCAATGCCATCTATGAAAGCCTTATTACCATTGAGCCGATCCCATGGTCCATAGTTGATCATCGCAAATGCTTTTTGATCAGCACCATCTATAGAAGTTAAAAAATCCTCCTTTGAACCGTATGCATCATACCAAAAGAGCTCATCCATATAACTCGAAGCCTCGATTAAGATTTTAACCATTTTCTGTTGATTGTCAGATAGTTGTGACAGATCTGTGGTCAGAGCGAATGGGGTGTACTTACTCAGTAACTCCTGCGTAGGAGTCGATGGGGTCTGGCTCCAATCATAGGGCTCAGTCAATGTCGTAGCATCCACATCGGGTGATTCCTGAGTGGTGGTCGTCTGGCATGAGCTCATCAGCATCACTGAGACAAGTAGTAAGAGCAGATTCTTATGTAGCATGATCGTTCGTTTTGCTTTCATTCGTTAAGTTACATATTCGCTGCGCTAATCAATAATGGTTGATTATAGAGAAATTGCCAACCCCAGAAGGCAAAGTATCTTTCAGATTCATCGGTTTTAATCCTCCCTCAAGCTATTCCCACCCGCCACTCTACTATTGGGCAATCTTCCTTCAAGTTTTCAGAATCAGATATCGAATCCGAACAAATGTTTGCATATAGAGACAATATTGATATATTTGTATGTATATAGAAACGTTATGAAGTCGAAAAAGGCAGTTTTAATGCCAAAAGAAAGGAAAATTCTGACAGATCTGGGAGAAAATCTCAAGCTTGCAAGAAGAAGGCGACGTTTAACTTCTGAGCAAGTAGCAGAAAGGGCGAATATCAGTAGGTCTACCCTTTGGCATGTGGAAAAAGGCAGTAATCATATTAGTATAGGTATATACCTCCAGGTTTTCTCAGTTCTTGGATTAGCAGAGGATTTCAAGAATCTTGCTAGCAATGATCCTTTAGGAAGAAAACTTCAAGATGCTCAGTTGTCAACCAAAAAAAGAATAAAGAAGTGAGATGAGCGAAATCTTCGTGTACGCAGATTGGGTTGATTTGAATGGACCTTATTTGATGGGTACTTTAAATACAGAACTTCTCAGAGGGAAAGAGATTTTCGCTTTTTCCTATGAAAAATCTTGGCTTGATACTGGAATGGCTCAAGAGTTAGATCCAGATCTCAAAATGTATACTGGTCCGCAATTTATAAACGATGACAAACCTAATTTTGGTCTTTTTCTCGATTCTTCACCAGATAGATGGGGCCGTGTATTGATGAAACGAAGAGAAGCCATTAACGCAAGAGATGCAGAACGAAGGCAGAATCTACTTTTTGAGTCTGATTTTTTACTTGGTGTAAATGATGAAACAAGAATGGGAGCACTGCGATTTAAATTAAATCCTGACGGGCCGTTTTTGAATGAGGGGAATGATTTACCAATACCGCCTATTAACACGATCCGAGAACTAGAGCAAGCGAGTTTGAGATATGAAGATGATAACTTCATCGATGATCCCAAAGCAAAAGAGTGGTTGGATCTCCTGTTTACACCAGGATCTCCTCTTGGAGGAGCACGACCAAAGGCAAACGTAATAGATCCAAAACGAAACCTTCTAATTGCCAAATTCCCCAGTAAAAATGATGAAATAAATAGTGGTGCTTGGGAATATATCTGTTATCAGATGGCTATCGATTACGGTATTCGAATGGCAGATTGTGATGCTCATATCTATTCCAGAGATCAACATACTTTTTTAACAAAACGGTTTGATCGATCAGGAAATGATCGGATTCATTTTGCTTCAGCGATGACCCTATTAGGTTATAAAGATGGTCACGATCATGCTCAAGGTGGATCTTATTTAGAAATTGTAGAACTGATCGAGCAATATGGAGCGGACCCAACAGCGGATATA
Organism: uncultured Saprospiraceae bacterium; assembly: GCA_964522505.1. GTDB lineage: Bacteria > Bacteroidota > Bacteroidia > Chitinophagales > Saprospiraceae > GYS-P2D. The sequence continues at coordinate 8,272 of CAZFWJ010000098.1, forward strand.
CGTGAGTTGTGGAAGAGGATCGTTTTTTCAGTTGCAGTATCCAATACAGATGATCATCTCCGAAATCATGGATTTCTTTTAAATCCAAAGAAAGGGTGGAAACTAAGTCCAGCTTATGATATCAACCCGATTCCAGATGGATATGGATTGAGCCTGAATATTGATGAAGATAGTAATAGCCTCAGCTTTGATCTATGCTTGGAAGTTCATTCTTACTTTAGATGGAAAGAAGAAGAAGCAATTAAAGAGATTGAGAGAATAATGGAGATTCGCCAGTCATGGGAAGCCAAAGCAAGACAAATGAAACTAAATAGAAACGAAATTGAATCTGTGAGACCTGCTTTTGAAAAAGCAGATGAAATAGTGAAAAGCACATGAAATTTTATTTCTTCTGCAGTTTAGTCACATTCCTATTAGGAGGTTTCGCTTTGCTGGAAACCATCAAAGAACTGGATGCGAAACTTAATGGTTAAGCCATTGAAACTATATGTATCGAAGCACCAAGTTTATGTTCGAGAAATAATAGAATCACAATAGATTACGAGAATAGAGATTATAGCATCCTAAAATCGTCCATAAGCCATAAATTTAGCACATGATGCACTTAATTTGCAAAGCTTTTACTAAGGTT
>CAZFWJ010000099.1:0-8561 GCA_964522505.1 uncultured Saprospiraceae bacterium
GGAAAGGTGATCTCTCCTTTGCGGCCGCCGCTAAGGATGCCGATAGACACGATCTTCCCACCAAATCCTGCGGCCTCTATGGACTGCTTCATGGTGGAGCCACCTCCCGCATCTAAGGTGAGATCAATGCCCCCTGACTTTTTATAGATCGTCTTACCCCATCGCTCATCTTCTTTATAGTTGACCACGTCTACGCAGCCCATTTCTTTCAACCGTTCTGCTTTAGCAGGGCTTGAGGTCGTCGCATATACCTGTGCACCTGCAGCCATAGCCATTTGGAGGCCGAGCGTCGACATGCCGCCAGTACCTTGGATGAGCACCTTCTGTCCTGATATCAATCCACCAGTATGGGTGAGGCCATTCCACGCCGTCAGCCCAGCACAGGGTAGGGTGGCAGCCTCGGCATAGGTATATCCAGATGGAATTGTAGTGATTGACTTCGCTGATATAGCGGACATCTCGCAGATGTATCCGTCTACAGTCTCTCCAGATACACCGGCGATCTTCATCAAGGACGGATTTCCCTCTATCCAACCCGGAAAAAACATCGACATCACTTGATCACCGACTTTATAGTCCATCACATCAGGTCCTACTTCGATGACTTCTCCAGCACCATCCGACATCGGGATACGCCCAGGAACAACAGGTATGGCCCCTACAGCAACGAGGTAGTCATGATAGTTGAGCGAGGTGGCATGCCATCGCACTAATACTTCGCCAGCCTTAGGTGACGGAGCTTCTTTATCGATGATCGACAGCTTGTCTAATCCTCCTGATGGTACTGTTACTGCTTTCATGTTGTCATTGTATGATTCTATAAATATCTACATCTACTCCTGAAATGCTCATTTTTTAATTGCCACATGTAAAGCAAAAAATCACTGAGCTTGTTTAGTCTTCTTGGGCTAAGTTCTCAACGTTGTGCGCCATTCTTATAATACCTCAAAAAAGCCCATTTGAACATTGCTATACTGTCTTATGTTAGACCGTAGGTCTTATGATTTTATCATAATTTTACAGAGTGAGTGTAGCTCAAGATTTATTGAAGAATATAGCAATCCTGGTCTTTGAGTCTAGTGATTTAGACGAGGCCACCAAAAAGTGGCCTAAGAGGAGCAAGGAACTGTTCGACGCTATGACTTCACGAGCGCTTACTCAGGCGAAAGCAACTCAGCTTCCAGTTTATCATTATCATAACGATCTTCAACGAGGTGATGATTTTGGCCAACGCATATCCAACTCATGTCAAGATTTATTTGATGAGGGATATGATTATGTTATCGCTATTGGCAATGACTGTCCACAGATTACCACATCGTTGATATTGGAAGCCAAAGGCCATCTCACGGATGGTAATGATGTGATTGCTCCAGCTACAGATGGGGGGTTTAATCTTATCGGCTTACAGAGAGCGCGTTTTAACAAGACTCTTTTTGAGCAGCTTCCATGGCAGACTGATGAGCTTTATGCAGAGACTGTAGCGTACTTCTCAGCGTTTGGACATGCTTTGTCAACGTTGACGACTTATGGTGATATCGATTCTATAGCCGATGTCAAGCGCATACTTCCGCAGATCCGATATGCACTAAGATCCCTGTATGTGATATTCATTAGGGTCTTACATATAGCAGAACATAGCCATCGCTATCAGCATACTTACGCACTGGCGTCATATCAGGCGCGTCCATTCAACAAAGGATCACCGCTGAGCTAAGATCAAGTTCATTTTACACCTCTATTTATTTAAGAATTACTCAAATATTGCTCGAACGGAGCATAATCTAATTATATGTCTGACAACACATACTATAACCCTAACGACCTCAGGAAATTCAGCAAGATCACGGAATGGAGCGAGGAACTTGGCAAGAAGTTTTTTGATTACTATGGCACCGTATTTCAAGAGGGCGCCCTCAGTGCACGGGAGAAATCATTAATTGCTCTGTCGGTAGCACATGTTGTGAAGTGCCCATACTGTATCGATGCCTACACCAAGGATGGACTCCAAAAAGGCATCACTAAAGAAGAAATGATGGAAGCCGTACACGCTGGTGCCGCCATAGAAAGTGGGGCAACTCTTGTACATGCCGTCATGATGATGAATAAACACGATAAACTCTCAATGTAATGGTGGAGCTGACAGTTACACAGAAAAAGAAAGATTCGAAGAAGTCGCTTAAGGCGAGAGATAATGAATTGGCATCCGTCAATAAGCAGCTTGAGATACTCAATGGAGGTCTGTTCGCTGAAGGCGAATTACCCTACTTCAAGGATAAGATTGCTGAGATCGATCAGTTTCCGCTGCGGCCTAAGAAGTTAGAGATCCTCCAGATCAATGTAGGCTATATGTGTAATCAGGTGTGCTCTCACTGCCATGTAGATGCCGGTCCAGATCGGAAAGAGATCATGACTCGTGAGACGATGAGTCTATGCCTTGACGTGATCCGCAATACTGGCGCACATACGCTCGACTTGACGGGTGGCGCACCAGAGATGAACCCTGACTTCAGATGGTTCGTCGAGGAGGCTGCTAAAGCGGGTATTAAGGACTTTATCGTGAGGTCTAACCTGACGATCATCCGTGCCAACAAGAAGTACTACGATTTACCAGATTTCTTCAAGAAGCACAACGTTCATGTGATCTCCTCTATGCCGCATTATACACGTGGCAAGACGGACAAGCAGCGTGGCGACGGTGTTTTTGATAAGTCGATTAAGGCGCTGCAAGAACTCAATGAGCGCGGATATGGTATGCCCGATAGTCCATTGCGATTGGACCTGGTGTATAACCCATCGGGAGCATACTTGCCAGGAGACCAAGCTGCCATGGAGCGAGATTTTAAGAAGGCCTTGGATGAAGATTTTGGCATCCAGTTTCATAACCTATTCGCCATCACTAACCTGCCTATAGCGAGATTCTTGGATTACCTGATTGAGTCGGGCAACTACATGGATTATATGTGGGCGCTGGTAGAGGCATACAATCCTATGGCTGTAGCCAATGTGATGTGCACCAATACGATCTCAGTGAGCTGGGATGGATGGTTATATGACTGTGACTTTAATCAGATGTTGGGCCTCAAGGTGGCCAATAAGATTAAGCACATCAAGGATTTTAACGAAGATGTATTAAACGATAGAAATATAGTAGTGTCACAGCATTGTTACGGATGTACAGCTGGGGCAGGAAGTAGTTGCCAAGGTACGGTGGCTTAACCTCAATAGAATAGACAGTACCTAAAGCAATTTTTTAAAATTACCGGAGAACGGTACAAACATTAAAACTAAAATATCATGAGTTACTTAGATGCAACTAACGACCTATATAAAGAAGCAGCTATTACGCCAGATGTGGGACTCTGCTGCACAACTAATCCAATCTGGGAACTGCCAGGCTTAAGCATACCAGTGATTATGCAGCAGATGAACTATGGCTGTGGGAGCACAGTACATGCTCGCGACCTGACTAACAATCCAAAGATGCTCTATGTCGGAGTAGGAGGTGGAATGGAGCTACTCCAGTTCGCATACTTCAACCGCCAAGAGGGTGGTGTCATAGGTGTCGACGTGGTCGACGAGATGCTGGATGCCAGCCGCAAGAACTTCGAGGTTGCTGAGGAAGAGAATGACTGGTTCAAGTCAGAGTTCGTCGAGTTACGTAAGGGAGATGCGCTAAACCTCCCGATAGAGGACAACACCATAGATGTAGCAGCGCAAAACTGCTTGTTCAATATATTCAAAGAGGCAGACCTTAAGCGTGCTATCGAAGAAATGTACCGGGTCCTGAAGCCGCATGGCAAGTTAGTGATGAGTGATCCGACATGTGAGCAAGAGATGAATCAGACGCTTCGCAACGATGATAGACTGCGTGCCCTATGTCTGAGTGGTAGCTTACCTATCAAGCAATATATCAAGGCACTGACGGATGTAGGATTTGGTACGATCGAGATCAGAGCTCGCAAGCCATATAGAATCCTCGATCCTAAGCATTATCCTACAGAAGAGCTGATCTACATCGAGTCCATCGAGGTAGCAGCGATCAAGGATCCTATGCCGGAGGATGGCCCATGTATATTCACAGGTAAGGCTGCCATATACTACGGCGGAGAGGATTTCTTCGATGATAAGAAGGGACACACACTCCTTAAGAATCAACCCTTAGCAGTATGTGATAAGACTGCTAATGCGCTTGGATCATTGGGACGTGATGATATATACATCAGTGAGTCAACCTTCCATTACGATGGAGGAGGATGTTGCTAAGTCCTATGTGCTGATGAAGACCATGCCTCAATGGCGTACAGTCTTCATAGGATATGACATATTATAATACAGACGGGGCTGGCCTTATAGGGTCGGTCCAAAGGCGAACAGGCTACATGGAGACATCTTCAGATTTGTGGCAGTGTGACTGAAGATCTTTCGACAAGCTACCCATGACAAAATTTACGCTGAGTTCGTAGTGACTGAACTTTCTTTAGAAGCGAGTGGAGCGCTCATAAACTGTGGGTAGCGGGAGTTGCCTTGCAGCAGAGCTATTTTATGAGCTTGATTTTTCGTTCTTTTTATCTAAGAAAAAGGACAATTAGAGAATGATTAAGTTTCAATAAATAGATCAAGTAGAAACCCTAAGGTTAATTTTGATTCTGTGATCAACAACGGTTACTTATCATGGATAACTTCCTTCTTGTACCTTTTTTATCGAAAAAAGGTACCCTGCCTCGCCGGCAGGCGGGCAAAAACTCGTCGCCCAAAGGCGCTGCTCGAAGCTGCTTCCGCTGCCCACTTGAGAGCGACAGGCTGTACTCATAGAATCCACAATTTTGAGTGGCAGCTGACAAAAGAACTATCCTCTAACAGTCAAGATACAGGCCTTTTTGTCATCTATTATTTTAGCAGATGCACATTTGCAAGAACTCAAAATGAAACCAAGCGGGGTCGACAAGAAAGAATCATACTGGTACAGTAATAACAGCTCTGCTGAGGTTTAGTCAGGGGTAGGAACTATGAATTTCTGGTAATCTTGGACTTGTTCCTGATGAAGATCAGTTTATGACGACTCTTAGTGTTTTCTCTCTGCTCGATTTCAAACTTGCCAATGGATTTAATCAGTGGAGTGAGCTTTTGGAATCCATAAATCCTGGAATCAAAGCTTGGCTTCTTTTTCAACAGCAAGCTGCCGACATCACCGAGAAACGCCCAACCTTCTTCATCAGATAAGTCATTGACGGTTGATCTGATGAGATTGACCACTTTTCTCGTGATTTTTTCGTAGACGACTTTTGTTTTGTCCTCTGGTTTTTCTTCGCTTTGATTCTTGAGTATTTCGAGATAGATGAAGATGTCGCAGGCGACGATAAAAGGATTTGGCGTTTTCTTCTCGCCGATCCCGATGACTTGTTTGCCAGCCTCTCGGAGCCTAGTAGCCAGTCGAGTGAAATCACTGTCACTGGATACCAAACAAAAACCATCTACTTCTGCAGTATATAGAATATCCATTGCGTCGATGATCATGGCTGAATCGGTAGCATTTTTACCTTTGGTATATCCGTACTGCTGGATAGGAGTAATCGCATTTTCCAGCAGCACTTTTTTCCATTTGGCTAATCCAGGGCTCGTCCAATCGCCGAAGATTCTTTTTATCGTTGGATTACCATACTTTGCAACCTCCTCCATCATCTCCTTGACGTGTAGTGACGAGATGTTATCTGCATCAATTAATACAGCTATATTCTTATTATTCATATGTGATCTATGTGTTGAAGAGCCTAAAGTCGGAGGAATACTCCTGACAAGATAGCTAATTGCGGTAGACCACGCCGTTTTTTAGTTTAACACATGCCGTCCATTAATGTCGTACATTGCCCACACTTATGGAGATTACTACATATCTGGCCCATCTTTAGTTCCTTCCTTTTTTTTACGATTTATTACAAAACATTTTATGAGATTATTAATGGTACTTACTGTCACACTCTTTGTGTTTGCACAGGCATGTTCACAACAAGGACAACATAGGCAACAGGCAAAGCTAGAGTTTACTCCAGCTTCCAGCAACTACTTTCCATTTATCAATTCCTATACCCCAAAAGAAGGAATGAAGCAGTTTTATCTAAAAGAAGGCACGTGGGTTCGCAATGAGACCATACCTAGTTTTGATATCGACACCGGTCTCAAAGACATGAGTCTGCAGTATATACCCGATCCTCAGGGAGGTATCCCTCAGTTATTTGTGTATTCTAAGGCGACTGGCGACTTTAGATTTTACTTCCTATCCAGTGATGGATGGTTAGTCAATGAAAATATCCCTGGAGGTAAGATCAGCATCAATTCCAATAATGTTGTTGCCTCATTTTCGCCCGCAACACCGAGTGTAACCACTTACATATTCGCACATTCCGCTGATGGCACTAAGATGCAGTTATTGGAGATGGTTGACAATATTTGGCAAGCAAGCCAGTACTTCCCTCAAGATCTTCCTGCTAACTAATACCATGTAAGCCCTATTATATCACTAATTCTCTTTTAAAATTTGTCAATATCTGCGTTAAACAATGCCTGCCTCGTCGGCAGACGGGCTCGCCATGTCGGCTGCTTCCCATCCGCTAAGCGGCTCTCTCCTTTCTCAGCGATGCTTCGACTCTTGCAGAGATCAGTCCTTCATGTTTTTCGCCTTGATCTTAACAAGTTCTAATGAAGACTCTTATATGAAATAATAATACTTAAATGGTAAGCAGGGGAGTTGTAACACGCATAATTAATGCTCTATGCGATGTGTGCATAGGGCATTAATTAATTCATTTTATGTATAAAATGCTTAAAGGAATATTTGTCGGATGCTCTGGATATTCCACCGAATTGGATAGTATATAACTCGATAGAGGTGACTTCGCTTAGTTTCTAAAGAGAGACTTCAACATTGACACCCATATATTACGTCCCAAGCCTTTAAAACCGTTGAGTTGAGGATTGGGTTGTTTGCCTTGACCAATACGCTTTATTTGCAACTCATACCAGAGCAGTTCTAGGCTGCCGGATTCATCAATCGCCCTAATACCTGTCTTGGGTAATGGTGTTTCTAATGCTGATAACTGTTTTTCAAAAATCTGAGTACATAAGTCAGGATATAAGGCAAATGGGCGGCCCAGGCCAATAATATCTACATGTCCATCAGCAACAGCCCTTTCCATCACGGATACACTACGAAAACCACCTGTAAGCATCAGAGGTTTACCGATGATTTTCCGCGCCTTCTTAATGTATTCTAAGAAGTATGCCTCCCGTTCTATAGTGCTTTGTTTTTGTGTAGCGCCCATCATGGCTGGGCGTTCATAGGAGCCACCAGAGATTTCTAACAAATCGATACCCTTATCATCCAACATACGGAGCACCTCCATAGACTCTTCCTCAGTGAAGCCGCCTCTCTGAAAATCTGCTGAATTAATCTTAATCCCTACAGGGAAATCTCTTCCAACCTTACTGCGGATGTTATCGTACACTGCTAATACGAATCGTGTCCGATTCTCTAAACTGCCACCCCAATCATCGGTTCTAATATTGACCAACGGTGATAGAAACTGACTGACCAAGTAGCCATGTGCACCGTGAATTTGTACACCTGTAAAGCCCGCATCTTTTAGAACTTTGGCTGTGTTTCCGAACCGCTCAATAATAGATAGTATTTGTTGCTCACTAAGTGCTTTGGGCGTTCTAAACAAAGCTGAAGCTCCTTTTACTTTTACTGGTATAGCAGAGGGGGCATAGATCTCTTTATTTATACTCCCAAAGGCTTGCCTGCCTGGATGATTGATTTGAGGCCACATGTGAACGCCTGTTCCATCTACAATACTGGCCCATTGTTTTAATAGTGGTAGATGGCGTTCATCTTCAACCACTACATTGCGGGCCTCACCGATGGCTGCACTATCGATCATGACGTTACCCGTAATTAGCAATCCAGGAGTGGCACTTGCCCAGATCCGATAGGCATTAATGAGTGTCTCTGTTGGAGCATGACTGCTCGTCGATAGATTTTCGCTCATAGCTGATTTGGCTATGCGGTTTTGTAAAACCGTACCATTCGGTAGCTGAAAAGGAGTTTGTAAGTCTTGCATGATTTATATATTGAGATTACCCATTGAGTGATTGTAAGACTTCGTCTACATCTGCTCTCACTCGATAGTTTGGATCGTAGTGCACGTATTTGATGCGCTTGTCCTGACCGATCATATAGGTGGCCGGAACAGGCATGACCGGTTCAGTATTGCCATTTCTTAGTTCGATAGGATCACCTTTTTCTTCAGTTATGTATTGATTGTATTTCTCCGTCACATGGAAGAAAACTCTGTAGTCTTTCATGGCTTGATGATCTTGATCATAGAGTATCGGAAAGCTATAGCCGTTGTCTTCGTGCAGTGTTAAAGAATATTGCTGTAGTTGGGGACTGATGGCTAAGACTGTTGCTTGGCCCGAATCTCCTAACTCGTTGAGCCTGTCTTGAAACTCGGCGAGATGTCTTCTACAGATCGAACACCAATCTGCTCTATAGAACACCAGTA
>CAZFWJ010000100.1:0-8165 GCA_964522505.1 uncultured Saprospiraceae bacterium
AATTTGGAGATTTCCACATAATCAATCATTCACTAATTCTGGTAAGGCAGTCTTCGGATGGTTAACACATGATACATCAGTCAGCGATTATGACTTTTTTTTGCGACTAATAAAGGAATAGCGTTTGTGAATCTTCCCTTTCTTCCTGCTTATTAATAGTTCACTAAGCGGAGTTCGATAGACATGATAGGCCCTCCGGATCAACACGAATCCACCTGCGGCTAAACCCCATGATAGCATTTTCATCCGATGGTGATCGACCTGGTAGACATAACTATATATGATCAGAAAGAGCCCAAGCACCAATAAAACTCCACCAATGATAACTTGAGTGAGTGCGGCAGACTTCGACTGTTGAGCAAGCTGATATTTAGCGATGTACTCATGTGCATCACGGGTAGCTAGATCGATGTGCAGATCGAGACTTTGCCCTTTATAGTTTGCTAAGTCCTCCTTGATGAACTCATAATCTTGACCTTCAAAAGCGAGTATTCTTACTCGCTCTGTCAGATCTGTATATTTCATATTTCCTGATTAAGGGATCCAAGATCTAATGATATCAGTATTGCGGTATGCTCGGATCAATATCTCGAGACCAAGCTAAGATTCCTCCTTTAAGATTATAGAGATTAGTAAGACCCGCTTGTTGCAGGGCATTGATAGCTGCAGCGCTGCGACCACCGCTGCGACACATGATTACCTTGGTCTTGTCAGCATCAATTTTCTCGAGGGATCCCATAATATCGCCGAGAGGAATGAGTTCACCACCGATATTAGCAAATTCATACTCGTGCCCCTCACGTACGTCTATGAGTTGAAAGTCCTTATTGTCTTTTTGCCATGCTTGTAACTCCTGTACTGTAATCTCTTGTAGTGCTGACATGTTATTTTCTTTTACTGTTTTTGTCCCACAAAAATGCTCATAATCAATGAGACTTGTAATCTCAGTTTTGGAACTCTTCTTATAATGTATGTTACGCATAGATGGTTCACGAGAGTCATAGATCATGAGTTTGTTTGCCAATAGCTCTGAAGAACCAGTGATAATCTTGATGACTTCATTGGCTTGAAGAGAGCCTATTGTGCCAGCGAGAACTCCAAGTACACCTCCCGTTGCACAGTCCGGTACAGCATCTGGAGGTGGAGGTGTAGGGTATAAGTCTCTATAGTTAGCACTCCTACTACCGTCAGGCATCAACATGTTAAATACGGACACCTGTCCCTCATACCTATATATAGATGCATAGACATTGACCTTATGATAGAGTACACAGGCGTCATTGACCAGATACCTCGTGGCAAAGTTGTCTGTACCGTCAGCCACGATGTCATATCCTGAGAGTATGTCTTCCGCATTGTCACTGCTGAGCCTGATGTTGTGAGCGTATACACTTATATCAGGATTAAGTGCGGATAGTCGCAATGCTGCAATCTCACATTTAGGCTTGCCAAGATCTGTTGTGTCGTACAATACCTGTCGCTGGAGATTAGATAGATCTACGACATCATCATCTACGATGCCTATGGTCCCAACACCTGCTGCTGCTAAATATAGCAACATGGGGCTGCCCAGGCCGCCTGCACCGATAACCAGTACGCGAGCTGCTTTAAGCTGTAGCTGGGTCTCCACACTGAAATCTGGCAGATTCAGGTGGCGACTATAGCGTATATATTCATTCTGAGTAAGCATCCGATGTAGATCGTCTTTTTTAAGAGAAATAAATATATGTATAAAAGGGTATCATTCAATGATTCATACATATTGCATTATTTGTACAAATATAAATCGTTGATAATCAGTAAATATTTCTTTCGAAATTCTTTGAGTTATGCTTATCGTTAATATATTCGCATTTATAATAATATGTCGAGATGGCCGCTAAGGTTAAGAAAACGAAGAAGAAGAAAAAGACAACTGATAGTAGAATAACTAAGATCATAGGTATCACTTTGATCCTTGTAGCTTTATACTTATTCATAGCTTGTAGTTCGTATATATTCACTTGGAAAGCAGACCAAGACTCTGTATTAGCATTGTCATGGGCGATATTATTTGAGAGCGACGTAGTTGTTACGAATTGGTTAGGTAGACTCGGCGCAGTTATCTCTAGTTTTTTCATTTACTGGGGATTTGGTGTAGCTGTTTTCTTAATGGTTCCAGTAATTTTCAATGCAGGAAGACACCTGATACAACGCATACCTATAATTAAGGCCTGGCCATTCTTTCAAAAGAGCTTTTTCGCCATGTGCTTCTTTTCTGTAGCGCTGGCATTGATCTTTCAGCGAGCGAGCTTCCCAGTAGGGGGCAGTTTCGGAAATAACATGGTGTACTGGCTGACTAATTTCGTTGGTACTACTGGACTAGTGATCATGTTGTTATTCCTAATTGTCGCTTGGGCAGTATGGCAGTTTAACCCATCTCTCGAGACAATTTCTCTGGCTACACCTCAAGGTAGCTTCAAGATACCATCAGCATTAAAATTCAATCCCTCAATATTAAGATTTAGAAAGAGTAAGAACTCCGCTGTAACTGCGAAGCCTTCTGAAGAGCGTGAAGTTGCGCTCAAACCGAGAACCGATGATAGTACTTTAAGGCCCAACTTCAGTGATGAAGTGGCCATTCCTAGAACCGAATCCATGACCAGCCCAAAAATGGGTAGTAATCAGGTAAGATCAGGCGATTTAGAGCTTGAGCTTCCTGATACTATGGTCGGAGAGCCTTCTGATGAGGCCAAAAAACCATTTGAAGAAATCCAAATTGAACAATTTGGTATATCCCCAACCAGTGCCAAGAAGAAGGCAGAAATCGAAGAACAGGTTTCCGACTTCACTCTTGAAACAACTACTCACCCAGAGGAATCTACTACCCCAGATCTCCTCATTACCGAGGAGAATAAGGATCATTTAGAACCATTTGATCCTACTCTCGAATTGTCATCTTACAAGTTTCCACCTCTGGAACTCCTCTTAGATTATAGCGATCAGAAGGTCGAAATCGATAGAACTGAATTGGAGGCCAATAAGGATCAGATTATCAGAACCTTATTAAACTATAAGATTGAGATCACTAAGATCCGGGCTACGATCGGCCCTACAGTGACCTTGTACGAGATCGTTCCTGCACCAGGTGTTAAGATCTCAAAGATTAAGAACCTCGAGGATGATATCGCACTAAGCCTTGCAGCACTAGGCATCAGAATCATTGCACCCATACCTGGCAAAGGAACCATCGGTATTGAGGTTCCTAATAAAAAGAGCCAGATCGTCTCCTTCAAGGAGGTAGTGCAGTCTGATAAATTCAAGAATGCCAAGATGGACCTACCGCTCGCATTAGGAAAGACCATATCTAACGAGGTATTCGTTGCTGACTTGGCTAAGATGCCTCACTTGCTGATAGCAGGTGCTACAGGACAAGGTAAATCAGTAGGTATCAATACGATTATATCGTCATTACTCTATAAGAAACATCCGAGTCAGGTAAAACTGGTGTTGATCGATCCTAAGAAGGTAGAGCTATTTCCTTATGGTAAGATTAACAAGCACTTCTTAGCCTATCTCCCCAACGAAGATGAGCCAATCGTAACTGAGACCAGTAAGGTGATCTATACGCTGAACTCGCTATGTATTGAGATGGATGAACGCTACGATCTATTGAAGAAAGCACGAGCAAGAAATATAAAGGAGTACAATACCAAGTTTACGGCTCGTAAGCTCAATCCACAGAATGGACATAAGTTCATGCCATTCATTGTCTTAGTGATTGATGAGTTTGCGGACTTGATCATGACAGCAGGTAAGGAAGTAGAGCTTCCGATCGCTCGTATTGCCCAGCTTGCCCGTGCCGTAGGTATACACTTAATCATTGCAACTCAGCGACCATCAGTTAATATCATTACTGGTGTTATCAAGGCAAATTTCCCAGCACGTCTGGCATTTAAAGTGACAAGTAAGATTGATTCAAGAACGATCCTTGATGGTGGCGGTGCCGATCAGCTCATAGGTCGTGGAGATATGCTACTCTCTATTGGCGGTAATGTTGTGAGATTGCAGTGTGCATTCGTAGATACGCCAGAAGTAGAAGAAATAGTCGATCATATAGGAGATCAGCAAGGATTTGGAGAACCATTTTACTTGCCAGAATACAATACCGATGAAGACAAAGCTGGTACTAAAACCCTTTCTATGTCAGACCTCGATGGACACTTTTGGGATGCTGCGGCATTAGTCGTGTCTAATCAACACGGGTCTACCTCTATGTTACAGCGCAAGCTACAGCTCGGATACAATAGAGCTGGGCGTATCATGGATCAACTCGAAGCCTTGGGCATAGTTGGTGAAGCCCGTGGTAGTAAGCCTCGTGAAGTATTGTACTTCAGCGAAATGGAACTAATGAATCTTAAAGAGAATATGCTCAATAGGTAAACCTCAATCATAGCTTCGATCTAGAACGACATCTGAAGTTACCGTGCATGACCATGTAGCTCATCATTCTTGTCAAATCTCATTTATCCTTAAATTCAGTAGTAAATAGAGGCAGTCATTAAGAACTCATTTCAGTGACTTGGGAACTTATAGTCCTCATCCTTTATTGAGTACACGTAATCTTTAGTTTCCTTTGAACTTGAATACAATTACTCTTGATTATCCTTATAGGTGATCGATCAAATAAAATAAATCATATGAAGCCTTTTTTGCTTGTATTAATGTCAATAGGTTTTTTGTGCTCCGCTCCGTCATACGCACAGTTAAGTCCTGCTATTGTAAAGTCTAATGCCAATGCAGAGGCTGAAAAGTGGAGTCAGTATTTGAACCTATCTAAGCTTCGTACTGATAAGTTGGCATCAGTGATACAGAATTATGAACTTAAGAAAGGACGGGTTGTATCAGAAAAACTGTCTGATATAGAAAGTAGACTCCAACAAGAGGAGACTGAGTTCAGACAGCAATTAGGTCGCATACTAACTGCCAATGAACTTAAAATCTATGATGTTATAGAACAATCAAGACGTGATGACGATCGCCAATATCTATCTAGTGTCGTGGGTGCCATATCTGAAGATTCAATATTTCAGGAAAGACTATACCAACACCTCTATGAGGATGTGTTACCCACATTGATGACCTATAGAGCAGAACTCAACGATGCCATATCTGAAAGTGATAGAAAAGTGATCGACGAAATAAGGGATGATATTATGAATATGCACGGGGACTGCTTATTGACATGCATTGATCACAATGATCAACAAGACTCAGTCTTTATCAATCTACGTGATCTTATCCTTGTCAACCTCAATAAAGCTATCCTTGTCGAAAATTCAAGTCTTAGTCGATTGGTAGATGTCGCACATAAGTATGAAGATGATATACACCAATTGAGTATAAATCATGCGAAAAAATATGCCTCTTGGTCCTCAAAGATTCAACAACTTAAGGAAGAGTTTGTGTTGCCCAACTATCAAAGGAACATTGAGAAAATCAAGCGTAAAAATGATCTTAGTACGCTTAAGCATTTAGAAACTGAGGCGATCTTCTTATTGATTGACCCATTCGATCAAAGTGTGAGTCGACGAATCCTAAATCTCGGAGTTCACAATTATTTGTAATCCATAATCTTTTGAACCAGGCTCCTTCGATCTATCAGTTATCAGGAGATAAGTCTATGATTTTATTTATCATTAGCTTGTGATAATGTAAATCTATCAGCATTAACTTATTAAGGTAATATCATGGCAACCAAAACACTCGCATTCGGAACAACGACATATGCAAAGCGTAGACAATCCCTAATGAAGTCGATGGGTAAGGGTAAGATCCTACTACTCGGCAATGATACTGTCGGTATGAACTACAGGGATAATTATTATCCGTTTAGGCAGGACAGCACATTCTTGTATTATATAGGAATAGATCAGCCTGGGTTGATGGCTATTATTGATGCTGACAAAGGAAGAACTTATCTGTTCGGTTCAGAACTCACTATTGACGATATTATATGGACTGGTAATGTGCCATCTCTACATGAGCTAGCAGAAGCATCTGGAATCGAGCGTGTCAAATCACGGGTAGATATCATCAAGTATATCGATGCTGATGTGCACTATCTACCCCCATATCGTGACGATCATATCGTATTACTAGCTAAGCTTACAGGGAGAAAGAATAGGAAAGTGATTAAGCGTGTCTCCAATAAGCTCATACGAGCCGTATCTAAGCAACGAGAGATAAAAAGCCAGGAAGAACTCGAACAGATGGACATCGCCTCTAAGCTATCTCATCAGATGCACCTGGACGTGATGAAAGCGGCTAAGGCTGGTATGAAGGAGTACGACTTAGTTAGTCTAGCAGCACAAGCGGCGTGGTCCAACAATGTAAGTTTCTCTTATTCACCCATTCTAACTATCAATGGGCAAGTTCTCCATAATCATGAGTATGGCAATGAACTTCAGGATGGAGGCATGGTCCTTTATGATGGGGGATGTGAGGCGCCAAGTCATTATGCAGGTGATATTACACGGACCTTCCCAATAGCCAAGGAATTTACCATTCAGCAAAAGAGCATATACAACATTGTACATGCGGCGTATGATAAAGCAGTGGAGTTGTCGCAGCCTGGTACTAATAATATTGACGTCCACATAGGCGCTGCGCAAGTCATCGCTGCTGGACTCAAGAATCTGGGTATTATGAAAGGCGATATCGAGGAGGCTGTAGAAGCAGGCGCTCATACCATGTTTTTTCCTCATGGGCTGGGACATATGATAGGCCTCGATGTCCATGATATGGAAAACCTTGGCGAGGATAACATAGGTTATAACAAGTCTGTAAAGCGCCGTCAAGAGTTTGGGTTTAGGTCCTTAAGGCTTGGTAAAGCGCTCAACGAGGGCTTCTGTATAACCATTGAACCGGGCATATACTTCATTCCTGATCTAATTGATATGCGACGCAAGGAAAAGATGCATAAGGACTTTATCAATTACAAGGAACTAGAAAAATGGAAGGATCTCGGTGGAATCCGACTTGAGGATGATTATGTAATTAGCACTGATGGTGCAAAGAAGCTCGGTATAGATATACCGACAAGTAGTGACGAGATTGAGTCCTATCGAGCTGAAGCGTTGAGTTAATTCTCAATGCTCAGTTGCAGGATTGCGCAGAGAAGCTATTATACCAATACCAAGCGCTACCACAATAAACCCTAAAGAGGCCCATTCAGGGAGGTGAACGTAGTGCAATGCTAACATTTTAAGCCCAACAAAAGTCAGAATTGCCACTAAACTGTACTCTAGATAATGGAACCGATTCAGCATATTGGATAAGAAAAAATACATCGACCTTAATCCCATTATTGCCAAAATATTGGAGGTAAAGACTAAGAATGGGTCCGAGGTGATCGCAAGAATGGCCGGTATACTGTCAAGAGCGAATAAGATGTCTGTCACTTCGATGATGAGCATAGCCACGAATAGTGGCGTTGCTGCAAGAATATGACGCTTTCTGATAAAGAATTTTTCACCTTCTATTGTCTGCGTGATCGGCATGATTTTACGCAGCTGCTTGAAGACAAACGAATTGCGAGGATTGAACTCCTCATTCTTAGAAGTCAGCATTTTATAGGCAGTATAGAGCAGGAAGAGGCCAAATACGTAAATCATCCAGCTAAACTGGTTAATAAGCGCTACGCCAAACACGATCATGAATGCTCTGAATACTATCGCCCCCAAAATTCCCCAGAAGAGGACTCTGTGCTGAGACTCTTGGGGGATCTTGAATGAACCAAATATTACTGCAATCACGAAAATGTTATCTATACTCAACGACAGCTCTATCAGATACCCAGTGATATACTTCAGCATAGCATCGGAAGGGGTTAAGCTGTCTGGATTAGCTACGAGTCCCTCAGAGTAGATGTAGTAGATGACTCCAGAAAAGGATAGCGCAATGGTTATCCAGATGGTTGTCCAGATTGATGCTTCTTTGACAGATATGACATGTGCTTCACGATTGAATATGCCCAAATCGATTGCTAGGCATAAAATGATCATCGCGATAAATAGAGTCCAAACCATCTTGATCGTTAATGAATAATAGCGCTGCGAAAGTAAAGATTATTGAGGTCATATGAGAGAATTTAAGAATATCAGCAGTTGATACACTGTTTTGGG
>CAZFWJ010000101.1:0-7933 GCA_964522505.1 uncultured Saprospiraceae bacterium
TGTATGACCCGACTCGATCTGCTTTTACGTCGATATTCATTCCGACAGAGATTAGCAGCTACGGAGTAGATCCAAATGCTGAAAGACTTGTTGGAATCTATAGTCTCTGATTTTTCAAAAACTTTCAAGAAGAGCATTTGACAAAAGTCTTCTGCAATATCTTTATCCTGATACAGCATCTTAAAGAAGAAGCGATACATCTTGTCAGCATAGCGCTCATATAATTCATCGAATGCTGCTTCCTTGCCCTTCTGAAGGAGTCCGACTAATGCTTCGTCAGTATAGCTGTGATATGTCTTTCTGAATAACGGCAAGTGATGCTCAGCTTATTGGAATTAACTGGATTTCCGTGACTCTAATTGTCATAAACCTCTACGACACATCTGAATCCGAGCCAATTCTGTGGGCCATCGTACTGGATTTCCTTATTAGCTAATACGATGTCTTTGTATAGATCTCTGTATGACCCTCCCATTGATATATTAGGCTCTGCGACCATCTCAGCAACATTGCCATAGATGTGGTATACCATGTATTTATTAGAGGGGAAGGTTCTGGATGGAACAGTCGTAAAATCGTTGATTTTTGCGCCTTCATATTTCATGTTATATGCCCTTAGAATCCCTGGGTAGCTTTTCTTTCTTTCTCTTTTGTTAAGGTGTTTTCGCGTTTTTTTAGAATATCCCGCACTAGCAATTAGTTCCCATTCAGTTTGGGTAGGAAGTCGATAGGCAAAGTTGGGCACTTCAACACCGTTGGATTTAAGATGTTCTTCCACTCTTGCAGTTCTCCATTTGCAATAAGCAATGGCTTGATCATGAGAGATACCTACAACTGGATATGCATTAAAAGCGGGATGTCGAAAGTATGTAACCGCATATGGGTTCAGATACTTACCTTCTTCATACCACACAGTAGAATCAGGTATGGAATTCAGGTAAACTGGTGAATCTGCTCCGTGGGTGGTGCTTAGATAGCTGATGTATTCTTTCCAATCTAAATTGGTGACTTCTGCCTCGTCGACGAAGAAGTTTTTCACCACAGGAGAAGTCCCCGGAAATCTAAAAATGTGTTTCTCAAGTTTGAATGCAGAGAGCGCTGTACAGAGGGTGATCAATACCAATAGTTTAATATTCATAGTGTGTATTTGTTATTTAGTGACCGCTTTACTACTTGATGATTTCCATGACTACTCTGAAGCCTATAGCTGGAGACGGGCCAGTTATCTCTTTCCGTGAGCTGATGGTGCAATCTTCTGGTTTGTCTTCCCAGCTTCCACCCTTTGCAATGGCACCTCCCTGTATCATCTCGGCGGCATTTCCAGAGCAGCCATAAAGCCCATAGTCATTCGGGAAGTATGCATCAGCTCTGTTCAAAAACAATCCCCCATCAAAACTGTATTTCTCACAATCGTCACATAACTCTTCATCTGCTACGTAACAATTTAATAAGTAGCATCCTTTAGCATTTTTAGGATAGTAACCGCCCCATGGATAAGGAGCTTGACTTGTTGTACCTCCTCGTGCTGCATATTCCCATTCTTCCTCTGTCGGTAATCGGAATCGAACTTCTTGGTGATCTTTCTTTTTGGGATAACTATTATAGACTTGAGTCAACCATTGGCAATAGATTTCAGTGGCTTCGTAGCTAATATTGGTGACTGGAAGTCTGTCACCATTTGGGAGGCCACTGGGGTATAGTTGAGAAATTGATAAATGCTTCAATTTTTCAGGCAACAGACTGAACCAATCGACTTTTTCGGACTTGCAGAGCTCCAGCAGTTCGTATTCCTTTGCTTCGAGTAGACTCAGTAAGAACAGATTGTAGGCGGCGTTAGACGTCTCAGTTTCAGCAAACCAAATTCCGTTTGCTACTACAGCAAATATATCGTCCAAATCCAGCTCCTTAAATAGCGCTTCGGAGTCCATGTTTCTCATTATGAGCATTGGCTTGTCCAATACTGCTGCAACTTCTTCTTCTCTTTTTGCTGCTTTTCCGATCTGCGCAATTGTCTGTTTAATATTCTTTGCTTTTGATACTTCATCCGTGTCTTGATAGTAATTGTATAGCGTGATGAAGGCCGGCAGATAGTTAAAATTCATAGAGTTTAAGACACTCTGACTTTTGTCTGGGGCAAAACCAATCTTAAGATAGTCTGTCAAGAATCTCTGCTCATAGTTCTCCTTAAGTGCCGAAAGATTGTCATAGGGCTCAGGTGAATACTTAAATGCCAATCCTACGGTATATAGCACATCCTTGTAGTTGTCTCGAACGCTCTTAGGTAGTGTGACATTGATGTACACTGGTCTTGACGAATGATTGAATAAGTGGTCTACAACCGGAATTAAATCACGATCCCAAACCCTTACTTCATCAGAGGACTTGGGATAGGTCGGAACTTCACATTTAGCAAATGCATGGTCAATGTACTCTCTGTTGCGAAGGAGGTGGATGTTTAGAACGGTGACATCTGGTCTGATTTGATTTACTTGTTGGAGCATCCAAGAAGGGTAGGTGTCATTGTCGCCATAAGTGAGTAGGATGGCATCCTCTTCGAGCCCAATTAGTGCATTATAGTTCCAGTTCAGGATGCCCGCAGAAACTTCTCCGCTTTCGAGCCAGAGTTTATTGTAGCGAGCCATTTGAATTTCATCGCCCTTGATACTGTAATAGCTAACAAAGTGGCTCAATACTTCAGTTCTGGAAGGGTCCAAGGCAAATGCTTTTTCTAAATGTGGGAACAGATCGGTATTGCCCTTACCATTGAGATAAGTGAGGTAGTGATATTCGTAGGTGTCAGGAGCATAAGTTTCCAGTTGTTGATAGATATCAGAGAGATTGTGTGGATTTTGACTTGGCGTCAAAAGATTAACCACCCGGCAAGCCAAGTAGTAATTCATCCAAGCATAGGAGTTGTGTCGATTTTCTTGGAGCTTCTGATCCCACAGCTGGATCTGTTCTTCATAGTATTCTACTTTATGGAGCACCTGTGTAATCGACACGATTTTTTCAGGTTTAGGATAGACTTGGGAAGAGGAAGGATTAGCCGAGAGGCTGCTCCACATCATTGCCACAGAGAACAGGAATATGATTCGATACGTCACGATGCTGAGTTTGAATTTCCTGTAAGTACACCGAAGGGTGGGAAGCGTTCATTTTTTGCAAGGAATATTTCTGATTGACAAATCTATTGAGACGTCAGTCTTGCGGAGCTTAGAAAAAGTCAAGGCCGTAACTTATATTATTTTTAGCGCTGTTTGGTTGCTATCCGAACGCTGTATTAATCTTTTGTACGCTGTCTTTGGCATCTCCATACAGCATCCGGGTATTATCCTTAAAGAACAAAGGATTCTGTACTCCGGCATAACCAGTAGCCATAGAGCGTTTCATGACGATTACTTGGGCTGACTTCCAAACCTGGATTACAGGCATTCCAGCTATTGGGCTGTTGGGATCATCTAAAGCGCTCGGATTTACAATATCGTTAGCCCCGATTACCAGCACCACATCGACCTCATCTAGCTCATCATTGATTTCATCCATTTCTAAGACGATATCATAAGGAACATTTGCTTCGGCGAGCAATACATTCATATGACCTGGAAGTCTTCCCGCCACTGGGTGTATAGCAAACTGTACCTTCTTGGATTGCTTTCTTAGCTGTTCCACAAGGTTATGAATGGGGTATTGGGCCTTAGCTACAGCCATACCATATCCCGGCACTATAACTATGTTCTGAGCATTATTAAGCATCTCAGCAACTTCGTCGTGGTTCGTAGCAATTGCTTCACCTTGTATCTCTGCACTCGCTGTCGAAGCGGCAGCCCCGAATCCACCAAAGATGACCGATAGAAAAGATCGGTTCATAGCATCACACATAATAATCGAGAGTATAGCCCCCGAACTTCCTACTAACGCCCCTGTAACTATTAATAGATCATTGCCGAGCATAAAACCAGCAGCAGCGGCAGCCCAACCAGAATAGGAATTGAGCATGGATACGACAACCGGCATGTCTGCACCACCGATCGCCATGACCACCATCGCTCCGATAAATGCGGCAATACCTGTCATCACTAAAAGAGGTAGTAAGCCTTCTCCATGAGGAGCACTGATAAAGAAGTACCCTAAGACTAAGCACGCAATAACTAAGAGGATGTTAACGACATGTCTACCAGGATAAACTAATGCCTTACTTCTGATTTTTCCATCGAGTTTTCCCCAGGCAATTATTGACCCTGTAAAGGTTATAGCCCCTATGAATATTCCAATAAATATTTCTACAAGATGGATGTTATGTTCTACAGGTCCCAGAATAGCAGTCTTAGGATCTAAGTAGGAGCCGAATCCTACAAGCACTGCTGCTAAGCCTACAAAGCTGTGCAAGATGGCAACCAGTTGTGGCATGGCAGTCATCTCTACTTTGCGGGCCACAGCCCAACCAATACCGGCTGCAATTAGTATGGCTATAAGTATATAGCTATGACCCTCTACGCCTTTGCCTAGGACAGTAGATAGCACTGCAATGATCATCCCTACGATGCCATATAGCACACCTCTCTTGGCAGATTCCTGTGAAGACAGCCCTCCTAAACTAAGTATGAATAGAATACTTGCAAACAGGTAAGAAGCAAGTTGTATTTGTGATGATATCATACTTATTTCTTAAACATGTTGAGCATACGATGCGTAACTAAAAAACCACCTATAATGTTGATACTCGCCACAAGTATGGCTATCAATGCTAGGATAGACATCGGGTCAGAAAGACTCGCTTTGGTTTGTAGCAATCCGCCTATTATGATGATTCCACTGATGGCATTGGTCACGGCCATTAACGGGGTATGTAGGGAATGACTTACATTCCAAATCACCTGCCATCCTATGAAACACGAAAGGACAAATACAGTAAAATGCCCCATAAACGCTGGTGGCGCCACTAAGGCTAAGAGATATAAAATTGCACCCAAAACAAGTAAGATGAGTAAGGGGTTGGTTTGCTTTTTCTCTGCCTTTATCAATGGTTTTTTTTCAGCGGCATTGTCAACTGCTTTAGATTTCTGGGGACTGACGGGTAGCGGTTCAGGTGGCCAGTTGACCTGACCATCATAAGTCACCATGGCTCTGCTGATGACATCATCAGACCTGTCAATTTTGAAATCAGTTCCTTTACCCATATCATCTAAGAGATGACATAGGTTATTACCGTAGAGTTGACTGGCTTGTGCGGGCAATTGGTCGAGTTTGCCAATAATAGTCACCCCATTGTTAGTGGTGTAGATTTCTCCATTTCTGGTTTCTGTGCAATTACCTCCACTGGAAGCCGCCAGATCTACAATGACAGAACCCGGTTTCATCGCCGCGACATGATAATCAAGGACGAGCTCTGGAGCTCTGCGTCCAGGTATTTGGGCAGTTGTAATGATGATATCTACTTCTTTAGCTTGCTCGAGAAACAATGCCATTTCTGCTGCAATAAACTCCGGACTCATCACCTTAGAATATCCCGATGCTGTAGAGCCATCTTCATCAATCTCTACACTCAGAAACTGCGCACCCATACTCTCTATTTGCTCGGCTACTTCTATTCTAGTGTCAAAAGCACGCACTATAGCCCCAAGTGATTTAGCCGTCCCTATGGCAGCAAGGCCAGCGACCCCTGCACCGATGACAAGCACTTTGGCAGGTTCTACCTTGCCAGCGGCAGTAATCTGACCATTGAGGAATCGCCCAAAATGATTGGCTCCCTCTATTACAGATCTGTAACCGGCAATATTGGACATGGAAGAAAGTACATCCATCTTTTGGGCTCGAGAAATTCTTGGTATCGCATCCATCGCAATGGCATTGACACCTTTGCTTGCAAGTTTTTTGAGTCGCTCCGCATTATTTCCAGGATAGAGATAACTCAAACAAACCTGACCTTGTCGCATCAGGTTGATTTCTTCGTCCGTGACAGGCTGCACCTTAAGAATGATATCACTCTCGTTGTACAATGCTACTGCTTCTGAGATGATGGTCGCACCTGCGCTTTCATATGCCTCATCAGAGAAGTTGGCACTGAGCCCCGCTCCTGATTCGATGAGAACCTCAAATCCTTGCTTCAGCAATCTCTTGACCGTCTTGGGAGTGGCGCCGACCCTCGATTCTTCTTTCGTGATTTCTTTAGGAATACCCGCTTTCATATTTGTTAGCTATGTATGTAGAAGATCATATGAGTGGCGAATATCATGTTATTCGCTGATATCGCTTCATTTTAGGCTTGAAGTTTTGAACTCATGGCTGTCGTGGTCGGTGCATTTAGAAGACACTCACCTGCCAACTAACGCTGTTCCTATCTTTCGATCGCTGTAAGTTATATTACATTTTCATGTCCCTTACATGGAAACATCTATGAAAAGGGCATAATTAGACTTTATAAGTAATTTCATTTTTTAAGTAGGTCTTAGGGAGACAACTCCAAAGCCTTAGCTTCCGCTAGAGCTTTGAGTCTGTTATTCATATCTATAAACCCTTGTGTAGTCTCCGTATCTAATTTCTTTTTAAACAGTCCGACGAGGATTCCGCTAAACGATTCCTCGTGTTTAAAAGTGGTAGAACCATCTCCATTGTCAATGAGCACAAAACTATGTTCACCATCGAAGACTCCTCTAAAAAGGAGCTTGCCAACCCACCTTACTTCTTGGCTAGTGTTATAGACTAATACTTTGGGCTTAAACTTCATGCCACCAGCAATAATCTTTACTTTTTCACAAACTATAAAATCGCCTTCTACGGAGGTGATAAAAGGGTTCCAGTTTTCGTAATCTGAAAAGGCAGTTAGAATTTCCCAGACTGTTTCTGGTGGCGCTGAGATATCAATAGCAGTTTTGATTTCTTTTTGGGCCATAATTGTAATTGTTGAAAAGCTTAGAAAAATGGAAATGAATAATTTATGCATCATGATAATCACGTTGGATTAATGCAAATTAAGGTGACTGTGTAGTGGCTTGTCTTGACATAGATCAAGAAATCATTTTCCTTCTCACCCTGCTCAATGTTTCTGGCGTCATCCCCAACATAGAGGCTATATGCTGCAAAGGCACTTGCAGGAAGATATCTGGATTCGATTCCATTAAGTTCTTCACCTTTTCTTCCGCTGTCATAGACAATTGACCAAATACTCTATTCTCAAGGGTAACGAAGCATTTGACAATAAACAGTTTTTCCAGTTCTGCCCAGTTTTCAACAAAACTACTTATTGACTGAAAAGCTTCTTTTGAAATCGTATAGAGCTCAGAATCCGACAACGCTTGAATATTCCACCTCGAAGGTGTGCCAAACATGAAGCTGGATAAGTCCGTTAGAAACATCCCATGATTTGAAATCCATTGAGTGATCTCTTTCTCACCACTTTCATTATAAGCATACATTCTCAGGTAACCACTTTTAACAAAGTGTATGCTCTGAGCATATTGGCTCATTTTCAGTAGATAATCGTTCTTCTTCAATGTTGTATTGGTAAATAACTTACCAACCGAGGATAGATCATTCCCTCCGATGCCGAAGTAGGTTTCAATGTATGATTCTATTTCTTTCATTAGCTAACGCCATGCCTTTCTTTCGATTATGGTAGCCCACGGTTTTCAAATTGCTCGCCCGCCGGCTTTCGCCGCTCCCTCCTTTCGCGCTCTGTCGTACTCGACTCTGCGAGATCAGTCAGTCATGCCGTTCCTCCTTTCAAGGGCCGTCACACTTGACTCTACGAGATCAATCGACCAAGTACTCGAATCTGCGAGACCAGTCGGTCAACTGGCATGCTTACTCAAAAACCCTTTCACATGCTTCCAGTACGATTCGTGCCCAGCACTCTTTTCCCATAGTGCTTTGGAGCCATGGTGGCCTGCGTCTTCTGGAAGGTAGTGAGCCTTAGATGAAGAAGGGATGCTTTCGT
>CAZFWJ010000102.1:0-7926 GCA_964522505.1 uncultured Saprospiraceae bacterium
TCAAGAAATCTTTAAGGCTGGAGAATGCTATTCTGTGATTAGGTTTCGGTAACTTAACAAAGCCTGCTTGAAACTAGCCACCCTTAACAGGCGTACAAATCTCTATCAAGATTCCATTAGGATCTCTGAGATAACCGACTTGTTGTCCCCAGGGCTTAGTAACTACGGGTTCATATAATGTGGCGCCAGCATCTACAGCACGCTGAACATCCTGATCTATATCATCACTGACGAAGGCAATCTCTACACCTACGGGAGAACCTTGTGCAGTAAGCGGTGTATATCCTTTCTTAAAGTTGGACTTGCCTAACTCTGTAGATGCGAATGCTAAAGCTGTTGCGCCTGTATCAAGTTCACCATAGTCACCTTCTGGCGTGATGAACTTTCGGTTGAAGCCAAAAGCTCGTTCATAAAATATGATCGTTGCGGTGACATCAGTGACATAATATATCGTGTATGCATAGCGCATTACAACAAGCTCTTGAACCTCGGTCTCTTAGGGGTAATATCTCCCAATCGTTCTTTTTTCGCCGCTTCAAAGGCACTAAAGTTGCCTTCATAAAACTGTACCTCACCATCGTCTTCGTAACTCAATATATGTGTTGCGAGACGATCGATAAACCACCTATCGTGTGAGATTACCAAGACACAGCCAGCAAAATTTTCAATGGCTTCCTCTAGCGCTCTGAGTGTATTAACATCGATGTCATTAGTAGGCTCATCGAGTAGAAGGACATTACCGCCTTCTTTGAGTGTCATGGCTAAGTGCAGCCGATTGCGCTCACCACCTGATAATACGCCGACCTTCTTCTGCTGATCACTACCAGCAAAGTTGAACTTGCTCAGATATGCTCGAGCGTTGACATCTACATTACCCACCTTTAAGATGTCAGCACCTTGGCTGACGACTTCGTAGATCGTCTTATCAGGTAGGAGGTCCTTGTGCGATTGATCTACGTAGGCTACTTGGACAGTATCTCCTCTGGTGATTGTACCACTGTCAGGAGTCTCTTCTCCCATGATCATTCTGAATAGGGTAGACTTTCCGACTCCATTTGGACCGATGATCCCAACAATAGCATTCTTAGGGATGCTTAGATTTAGCTTTTCGATAAGCACTCGTTTATCGAATGACTTGGTCAAGTCGGCAATCTCGATGACCTTATCACCGAGTCTTGGTCCGGGCGGTATGAACAGTTCGAGTTTCGCTTCTTTCTCTTTGACCTCCTGACTGCTGAGAGAGTCATATGCATTCAGACGAGCTTTCCCTTTGGATTGTTTGGCCTTCTGAGCCATGCGACTCCACTCAAGTTCTCGCTTGAGGATCTTCTGTCGCTTGGATTCTGCTTTTTCTTCCTGTGCTAGTCGTTTAGATTTTTGATCGAGCCATGTGGAGTAGTTACCCTCCCACGGAATACCTTCACCTCGATCGAGCTCAAGGATCCAACCAGCAACATTATCGAGAAAATATCTGTCGTGAGTAACAGCGATGACCGTACCGGGGAATGACTTTAAGAATTGCTCTAACCAGTGTACACTCTCCGCGTCAAGGTGGTTAGTGGGTTCATCGAGTAGTAATATATCTGGTTTGCTAAGCAATAGCCTGCATAGCGCTACTCTGCGGCGCTCTCCTCCGGAGAGCACGGATACCTTGGCATCATCAGGTGGACACCTTAAAGCATCCATGGCAACTTCTAATGTATGATCCAAGTCCCAAGCATTGAGGTGATCCATTTGTTCAAGGAGTTCGCCCTGTTCTTCGATGAGCTTCATCATGGCATCATCGCTCATTGGTTCAGCGAGTTTAGCCGAGATATCTTCATAAGCTTTGACAACATCAACGATATGTTGTACCCCTTCTTGAACACATTCTTTGACCGTTTTGGATTCATCCAGCTCAGGCTCTTGAGCCAAGTATCCGATTTTGTACTCCTTATCAAAGGTTACCTTGCCTTGAAAATTAGTGTCTAATCCGGCTATAATCTTGAGGAGACTTGACTTACCGCTACCATTGAGACCAAGCACACCAATCTTAGCACCATAGTAAAATGATAGCCATATATTCTTGAGCACCTGTTTTTTGGGAGGGTAGATCTTAGACACTCCCTCCATGGAGAAGATTACTTTCTTGTCTGACATGTGTTACTGCAATTAGGTCAGCAAATATAATCGATGTGGTCACCTATTTACACTAGGCGAGATCGGACTTTGCAAGTATTATTTTAAGATCGGCCAGAGAGGACAGATCGTATCTAGTGCTTCAGCTAAGGCTTCGGTAGCCTTTATTGCCTCTACAGTAGGATGTCTTTCTGGGACAAATGTAGCATTGAGGCTCATCCGGAGCAAGTTAATAGACTCCTTCGCCTCGTTGATGTCTTTAGCTGATGTTCTTTTTTCCTTGCACATCTGAGTGGCAGCAGCATCAATGACAGCATTCACCTCTTTACTTAGGCCCTTTACTCTCTGTACGAGTGGATGGTATCTAAGGCCTCTATTAAACTCTTCCAACAATTCATTTTTGATTGCTTCCTTCATGGATGCTTTAAGTTGATAATTGACCTGTGATGTAGAATTAGTTAGTTGTTCTACTAAATATATAGACCTATCATTTAAACTTAGGTAACGAACTCCAATAAGATTTAATAATGGTGTTATAAATAGTGTGATGGAAAATTACAAAGTACTTAAATCAACATAAGGCTATGTTTAGGTTTTTTTTGTCGACGACCAAATATTTAATTCGTAACAAACCGTATGATATGATGAATAAATTCATCCACCAAAGGTAAATCTGGCTTATTATAGGTCATCATATTAGCAAATTGTGTAGCATCGTTGTCGACGTGTTTGAGTACATGATTCATGTCCTCGATGATTACCAAAGTCGTCTGATTATAGGCATTATGTAACTGTTGGGCATCATCTTCAGAAACTTGAATATCGGCATCACCGTTGATTACTAATACGGGAATATTAAGTTTGGCGATTTCTTCAGTAGGAGTCTTTTGTATGTAGCTCATCAAAAATGATTGGATTGATGGCCGAAAAAGATTCATCAAAAATGGATTTAGACTATCAACTCTAACACCTTGCCTCAGGTGGGATAGGATAACTTTGGATTCCTCAACAAGTTTTGGAGCACGCTGCTGAAGTTGTCTCACTAACAAGGTGTCCATGGGATATCCAGCACCGGCTACTGATATGAATCGGTCAACATGTTCATGACTGGCCATCATCCCAACTAATGAACCCTGACTATGACCTATAATTGTAATATCGTCAAACCGATCGTCACTATGCAAGAGTTTGACCCAGCCCTTAGCATCTTCTATAAACAAGTCAAGAGACATGTCCGATTCTTTTAGATCTGGCACGTGGCTGCCGGCTATACCCCGCTTGTCGTATCTCAAGGACGCTATACCATGATCTGCTAGAGAATCGGCAAGCATCTTAAGAGAATTGTTAGTCATGCTTGGATTGTTGCCGTTGCGATCTGTAGGTCCAGAACCTTGGATAATCAGCGCTACCTTTTTAGTGCTAAAATCTTGCGGAATTGTGAGTGTCCCATTGACATACTCATCTAGATAGATGTCCTCTGATGTCTGAGCTGAGAGGACGATTACTGAGCTTAAAAGCAGCAGTATTGTTGTGAGGACTCTGAGTATTATGATCATAGTTTAGTGGCTTCCAGCCAGTTTAATGATGTACCAATAGCCTGGTGCCAAAACGCCTTTTTCATAAAAGCCACGCTCCTTAATCAATCGATGCATTTTGGGGAGATTGTATGAAGGCACAGACATCATCATATGATGTTCAGCATGATAGTTGACATAATATGGAGCGAATAATAATTGCTCGATCAGATTGGCCTGTGTCGTACGTGTGTTCTTATGAGGATCGGTAGAGTCCTCCAGAATACTGTGCTCAGCGATAGCTCTTACCCTAAGGGATAATTGAAATGTCGTCAGATATGCTCCAATCCACAAGAGATATAGCCAACCATTTGCGAAGAGATATAGGAGTGACCATATGATAAGCTGAGTAAGTATGGGTCCACCAAGATTGGCGATAAAAATCTTGAAAAATTCGGTCCAGCTGCGATCTTTTTGTGATACACGAACTACTTGCTTACCGAGATTAAATTCAATATATCCGAGGTGCATCATAACTAAGCCTCCAAGCGCCTTAATACCAGTCTGGCCCGATAAATCCCTAAAAAGCTTGCGATACATGCTGCGGCGAGTAGTCGGATATCCTCTGGTCAATAACAAATCTGGGTCTTCTTCAAGACCGGTATTGAGATGATGCTGTAAGTGATAACCACGATACTTAAGGACATCTTGAAAGATAGGATAAGCTCCAAACCAATTAGAGATGATATCATTGAGTTTATTGCTATTGAATACTGCATGATGACTGCCATCGTGCATGAGTATTGCGCAAGCAAGTTGTCGTCCTCCAATAATCAGCATCGCTATAATCACTGCCCATACCGTAGGAAAGTGATATACCATGGCAAAGCATCCGATGATTAGACCCCAGTGATAGAATACCCCCCAGAGTGCTTTCAAATCATTCTTCTGAGTGAGCTCCTGTCGCTCGGCTATAGTAAGATATGGTGCCGGAGATACAATCTGCATAATAATCTAAAGTTAGACATTTCAGTACTATGCTGCCACATTAGGTATTGGCGGCTTATCTTGAGCCTATGAAGATTTTGGTCTTAGCTAAACAATGTCCATTTCCATTGGACGATGGAGCTTCGATTGCCATCCATATGCTCTCCAAGGGATTGGTAGTGGCAGGTGCAACAGTGGATCTACTTGCGTTCAACACTGTCAAGCATAGATATGATGGAGACTTGGACATTAGTGAGCTAAGCCATTATAATTCAATCCAGCTGATAGACTTGGACAATAGACCTGCGGTGATCGGCGCTGCGCTCAATATGATGACTAAGCAATCATATCACGCTAGCCGCTATCGATCTCCAAAAATGGAACTAAGACTATCAAGCATTTTAGCAAAACAGCACTATGATTTCGTGCAGATAGAAAGTAGCCATCTCCTCATCTACTATGACTTAATCAGCAGGTATCACTCTGGCAAGATTTTATTACGAGCTCACAATATTGAACATCTGATCTGGCGACGATATCAAGCACGACTGGAGAATATTATATTGTCACGGTACCACCATATCCAAGCCAACAGACTTCGTGATATCGAGGAGCAGTACACACCCAAACTGGATGGAATACTGGCAGTCTCGGAAGTCGACAAGGAATTTTTTTTTCCGCTCAATCAGCGATCTTTTACGATACCTATAGGCTTAGATATGCCTTCGGTAGGTGATCAGCTTAGGAAGACATCATCGCCGACATTTGGTTTTATTGGCTCTATGGATTGGAGTCCGAATATTGAGGGATTAAGATGGTTATTTGATCACGTCATTACACCTTCCAACAGTGCTTTTCGAATGGTCCTCGCTGGTAGAAATTTTGAGACTGCCAAGCTGGGCATTCCTTCCCGAGGTAATATCAGGATCTTGGGAGAGATAGAGGATGTTAATGAATTTTGGAATCAAGTTGATGTATTAATGGTGCCCTTGTTTTCAGGTAGTGGCACGAGAGTAAAAATAATCGAGGCTTTTACTCATCAAAAACTGGTATTAACTACGTCCATCGGTATAGAGGGCATCCCTGCTAATGATGGTGAGCATGCTGTCATAAGAGACCAAGAGGAAGACTGGGCTAGTGCAATTGATAAGATAATAGGCGACTGGCCTGCTTACCATGCGATACAACGAAATGGGCGCAGGCTCGCTGAGAAGTACTATGAATATCGCCAAGTGGGAGCGGCGGCGATGGAAATCTATCAGCAGTTGGCATCAACTAATCCAATTCAGGAATAAGAAGAACTATATTCGCATGCGCAAATAAAGGTGATTGATTGAAACTTGTTGTACTAACATCTCGATTTCCATATCCTCTTGACAAAGGTGATAAGGTCAGATCTTTTCATCAGATTAAAGAATTGTCAAAGCAGTTCGAAATATACCTCATATCTATTTCTGAGGAAGAGATCTCCGATTCACAGAAACAAGCTTTGGCACCTTACTGCAAGTCCATTGACGTACAGCTACTGCCAAAGAATAAACGCTATCTCAATCTTCTTTCTGGACTGTTCGGGAATATGCCATGGCAGGTAAGATATTTCTATGATCAGGATATTTCTAAGCATATTGATATGATGATGGATGAGATCAAACCTGATCACATCTATGTTCAGTTGATCAGAATGGCCCCGTATGTGTCCAATAGCACATATCCAAAGAGTATTGATTATATGGATGCCATGGGCCTTAATATGGGTTCAATTGGTCTAAGTCAATTGAAACGAGTACCAATGCTCAACAAGATCGAACTCAAGAAATGTGTTGCCTATGAGCAAGAGATCTTTCCTTTGTTTGATGAGCATCACGTCATCTCGCATCGAGATCGTAAGGCTATAATTCGCAGGGCTGAGCAAGAGATGACAGTAGTGTCAAATGGTGTCGATACAGACTATTATAGTTTTAGTGAGCAGAGTGAAGGTGAGTTTGACGCAGGTTTTGTTGGCAATCTCGGATATGTTCACAATGATAGAGCTGCTCATTATCTAATCGATGAGATTATGCCTCTTATGGCCGATGATTTCAGAATTCTCATAGCAGGAGCACGGCCATCCGAGTGGCTTAACATCAAGCAGCGACGCAACATTACGATCTCTGCCTATGCTGAGGATATACGGGATCATTATAGACAGATTAAAGTGCTCGTCGCACCGATCTTTTCGGGTTCAGGCCAGCAAAATAAAATCTTGGAGGCTATGGCTCTGGGCATACCATGCATTACTACTTCATTTGTTAATCAATCGCTGGGTGCTGAACCAGGCGAGGAAATACTAATCGCCGACGACCCAAAGCGCTTCACTGGTGAGATGTTGGCCCTGAAGACCGATAAAGACCTTTATACTAAGTTGTCTTACGCTGGCAGACAGATGGTAGTAGATCGATTCAACTGGTCAGCCGTGACTCAACCATTGATAGAAGGGTTAATGGCATGATCGAATTATGACTCATGTTTTAGTTCAATGCTGTTGCAAAACACCATAAGTTTTGACTCATCTTTTTCTCCCGTAATGGTATGTGTATTGCCGAGGTAGTTCATCCCTAAGTATTTAGCGGTCTCTTTAAATGGAAGCCAAAAGTGTTCGCCCTATCTGATCACTAAAACCATAGACAGTAGAAGCTACCATTATTTTGAGTGAATCTCCTAGCATAGCTACCTGGCTTTAGCTATCCATATTTGAGATAGCGCTCTTCATTCCAAAACCTCTTTCATTTGTTGACAATGAACCATTATAATAATCTATCTCATTTTACAAGTATTCAAATAAGACTATAGAATGTGGGAAGAATTAAAAGCAGCCCGCTAGGCGGACGCAAGATGAATCTGATGCAATGCAACCGATTTTACTCCTACCTCTGATCCACAATCCGACTCAATTTGCCACCGGCACTGCGGGGTATGTCTCCGCTATTAACCACCTCGATAGACATGGATAAACCTATGGTGTCCTTGATTCTGATTTGTAGACTTTGCTGTAGATCGTGGTCTATCTCTGACTGGCGAGCTGAAGAGAGCTTACTATACTCCTGTTGCAGGGTGCTATCTTTTTCCACTTTAACGGCTACCTTATCCATACCTCCGTCATTGCTGACTATCAATTGATACTGCGCTGCTAAGTTTGGAACGGTCTCAATAACTGACTCTACTTGTGTGTGAAATAGATTGACCCCTCTGATGATCAACATGTCATCGGCTCGGCCTTTGATGTCTCCCATTTTGATATGCGATCGCTTACCATTAGGGTCATAGTGTA
>CAZFWJ010000103.1:0-2453 GCA_964522505.1 uncultured Saprospiraceae bacterium
AGACAGCCCCGATTTTCTTGGCCATTATTATCTTTCTCAGGTAGAAAAAGAAATGACCAATATGGATCTAATGATGAAAACGTGCTGTAAAGAAATACTTTATGGGTAACATATCCAAGAATTTTGACATTTGTTTTCTTTTATTTTTTCACACCATCATTTTTAGTTAGTTGACGCATTATGGCTATTTCGATATAATAAAATAGAGCTATAAAGTGAGCGCCATATTTGCTATCCAAATAGGAATATATATCTTTGCAGCCGCTCAAAAGGCGCCACAAATATTACATATGTGAAGACATATAGGAGAGGTGGCTGAGTGGCTGAAAGCGCTTCCCTGCTAAGGAAGTTTACGGGTAACTGTAACGAGGGTTCGAATCCCTCTCTCTCCGCCATATAAAAATGCTCAGCAAAAAGAATTATTCGGGGCGTAGCGCAGTCCGGTTAGCGCACCTGGTTTGGGACCAGGGGGTCGCAGGTTCGAATCCTGCCGCCCCGACTATAAGAGGAGTTATAACGATGTTATAGCTCCTTTTTCGTTTATACTGACCGACGAGGACATTTCTTACTTGGAACAAGAACAAAGTAGGGAGTAACCAATTGTTCATTTGTAGGTATCTTTGCAAAGGTAATGACGTCGGTATTAAGTATTACCTGATATCCTATCTGCATGGCCAAATTAATTTTTACAAAAGTATATGAGCCATGTATGTAAGCAAGATTTGTATTAAGTTCATAAGCACACTTCTTATAGTCCTTATTTCCATTACATGTCTCTGGGGACAGCTTAGTGAGAAAGGACAGCCATATTCATTTGGCAAGAAAGCCTTGAAGTCAGTGTTGCCAATGGCGACTATGAATCAGATTGACATGGCAGTTGTTGAAGCCGAAGATGCCATCAATGATGAGATCATAGAAATTCCTTATCGATTCGGGATAGAACACGCTGTGGATTTAGGGTTTGAAAATGCTGGCCTATGGGAAGATTTACCAAATGGTGATAGACTGTGGAGATTGGCACTTAACGCCCCCAAGGCTAAATCTATAAACTTGGTTTATGATGTTTATGATCTTCCAAAGGGAGCCAAGTTGTTTTTATACAATGATGGATATGAACAAGTTTTAGGGGCTTTTACTTCACGTAACAATAAGGCTGATAAGAGCTTTAGCACGGCATTGGTATATGGCGAAAAGACGTATATAGAGTATTATGAGCCGGCTGCAGTTAAGGGTCAAGGCAGATTGCATATAAATATGGTGGTACATGGTTACCGATCCATATTTGATAAGAATAATAATCAGCTCGGTAATTCAGGTGGCTGTAACATTGATTCCGAATGTCCTCAAGGGGATCTTTGGCGAGATCAGATTAAAGCGGCGGGGAAGACAATAGCAGGGGGTGGACTGTGCAGTGGTACGCTTGTTGCCAATACCACTGGAGATCGACGACCACTGTTCTTGACCGCCAATCACTGCGGCTTTAGCAATACCGTGGTGGTCTATTGGAGATTTGAAAGGCCTAATTGCGGTAACGGAGTTCCTGATGACACTCAGACGACAAGTGGTGCTACTTTGCTAGCAGATGTGGATGGAAACCCTGGAGGAACTATTCGAAGTTCTGATCACTTAATAATGGAACTATCCGAGAATCCTTCTGATTTGTACGATGTCTATTATGCAGGTTGGGATGCACGTGGCAATATATCTCAATCAGTCACAGGTGTGCACCACCCAGCTGGTGATGCTAAAAAAATATCCATGGAGAATGAACCCGTGACCAGTACGGCTTATCTCCAGTCGGCCGTCAATCCTAATGCTACTCACTGGCGTGTTGAGGACTGGGACAGTGGTACTACTGAAGGAGGATCATCTGGTTCTGCTCTATTTGATAATGCTACAGGTCGATTAGTTGGAATGCTTTCAGGCGGGTTTGCGGCATGTGGGAATGATAGAGATGATTGGTATGGCAAACTCTCATTTGCATGGGATAATGCCGGGACTACTGATCCAAGTAGACGACTTATGGATTGGTTAGATCCGATCAATTCGGGAACACTTACTATCGATGGCTATGGGCTATCGGATATTACATTGACAGCGCCAGAAACAGATATAAGAGTGTGTAACACTACTAATCTAAGTTCGATAGACTTTGATTTAGTATTAGCGTCTGGATTCTCTGGCTCAGTAAATTTTAGTGTCACTGGTTTGCCAAGCGGTGTAAACTCATCATTCAGTAGTAATAATGTATCAACGAGCGGCACTTATCAATTAAACCTAGCTGGAATAACCAGTATTACACCAGGTGATTATAACATAACTATTATGGCTACGGACGGCTCTGATACAGAGGTGGTATTTATCATGTATGCCATTGATGAGCAACTTACAGCATCAACAACGCTACTGAGTCCTGCTGACTTCTCTGGAGACGCAAGTGTTAATCCAATATT
>CAZFWJ010000103.1:2553-7180 GCA_964522505.1 uncultured Saprospiraceae bacterium
GGTCCGGTAAGTCAGGTATATAGATTCCAGACCGCGAATATTGGATGTTTTTCATTTGCCAGTGCTGATACTCCGATAAATATATCGGATGCAGGTACGCCTATGATCACTAGCACACTGGTTGTTAGCAATCCAGGCGTGATTACGGATTTGAATATCAGAGACTTAAACATTCAGCATACTTGGATAGCTGATTTGACGGCGACCATCACGCATGTGCAGACTGGAACGTCAGCAGCATTGTTTATTACTCCATGTAATAATCAGGATAATATCAATGGAAACTTTGACGACGACGGAGTAGCACTGCCATGTCCACCAAATGGTGGCACCTTTGCGCCGGCAGAGGCATTTTCTGTTTTCAACGGAGAAGATCTAGCAGGAACATGGGTATTAACAGTTTCAGATGGAGCTAATCAGGATGGAGGCTCTTTAGATTCATGGACCTTAGAATTATGTGGAACAGTTCCTACTAATGCTACCTGTGACGACATGATAATGAATGGTGACGAAATAGGAATCGATTGTGGAGGAACTATCTGTCCAGTTTGTCCTGCTTGTGATGATGGCATACAAAACGGTGATGAAGACGGCATAGATTGTGGAGGGTCATTCTGTGCAGCTTGTCCATGTAGCGATATAATCCTCGTGTATGACGGAACTTCTTCTCCAATAGCAATTCCAGATGGTACTGATAGATATGTGAGAGATTTTATAGAATCTCAAGGAGAAGTAACAGTCGAGGCAGGAACCATTATTCAACTGAGAGCAGGTCAGTTCTTAGAGATCATGGCTGATTTTGAGGTAGAACAGGGTGGAGAGCTCCTTTTAGATATCGCTAACTGTAGTGATCAATAGCCTATTGCAAAACACATAACTGTTTATTCAGAATGTTATAAGTTCATTTCTCTGATATCACCATTAACAATGAGCCTACCTGCTGTGGCATCTTTAACCTGTTGAGTTGAGACACCTGGTGCTCTCTCTATAAGATGAAAGGCATTATCTCTCACTTCGAGTACCGCCATATTGGTGACGATTTTCGTTACACAGTTGACGCCGGTTAGTGGCAGACTGCAAGATTCAAGCAGCTTAGAATGACCTTTCTTATTGGTGTGCATCATCGCAACGATGATATTCTCTGCCGAGGCCACTAAGTCCATGGCACCACCCATTCCTTTAACCATTCTGCCGGGTATTTTCCAATTCGCTATATCCCCATTCTGAGCTACTTCCATCGCACCTAAGACAGTGAGTTGTACATGTTGTCCTCGTATCATTGCGAAGCTCGTCGCACTATCAAAGTATACGGCTCCTGGCATTGCTGTAATAGTCTGTTTTCCAGCATTTATTAGATCCGCATCCTCTTCGCCTTCGTAAGGAAATGGTCCCATGCCCAGAATCCCATTTTCAGATTGAAACTCGACATTGATTCCTTCTGGGATATGATTAGCTATAAGTGTGGGAATACCTATGCCAAGGTTGACATACCATCCATCTTGCAATTCTTGTGCTATGCGCTGTGCGATTTGATCTTTAGTGAGCATAAGTTATGATTTAGGTCTTGTGGTAACTCGTTCGATACGTTTTTCATAATCGACACCTTGAAATATGCGTTGCACGAACACTCCAGGAGTATGGATCTGATTTGGATCGAGTTGACCGGCAGGCACAAGTTCTTCGACTTCTGCTACTGTGATCTTGCCAGCCATAGCCATCATTGGATTGAAGTTCTTCGCAGTGGCTTTGTATATGAGGTTTCCTGCAGTATCTCCTTTCCACGCTTTTACAAATGCAAAATCTGCAGTCAGAGCACTTTCCAAAATGTGAGGCTTGCCATTAAACTCGCGTACCTCTTTTCCTTTGGCAATTTCTGTCCCGAAGCCGGCAGGAGTAAAAAATGCAGGAATTCCTGCTCCACCCGCTCTGCATCGCTCGGCAAGAGAGCCTTGAGGAATCAGATCTACTTCCAATTCTCCACTCAACATCTGCCGTTCAAACTCATCATTTTCGCCTACATAGGACGATATCATTTTTTTGATTTGACGACTTTGTAGTAGTAGGCCTAAACCAAAATCATCTACTCCGGCATTATTACTGATGCATGTAAGTCCAGATATGCCTCGACGAACCAGTTCCGCTATGGAGTTTTCTGGGATGCCGCATAGGCCAAATCCACCGAGCATAAATGTCATATCATGAGCAACACCGTCTAAGGCAATATGTACATCTGAAACCACTTTATTAAGAGGCATGATTATAAGAGTTGTGTGATAAATAAAATCTCCTCATTGATACAATGGTGATATCACGACTAAGTTATGAAATGATCAATGTATCATTAGTTTTTGAGCCATATTGACGGCTTCATTATAGGCATCTAAATTGAAGTTAAGGTCGATTTGTTGATTTTGGGCAAACTGGATTAAGTGTTCAGATGGCATATTGCCTACTAAGCTGTCTTGGGCCATCGGGCAACCTCCCAGACCTCTGATGGTACCATCATATCTTCTGCAACCATTGTCGTATGCGCTCTGTACTTTTTCAAGCCATGTTGTTGGCGTCGTATGAAAATGAGCACCAATTTCAGCATCTGGATTAGCTGGTATCAGATGTTTGAATAAATAGGATATACTGTCAGATTGAGCAACGCCTACAGTATCTGAGAGCTGGATGATCTCTACGCCTAATCCGGTCAATACTTCTACCCAATGCTGAACGACATGAACATTCCACTCATCGCCATATGGATTACCGAATCCCATTGAGATATAGATGACTAAAGTCTTGCTATGATTGATACATATCTCCTGAATTACCTTTACACGCTCCAAAGATTGCTCGATTGTGGCATTAGTGTTACGGAGTTGAAATGTTTCTGATATAGAAAAAGGATACCCTAAATAGTCAATCTCCTCAAAGGCTGCTGCATCGGTAGCTCCTCGCTGATTAGCGACTATGGCCAAAAGTTTGGTTTTGTTACCATCTAAGTTGAGCTGACCAACAAGCGCTCCAGTATCTCTCATCTGTGGAATTGCCTTTGGAGAAACAAAACTTCCAAAGTCCAAGGTGTCAAACCCCACTTGTAACAATAAGTTGATATACTCCACTTTATCCTGTGTAGGAATAAATGGGTGCAGACCCTGCATTGCATCCCGTGGACATTCAATTATCTTCAACTTATTGAATTTAGCGTTTAAGTAGCAGCCTTTTCGTAGACTTTTTTGTCAAGTACCATCTTAGCAATTACTTCACATAAGATCTCGCTGGTGCCTCCACCGATCGGTCCAAGCCTGCTGTCTCGGAAGTACCTTGCCATAGGATATTCTTCCATATATCCATATCCACCGAGCATCTGCAGACAATCATATATTACTTCGTCGGCCATCTTAGTAGATAACAGCTTGGACATGCTGGCCTCCTTCACAACGTACTCTCCGATATTCAATCTGTGGGTGATGTTATAATTGAAAACTTTGTGCATCTCTATGTTGCTTGCCATCTTGGCTACCTTGTGTCGGAGTACTTGGAATTCATTGAGATGCTTCCCAAAAGCCTGTCTCTCACTCATATATTGCGTTGCATACTCAAGTACATATTCTGCTCGTGCATGGGCATTGATGCCCATGATAAGTCGCTCTAATGCAAGGTGTTGCATCAAGTATGCGAATCCGTTTCCTTCAACTCCCAATAAATGTGAACTTGGAATTACAACATTATCAAAAGAAATTTCTCCAGTATCCGATGCTCGCCATCCGAGCTTGTCAAGTTTAGTGGCAGAAAGACCGGGTGTCTCTCGATCAATTAAAAACATGGAGATTCCCCGATGCTTTTGGTCGGGATGAGTCTTGGCTGACACAACTAAGTAATCACTATAAACCCCGTTAGTTATAAAAGTCTTGGAGCCATTGATAATATAGCTGTCTCCTTCTCGGATGGCCGTGGTGCGCATACCAGCTACATCAGATCCTGCAAATGGCTCACTTATGCATAAACATCCTATCATCTCGCCAGATATACTTTTAGCTAAGTATTTCTCTTTGAGTGGATTGCTCGCTTCTAAGTTCAGGTGTGACATGGCCAGATAAGCATGCGCCCACATGGCCGCAGCAAATCCTCCCGAGTTAATGCGTTGCAGCTCTTCTAGAAAAATGACAGTATAGAAAAGATCAAGGTCTAAGCCACCATAATCGGTGGGATAGTTGATGCCAAAATAGCCCATCTCGCCAAATCGATCCCAGATGAACCTATCAATCTTTCCAGATTTTTCCCAAGCATCAATATGTGGCACAACCTCTTTGTTAAGAAAACTTCTGAAGCCTTCTCTAAATAGTTTATGTTCTTCGTTGAAATACATAGTAGTCCTTAAATTGTTATTTTCAATTGATATCGCAAATTAATAACACGATAAGCATCTAAGTGATTAATCGAATCGAGCGAAATCCCAGGATTTCACAAAAAATTAAGTTCTAAAAGGTGTTTTTGTTTAATTATAGCTCGATAGTGCCAACAATTGTTCGAGCTGAGGGAAGATAATCTGTATTGTCCCTATGTATAGACACAACTAGTCGTACCGCTTTGATCGGAATTTTTATAGGATTCATAAATCCGCTACTTAGACTCTCTA
>CAZFWJ010000104.1:0-7120 GCA_964522505.1 uncultured Saprospiraceae bacterium
ATATCGATATAATTTATCTTTAATAGGCATGATGGCTTGCAGCATGTCGTTATTATTTGGGTATTTGTCTGGTAGACGGATTTCCACGTAGCTTTGTTACAGATTCAGATCAAAATTATCAAAGGCTTTGCGCATTAAAGTATTGGATAGGTTTTTTCTTAAAGGATTTTTAGGCCCTTACCTATTATCATTCTTCTTGGTTTTGTTCGTCTTGGTTATGCAAAAACTATGGAAGGATATTGAAGATCTGCTAGGGAGAGGCTACGGCATTCTAGATTTTGTAGAGCTTCTCACTTACTTCGGACTAGGTCTTATACCACTGGCATTACCGCTAACCGTCTTGTTGTCGAGCGTGATGATCTATGGAGGAATGGCCGAACGATATGAACTGACGGCACTTAAGAGCTCTGGCGTTTCCTTGATGAGGATATTAAGTCCTGGCTTGGGAGTAGCAATATTTACCATGTCACTGTCCCTATTTGCGTCCAATTTTATTAAACCGACTGCAAGGGAACTATTTGAAACCAAGTTGAGAAATATGAAGACCAATGAGTTGACCTTTGGTTTTGATGAGAAAGTCTTCAATCGAGAATTTGACAATTTCTCGATCTGGATTGATAAAAAGTATAAAGATGGTCGAACTGTTGAAGGGATAAAAATCTATGACCATAACGACCCTGACAATACAATAGTTAATTTAATATCCGCTAAACGAGGGGAAATGTATACTACAGCTGATCAGAAATACTTGATCATGGAGTTAGAAGATGGATATCAATTAAAAGAGATCAGGTCTGAATCGGCAATACAGGATGACACTAAGTTTAATTTGCCTGGCAGACCGGTTAGCCGTGTGAACTTTAATGGATTGCGTAAAGTGTTTAAACTCTCGGAGTTACTCAATCTAAATGTCATCTCTGTATCTGATAAAAAACTGGACTTCCTTACTTTCTGGCAATTGGAGGAGTTTCAAGACTCCATAGCCCAAGGTGTACAATATAAGAAAGAACGAAGCATGCATCCTTTCGGAAAGCTTGTGAAGCCTTACTCACAGATCGCTCAAGACCGCTTCGATGAAGAACTCAGCGAAAAAGAAAAGTATGGAGATCATAACTCAAAACTATCCAATCTTTCGGCTGACGTTGATACTAAAGCTGATCAGATAACCAAAAAGAAGGAGTCTAAGATTAACACAGTGGTAAAATCAGCTGATAAATCAAGGATCAAACATTTCAAAAGAACTCCCAAACCTATTATCAACATGCTGGATATTTCTCCAGGTGATAGGACTATCCTCGACATGCTCAAGACTAATGAACAGACCTCTATGTTGGATAAGGCCATTAAAACTGCCAAAACACTCAGGGACAACAGCATAAATCGCCATAACGACTATCAAGCAAAGTTTAAATACATGAAATATGCAAACCTGAAGTATCACCAACAATTTGCCTGGGCTGTAGTCTGTCTGGTCTTTCTCTTTATTGGAGGTCCCGCTGGTGCTATCGTGCGCAAGGGTGGTTTTGGATTTCCCTTACTCATAGCAATAGGCTTCTATATCATGTTTATCATGACTTACATAACTGGAGAGAAATTATTGAAAAGTGATACGCTCAGCGATATCCAAGCGGCTTGGCTTCCTGTGATGCTTCTTCTTCCATTTGCCCTGGTGTTGAGTTATATGGCTCTTCATGATAAGAACATCTCAGGCTTGAGCTTGAAGACAAAACTGCAAGGAGTACTCAGCAGATATAAATCTTCTAAATCTCAGAATCAGGATCATTAAGTTCCTCTTGAGTCTGACGAAGCTTCTGCTTACATAACT
The DNA here is from genome assembly GCA_964522505.1 of uncultured Saprospiraceae bacterium. Lineage (GTDB taxonomy): Bacteria > Bacteroidota > Bacteroidia > Chitinophagales > Saprospiraceae > GYS-P2D. The sequence continues at coordinate 1,826 of CAZFWJ010000104.1, forward strand.
CAATAAGCTGTTTTGCCTTTTTGACTTTCGCTGTGAGATCGTCAATAGTGATCTGATCATTTTCGAGCTCATTGATAATCTGATCGAGCTGTTCTTTAGCTTCGGTATAGCTTACTTTTTTTGGCATAGTCTATAATACTTTGGCAGTTCTTTGTGTGTCTGAAAAAATGATATCTATCTCCTGCCCTTTTTTGAGTGTTTTAGCTTTATTGACTGTTCTGCCATCAACTTTTATATGCGCAAAACCTCTCTCTAAAATCTTAGATGGATTAAAGCCATCAATCTTCACTGATAATAGCTCCAAGTTATTTTGAGTCTGATTGATAAGCTTGCCGACACCATTTTTAATATATAGAGTAGCAATGTCGAGCGACTGATTCTCCCTGTTGATAATCTGACTGGTCCGGTTCATTATGTCTTGATGTACAAGATTCAAAGCGTTCAGTTCCACCTGAAGATATTGATTGGACTGAGTAGCGATATACTGATACTTCTGAAGCATCTGAGATTCGTAATGGACCATCTTTTCAATCAGGAGATCAGCAACCGCAGTAGGAGTTTTTAGTGATAATTTAGACACCAAGTCTACTATACTCTGATCGATTTCATGTCCAATACCAATAACGAAAGGTAATTCAGATTTGGCTATAGCTACCGCGACATTGAAATTGTCAAATGCTGCAAGATCAAGCTTGCTGCCACCTCCTCTTAAGATGACTACTGCATCATAGTAACTTCGTGGTTTTTCAAGTATCGCATTTATCCCGGCAAGACAATCTCGTTCTACATGCTGACCTTGCATGCTCGACTCATAAATATCAATATCATATTGATATCCATAGGCATTGGTTTCGAGATGTGCTTTAAAATCTTTATATCCAGCCGCTCGTGAAGAAGTGATGAGTGCTATGCGCTGTATGACATCAGGCAGAGTTGTCTGTTTATTGAGGGTATAGAATCCTTCTTCCTGTAACCTATTTATAATTTCTTGCCGCTGTAGCTCTATCCGTCCAAATGTATAATTGGGATCAATGTCTTCTACAACAAGCTTAAGACCATATCGCTCATGAAAATCCACCTTGCATTTCAGTCGTACAGTTCTGCCTTCTTGTAGTAATTCGTGAATTACAACACCAATTTTGCGCTTGATAAACTTAAAACTGCTTTGCCATAGGTTAGCCTGAGCATTGGCAGATACCTGATCCGATTTCTCATCCTTATCAATGAGATCGATATAGTAGTTACCTCTGGATTCATTGCATTGACTGATTTCAGCCTCAACCCAAATGGGTTCCTTAAAGTTAAGAGCGATAACACGGCGGATATACTCATTAACTTGATAGAGCGTGAACGACTCCAAGATCCTTTAAGACAGTACCTCTTTGACGATATCCGCAGCCTCTTGCAATACAACAGCTGATCTTACTTCGAGACCAGAATTGTCGATAAGTTCTTTGGCTATTTCAGCATTGGTGCCCTGTAGTCTTACAATGATTGGAACACTGATATTGCCCATGTTTTTATAGGCGTCAACAACACCCTGTGCAACTCGATCACATCTTACAATACCTCCAAATATGTTGATCAGGATGGCCTTAACATTCGGATCACTAAGTATAATTTTAAATGCATTTTCTACACGTTCGGCATCAGCAGTTCCACCGACATCAAGGAAGTTAGCTGGCGATCCTCCACTCAGCTTGATAATATCCATAGTTGCCATAGCAAGTCCAGCGCCGTTAACCATACATCCGACGTTTCCGTCTAACTTAACGTAATTCAAACCAAACTCCTTGGCTTCTACTTCTGCAGGATCTTCCTCCGTGACATCTCTCATTGCGGCAAGTTCAGGATGTCTAAAGAGTGCGTTGTCATCAACGGTAGTCTTACAATCTACAGCAAGGATTTCATCTTCATTATTTTGCATGCAAGGGTTGATCTCTATAAGTGAAAGATCATTCTTTACGAATGCACCATAAAGCTTAGAGATGAATTTAGTCATCTCCTTGAATGCTTTACCTGACAGACCCAGATTGAAAGCGATCTTGCGTGCTTGATATCCTTGCATACCTAATGTGGGATCAATATGTTCTTTATGAACTAATTGAGGAGTATGCTCTGCCACTTCTTCGATGTTCATACCACCCTCAGTGCTATAGATAATCACATTTTGCTTTTTCTCACGATCCATCATGATCGATACGTAGTATTCCTTACATGCGTCAAAATCTGGAGCATATGAATCTTCAGCGACAAGAATCTTCTGAACAAGTTTACCTTCTCCTTCTAATCCCCCTGGAGTCTGAGGCGTCTTGAGCATCATGCCCAATATGTTTCCAGCATGTTCTTTTAACTCTGCTTCATTCTTAGCGAGTTTTACTCCACCTCCTTTTCCACGACCACCAGCATGAATTTGAGCCTTGACAACTGCGAACTCTGTTCCAGTGTCTTGTTGAAGTTTTTTAAATGCTTCAACAGCTCCCTCGACAGTGTCAACCACATGTCCACGTTGTATTCTAACTCCGCTTGCTGCTAATATTTCTTTACCCTGATATTCGTGAAGATTCATACTTGCATATTTTGCCACAAATGTATTGAATTCGGTCATAAAAATGACTGCTTCCTCAGATGTTATATGACTTAATCTCCTAAATGATCTGATTTAATATATGTGATTTACATATAATAGATATTTGGTATGCAACATAGCTGCAACTACTCTGTTATAATATAACTTTGAATACATAAACATAATAACTCTATAATGAAAGTAACCGTAGTTGGAGCTGGGAATGTGGGCTCTACAGTGGCTAATGTATTAGCACACAAAGATATCGTTAATGAAGTCGTGCTTCTCGATCTTAAAGGAGACATGGCAAGAGGAAAAGCACTAGATAGCTGGCAACAAGCACCTATTGATTATTATAGCACTCGTCTGACGGGTACTGAGAACTATGACGATACTGCTGGATCAGATATCGTAGTAATCACTGCCGGTATTCCTCGTAGACCAGGTATGAGCCGTGATGACTTAATCTCAACTAATGCTAAAATTGTTACTTCTGTCGTCGGTTCAGTATTGTCTAAATCTGATAATCCAATTATTATCATAGTTTCGAATCCGCTCGATGTGATGACATATGCCGCTCATTCTGCTAGTGGATTTGACAGCTCTAGAGTATTTGGGATGGCTGGTATATTAGATACAGCCAGATATAGAGCATTTTTGTCTACAGAGCTTAATGTATCTCCTAAGGACATTCAGGCACTCTTATTAGGTGGACATGGAGATACAATGGTGCCACTTCCGAGATATACTACAGTGGCGGGTATTCCACTAACTGAGCTGCTAGCTGCTGACAAAATAGAAGCTATCGTACAACGTACTAAGAAAGGTGGTGGGGAGCTCGTTAAATTGATGGGTACATCTGCCTGGTATGCCCCTGGCGCAGCCGCAGCACAGATGGTGGAGGCCATAGTTAAGAATGAAAACAGAATATATCCTTGTTGTGTGAAAATGGAAGGGCAGTATGGCCTCAACGACGTTTATCTAGGTGTTCCGGTAACACTGAATAAAAATGGAATTGGCAAGGTGATAGAAGTTGGATTGAACGATGATGAGATGGCATTAATGCATCAATCTGCAGATCATGTCAAAAAGGTGATGAATACATTCGATTCTATGAACCTTTCATAATAAAAACAGATTTTACCTTGATGCTAGATACAAGCGTAATCTCTTTTGATAAAATTAAGATTAATAATGGACAGGATCTCTTATCTCTGACAGAAGAGGGACCTGTCCTTTTAGTCTTTTTGAGACGTTTTGGCTGTGTGTTCTGTCAGCAAGCCCTCCAAGAGCTCAATACACTGAGAGAAGAAATTGAATCCAAAGGTTTTACACTATGCTTCGTCCATATGGCTACAACAGAACAAGGATATGAATATTTCACGCAATTTGGATTTAACAGTGTATTACACATTTCCGATCCAAACTGTCAGCTCTATTCACATTTCGGTCTAATCAAAGGAAAGTTTCATCAGTTATTCGGTCTGCAAGTTTGGCTCAAAACATTTGAGACGGCTATTAAGAACAAGAGCGACATGTTCTCCACATATATTGGTGATGGTTTTCAAATGCCTGGGGTATTCACCCTTCACAAAGGTAAAGTCACTGACAAGTTTATTCATAAACTCGCTTCGGATAGACCAGACTACCAGAAATTGATCTCAGATAATTATAGTGCTTAAGATTTCGTTATTGTATTAGAATGGATGTTACTTTATTAATATCCATGCCGTTATATCTCAAATAATCATCTTGGTATGAAGTCTTTATTAAGTCTTATCGCGGTAATATTTTTCTTAGGTTCATCTACAGCACAAGATTACTCTTTTTGGGCTGATGCTATGGTAAACAGTGATAGACCAGAACATCGGAAAGTAGCATCTGAACGATTTCTTAGTGCATTAGATTCTGAACTCAGGAAGGAGGGCTCATTCGAGCAAGATTATGCGGATCTAGAATGGATTTCCTTTCAATATCCCAACGATAAATCATTCCGATTGATCAGTTGGCAAGTGGATCAAGGTGATGGCAACTATAAGTATCATGGTTACTATCAAGATTCCAATAGACTCATCGCATTTGACACAGAATCAGGAGATGATGGATTGGATGAAGACGATACACTTAACCTAGGTGATTGGTCTGGTGCACTGGTTTATCGGGTACTTCAAGTTGAGGATAGTTATATGCTATGGACTTTCAGATTTACTGATACCTATACAAAGATTAAGACCTGTGAACCGCTCAATATATCTTCAGACGGCGTTACTATAGGAAACAAAATATTTCAAGAAGAAGAGGGTAGTCCTTACTACAAGAATCGACATATATTGCAGTATTCTGCTGACACAAATTCTACACTAGATTTTAATGAAGAATCGAAGCGATTACTCTTTGATAATCTCATAGTTATGCAAGGTCGCATGGTTGGTCAAGGTATGACCTTCGTGGCAGACGGAAGTTACAGAGGATATGACTACCAGAATGGCAAATGGATCGCTAAGGACAAACTGTTTCATGAAGTTCTCGAACGAGCTCCTCGTGCTAATCTTAAATCTGGAGGAAAGGATATTTTTGGCAGGAAAGGATGATAAGTAGATCTTAGCATTACTGAATCCTATCGGATTTCCTCTAACATTACTGGTGTTAATTCTATAGGAACAACACTGCTTTCTTAAGAATATTCTAAGTTATATCTTCATTAGGTTGGTTCACCTAGATACTTA
>CAZFWJ010000105.1:0-6979 GCA_964522505.1 uncultured Saprospiraceae bacterium
ATAACTGGGATTTCACATTTGACATTGAGGAACATCTCGAGATATGGGCCGAGATGGAGGAAGAAGGAAAGAAAGATTGATGGTCACAAATTTTTTTCTGAGTTTGTGTAATAATTGACTTAAGTGCTATTTTGATATCCAAATTGGTTACACATGCGATTTGGATTCATTTTTTTCTTGGTCAAATTATCAGTAATTAACGGTTACAGTGAATTTGAATCTGTCGGACCTATACTCAATGATAGAATTATCCACTTATACTCAACAGTTCCATTATATCCAGGATGTGATACTGAAGCATGCAGTAATACAGAATTGGCCGAATATATTTCGAGCAACATTTTTTATCCGAGTTCTATTCGTTCAGATGGCGCAATGATGTATGCGAGTATCACAATAGATGAAAATGGAAAAATGACGGATGGGATTCAAGTCTATGAGAGTATTAGCGCCACTGCTGATGATCAAGTGTATAGACTCTACGGAGGACTAAAAAATCGAGGTACTTGGACTCCTCGGAAGGTAGATGGAGAAGCAATTTCTACCTCTATGATCATTCCAATTGTTTTTAAGAGAGGACCAGTATTCGATTGGGATATAACTGAATTGCAGAAGAATAAAGTAGCACCCGAAGGATTTGATATCATTATGGATCATATAATTATTGGTGGATTTAGAGCACAATTGGATGATGATAATGAGATATATAAGATCGTTGAGGCTATGCCGCGGTTTCCGGGTTGCGAGAATGATTCTGATAGCGATATAAAATTAAAAGCTTGCGCTGACGAGAAGTTACTTTTGTATATCTATGATAACTTAATGTATCCATTCTCCGCTAAGACGAATAGGATCGAAGGAAGGGTCTATGTACAGTTCGTTGTAGAGAAAGATGGTTATCTGACTGATATTAAGTTAGTAAGAGATATTGGTTATGGTTGTGGAGAGGCGGCATTGGCCGCTGTAGAAGGCATGAATATTTTGCCTGATCGATGGGCACCAGGCCTTCATAGGGGACAACCAATTAGAGTGCTTTATACATTGCCGATCACATTTAAACTGCCGCAGGAAGATTAGGTTTTCAAGTACAAAAGGTTTCATCTTTGGTCGCGGAAGAGCTTAGAGCATTAGCTTCCAAAAAACTTGCTTTCTCCACCAGAATCATTATTCCTCTATAGCCCTTGAACCAATCTATCAACCATCCCCATAAACCCCTTAACATCACTAAAGTCAGTTATCACATGCTCGACTCCTAGGTCAGTAAAGAACTCTGTGTCCCCCTCATGCCTGACACCTATGAGCGGGATATCCATATTATGGGTAGTCTGCAGATCCCAGATAGCATCACCTAGATAGATCACCTGTTCAATGATGTGGTCCTGTCGAGCGAGGTCAATAGACATCTGGAGGATCTCCTCACGAGTCACACTATCGTCCGCATAGCTATCGTATATATGGTCAACAGATATACTTACATGTGCGAGTTTGACGAGTTGCGGTCGTTTCCACCCTCCAGTCCCGATACCGATGACGAAGCGATCATCCTTGTGCAGAAGATCGAGCATTGTATTGGCCCCAGCCACCTCCTTGTAGAGTTCTGGGTGTGCCTGACGATTGGCGACGAGCTTGTCTATATAGTGCTGCTGAAAGCCGGCCAGCTCATCTGCTAAACAGACATGACCAAAATGCTCTTGATAGACACTGTGAAAAATCGTGTGATCAGTGACATGTTTATATTTCTTCCAGTCTATAGAGTAGAAATCTCTCTCGAAATACTCCTCATAAGCTTCTGCGAATGCCTTGCTATCCCGAGAATCAGAGGTAACAAGTGTTCCATCAATGTCAAATATGATGAGAGTTTTGGTCAAGGCGAGATGGATAGTTGTTTAGCTCCGTTTCTTTCCAATCCCTAACATCTGAGTGACCCATAAGATGAGAATCGCTCCGACCGTCGCCGACACCATCATTCCGATGATATTTTCAGGGAGCACCACGCCAAACTGGTTCTCTACGACTTTTACGATCCCCGACCCTGCATTGATATTGAGCTTATCGAACAAGAACCCACCAACTACAGCTCCTGCAATACCGAGCATAGAGTTAACGACAAATCCATACGTCTGTCCTTTCATGATTCGAGCTGCTAAAGTTCCTGCGATTGCTCCCACGATGATCATGACGATCCACTTTAGTACATCTCCTTGTAACACGTCCATAGTTTCGTTTTGTCCTGCAAAGATATGAAGACCCGTGACTTTAGATAAACTGCTGCTCCCAGTCTAGCTTTTCTTTTAGAAACTGTCCAGTATAAGATTCCTTCACGTTTAGGATGCCGTCGATATTTCCTTGGTATACTAGGTCGCCACCCTCATCACCACCACCTGGACCTAAATCGATAATCCAATCAGCACTCTTTATTACGTCTAGATTATGCTCTACGATGAGTACTGTATGTCCTTGCTCGACGAGTGCTCTGAAGGCAGCGAGTAACTTATTGATATCATCGAAATGAAGGCCGGTCGTAGGCTCATCAAAGATGAATAATTGATGGTCCAGACTCCCTTCTTTTACTAAGAATGAGGCCAGCTTGACACGTTGTGCTTCGCCACCTGAGAGAGTACTTGATGCTTGACCAAGCTTGACATAGCCGAGTCCGACATCTTCCAAGGGCTTGAGCTTCTTAATAATTTTAGCTTCTTTGGCAAAGAATTCTATAGCCTCTGATATGCTCATAGAAAGCACCTCAAAGATGTTCTTGCCTTCATACTTCACATCGAGGATCTCGGGCTTAAATCTCTTGCCCTTACAGTCCTCGCAGATCAATTGTACATCGGCAAGGAATTGCATCTCGATAGTGATCTGTCCATCGCCCTTACAATTCTCACAGCGGCCACCTTCTGTATTAAATGAGAAATGCTTGGGCTTATATCCTCGCACTTTAGCAAGCTGCTGGCTGACCATCAACTTACGGATTTCGTCGTACGCTTTAACATAGGTAACGGGATTAGAACGAGATGATCGACCGATGGGATTCTGATTAATAAATTCTATTCCACCTAACAGTTTTACATCTCCAGAGAGACGCTCGTAACTGCCTATCTTGCTGGGATGACTAATGTCCAACTCCTTGAGTAGGGCAGGGTATATGATATGCTTGACAAGCGAGGTCTTGCCTGAGCCAGACACTCCGGTGATTACTGTGAGGCTATTGAGCGGTATAGTTACGTCGACACCATTGAGATTATGCTGTCGAGCATTGTGAAATGTTATGCTGTTAGCTGACTTGCGATCTAGCTTTGGTAGATTGACCAGTTTAGCGCCAGAGAGGTATTGTGTTGTCAGGCTTTCGCTTGCATCTGATATGTGTTCAGGCCCTCCTTCATAGACTATTTCACCTCCATGGAGTCCAGCTTTTGGACCGACATCGACTAGGTGATCTGCACTTTTGATGACTTCTTCTTCGTGTTCTACAACAACAACTGTGTTACCGAGATCTCGGAGATTTTTTAAGACTTGTACCAACTTTGCAGTGTCCTTAGGATGTAAGCCGATACTTGGCTCGTCAAGGATATATAGTGAGCTAGTCAAGTTACTTCCCAATGTTCTTGTTAGACTGATCCGCTGGCTCTCTCCTCCGCTTAACGTGGACGCCTGACGATCTAGGGTTAAGTACCCCAACCCTATCTCAGACATCACTCTGAGCCGCGTATTAATCTCAATGAGTATGCGTTTAGAGACTGCTTTTTGATACTCACTGAGTTCGATGGTATCAAAAAAGTGCTTAAGATCTTTGATCGGTATATGGATGAGCTCGCTTATTGATTTGCCATGTACCTTAACATAACTCGACTCTGTCCTCAATCTGCCTCCACTGCATACTGTACAGGTAGTTTTGCCTCGGTATCGAGCCATCATCACCCGATTCTGTATTTTGTAGCTCTGCTCTTGTAATTCTCCAAAAAATGTATTGATCCCATCAAAATGTTCATTACCGGTCCAGAGTAGTTCTTGCTGCTCCGCACTAAGCTGGTTGTAGGGTTCATGAATGGGGATACCTGACTTCTCGGCATTAAAGATTAATCTATCTAGCCATAGGCCATGCTTTTCTCCTTTCCAACAGGCAATGGCACCTTCATAGACCGATTTCATCTTATCAGGTATCACCTTGTTAGGATCTATGCCAAGTATCTGACCATAGCCTTCACATTTTTTGCAAGCCCCATAAGGATTGTTATAGTTGAATAATTGCGGGGATGGCTCTAAGAATAGGATGCCGTCAAGCTCAAACCTATTGTTGTATTTAACTTGCTCGATATCTATCACATCGAGAATACACTCACCTTGCCCTTCATAAAATGCCGTGTTGACACTGTCTGCTATACGTTTCAGATTTTCTTCATCATCATTGATGACAAAGCGGTCTATCAATATTTTGATATAATCACTGATTGACCCGATTGACTTTTTCAGCAGTTTACTTTGTTCATCAATGAAGTCCTCAATGCTTGACAAATCACCTTTGTAACTAATCCTAGTATATCCTTTTTGCATCAAAAGCTCGAGTTCCTTCTTGGCGAGCCGCTCAGGGTCATAAGGTATTAACGCGGCAAATAACTGTACTTTAGTTTGGTCATCATAAGTTCTGAGATGGTTGATGACGTCAGATACTTGATGCTTCTTGACCAGCTCACCAGATACGGGGGATATGGTGACGCCTGCTCTGGCAAACAAAAGTCTTAAATAGTCGTAGATTTCAGTTAATGACCCTACTGTAGATCGTGCATTGCTGCTACTTACTTTTTGCTCGATAGCAATAGCCGGAGATATGCCCTTGATATAGTCGACATCGGGTTTTTTCATCCTACCTAAAAACTGCCTAGCATAGGAGGACATGGACTCCACATATCGTCGTTGCCCCTCTGCATAAAGGGTGTCCATAATCAGAGAGGACTTACCAGAGCCAGATACACCAGTCACGACGATCAGCTTATTCTTAGGCAATCTGAGCTCTACATTCTTAAGATTGTTTGTGCGAGCCCCTTTGATGTGAATCTCTTTTTGAAGGGCGCTATTCGTGTCGGCTTTGCTCAAGTATGGGTAGCTTTATTCAGAATATGATAATAACTTGTGAAGGTAAGTCTTGTTCCGACCAATACAGTAGGATATCGTCCTATTTACAGAGCAAATAACCCAAGAATTACAGACAGTATGCAGACAACAGGCCATCTTTTTGATTATCTGCGATGTATGTTTATGTTACTACACTTAACTTAAAGGCTTCTGGATATAAAGCATGACTACGTTTCAGAGATATCAATCAACCTTATTAGCCTCCTTATTGGGAGCCTTCACTCTTATGTCCCTACAGGCTCAGAATAATTATCACAATTATGACGATGGACCTTATATCTTTCATCGTGGGGATAGCACTGACGTCTGTTGGATAGATGAGGGCATGTTCTACAAGCGTAGCTATATCGGGAAGCAATTAATACCGCAAGGGAAGTCTCGAGAAATGCCGAGTATAGATGGTCGAGATATTGGGTACTATAAAACGCTCTCTGATCAAAATCTTGTGCCAGATCACAAAGTAGATTATCAGGACGTCTCCAAGATTGCTGCGATCAGTGACATCCATGGGCAGCATGATCTGATGATGAGCCTGCTCAAAGAAAATAAGATTGTAAATAAATATGGTAATTGGATCTATGGCGATGGGCATCTCGTAATTACTGGAGATATTTTTGATCGTGGAGATAAGGTTATAGATATCGTATGGTATCTCGTTAGACTTGAACAACAAGCCAAAACGAATGGAGGCAAAGTTCATACCCTCATCGGTAATCATGAGTGGATGGTACTTAATTCAGATGTCCGATATATCCACGAAAAGTATAGATATACCAGTTCAAGATTTCGTAGACCCTATGGCGATCTTTTTGGAGAGAATTCTTTTTTGGGCAGTTGGATACGCTCCAAGCCGGTATATATTAAGATCAATGATATAGCATTTGTCCATGGAGGCATCAGTGAGGAGTTATTTGACTTTATGCCGATTGACAGCCTGAATAGCATGTACTACGATCATGTGCTTATGGCAACAGAAGATACTGATGAGGAGTTGGCTAATTTCTTGACAAATGCCTATAGCCCTCTGTGGTATCGGGGCTATGCCTATAAGGGAGAATTTGATCGTAAGAGAACCGATAGACTCCTTGAAAAAATTGACGCCAAACGAATCATAGTGGGTCATAGTTCAGTGCCCGAAATTGTCTCTATCCATAACAACAAGATCATCTTTATCGACGCCAGCATCAAGCTGGGCAAGCGAGGTGAGATGCTTCTCATCGAAAACAATACAATCTACCGTGCCGATCATTGGGGACAGAGAAGTAGGTTGAATTGAGTTCTCTTTTTTTACGTTGGAATGGAGTAATTAAAAGTCAGGGGTGTTCTTATTCGGTATCGAATAAGAAGATCTTACGGACTCACTTCCCTCAAGATGTAACAGATCAGTTCTCTATACCTCTAACTTTTTAAAAACTCCGCTACGTCATCCACAGCCACAAGTCCCTTCTTGCCAAAATCTTTAAGGCCAAAGAAGGCGTGTAAAGCATTGTCATAGCGCTTATGCTTGACATCACAGCCTGCAGCACGTAGTTTCTCGACAAATGCTTCGCCTTGATCCCTAAGAGGATCGAAGCCCGCAGTAAGGATAAATGACGGAGGAAACTGGGATAGGTCTTCCTCCAGTATTGGACTGGCTCTAACATCGTTGACATCTTGAGGCCTACTCATATAGTCTCTCATGAAGTTGTCCATTGCCTTAGCGGTGAGGTAGTAACCTTCAGCATAGAGCTTATTGGATTCATACTCTCTCGTGCTATCAGTAACTGGATAGATGGGCACCACTTGGGGAATCAAGTCCTTATGACCCATTTTAATTAATTCATTGGTCACTACGATGGCAAGATTGCCA
>CAZFWJ010000106.1:0-6889 GCA_964522505.1 uncultured Saprospiraceae bacterium
CAGAGCTGACTCGATTAGGAGTCGCTATGGGAGGCAAGCGCAAGACCTTCTCAGGGTTAGCAGGCATGGGAGATCTCGTTGCCACCTGTAACAGTCCTCAGAGCCGAAACCGTACAGTGGGCTATGCTTTAGGCCAAGGCAGGCAACTTGACGAGATCATTAATAACATGAACATGGTCGCCGAAGGCGTCAAGAGCTGTAAGGTCGTCATGGAGTTGGCGGAGGAATATGGCATCGAGATGCCGATATCTTATGAAGTATACAGAGTCTGCCATGAGGGATCGAATGTGAAGAAGGCATTTAGGGGACTGTTGAGAACGGCTAGTGGATCGGAGTATGATCCAGGGTAGTATAATCGTTATTTGCGGTTAATTGACTCTTGTGAAAGTCATAGAGATGATCCAGAGTCAATACGCTTATAGAGCATAATTCCTTACTTAGTTACAACAACTCCTAAGCACTTCCAACTAATCGAATTCCCATGAGCATCCAATGGCTCGATAATCTGAAGATCTTCTTGCCACTTTAAAATGCTATAGCCTATATCAACGAGTATGTCATTGATTTTATTCACTGGATAGAGTGCGTCCCAAAGGTCTGCATTCTTGAAATTTAAAGGAGTAACCATGATCAATTTTCCACCTGGTTTCAAGATTCGAAACATCTCGTGTAGACTGCGAATGGGATCTTCCAAGCGATCCAGTAAAAAGCTGTTGACAATCAAGTCTTGACTGTCGTCGTAAAACGGTAGATCGACAGCATCTGCTAATCCAAAGCTCAAGTTCTTGAACTGATGTCCCTTGAGTAAAAGTATGCTATCAAATCCCTTGTTAGAGACATCAAGTGAGATGTCGTAACCCTCTACCCAAAAGCGATTTGCTTGTTTGAGCATCTGGTAGCTATAATCTATGCCCCAACAGGTAGACTCTGGAAATCGCTGAGCTAAATGAGCAATCCACCTGCCTACTCCACACCCGACTTCGAGAATATATTGATCAGGATCACTGGGGTAGAAGTCTTTAGCGAAGTCCAGAATATGCTGCATAGGGTAGTGTCCCCACAATTCATCTCCTAAGTGTAGCGCCACTTGTCGTAATACCACATCATCATATCTCTCATACATGTCGGCTTGAAAATCAGCTTCAGATTTATGACAGAAGAATGGAATCCTTTTTCGATATGATATAGTTGATTTCATGAGAACTTCAGATGTAAAGAGGTGGTCATATACGCTAGGCTCAATGACATATTAGCTAGTAGCTAAGCGACCGCTGTATTCCATAAGTATTTTTCTATTGCCTCTTCGTCTTCTGAAAACATCAAATCTTTGGTAGCAAACTCAATATCTTCACAAGCCTAATCGCTTTCTTTTGATCTCCATCTATCTCGACACGCCCTTGCACGAATGCAGTTTGAATATCAAGATCGCCAGATCCTAAATTAAGCAGGTGCTTCTCCCTGATCGTGAGGGTCACATCAGGATCTTTGGCATCACCTCGGCGAAGTACACCGGGTTGTTTGTTTAGATCTATGGCCCATGTTGCAGGTGTTGGACCGGTGATGTTAAATTGGAAAACCCCACTATCGGCTTTGATAGCCGTCGGGTCTTTCTTGATGAATTTTTTGATGTTCTCGAAGAACTTGTCTGAAGCTGGCTTACCTTTCTTTTTCTTCTTGTCAGCCTGAGCTTTATACTTCAAAATGTCTTCCTCGAGTTCATTGGCAGACTCTAGTACATACCTGTTGAATACATCTATATCTGGCATAGATCGTACGTCGGAGGTAGAACTAATTGTGAGTTGACCATTATAACTGAATATTACCATCATCAGTCCCATACCGTCAATGATCGGTGCAGTACCCATTACGGAGACGAGTTTGTGTTTGTTGATATATAGCGGCACCTGTGGACCTGGCACATTAGTAATGACCAGATTGAACACGGGATTATGCGCCTTAGCCATGTTATAGCGAGAGTACATCTTGGCGGCTTGATTGGCAATGCCAAAAGGAACTGCCTCAGCGAGATTGCTCAATGATTTGGCACCAAGGGCATTGTTATAGGTTTTGCCACGTATAGCATTGGCCTGTATAGCCTCGAGTCTTTCTATAGGATCTTCGATATTGCTGGCGAGTTGTACCAGCATTGCTGATAGCTTATTGCCGTCAGCAGATTTGTCGTTTTTAGCTCGATTAGAAATAGGTACCATGGCGACGAGCGGCTTCAATGGGAGCTTGTCCTTGCCGACCAGATATTTGTGAAGTGCGCCAGCACAGATGCTGAGCACGACATCATTGAGGGTGCACCCCATGATGGACTTGAGCTTACGCACTCTGTCAAATTCCAAAATTGTGGAATTCCATTTTCTGGAGGCAGAAATAATGCCATTGAATGGTGTTGCAGGAGCAGTAAATGGTGCCGTAGGCATGTCCATTCTCTTCACTCTGGTCAGGACTCCTGCTTTGATAGTCGAAATGACAGTTTCTGTAACAATCTTAGGCAACTTGAGCGGGTTTTTAGCAAAACTGATGGCGCTCTTATAGATCAATTTTAATTCATTTGGCAGTGGTTCTGGCTTGAACGGCTTAGGCGTAGGTGGTTCTTTATCTGATGGAGCGAGATCGAATAGCACCGCCATCATTCCAGCACCTGCCATTCCATCTATAGCTACATGATGCACTTTAGCGATGATAGCGACACTTCCTTTAGGTACTTGAGAAACCGAGTCTAAACCTTCTACAAAAGTGTAACTCCACAGCGGTCTAGTCTTATCCAAAGGTTCTGAGAAAATACTTGAGGCTAAAGCTCTGAGCTCAGCCCAGCCACCAGGGGATGGCAATGCAACATGTTGTAAATGTAAGGAGATATCAAAATTGGGGTCATCAACCCAATACGGATAGTCCACTCCTAAGGGCACATCCATCAGGCGCTTGCGAAGCTTGGGGAGCATATGCAGGCGAGACGCTATTATATTTTTGAAGGTTTCAAATTTTAAATCGCCTTCGATAATAGCCACAGAACCAATGTGCATTGGGCTGGTTGGAGACTCTCCATATAGGAATGTGGCATCCATGCCACTGACCCCTTGGATATCATCAACGTCTATTCTATCTAAAAACTCCTTGATCATTTCTTTGCTTTCTAAGGTGATATAAGAATGTATCTTAATGATAGTGAATTATAGCGAGTCCGACGCTAAGCGAAAATGGATATATAGATCGATATCGTTCGTTGGCTGTCTTACAAATCGCATGATTTAACAATTCCTTACATCTCAATATCTTTTCAGACTGATTGTAGTTTTTATCTTTAGAATTTTCTAATTATAAATCAAGAGAAATATGTTGAGAATGAGATACTATGTGTTGATGCTGATCACGGTGATGCTGATGAGTGTATCTTCAATTACAGCCCAAGATGCTCCTACTGCAGCAGGGACATACAACGAGGGACTAAGCATGCTTAAAGCTAAGGACTACGAAAATGGATTAGCCAAAATGGAAATGGCTTTGGAATTGGCTATGGCGGCTGAAAATGAGCAGATCATTGGACTTGCTAAAAAGAACGGTGCAGTTGCAGCATACAATTTAGGCAATGGTAAAAGAAAAGCGGGTGATCACGCAGGCGCTATAGTGCTATACAATAAAGGGATTGAACTCAATCCTAATTACTCATCTAATTATGAGGGCATCGGTAGGGCAGAAGAGGCAAAAGGAGAAAAGATCAAAGCGGTGAACAGCTATATCATGGCGGCTAAAAAAGCAGATGCTGAAGGCAAGGCCGATAAAGTGTCGAGCAGATATAAGAAAGCTCAAGTGCTTATAGGTAAGACCTATGTGGCTAAAGATTATGATACGGCCATCAGCATGGCAGAGGCATATAATACCGATGCACCAGCTAATGCAGATGTTAACTACTATCTATCAAGATCTTTTGGTGCGATGGAGAAGTATACGGAAGGCATTGCAGCTATGAGAAAAGCTGTCGAACTGAAAGGTGGGGCCGTACCAGATAAGTATACCTTTTACTTAGCCGAGCAGTTAG
The DNA here is from genome assembly GCA_964522505.1 of uncultured Saprospiraceae bacterium. GTDB lineage: Bacteria > Bacteroidota > Bacteroidia > Chitinophagales > Saprospiraceae > GYS-P2D. The sequence continues at coordinate 4,046 of CAZFWJ010000106.1, forward strand.
AGAAATCTGGCAACGGAGCAGAAGCAAAGACGCTTTACTCTAAGGTAACCGAAGAAAAATATAAAGCTCAAGCTGAATATCGAGCTAGTCAGCTGTAAGAGATCAGGTCTTGATAAATAACAGATGAAAACTTAATTAAAGCCTCAGCTTGCGCTGGGGCTTTTTTAATTTATAGTGATGGATAAAAGAGCAAATCGGTGAGGATATTCTCTGGCTCGAACGGCTGCCAGTTTTCCTCACGATAAGTTAGTCTATCTGCAATAATGTTGAGGACGGTTGGATTAACCCCAAGTCCTAAATGACTACCCCTTACCTCGATGTTTTGAATTATTGGACTCTCGCTCTTTTCATAGCATACCTCCCATGGTACTATACCATCTTGCTTAGTGTATATGGCTGTAAATGGAACATTAGGAGGGATCGGAATATCTGCGAGTAGCTTAGGGTCTACATTCTGCGTGCCTTTGCCCACTGTAATCAGATTGTGCAACCAACGAGCATTATTCTGTTCAGTCACTCCGGCAAAAGGAGAACCCATGGTAATGACCTGTCTGATCAAGTCCGGTACTTCTTTGGCAATCTGTCGTGCATAGATTCCCCCTAAACTCCAGCCTATAAGGCTCACCTTCATTCCGCTCTCTTCATGAAGCTCTACAATCTTATTTATGAGGAGCTCTATGTATTCTACCTTGGCAAAGTTTCTGCCGATTTCCCAACCATGTGCATCGTATCCCAGTTTCTTGAGATATTTCTTTAGAGGCTTATTAGATGCGTCCGTTGCCATAAATCCTGGCAATAATAGGACCGGATGACCATCCCCTGATCCTCTCTTGTGCCTATCTAAGAATCTAAACGGGATATTAGTGCTCCACTCAAAGAGTGCACGACCTGTTTCAGTTGCAAGCCAAAATAGAGATGGCTTCTTCACTGTTAATAGAGTCTCGACCGATGTGGACATATGTTTTAGATTTTGTGGTTAGGTTGTAGTTTTAATATTCTAATTAGTCCTGATACGGTCGCACAATGTATAGTTAGTTCAGATATATATTAGGATATTTTTTGATATCGCAAATTAAAAAGCCGAAGGATACTCCAATTAAGGTTTATCCTTCGGCTGCCTTAAAAGTGTTGTTTAAGGTTGGTCTTCCACTAATTCTTGCTTACTAATGCAGAGAATCTTTTTCTGCCATAAGTAAACTGTCCTTTCAGAGATTCTAATGTGTCAAACACGATATCCTGTTGCTTAGAAGCGAGTTTGATACCCCCTTCGATAGCTTTTGTGGCAATACCTTGCCATTGCTCAGTTCTTGCAATTGTCTCATTTACAAGATCTTCTGTTGTTTCAAGAGCGAACTTGTTTACATCCTGAGAAGTTGCCTTTACTCTTTCGATTGCTTGCTCAACATTGAATCTTTCAGTTCTGTTAGTTACTTTTTTTGCTGTCTTAGTTGCCATGGTATATGATTTATTAAAGTGATTTCAAATTATGATTACAGGGCTTTAGCCTGGTCGATCCATGTAGATGGATCAAATGACTTGTATCGTGATCCAGCGTTATTCAAGATCTCTTGAAGACCTTTAGTACCTTTTGCTAGGAGATCAGCATAGGTGTGGACTCCAGCTTCATTTAAGATGCTTTCCAGTTTTGGACCGATCCCATTGATTGCCTTAAGGTCTGCTTTAGCTGCTTTTTTAGTAGTAGTCTTTATTGCTTTAGGCGCCTTAGCCTTGATGTCTTTTGTGATTTTATTAGCGGCAGCTTTTGCCTCAGTTTTCGGTTTTTTAGCTGCTGGTTTGTCCGCAACAGTATCTTTGATTGCCTCAACTGCTTCAAGAGCGTCCTCTTTGATTTCTATAATGACGTCAGAGATCTCTACTTTTGCCTGAGTGGCTACCTTACGTACTTTTTTGGCAATATCAGTATCTACAACTTCATCAACGATCTCTACAACTTCGCCTTTGAATCTTTTGAACAAGTCGTTGTTCAGGATTTTATCCTTGAATCCGTCGAATACCTTATCCTCAATGCCAAATAGATCTTTAACTCTATTTGCACCGGTCTCAACTTCTACCTTAACTTTTTCTGCAGTGTCAAATAATATGTCGATATTTTTTTCGGTAATGGGCTCTGATTTCTTAATAGCCGTAGCAACAAGTTCTTGCCATTTTGTTCCCGCTTTTACTGAACCATTTAATAGGTCTTCAGATGTCTTTAGGATGCCATCGTGAAATTTCTTTACGTTACCTTTTACCTGTGCCTTGCGTTGGTTAGCCGTCTTTGTGTTTGATGTTTTTGTCGCCATGTTAAGTGATATTACATTTTATGATTACAAATATCAATATGGCTTGTTACAGATGAGTTACAAATGGGAAATGGCCATCCTACTTAACCACAGGTATTTCAATTAACAAGCCTTCAATTGATGTGATTTCGAGTTGATACTAATGAGAGATATTCAGACCTTCAAGACCAAGCAGAGTGCATTAAAGCAAAGAATCAGACCTATAGACCAAGACTGTTGATTGCGGGCCCGCTGGCTCCCGCTGCCGGGAAAGTGTCTTTCCTGGCCAGTATTGTTGATTAGTGTGTAGTAGGAAACTTTGTTTTTGGTTCATTGATATGTTTATTCGTAATGCTATTATCTGTATGATACGATAGGAACTGTAGAACACAGTTCTACAGTAGCGGTAGAAGTAAACTTTGTTTCTGATTCATTGATACTTTTATTCATAATGCTATCATCTATATGTATGATACGATAAGAACTGTAAAACACAGTTCGACAGTTTTGTCTTAGCCCCCTAAATAGTCGGACATGATTATGGTACAAAAACTGTAACACA
>CAZFWJ010000107.1:0-6671 GCA_964522505.1 uncultured Saprospiraceae bacterium
ACTATATCTGATGCGTTTTTGTTCAACTAGCTTATAGAAGGAAGTTTGACCCCCTAAAGGTGGGCTTTAACAACGGTATACGGTGTTAAAGCGGAAGTTTTGCTTAAAACAGGGTGTGCTTTAATCCTATAAGACATAGCTGATCTCACTAAAAATACTGATCTATAATCGTTATATAATAGTATGACTTGAAATAAATGCAGATCATTTGATATCTCATCATATACATTTATTAGATATGCTCACAGTTAGAAACGTTACAAGCTCAACTCATACACAATCTCAGTATAACAATTTGCCCTCAGCGCATTAGGAGGTAGGACGTCGTTCATCGGTAGGACAGCATAGATGCTATTAACACTTATCACCTGATCGATCTCTGGATCTCGCTGTTCTATTCTGATGGTCATGGTGTCAGCGATCATGGCAAACGCTTCTACTGTTACCGATTCATCTATATCCCGATCAGTGAATATCTCCTGACCATTGATATATAGCGCCTTGACATTAGAAGGTTGCCGGATATGCAATCTGGTATTGACGACCTCATCTTGATTAATGATGCGTGCTATGTTGTGCTGTAAGGAGTCATATATAATTATAGGCATGGCAACGCTTGGCTGGATATCAGTTCCTACGTTCCAATAAGTCCTCTTATACGGCACGTTGAGCCGAGTTCGCTCGGCACCCGATAAATAGAACTCATTGCCGATGTTGATATGCTTATCACTTGTAGCGAGGTGTGCTTCGCCCGTAATCATATTATAGTTATAGAACAGTTGTGATGGCAGCGGCTTCTTTTCAGTTGGATTAGAAGTGAGGTGTCCACCGACTATACTGATGATGATAATTGCAAGACCTATATAAGTCATCGCCGACGAGCTGGACCACACCTTGTCAAATACAATCATGGTTGATAGGGCGATAATCGTAACATGTATTGTGGGCATCGGAAGCCCAACCAGACTAAAGGCTAGGAAGAAGAGTGTGATGACAGGTAGCCAGAGTACTAATGGTATCGCACTGGCGACGTATGACGCTATGGCGCTCACTTCTCTAACTCTTATCATGTTAATATTATAATAGAGCGATAGGGCAATAGTAGGGTAGAGCATGAAGTATGTTGCCGTCGGGATGTAGATGTAGAAGACAATACATAATACAGACATGAAGAGGAGCATAGCTGCTCTGAAGCTATCGACGCTTGATCTCAGCACTGACCTGCTGATGATAAGCGAGGGTATAAGAATGCTAATACCTATACAAGCTAGGAGATACCACTTGTGGTTATAAAACTGCCCTGCATAAAAGACTTCGTATTGAGGATAGGCGCTCAGTAAGAGCTTTCCAAGGCCGTAGCTCAACAGAGCAGTTACAATCACACTGATGATTATCAGCAAGAAGGACAGACCAAACGACTTTGCTCCGATGGTATCGTTCTGAAACGATCTGAATAATAGAAATACAATAAATGCGAGAGCCGATAGTAGGATGATTAGATCTAATGATGCAGGATAGATAATCAATAAACCCAAGAAATTGAAAAATGTGGCGTTGTGTGTCTTCGTAACAGATAGATCTACATTAGCGAAGTGTCTGGTCAGGGCAAGCATGTTAGTACCAGTATGCTGCACGCTACGCTGGTTAATGTTTTCAGGAGTGTCAGCAGGATTATGATAATAGCTGAATCCATCTATGAAGGCGTGGTTGATACCATCGATCCCCGCCTCTTTAAAGAAGGTGAAGTCTGTATCGTTAGGCAAGTTTTTATAAATCTCAAACGACATCGAGTTGGCGACTGGCTTTTTTGCTACCTTCTTTAGCTGGCGCACCAGCCAAGCATTACCCTCTGACCATTCGAAAGATATACTGGCCCCACTGTTGCCTCGTGCTTCATAGTTGAGAAGCACGCCTATGTGAGAAACATCTCGCTGCTCTACGAATGCTTTAGCACCAAACAGCCCTCGTTCTTCACCGTCTGTTATTAAGAATATGATGTCGTTATCGTGTTCTTCACGGCTCAAGATCTTAGCGATCTCAAGAATGCACGCCACTGAATGGATGTCATCGGCAGCCCCAGGAGAACCTAGCACGCTGTCATAGTGTCCCACAACCATCACCGCCTTGGCAGAAGTCTTTCCTTTGATGGTTGCGATTATGTTTTCTGTGCGTCCAACCCTTATGTATGCCGAGCCCCAGTTATGCTTAGCGTGACCTACAAATACTTCTGTAGGGATATCGAGGTTGGCAAATTCGTCAAGGATGTAGTCTCTGACGTCAAGATTTTCTTGCGTGCCCATGTGATGAGCCTCTTGAGCCATTATCTGAATATGGTTCATTGCATGAATAGCAGAGAAGCCACCATCGTCAGCAGGCCTGACCGAGATCGGTTCCGTAAGCTTGATAGTGATAAATCCCAAGATGAGGATCCATAAGAGTGGTAGATATTTGGTCATGGCTAAGAAGATGTGAAGAGGAAGATAATCCTTATTGTTAAACTCACCTGTTATCCTTCTTTTTCAAATCCCTATCAACTCTCCCCACCCTTCTCTTCAAACAGTGGGGAAACAAAAACCTTCGGTTTTTTTAGGGGTGTGTTGTGACTTTAGAATTGTGGTTTGATCTCTTAATCTATGGGAAGATAGAACCAAACGATTTGTGAATACCTATGATTCTTTTCATTGACAGGGGCAATGACAATAATTGTGTGGAGAGGTTAACTTTAAAAAATGTATCGTCCCGACACCATAAGGCTGGTAAGAGGGGCAATTCGGATACCACCATATTTATTCTTCCACACCTCTCCCTTACAGATAGGGGGCCCAAAAGTCGTCGGTTTTTGAGGGGTGTGTTGTCATATTTAGAGCCATTTAAGAAATCTGCCATTTATAGTGGAAATCAAGATTTTTGGTCGTCTACTTTTCATTAACTCTTTTTTAGATTGTTATTAACGACCTTTTTGGCAACGCCCATAGTCTTAGATGTATATTATTAAATATTAAAACACATTGTTATGATTGCATTTATTTATTTCTTGGTGGTAGTCGCAGGTGCATTATTAGGCTACAAGGTGGATAGAGACTTCTTATACGCACCGGTTAGAAGTAATTAATCAGCCTAACTGTGTCAGCTTACTTACAGTTTCTGAAATAAACGTAGGGTATATGTAGAGTATGGTTGTCATGAGTGTAGACAGAATGTAACTCCCTCTGTCACTCATTATTAAACCAGAACAACCACTCAACATGTTAATTATTAAAATTGCCATGCTTATCACAGGACTTTTCTTAGGATTTAAGATCGACAGAGATTTTAGCAATTTCCGATCTGAGCGAAAAGTCAGAATAGCAGCGGATCAGGATAAATAAAACTATATCCCATATCTTTTTTCACTAAATCATTCTTTACGACCTTATGAGGTCCTAACTCTTGTTTAAAAATCGGTTTTTCGATACCGACTTTTTCACATTGAGCATTATAAAAATCAATCTTAGCAGGATGTCTGTCAGCACAGACATTATAAACCTTCTGATTAATTTGATCTGATTCTATGATCATTTTGCTGAGGGCAATACAATCTTTGAGATGAACCATATTGACAGGATTAAGCCCATTGGCCAGATCTCTTTTACCACTGAACCAATGGCCTGGTTCTCGGTTGGGTCCTGCTAATCCTGACAGTCTTAGAATTACCCACTTGGCAAATCGAATTCGGATCAGTGATTCGGCTGCTAAGAGGGCAATTCCGGACTTTTTAGTCGGTACTGGTTCTAACTCTTCATCTTGGAGTTGATAATCATCAGGATAGACACCCGTTGAGCTAATAAAAATTACTCTGGTGTCTTTGTGCAGCCTAGCAATTAGAGCAGCAATTTCCTTTGGATAGCGAGTTTCTATATGTTCTATTCTGCGCCGAGGGGGAATATTGATGTAGGCGATATCGCAATCGAAGATGGATTGATCTGAAACCGTGAGCTTATCGCCATCCAATCTCAACTGATAAGGTGAGATACCTAATTGCCTGATTACGTCAAGCTTTTCAGTGGATGTAGTGGAGCCCTTGACATTCCAATGATGTTGGATCATATGTCGAGCTAGAGGCAAGCCTAGCCATCCACACCCTATAATTGAGATTGTCTTACCCACTTATCGACTATAATTCGGCAAAATTCATTGCCTTATCCAACTGCTTCCATATCATCTTAGTGTACTTCTCTGGCCAGATTCTTTGCAATAGCTGCGCTTGCTTAGCATCAGATCCTACGATCACACGACTTTTTTTGCGCTTGATATGGTCTATGATTATCGCTGCGGCATCAGTTGGGGGAAGTGTCAACATACGATTAGCGTCAGCATGATCGTCAAATTCCTCTCTTTGATCTATCTGTCTCGAGTCATTAGCTATATTGGTAGCTACACCACCAGGATGTACGGTATGTACGATAAGATGAGGGGCATCCTTAATCATTTCCATCCTGAGAGATTCCGTATAGCCTCTGATGGCAAACTTGGATGTGCAGTAAGCTGCTTGATAGGCTATTCCTACAAGGCCAAACAAACTGGAGATATTAACTACTGCGGATTCTGGACGGCTGCGTAGATGTGGTAGAAATGCCTGGGTCCCATAGACCATCCCCCAGAAATTAATGCCCATTACCCAATCGAAATTTTCTTTTGATAGCTCTTCAACACGTACCAAGCCTAATGCAACACCAGCATTGTTGATGACTATATCGATCTGACCCAGGGAGCTTATAGATGCCTTAGCCCATCTGTTCATATCCTCCTGTTTGGACACGTCAAATATCTCATGGTACGTCTTTATGTTGGGGTTGATCTGTTTGCATTCAGCTATGACTGATTGTAGTCGTGTACCATCAATATCATTCATAGAGAGATTGCACCCTTCTTTGGCAAATGATATTGCTAATGCATGACCGATGCCAGAGCCAACACCCGTGATAGCCACATGCTTTCCCTTTAAGTTTTTCATATCTGTCCGTTTGACTCTAATATAGTGATCCCACTTGCCAATAAGTTCTTCTGTAATTGGCATAGCTATAAGTATCTTTCTTGGACACAAGTTGCTATGAAAAACATACTCTACCTAATCTTTATGATTGCGGTTGTGCAATCATGTGATGACCATAAACATGAAAACAAGATCGATAATACCCTGTCAAATTCCAAAGATGGTGCTAAGGCTGGGCCTGGATTGAATGCCTATTTTGGCGATCTTCATGTGCATACCAGTTGGTCTTTTGATGCATTTATCTACAATACCAGAACTGATCCCGATGACGCTTATCGTTATGCCAAAGGGCAAGCTATCAATGATTTTCTCGGAGAAAAAATCAAGTTGAAGCGTCCCCTCGATTTCATGGCAGTGACAGACCACTCAGAGTACATGGGTGTGATGAAACTCATGATTGATCCAGAGCATGAGTTTTTTGATTTAGATATCGCCAGAGAGGTGCGTAGTCCTGATCAGCCAACTTCTACAGAAGAATTTAGGAAGATTGGATTTACAATAGCTCGCAATGAGCCTATAGAAAGTATCAATCGAGAGAGTATACGTAGATCTACTTGGGAGCGTATCGTAGACACGGCTAATGAGCACTATGAGCCTGGTAAGTTCACTACATTTCCAGCATATGAGTGGACCTCCTCGCCTGGAGATTCATTAGGTAATGTTGCTTTTGCCAGAAACCTCCATCGCAATGTCATATTCAGAGGTGATAATGTCCCAGATCTACCGTTCTCTTCATTTAACAGCCAGAATCCTGAGGAACTATGGACTTGGATGGATGAGCAGCGAGAGCAAGGCAGGGAGCTGATGGCGATACCACATAATGGTAATATGAGTGACGGACTCATGTATGCGCTATCGCAGTATGAAGGGAAACCAATTACTAGGGAATATGCTGAAGCGAGAATGCGCAATGAACCCATCAACGAGGTTGTTCAGATAAAGGGACAATCTATGTCACATCCTGTATTAGCACCCAATGATGAGTTTGCAGATTTTGAGCTCTTTCAGTATACCTTCGCTACAGTGATCCCACCTCCGAGTAGGCCACAGAATAGTTTTGTAAGAGAAGCCTATCAGAATGGCTTGACTTATCAGCGTGATTTGGGTGCGAACCCATTTCAGTTTGGCTTGATCGGTAGTTCAGACGGGCACAATTCTGCTGGGCCTGTCGAAGAGGATAACTACTTTGGCAAGTTTGGCGTCCGAGATGGCACTGCTAAACGACGTATGAATGCTTCTGGGAGATTCTTAAGCTCTAAGGAGATGAGTGCGGCAGGCCTCGCTGGTGTCTGGGCTGCTGAAAATACTCGTGAATCCATCTATGATGCCATGGCTCGCAAAGAGACGTTTGCGACTTCTGGGACACGTATTAAGGTCAGATTATTTGCTGGATATGATCTCCAAGAGTTAGACCTGGACAGCGAGAACTGGGTGCAGTCTGCATATGATAGCGCGGTCCCTATGGGTGGCGACATACATAATCGAGACGGTCAAGTACCTCAGTTGGCCATATGGGCCGTCAAAGACCCTGAGGGAGCTAATCTTGATCGAGTTCAAGTCATTAAAGCCTATCTCGATAGCGATGGCAATCCTAAAGAGAAAATCTATAATGTGGCCTGGTCGGATAATCGGGAGGCGA
>CAZFWJ010000108.1:0-3997 GCA_964522505.1 uncultured Saprospiraceae bacterium
TTGAGTTAATCAAAGGCACCTTATCTCATCAATAGTGAATATCATAGCTTAACTCTACCATCCCGTCAGCATAAGCTTGATGATTTGTAAGTTCTAAGTTTATAGTCTTATCTATATCTTCAAAGAACGGCCTGCCTGATGCCAGTACGGTCGGCGCTATGGTGATGATCAACCGATCTGCGAGTTGCTCTTGGAGAAATGATCTGACAATCTTCGGACCACCTACTACCCAGATATTCTGGTAGGATGAGCGCTGGGCGTCAGCTACTAACGCTGAGGGCGTTCCTCTGTATAGCGTCACAGAGACTCTATTTACATGGTCAATAGATGTAGACAGCACATAAACAGGCTTCTCACCATATGGCCAGCCTATCTGCTGCGTCAATGCATAGGATTTAGCGCCGAGCACATAGCAATCTATAGAATCAAGATAGTCTTGGACATCCTGCTGAGTGAGCTCCTTACCAGCTGCATATGCATAGATACTTTTCATCCAATCGAGTTGACTATCATCACCACTTGTGACGAATCCATTGACACTGCTCACCATATGTACCGTTACTGTTGTAGATGCATTCTTCATACTAGGTTGTTCTGCTTGCCTCCTCTAATATTTGCAGCGCTTCCGTACGTCGTGCATAGGGTACGAAGATATGATCATGATGATATCCAGCAACGACGTTACAGCTGATCTGTCTATTTGCCAATAGTTCGGCAAAGGCTGCAGTAATGCCTACGGCGTCAAGAGCTGTAGCCATAGATAGTGTGATCCATGCCGCCCTATACTTATACTCGAGTCCCAACTCATCAGCCCTGTCCTGTGATAGGATTACTGTTGTTCCTGCTTCCCCTCGGAATTCCATAACCGTATATGATCTTGGAATGTCATCAAGACTTTTGACAATGGCATATATGTATGCGCCCTTGTGTAAGATAGGCCTTAAGCCCTGTAGTATGTTATCATGTGGAGGCATAGTTTTCTTGTCCCAAACGTCATCACAGTAACTGCCATATTTGACATTAGATCGGTTCTATTTCTTTTTGATTTTTGATATGGTTGTTCCAAATACTTTTGACGGCTTGTTCATGTCTTTAATGGCAAACTCAATCGCTTCCTTGACCAACTCGATCACCTTGGAGTTTCTATAATCACTAGGTTTCCTTACATCTATATGTCTGATCAATTTTCCCGTTCCCTTCAGGAGCTTGTTTGGATCTTTAAGTAGTGTTCCTTTGTTGAATCCCAAATTCATATGATTGGTATATATCGGCAACATACAAAATGCATCCGATAGCTTGTCAGAAATGGTAAAAACTGCTGTCAATGCATGCGTGTGGTACAGGAGTTCATTGCTATTTGGGTGTATCTCCAATATATATTGACGGAGGTCAGTGAACAAATCAATGACCTCCTGCCCCTTAAAATCCAGAAAATATTGAAAGTCAGGATGTATAGGTCTATTTGCTGCCATATTGAGTCAATATTGTATTGCACTAATCAAGTTGTACGACGATGTCGTTTTTCTCTGACTTTAAGTTAAGTCATATTGTTTATACGACCTGATTGTTGCGGTCATCTCTATAGATCATCCTAAGGTCATCAGGTAATCTACAAAGTAGCCCCGTTGATCTGTAAACTGCCGTGTGATCTCGAAACCTGTATTGCTGATCAGTTCTGTAACTAAGGCATGATTGTACTTTCGGGATGTTTCGGTATGAATTAGTTCATCCTTATCAAAGGTAAAGGTCTTGTTTAATTCAGCTATATGCACTTGATGTGCCCTGAGGCTCTTAAGATAGCTCCGAGTATAACCGGTAGACTCATCATAATGAGGCTGGTGTGCATACTGTGTGATATCAAAATTAGCACCCAGTTCATTATTGATGCGGGTGAGTACATTAAGGTTGAATGCCTTCGTAATCCCAGTTGCATCGTTATATGCGGGTAGCACGATATCTGCAGACTTGATTTGATCCAATCCTAATAACAGTTTATCACCAGCATTAAGATGTGCGGCAATAGACTTTATAAAGTCATGGGCTTGATCATCCTCAAAATTCCCAAGATTTGATCCGATAAATAATACAACCTTAGGATTGGAGGTATTCATCCGTCGCTCTAGTACAGAGAAATATTCGCCTTGCATGGTATCGATCGACAGATTCGGCAATGCTGTTAAGAGCCCTTGTTTAATGGTGCTGAGCGCATTAGCAGAGATATCCACAGGAAGATAATTAAACTGTCGATCCTGATTAATCAGATAGCTCAGGAGATGAATCGTCTTGCTGCCATCACCTGCACCGAGCTCAATAATATCAAATTCTCGATCCCTGTCGAATCCAAATGCATCAATGATCCCCGCTGTCTGCTCAGAAAATATTTCCATCTCGCAGTCCGTCAGATAGTACTCAGGCATCGCCATGATGCGCTGAAAGAGCTTATCGCCTATCTCATCATAGAAGTATTTAGAAGATAGATATTTAGGTGTTGCACTCAGCCCAGCGAGTACATCTGCTTTAAATTGGTCAGTCATTGAGTTAATTATTTGGCAAGTCTTATGCCAGTATATTGCCATCTATGATATGGATGAAAAAAATTGCGATACGTCGCTCTTGAATGTCCCGGCGATGTTGCGGCCGATGCTCCTCGTAAGACCATTTGGTTGATCATAAACTTACCATTGTACTCGCCTATGGCACCATCGACAGTCTTAAATCCTGGATAGGGTAGATAAGCCGAATTCGTCCACTCCCATCGATTACCCCAATCAATATCTGCCGAGGCCACTTCCCATTCAAATTCTGTCAAAAGTCTATATCCTGCCCACTGCGCATAGGCTTGTGCCTCGTAGTAGGAAATGTGCGATAGTGTCTCATCTGGATTCACTTGCTTAAGTCCTGCAAGGGTATATTGATGCCAGTGGTCCTCTATTTTGATCCAGTAGAGTGGCGCATGTATAGCTTCTTTTTGTACCCAAGACCAGCCCTCATCGAGCCACGGCTTGAAGTCCGAATAGCCGCCATCCTCCATGAAATCCAAATACTCGCCATTAGTGACGAGGCTTTTACTGATCTCGTATGGTTGTAGATAGACCTTGTGCCTTCCCAGTTCATTGTCGTAACAAAACTCTGTACCATCAGAGCCGATCTCATAGATACCTGCTTCGACAGCGTGCCAGCCGTCTGGGCTGCTAGTCTGAGCAGTAAGATCATAGCCCTCCTTGTAAACTGGATAGCTAGGGTTAAAGGAAAAAGTATGCTTTAGATCTGTAATCAGTAACTCCTGATGTTGCTCCTCATGGTTGATCCCTAAGATGATTAAGTCCTGTAGTTCACAATCCTCGCTGGACTCAATGAGTCTGAGCATCTCTCTATCTACATGTTCTCTATATTCAAGGACCTCTGCCACCGTAGGTCTGGTGGTAGCACCTCTATGCTCTCTCTGAAGTCGTGCCCCAGCAGACTGGTAGTAGCTGTTAAACAGATAGTTGTATATAGGATCATACTCCGTATATGCCTCAACATAGACTTTTAGCACCATCTCTTCATAAAACCAACTTGTATGTGACAGATGCCACTTTGGCGGACTGGCAAAGTAGACGGGCTGTGGGATATAATCCTCTGTATTTAGTGGTGCACACAAGTCTTGCGAGCGCTGTCGCGAGCGAAGGAATTGTTCTTTGAGTGACTCCTGTACCTGAGGTCTAACCGCAGTAGCATCGAGTGTAATCATATATGTAACTAAATGAAATGATGCTTACTATTGTTTTTGCTAAATACACGAATTACTCATTACACGCCACTCACTACTCATTATTCAACATTCACTATTTCCAACTATCGTCCTAAACGTCAGATTAATTCTTGGGGTCAGCACCTTCTTTGTCGGTGGCAGTCGATGCAACCAATATCGCTGACAGGATCCCGACATGGTTAATACACTACCGGACTGTAGGACTAGCTCTACTTTTTCTTTAGTCTCTTTATGCTTAAATAC
>CAZFWJ010000108.1:4097-6518 GCA_964522505.1 uncultured Saprospiraceae bacterium
CATTAAAGGCGTCTTTGTAATAGCTCACCTCACCATCATAGGGCAATAGATTAGCAGATTCTTGTATGCTACTTGAGAATAGATCCATATGATCTATTGTGACTCAATTGTAGAATTGATCAGAATATTTAATTCAAACAATCTGGATGAGCTGCTATGATATCTTGATGTATAGGTTGATAGCTGAACCATCCAGCGATGGGGAAGCCTACTTCTTCATTGCGAGTTTTTAAGGCGACCTCATGAGCTATAGGCTGTGGCTTGATGCCAGTTTGCTCAGCCATGATCTGGGACTGACAGCAACGCTCCATACTGATGAACCACCAAGCGGCTTCTTCCACAGAGCCGCCAACAGTGAGGATACCATGATTCTTCAGTATAGCGGCTTTTTTATCGCCCAAAGCATCAGCGATTCTATCGCCTTCGCTCGAGTCAACTACTACGCCAGTATAATCATCAAATAGACCGTGATCTTGATAAAATGCGCAAGCATCCTGAGTTAATGGATCTAAGAGTCTACCGAGTGTAGACCAAGTTTTGCCATAGAGAGAATGCGCATGAGCTGCCGCTATTACATCCGGTCGAGCGGCATGTATACGACCATGTATTGCAAATGCCGCTTTATTGAGCATCGTGTGTTTTCCTTCGACAATCTCACCAGCTTCGTCCACTAGGATAAGGTCAGAAACACAAATCTTATTAAAAGAGAGCCCAAATGGATTCACCCAAAACCTATGCTCGTGCTCTGGATCACGCACTGTAATATGACCAGCCACGCCCTCAGAAAAGCCGAATTTCCCAAAAACGCGAAATGCCGCTGCCAACTGTTCTTTTCGGTAGGCACGTTCCTCTTCTATAGAGTTTCTACTTGGTTTCATTGCTTCGAGATGGGCTGGATTAGCGACAGACATAAGTGAATGTTTTTACACGTAGGTGATTAAATAAGTTATTTGCTTTCAAATTTTAAAATTACTATACACTAAGGTATAAGACTTGTCAATAATTGAACGATGTCTTGAATAGTTAATCAGATAATTATAGTTGGTTAAGATGTGTGGCGACAGACATAAGATATAGTCTCAGCTTTAGTCAGAAAATTCATCAAATTAAAAAGAAGGGAGAAACGACCAGCACAAGTGGGCAGGGGAGTAGCTTAGTAGCATCGCCTCTGATGGTCAAGGGTATTGGGGTGGGCTACCTCGGCGAAGACGGGTTTTCGGCGACTGTAAAATCCACTCGCCAATGCATGAAACAAAATGATTGCTTACCCACCCGAAACTGATGTTTCGGTTCTCTCATAATTACTGTGCCTCGCCGAAGGCCCTTCTGATTAGATTATACAAGAAAGAGTGAAATATTAGTATTCTGCTGATGTACCTTGTGAATCATTAAACAAGGTACACTTCATATGAGTGATATAGTTGTATTAGATGCCCAATACGCTAACCCTGGCGACCTAAAATGGGATGCCATTGAGGCATTAGGTCAGACTACAATCTATCAAGATTCCGCACCAGAACAGATTGTCGAACGATGCCGTGGCGCACGCTATATCGTAACCAACAAATGTATTATCGATAAGGAGGTCATTGATCAACTTCCAAGGCTGAGATGTATCTGTGTTAGTGCAACTGGCTATAATGTTGTTGATGTCGACTGGGCTCGCATAAAAAATATAGATGTCTGCAATGTCAGTGGGTATAGCACACCCTCTGTAGCTCAACATGCATTTGCAATGCTACTGAACATTACTAATGAGACAGCCAGATATAATGACAGCGTGAGCCGTGGAGAATGGGATGAATCTAAAGGGTGGTCTTACTGGTTTAATCCGATTCATGAGTTGAATGGTATGACATTGGGCCTATTAGGCTATGGCAATATTGCTCAAGAGGTCAGTAGGATAGCGCAGGCATTTGGGATGCGAGTTATAGCCCACCGTAGACGCCCAGAGTTGCACCAAGATGAGTCTGTAGGATTAGTGGAGGTGGATCGATTGTTTTCGCAATCAGATGTCTTGTCTCTCCACGTACCGCTGACGGCTGAGACAGAGCATATTATTAATCAGCAATCTCTAGCTCTGATGAAATCGACTTCGATCCTAATCAATACGGGGAGAGGTGGCTTAGTCGATGAGGCGGCTTTAGCACATAGCCTCTCTCAAGGGCAAATTGCACATGCGGCCGTCGATGTGTTAGTTGAGGAACCTCCCAATGCAAGTTGTCCGTTGATCGGAATGGAGAACTGTACTATTACACCCCATCAGGCTTGGGCCAGTAAACAAGCAAGGATAAGATTGATTGATGGTGTCGCTCAGAACATCCAAGCACATATGAATGGGACTCCACAAAATGTAGTCAATTAAAATCTCATTAGCTTTACTGATGTTGAATCCGTATATAGACTTACGACATACAGATC
>CAZFWJ010000109.1:0-4463 GCA_964522505.1 uncultured Saprospiraceae bacterium
TGTTTTCTCAGCGCACCGTATCAGGTGTGATTACTGATGAAGACGGACTTGGTCTTCCTGGGGTAAGTATTATCGAGACAGGTACAACTAATGGTACTATTACTGATCTCGATGGCAACTATTCAGTCACTGTATCTGGTGAAGCAGCGTCGCTTACCTATTCTTTTGTCGGATATGCTCCACAAACTATATTGGTTGGAAATCAATCAACAATCACTATGTCACTGGCACCTGATGCAGCTCTCTTAGATGAGGTTGTAGTTACGGGTTACTCTACTCAGACAAGAGGAGATCTAACTGGCGCCGTTGCATCGGTAGATTTAGATGAGGCGAACAAAGCCCCTATTGTTAATGTAGCAGAAGCTCTGGAAGGTAGGGTTTCGGGTGTCACCATTGTTAATAACGGTAATCCTGGAGCAGCACCTACTGTACGTATTAGAGGACTTGGTACTGTTAACAATAACAATCCGTTATACATTATTGATGGAGTTCAGACTACTGATGGTAGTATTTTGAATTCTATTAATCCTAATGACGTAGCGCAAATTAATGTTCTTAAGGATGGAGCTGCGTCGATATATGGTGCAAGAGCTTCAAATGGTGTAATAATCATCACCACTAAGAGTGGTAGTTATAACCAAGATAAAGCGAGCTTTTCATTTAATGCCTATACAGGTACAGCAAGTGCCATTAACTTACCTGAACTATTGAATCCTACACAACTTGGAAATGTACTTTTTGAAAGTAACACTAATGATGGCCAAGAATTTAACCACACACAATTTGGAAGTGGTACTCCTTCGGTACCAGCTGAAATAGTTGGCCCATCTGTACCACAGATAGTGGCGCCTGGTGGAACGGATTGGTTGGATGCTATTTTCCAAGATGCTCCTACGCAGAATGTAGATTTTACCGTTTCTAATGGTAGTGAAAATTCAAAGTTTTCATTCTCTGCGGGATTTCTTAATAGAGAAGGTATACAATTAACCACAGGATTTCAAAGAGGGTTGTTGCGCTTAAATTCTGAGCATAAAGTAGCTAACCGTTTCACGGTAGGACAGCACTTGAATGTTTCTTTTAGCAACAGTAGTTTTGGTAACTCTGTACAGACAGCGTTAAGATCTAACCCACTTATCCCGATTAGAGATAGCGAAGGCGAATTCGCTGGAACATTTTCTGCTGCTTCTCAATTGGGTAATGCTACTAATCCTGTTGCAGACTTAACGAGACTTGATGATAACTTCTTTAAGCAAACGAGACTTGTAGGAGACGTGTTTTTAGCTGTAGATATAGTCGATGGATTGAAGTTTAAAACTTCATTCGGTGGAGATCTCAATAGCTTTAATGATAGAAGATTCTTAGCTCGAAACCCTGAACATTCTGAGCCAAGACCTACTAACTCTTTAACAGAGCAGAATCAGAACTTTACGAATTGGACGTGGACTAATACCTTGAACTATATCAAAGGATTTGATAAGCATACAATCAATGTCTTAGTAGGAACTGAAGCTGTAATGGGTGCAGGAAAAGGGGCACAAACAACTGTAACTGGATTCTTACTTGAAACACCAGAGTTCTATACGCTTACTACTGGTTCAGGTACTCCTGTTGTTGATTTTGCTTTTGACTTTGAGAATGCGTTAAGTTCAATTTTCGCTTCGGCTAATTATCAATATGATAACAAATATTTTGTTACAGCGACTGTAAGAAATGATAACTCTTCAAATTTTGCACCAGAGAATACGGGTGATATTTTCCCGTCTATTAGTGCAGGTTGGGTAATTAGTAATGAAGACTTCTTTAATGACAATGGAATTCTTGACTACCTGAAGTTAAAAGGTTCATGGGGTCAGTTAGGTAACCAAAATGTACCTACAGGAAACCCATCATTAAGTATTTCTGGATTGTCAATCGCAAATGCAAATTATCCGTTTAACGGACAGTTATCTACTGGAGCAATTTTACAGAGTGTAGGAAACCCAAATCTAACGTGGGAGACAAGTACTACATCCAACTTTGGAATTGAGTTAGGATTGTTCAATAGCAACTTAACATTCTCAGCAGAGTATTTTAGAATTGAGACGCAGGATCTTATCGCACAAGATTTCTCAATCATCAACGATTTATCAATTGATGCAGCTGCACCATTTGTAAATATTGGTGCTGTCGAAAATACTGGATTTGATTTCAGCTTAGGATATGGCGATCAAACGGATGGTGGATTTTCTTGGGGCATAGACGCTAACCTCTCATTATTCACTAATGAAGTGACAGAGTTAGCAAGTGCTTTTCAAGTTGGAGATGGTATTCCTTTCGCAGGAACATCTGCTAACAGAACTCAGGTAGGTCAACCTATTGCGTCTTTCTTTGGAAGAGTGGTAGAGGGTATTTATAGAACCGAAGGGGAAGTGGCTGCTGGACCTGATCAAGGTTTTACTGATGCAGCAGATGGCGTAGGAAGATTTAGATATGCTGATCTCAATAATGATGGAGTCATCGATGATGATGATAGAACATTCATTGGTTCACCACATGCTGATTTTTCATATGGTGTAAACTTGAGTGCGGGTTATAAGGGCTTTGATCTCTCTGCCTTTGTATCAGGAGTAGTTGGAAATGAAATCTATAATGGAGATAGAGTGTTTACAGACTTCCCAACATTCCCTAACGGTAATCGTAGTGTAAGAGTCCTTGATGCGTTCAATTCTGCTACTAACCCTAATGGTAATGCTCCAGCATTGAGTACAACAATCACTAATGCTGAGATTCAGGCAAATTCATTTTTTGTAGAGGATGGGTCGTTTTTACGACTTAAGAATTTACAATTAGGTTATACCTTACCTAAATCGCTGTTTGGCAATGTTGCCATCGAGCAAGTGAGATTTTATGTATCAGCGTCTAATTTATTGACGATTACAGATTATTCTGGTATTGATCCAGAAATTTCACCGAGTAATGGGGCAAGTGCGTTGACATTAGGATTGGATGTAAACAACTTCCCTTTAAGTAGAATTGTTCTTTTTGGAGTAAATATAAAATTGTAGTCTAATGAAAAATTTAATTTATCTTTTTTTAGTACTGCTCTTTGCAGCAGTGTCTTGTAGTGATGACTTTACCGTTGTGCCCGCTGTAGGAGCATTAAGTGAAGAAAATTTAGCCAATGAAACTGGTGTAGATTTACTCTTAACTGGAGCTTACTCTATACTAAATGGAACGAGAAATGGAGGCTCTGCGCAGCAGTTCGCCACAGGTGTCGACAACTGGTGGATAGAATGTATATCTGATGATGCCCATAAGGGTAGTACAGATGGGGATCAGGCGACATTGCTTGATTTAGAGTTGCTTAACATAAATACAGCGAATGATTATGTGAGAGCGAAATTCCAGATCTTATATGCTGGAGTGAATCGTGCTAATGCTGTTATTTCTCTAATAGAAACAATTGAGGAAGGGGACTTCTCTGCACAAGCAGCTGAGGCTTACTTTTTGAGAGGATTCAATTACTTCGAGTTGACTAAGATTTACGGAAATGTAGCAATTATATCTACCGAGAATTTTAGAAATCTTGAGTTTAACCAGCCTAACCCAGGGCCAGCATGGGGGCAAGTTGAATCTGATTTGCAATTTGCTATCGATAACTTACCTGCGTCACAAGGTGGATCAGGGAGACCTACGAGAGGTACTGCTACAGCCTATTTAGCTAAAGCCTTATTATATCAAGGTCGATTTGCAGAAGCTTTACCTTTGTTTAATCAAGTGATCAATAGTGGAGAGTTCGCTCTACAACCTGAGTTCTTTAACAACTTCACGGCGGCGGGCGAGCTAAGCTCTGAAGCTGTATTCTCAGTACAACACTTAGGAGATCAAGGTAACTCTCCTAATGGCAACATAGGAAACCTATTGAGTCAGCCTGGTGGAGGCCCTTATAACTCTTGTTGTGGATTCTTTATGCCAACAATTGATCTATCCAATGCTTTCAAGACTGATGAAAATGGTCTGCCACTATTAGAAACTTTTAATGACAGTGACATAACAAATGATTATAATTTGGCATCCTTTCTGCCCGATGTAATGGATGCGAATGGTGATCCAATCCCTACAGACTTTACACCTCATCAAGGACCTCTAGATCCGAGAATTGACTACACAATAGGTCGTCGGGGTATCGACTTTAATGGCTTTGGTATTCATCCAGGCCAAGCTTGGATTCGTACTCCAGCGTCTGATATTTCAGGGATATATTTGAATAAGAAGACAGCTTTTCAGATTGATGAGGTGGCTACGGAAAATGGAAATGGCGGTTGGGGCCAGACGCATTCGGGTATTGATTACAACGCCATGCGTTATGCCGATGTGCTTTTGATGGCTGCTGAGGCTGCAGTTGAGACTGGTGATTTAGGATTAGCTCTTAATTACATTAATCAGGTTAGAAACAGAGCAGTGAATATGACTTATGAATCAGA
>CAZFWJ010000109.1:4563-6336 GCA_964522505.1 uncultured Saprospiraceae bacterium
TGCATATAACCCTGCGTTTGATTTGTTACCGATTCCAGTTTCTTCGATAGATTTGAGTGGAGGATCTTTAACACAAAATCCAGGGTACTAAGCTGCGAAGCAATTTAGTATAACACATACGACAGAATCCATTAAGAGCAATTTTAATGGATTCTGTTTTTTAAAGACTTTTTATTGTCAGAAAGTCTATTGATGGTGCTTTATAGAATAGCCTCTAGATAGCAATTGTAATGTTGTCTTATTACTAATCAATCAAGTAAAAATTACCCTGAATGTTCTTACAACTCCAACGGTATACCGGTTTAAGTATGTTGTTATTGTTGGTGATCATGTCCTGCACGGATGATAGCAATAACTCGAGCAAGGATGAGCTACTATTTAAGTCAGTAGATGAAAAAGTCTCAAATGTTTACTTCGCCAACAACTTAGTAGAAAGTGATAGTTTGAATTATTTCACCTACTCATATCTCTACATGGGAGGAGGTGTATCAGCTGGGGACATAAACAACGATGGCTTAATTGATCTATATTTTACTGGTAACATGGTGCCTAATAAATTGTACCTAAACAAAGGCAACTTTCAGTTTGAAGATATTTCTGAAGCTGCTGGGGTAGCGGGGGATAATAGATGGTATACCGGAGTTACAATGACAGATGTCAACAATGATGGGTTCCTAGATATCTATTGTTCAGTAGGGGGGAAGTTCGGACCAAAAGAAAATGTTTTATATATAAACAATGGCGATCTAAGCTTTACTGATAAGGCTGGTGATTATGGTATAGATGATCAAGGTAACAGTGTACAAGGAACGTTTTTTGATTATGATCTTGATGGAGATCTGGATCTTTATGTGGCTAATTATCCGCCAACAAATTTTAACGCGCCTAATAGTTACTATCAATATAAGCAGGCCAATGTTACGGATATTGAGTCGGACAATCTGTATAGAAACGAGGGGGATAGATTTATAAGAGCGACAGAAGAAGCGGGACTGAAGAGTTTTGGTCTTTCACTTAGTGCTACAGTAGGGGACATCAATCAAGATGGTTGGCCAGATCTATATGTGTCCAATGATTTTAGCACTCCCGATTATTTCTATATCAATAATAAGAATGGAACCTTCTCAGAGCAGAGTAGACAGCTGATGAAGAATACTTCATTTTATGGAATGGGTGTTGATATTGCCGATTTTAATAACGATCAGTTATTAGATATTTTCCAAGTGGATATGACCGCTCAGGATAATAGAAGATCTAAGGCCAATATGGCTGGGATGGACGCTACATTATTTTGGAGTACCGTGAATTCAGGGTTCCACTATCAATATATGCAGAATAGCCTGCAGATGAATAATGGAACTATCAATGATTCTCTACCAGACTTCAGCAATATAGCAAGGCTGGCGGGAATATCTTCTACTGACTGGAGTTGGGGCCCATTGATGGCAGATCTGGACAATGATGGCTGGAAGGATATTTTCATAGCAAATGGGACTCGGAGAGAAATTAATAACAAGGATTATTTCAAAGCTTGGGAAAAATCGCCGAGCAAATCAGATAGCTTGTTAGAGCGAAGCTTAAATATACCTACTGAGAAAATCAAAAACTTTATATATCGTAACACGAAGAACTTAGGATTTGAAGAAGTCGGTGACACTTGGGGTCTGGCCTACAAAGGATGGTCTAATGGAAGTGTCTATGCCGATCTAGACAATGACGGTGACTTGGATATAGTAACGAGTAACATTGATGACTATGCGTCCATATTTGAAA
>CAZFWJ010000110.1:0-6104 GCA_964522505.1 uncultured Saprospiraceae bacterium
AGATCTATTAATCCACCGCCAAAGCGAATCCTCATAGTGCCTAAGATACTCGTCTGATCCACGATGTTCCAGATCATGGATGGACTATGGCCATAAGCGTATAAGGCTCCGATCAAGCTACCCGCACTTGCTCCTGCGACGGCCCCGGGAGAGATTCCAGCTTCTTCAAGTGCCTTGAGCACACCTATATGTGCGGCACCTCTGGCTCCACCTCCAGCTAGACTGATGCCTATGTCCTCATTCATAATGCTAAGATACCTAACTCATATATTCCCAAGCGGACTGATATCGACCATGCTCTTCTATGTAATCTGCTAATTCCAGATAGCACTTGTCAAAGCCTAAGGTCGCCATATCGCCTATGATAACTAACTTCTCCTTTGCTCTGGTCATAGCAACATTGAGCCTTCTGTAGTCAGTGAGAAAACCCAACTCTCCACGATCATTGGAACGAACTAATGAAATATAAATCACGTCCTTCTCCTGTCCTTGAAATCCATCAATAGAGTTGATTTCAATATTCAACGATCGGAGTATTTTATCCTCTTCTATTTCACGACGTATTAGTTGAACTTGCGCTTTGTACGGGCTGATGATTCCTATGGATTGTCCTGCGAGTAAGGGTTCAAGTGATAGTATATGTTCCCGCACGATGAGATATTCTTGACGATTGTATTTACTCAAGGTTTCGGGGTTGATTTCCTCCTCAAATCCACAGCCACTTGTGTCTATGTATACTATTGGCTCTCCGGCATGTCGGCTTGTTCTCGAAGAGATAGCCTTATCAGTTTTCAATAATCCTCCATAGAATAACTCATTGCTGAAAGTCAGAATCTTAGGATGCATTCGATACTGTGTATCCAGCAGGTAAGTCTGCTCGATATGATCAGTCAGTCTATCTAGTAACGTTTCCTCGAACCCTAGTTCTTTAGCTTGAGCGGATTTTACGGTGGGAGGAAGCTGTTGGTGGTCTCCTGCCATGACGACCTTATCGGCCTTCAATATTGCAGTCCAACTCTCTGGCTCTAAGGCCTGCGAAGCTTCATCTATAACGACCATATCAAAGTGCAAATCAGAGATGCTTCTATTAGCACAGCCAATCAAGGTAGCGCAAACCACTTGTGCATCGGAGAGCACTTGTTCCACCAATCGATCTTCGAGATCACGAGCCCAATTTTTAAGCTGTCGAGCTTCCTTATACATCAGCCCTCGATTCATTCGTTCTTGACTGCCAAACTTCCGCTTATACTTGCCCGCCTCACGATGAGCTGTTTCGGCTTCTATCTTGACCTGCTTGATATGCTGCCAGTCCTTGTGATTGCGAATCTTTTCATCGAGGCAGAGATCTGCGATATGGTCACCTATTCTGGTTACATTACCAATACGGATTACATTGACACCAGATTCATGAATTTGTCTTGTGAGTAGATCTACTGCTCCGTTACTCGGCGCTGTTACTAATATCTTTTGTTGTAGTGATGCGCTGTGCCTTATGAGTTCTACAAGTGTTGTCGTCTTGCCAGTTCCTGGTGGGCCATGGATCACGGATAAGTATTGAGCGCCCAGTGAGCCACTCACAGCATCTTGCTGAGAATCATTCAGATGATCATCCTTGAAAAAGATGTCTGTCTTCTCATTAGTTTGATCGATGATTTGCTTGTCAACCGCATCTCTAAGAATAGCTATAGGCCCTTCTTTCACTTTCATGACAGTCTTGACACTGTCTTTCATCACTTTATAGGATCTATCATCGTAGATGAGTTCGATACCCATAGTGCCACCTTTGAGGATATGTTCTTTAGCGATAACATCTGCTGCCAAGATGATTCGGACTTTCTTACGGTTAGCGTACGATATAGCACCTCTCAATTCTAATCGTTCATCCTTTTGAATATAGAATATGGCACTCGCTCCGACCTTAAAGTTATTACTCCTACTACTAGCTGAAGGGCTGGCGGGTACCAGCTCCAGTTCTACATATTCACCTACCGTATAATGCTGTCGAGAGATCTCTACTGGTTGCCATAGTATTCCAGATTCAATTCGTTCTTTAGTTGTCTTAGAAGTAGATAGTTTGCGAAAATACTCTTCCTCAGCTTGGCGCTCGGCCTCTATACTATCCAGTAGGCGTTTATATCGATTGTCATTCTCTGCCACTGAGCTCAAAGCTAAGGAATCACTCCGTATTAATGATTATCATTTAGTCAGGCATATTCGAGTTCTACGTAAATGTGATTTCTTTCTGAGCGAAGGTTAAATGTTATCAGTTTGGGATTGACTACGGTGAGGAATAATTAGAGATTATAATTAAAATGCCTATGCTCACCTCTCCTTAATTGTTCATCAATACTGCTGATAGAACGCAACCGCAAATTTCCCTCATTGCTAATTACCAAATAGACCCTAACTTGCCAGGCATGGATACTCATTACGATGTCATCATAGTTGGAGCTGGAATTTCTGGGATAAGTGCGGCCTATTACCTTCAAGATATCTGTCCAAGTAAGACCTTCGCTATGCTGGAGGCACGAAGTAGTATCGGGGGAACATGGGATTTATTTAAGTATCCCGGTATTAGATCAGATTCAGATATGTATACGCTTGGATTTGCTTTTAAACCGTGGCGCAGTCGCAAGGCTATCGCAGATGCCGATGACATCATGAGTTACTTACATGAAACTAAGAAGGAGTTAGGACTAGAGGAAAAGATCATGTTGAATCATAAGATGATCAGTGCAGCATGGTCATCAGAAAGTAATGCATGGACCCTCGGTGTCGAGGTAGATGGTCAAAAAGAGCCTGTAGTCTATACTTGTAACTTCTTATCCATGTGTTCTGGTTATTACGACTATGATCAGGCCTATTTGCCAGACTTCACGGGAAGAGATAAGTTTCAAGGAACATTCATCCACCCACAGTTTTGGCCAGAAGAGTTAGACTATACTGACAAGGAGGTCGTCGTGATCGGTAGTGGAGCTACTGCTGTTACACTCGTTCCTAAGTTAGCAGAAAAGGCTGCAAAAGTTACGATGCTTCAGCGATCACCAACGTACATAGCCTCAGCTCCTGCTGTTGATAAATTAGCACTCTGGACTAAGCGCATCTTACCAGACAAAACTGCTTATAGCGTATCACGATGGAGAAAAATATTGATGCAACGGTTTTCATATGGTATGAGTCGTAAGTATCCAAACTTCATGAAGAAGCTTATCCTGGCTGGCGTGAAAAAAGAGTTGGGCGAAAATTATGACTTGCGTCATTTTTCGCCGAGCTATAACCCTTGGGATCAGCGCTTCTGTTTGGTGCCAGATTCAGATTTATTTGAATCAATAAAAGAGGGTAAGGCAGATATTGTGACTGACCACATCGATACGTTTACGTCTTGTGGTATACAGACTAAGTCTGGGGCTCATATTAATGCCGATATCATTGTTTCTGCCACAGGACTCAAGATTAAATATCTTGCAGGTATCGATTTTATTGTGGACGGTAAAACTAGGTCACCCTCAGAGTTAGTCGCTTATAAGAGTATGATGTTCAGTGGTTTGCCGAATCTAGCCTTAGCCTTTGGATATACTAATGCTTCATGGACACTTAAATGTGATCTAACCAACAAATACTTTGCTAGACTTATCAAGCATATGGATGATAAGGGTTATGTAAAATGCGTACCAGTAGTAGATAACCCAGATATGGAACTTGTACCTCTACTAGATTTTACAGCAGGCTATGTCCTGCGTGCAATCGATGACTTGCCCAAAGCAGGTGCTAAAGATCCGTGGCGCTTGAAACAGAATTATCTCGTCGATCGAATGGTGTTGAATCGGAGTAAGATCGAAGATGGGGTGATGCAGTTTAGTTAATTTGCTGAGATCAAAAAATGGAGTCAGCATAGCGACACATAGTCTTACCTAATATTCTGATTTTCGAATATTAGGATACTCGGACAACCCTATTGATCTTGAGAGCATTATCTTATTGTAATGAATAAGTTAATCTACCTCATATTAATCATTGGCTTAAGTGCATGTAGCTCCGAGACTGTGGGTCCGGAGCTAGATGAATCCATATTGGCAGATTATCTAGAATTAAATAGCGATCGGGTATTATCAGATTTAGTGGCATGCGCTGGAGGAGCTCCAGGTGGATTGCTTGAGTCGGCAAATGAACCAACGGACGTATTCTTTTATCCAATCGAGGGGGCCACGGATTTTAGATATTTCGAAGCCGAGAATGTGGCAGATTCACTTGATTTCACAAAATATATAGAGAAAGAGCTTTCAAATGAACCCATCTTTAACGGGTATCTATGGAAGTATAACAACACTCCTTTTCCAGGGGAGCGGATGGCAGTAGTAACGTATAAGACTCCTGGCAGGATACATGCTTGTACACCCATAAGAATGAAAACTAATGCCAAGCCCACAGAAAATAGACCTGAGCTTGGTCAGGTTATCGAAAATGGGGTAACGCCATCATTTGTTTGGGAGGACGGGTCAATCCCAGAGAACGTCATTTATTTCCAAATCATTTCGGATGAAGACGAAAACTTCATTTCTGGCACCTATACTATCGATAAGAATTTTACCTTCTACGACTTAGAAAATGTAGTATTCAATATTACCGACACTTCCTCGGTTCCGACTTTGTTGCCTAATCGTCCATATACGTTTACGTTCATGGGTGTAAGTGAAGACAATTGGGTTAATCTATATTTTGAACACGAATTTCGTACTGACTAGTAGCTTTATTATTCTTGATCCTGTGGTATGACTGATCTTTGGCATTTCGTCCGAAAGTCTGAAGAGTATCTTGCCTTGAAATCTCGAGGGATAACTAGTATTATTGCGTCATGAAATACTCATTATCAATTGGTGTAGCGATTCTCTTCTTGATGCTCAGCTTGTCTTCTTGTGATCAACAAGGGCGTTCAGAGCTCTCAACTGATGAAGCTGCTGTACTTACCACTGAAATAGTCTATGACTCTATTCGTGCAGCTAAGGTCGGAGCAGATCAATATGGTATGAAAAAGTATATCATGGTGCTGCTAAAGAAAGGACCAAATAGGAATCTTAGCAAGCAAGAAACTTTAAATGTTCAAACCATGCATATGGCCAATATCAGAAAACTGGCTGAGCAAGACATTATGGTGTTAGCAGGTCCATTTGGCGGGGATGGTGACTTGCGGGGGATCTTTATCTTAGACATGGATTCCATTGAAGAGGCGGAACATCTCATTTCCTTCGACCCTGCTATCAAAGAAGGCACTCTTGTCATGGAGCTCTATGAATGGTACGGCTCAGCAGCTGTAATGGAGATTAACGATATCCATAATTCAATTGCCAAGGTCAAGATTTAGCATTATGCGTCTTTACAGTTTGGTGGAATTCCAAGCCTTGATCAGTGGCGCAATTTATACTACCTTGATCCCGTGTATCATATTGGTGTAGTACTATTCATGTTATTTAATTCGCTCTTACCGAGCGAACATGACCTCTATCTATCAGTAGTAGAGATGAGTGATATGCAGGAGTCAATGGACATCACTATCAAGGTATTTAGAGATGATATGGTTGATGCCCTCAGAAACCATGGAGATACCTTGCAATCTACTTTAGACTCCTTAGACGATCAGGAAGTTCGAGACTATTTCTCAGAATATATCAAGCTATATCCGATACAGGACAAATCTCTCCAAGTGCGCCAAGTAACTGTTGAGGGAGATTCATTCTTTATCAGTTTGTTTACTGAT
Source organism: uncultured Saprospiraceae bacterium (assembly GCA_964522505.1). GTDB lineage: Bacteria > Bacteroidota > Bacteroidia > Chitinophagales > Saprospiraceae > GYS-P2D. The sequence continues at coordinate 5,753 of CAZFWJ010000110.1, forward strand.
CGAGCTTTCAATACTGTAGAAGAACTGGGCATAGCTCATTTCTTTGAGTTATTCTCTAGTCAGAAAAATATCGTCAAGATTAGTTCCAGCGGTCGTCATTATTATTATACCTATAAATCGCCGAGTCAGCTGGAGAATCTTTCAGACTTACATTGACTGCTAATTATTATCGAGAGTCTGATTGTAATAGATGTAATTATCCTCTGACTCTGTCTCAAAGTAGTGGGAATGAAATTGTCCTTTCCCGTTTTTCTGAAATAGCAACAGCATCTCATGAGGTCTGGTTGACTTGTATGGAGCATAAAAAATATACCGCTATAGACTATTTAATGCTATGATTGAGAGAGAATTA
>CAZFWJ010000111.1:0-6079 GCA_964522505.1 uncultured Saprospiraceae bacterium
CTATTTTAGCCCTTGACTCCTCTGATGGTGGTCGACTCTTGAATCCAACAACCTACCTTAAAGCTACTTCCTTCTTTTAACCCCCTTTGGAATATGTCTCCGGTTGAAGGCATGTACTTGGTATACTGATTAATCCATTTATTGGCTTCGGCAGCTACTGAAGGATCTACTTTCTTCGCTTTTTCAAATTGATCTATGGCTGGCCATGTTACAATCTGACTGTTCCATCCTCGTCCTGACCCACAGAGCGGTCCTGATGACGCATATAGTTTTCCAATTAAGATATAAGGTTCACCCCAATTAGGGTTATTATTCGCTGCTTGGCGTGCATATGTTCTAGCCGCCACAAAATTCTTGATATGGGCATAATATATCTTGGAGATTAGCAATTGCTTCTCAGCTTTTTTAATGGGATCATCAATCTCAGAGATATACTGTTCGTAATGACCGATTGACTCTTCAAATCTCCCTTCATTCAAGGCAGTGTATGCCAGCTTAAGTGGTCCAGGAGGTGGTGGAGCGACATAGCACTCTTTATCCTTAGCAGTTTTCAGACGCTTGACTCGAGGATCTACAGGATCGCATTGAGCCCATACCATCTTAAGATATACTTCAGTGATATTATCGCAGTCAGTACTGTCTTGTAGATACTGATCGAAATAGCGATCCATGTAGTAATCGCAGTTGTAAAATCCTCTTATCCCTTCAAGTCCTGACAGTAGGTTGGGACTGTATTCATTGATGACATCCCATGCGTCACAGTATTCGCCTTCGCAGGTTTCGAGCCCGTGATCTATAGCGGCAAAAATATCATAAGCGATATTATCCGCAATTTCGACCTCTATTTCTTTGTCCAGTACTCGATCATAGAGCATTCTGGAGAATGGATTGATGATAAAGTAGTCTGCCTCTTTTCCTTTTTTATCCATAACTTCTTTAAAACCCACAAAGATGTTGGTGTCATCAACGTATTCTCGATAACTATAATAGGAGTTAAAAGCTTTTCGAGCCAGCATAGTCCCGTCATCCTCAAAGCATTCAACTCTCTTGTCATAAATGCTCAATATAGTATCTACTAGTGCTGCCTGTACATCCGTATCTGTAGCTTGCTTAAAGTAGTGATCATATATTTTAATGCCGTCATCATATTGATATTTTACCCTTCCATTAGCTCCTGGAGCATTATAATAGGCTTGTTTCCATATTTCTCTGGCTCTATCCCATTTTTCAAACCTAATCTGATCGCGATAGATCACATAGGCATCTTCTGTTCTATCTCTCAGGGATCGATCAAGATCATCAAAAGTGATACAATCCGTAAGTGACTCAAGACGAGGTTGTTGTTTTACTGGTTTGGGTGGAGCCTCAACGACAGGTTCCGTAACTTTGGGAGAGCAGGAACATATAACCATAAGAGCAGCGCTTATAACGATCCAAAAACTGGTCTTCATAGATGATCTTTTTTATTTAGACTGAAGAGATTTAATTAAGTAGCACCAATATATTTCATTAGCCTGATTTATGCTGACATTGATGGTCTATATAAACGAGCCATATGATTATAAATATATGATCAACAAAAAGAACATCAAGGATTCATTAGAACAGCTCATAGCTAACAAAATCCAAAGCTTATTAGAGGATGTCAAACTCATAGATGACTCAGCTGCCAATGAGACTAAGAGCAGTGCTGGTGATAAGTATGAAACCTCTCGTGCCATGCTACAACAGGAAAAAGACAAAAAGCTTGGGCAACTGGACTTATGGCATTCGCACATGGCCACTTTGAAACTTATAGATACGGCTAAACACGAAACTGTGCAGCTTGGCTCTGTCGTCATCACACTATCAAATGTCTTATATGTTGCTGCGCCTGTGGGTAAATTCCAATCTCAAGGAAAACAAATTTTCGCCATCTCAATTGAAGCACCTTTATATAGGGTCTTAGCTGGATATGGAAAAGATGATCAAGTGTCTTTTAATGGGGCTTTGATTAAGATAGTTGACGTTTTCTGATTCACTCTACGAGCGTAATCGTTCCATTCATCGACTCTACTCTATCTAACTCAAAGTCATCACTATATCTTACCCTTAATGTGTAGGCATATACTCCTGGCTGGAGTGACTGAAACCCTAGACCGCTGCCATTCCACCCTACATTTATATCAAAGGCTTGAAATACCATTCCTCCAAATCGATCAAATATCTGAAGTTCATATTCTGAAATGAATATACCCTCAGGCACTGATGCAACGAATACATCATTACGACCATCTTGATTAGGGCTAAAGGCATTAGGCACATAGATAGAGAAGGACACACATTCTCGATTTGTTACTTCAATTTCATCTTCAAACTGGCAACCTAAGCTAGTTGTGGCGATGGCAGTAATCAAGCCAGGGTCTGCTACAACAAGCTGATTAGTTGTACTACCATCGGACCATAATACACTTACATCATTGCGATCTACGCTTAGGGTAACTGACAGCTCTTCACATTTGCTGATATCATCACCAAGGTCAAATTGCGGTAATGGCTGTACATCTAGAACGAAGTCGTCCGAACTGCTACAGCCATCTATAGACGCAGTCGCTGTAAAGGTTCCTCCATCGGATACAGTTATTTCATCAGTTGTCTCTCCTGTACTCCATTCTATATCCCATCGACCATTAGGATTATCCACGGTAACAGCAACTGTCTCGTTCTCACAGATTGTTTCATCGTCTCTAAGAGAAAACTGTGGTGTTTCCCGAGTGGCAATCATTATCTCGTCACTAGCTATACATCCAAATATATCTACTGAGACCTGTATTGATGATCCAGAGCCAGCAAGTGGAGGAGTAATCATAGCAGTAGTCTCTCCTGTACTCCAGAGGTAAGTTGCTCCTTCATTTGTTGCGTCAAGAGTTATTGTAGACCCTTGGCATACGCTGGTATCATTTCCTAATTCGACGATTGGAAACTCTTGTTCGTCAATGACTATTGAGTCCCTGAATCTACATCCGTCCAGTTCTGCCTCTGCCCAAAAAATACCTTCAACATCTACGGTGAGCGTATTGCCAGCATTCGGAACACTCCACAACAAATTAGGAAAACTCGGTTCTGCTATAATGTCCACGGATTCACCAGTGCAAAAAATTTCATCTTCTCCCAAGCTAAAGAATGGAGTCTCTTGAGTTATAAGTTCAAATGAATCCTCATCTTGGCAACCATTGCCATCGGTAATAAGTACCGAAAATGTCCCGGCTTCAGTAAGTGAGACGGTATTACTTGTGCTGCTAATTCCTGTCCAGACAAAGCTCTCGCCGTTATCTGGAAGGGTAATGACGAAGTTCTCACCTTGACATATCGATGTATCTGCTGGCAGTGTTGCATCTGGATTGGGGTTAACAACAAGATCAAAACTGTCCATCAAAACACATGCATCTAAGGTCAATGTCGCCACAAAAAGACCAGACTCTCGTGCGATAAATTGTTCTTCTGTTGAATTATCCTGCCATACATATGTCACATTTGGTGTGTTAGCTGAAAGGATAATGGAATCACCCTGACATATCGCTCCCTCGTCATCTTCAGCAATCATAAGATTCGGACGTTCTTGGATCGTCACCAGCACACTATCACTTACCTCACATATGCCATCATCAACCTGTATTACATAAAGATCAGTCTGATCGGCTACGAGAGTCTGTGATGTACTTCCATCTTGCCATAGATAATCTGCATTAGCTATACCCGCATCCAGTTCTACAGCATCGGGAGAGCAGATCGTTGTGTCATTACCTATGTCGATTATGGGCGCATTTTGAAAATCTACTGTTAACGACGCTGTTGCTTCGCAACGCTGGATTGAGGCTGTAACCATAAATGTACCTGCTGACTCTACTAGGAATGTCTCATCAACGCTACCATCCTGCCATAGATAAGTGGCTTGCGCAGATAGCTCAGCATTCAAGGTAATAGTCTCTCCTTCACATAGGGTTGTATCAGAACCGATACTGAAGTTGTCTACGTCAATGATAGAGACATCAATGGTATCCGAGACAGTGCATTGTCCTCTCACAATCTCTACACTGAATTCATCAGCACTGCTGACTTCGATTTCTGCAGTGGTCTCGCCGGTGCTCCATAAAAGATTATCACTGGCTACTTCGGAACCTCTGAGTAATAGTGATTCTCCCGTGCAAAGCGTTGTATCCATGCCCAAGTCAATACTAAACAATTCATCGACAGTAACTATTACAGTGTCACGGACACTACATGGACCTTCACTGATCTCGAGCCAGTACAGATCGGCTTCAGTGACCTCTATAGAGTTATCCGTGCTCCCTGTAGACCATAAAATCTGTCCGGCGACATTGTTGGGAGCCGTCAGTGTCATAGATTGATTGCTACAGATAGTTGTATCTGATCCTAAATCAATTTCTTGTAGCTCGAGGACATCTACTACTATCGTATCAAATGTAACACATGCTTCCAGAAATACTTCTACGGTATATGTATCTGCCTGATCGACTGTAATATTGTCAGTGCCTGATTCACCAGTGCTCCAATTCGCCGCAAAGGCGATACCCTCAGGAAGATCCCTCAAAATTAGATTAAGTTCTTCCCCTTGACACAAGGTGGTATCATTGCCCAGATCAAATTGTTGAGGAGTATCAAATGTTATCAGAATAGTATCAGAGACGTTACAGATTCCTTCTGTAATCGTCAAGGAATATAAATCTTCGAGAGTAACCGGTAAGATGCGATCTGTACTACCGGTAGACCAGATAAAATCTCCATTGAATTCATTTGGAACCCTGAGTTCTATGATTTCTCCCATGCATAGTGTGGTATCCTGTCCTAAGTTGAAAGAATCTAAGACTATTTGTTGTACATCTATAGTGTCAGATGCAACACAACTACCCATTTGCACTGTTACGTCAAATAGGCCTGCCTCTGTGACTGTAATTGTGGGTGTCGTCGCTCCTGTCGACCATAAGATATTGCCCGAATTTAGACCAGTGTTTAACACTAATTCTGCACCGTTGCATAGCGTAGTGTCACTGCCGAGATTTATATCAAATGCACTATCAAAAATCACTTCTATACTATCTCTGAATACACAGATATCTTGAGAGAACTCTGCCCAAAATATACCTGATTGTGATGCAGTAATACTGGTGCCTGTACTATTGTCCGACCAAAGGATATCTCCTGTGAATCCTGAAGGTGCTTCGATTGGTAGGATGCCGCTATTACAGATAGTTGTATCATTTCCAATTCGGAGTGTGCTAAGATCGATCGTCTCCAATACAATCGTATCGCTAAAACTACAGGCGCCACTATCGACTCTCACAGTATAAGTGTCTGCGTCGAAAACAAAAATCGCTTGAGTCTCTTCCCCTGTGGACCAAAAATATTGGGCGTCATCTATTGGGACGTTTAACTGTGCGGGGTCCCCATTGCAAAGGGTCCTATCATCACCTAGATCAAAACTGATTGCTTCATTAAAACTGATGCTAACGGTATCGCTCTGGCTACAGCCATTAGAGAAGAATACCTCTGCACGTACATTTCTGATGATTGAGGGTCTAACGCCAAATGTGCTCAGTTCAAAATCGAATGGGCTAGAGATCTGCAATTCATTACCATTCCATATGACGCTATCGACGTCATCATCAGAAAAGTTCAAGTTGAATAAAATTTCTTCTGTATCATTACAGACGACCAGATCCTCTCCAAGAAAACGATTTACATCTTGAGCATTTGGATCTTGAAAGCTCCAACCAGAATTGCCTTGCACATCCACACTGCCGATCCCGGCATCAAAATCATTGCCTCCTGCGGCCCGTATATCAGAGATACTGGTAAAGGACATAGCGATTGTTGCTGAAGCAGGCATTTCAAGTACTTCTTGCGTGCCGGGTTGTAAACTTGAGAATGTGATCGGTTGGCATATATCACCAAGCGATTCAAAGTAAGAGTTGACAGCGATACTATTGTTCGGATCAATCTGATAGATACCCCCTGGAGAGAAGATAAGACTATCTAAGAGGAAGTCATCACCAAAAATCTCGCCGTCCCCACTAAATCT
>CAZFWJ010000112.1:0-6070 GCA_964522505.1 uncultured Saprospiraceae bacterium
AAAAAGCAAATTGGGTAAAACCTATAGCCAAAGTTTATAAAAAAGAAGATGTCATTGAAAGTGGTCCAACGCCGTCAACAGCTGAATCGGGATTTACTAGTCCTTCTTAATAATTTATTTGATTAATTTCTGTTTTAAATCGTAAAAAAATATATTGTGCTGCTGTAGTTTTGTGGCGATACTTTCTTTTCTGAGATTAAAAGCGACCTTAAACGTTTACTTTAGTTTAAGCTCTTTTTGCATAGAAATAGTGACAAAATAAAGGTATAAAATTTAAGTGGATATTAATTACAGCTGTTATCTATTTATAGTACTTTCTATATTTGAGTGAAGTTGATTCAACCGCATAACCATATTTTTATAAATCTTAGATTCTCAGGAAGAATCAACTATCTGTAAGAGCCCAAATCTCATCGACCATATATTAATTATAGAAAGAACGAGAGCGCCATAAACATGCTATACTCATAAATACCTAAAGAACAGTATTCATGTAATAAATAGAAGTGATATCAACTATAACTTGGCGGAGCTATACCTAATCTCATTAGAATGTCCTAAATCACTTTGTATCAAAGCCAAAACAACAAACTATCACCTCGATAAACTCAATAATTTAGCACTAATGAACTACTTAGACATCCAATCTGAGGCCTCTAGATGATGTACTCACTGACTTAACTACCAAATAATATATTGTATCTCTATAAGGGGGCAGCTCGGCAACGGAATTGTACAACCTGCCTCGTCCGGCAGGCGGGCAACGTCCAATATCGGCATGCTACTCATGCCGTATTGTTCGCTTTATGTTAGCGGTAATTTTCATTGTCTCTCTTGAGTTAAGAGACAAAGACTAGCGTCATTTGCTTTTACAGAATGGAATATTTCAACAGGAATTTCATGTTCCATATATTGTTTCAAAATGACATCATTATCTTCTTCCGAATAGACTACTTCTCCTTCTAAAACTGTAAGTTTCGTTTTTGCATTAGCTTTGTGTTTCTTAAGAGTCATTCCTTTTTTAAATCCTATAACTAAAACCTTAAAGTTGTTATTAGTATGCAGCGATTTCGCAATTGGATGGCTTGCTAATTCTATTTCTTCTTTGATTTCCTTAATCGTCATTTTTTAAGTTTAAACTATTATTTTTTTCCTGAATAGCGCACTTAAGTTACATTGAATATTTGAGATGATGTCATAGGAGCATGTTGAGACATTCTACTTAGGAGGATATTGAATATATCACCTTGCTTCTTGTCTCTTTGGATTTGAACACGTACTCATCGAGATAGGTTTGTAGATCTCTAACACTACCATAAATACCCCTAATACTTGCCTTCATAGTCGTGATAAATCGATGCATGGCATTAAAGTTTTTGCCTCCTTTTAACCAGATCTATGTTAATAGAGGTTTCCTTGGTGAGGAACAGTTTGAGGGCATTGATCCATATGTTCTGAGCGCTGTAACTTCTTTTTTCTTTTATAAAGTGTGTATAGTTATATTCTCCTACAACGGCTATCGATAGTAGAGAGATATCTCGATTGTTCCACCATATCAGGAATTGTAGGATAGCTTGCTCATAAGCACTTATTGTTTTAGGGGCATAACGCTTTTGACAAAGATACTGCTTAAAGGATTGGACCCTAGACAACCAGAAATTATTAATGATTATTGTATTAGACTTGTGTCTCGATTTTTCTTCTGAAGCGAATGCAGCTGCTATAGCCTCTGAAGAGGCCTTATTATTAGGTAGATGCCAACATTTATAAGTTTTTGAATATCTCCGTCCAGAAATAGCCTTCACTTTGGCAATTAGATCTTGGCGATAGGACATTTTCAGCAAGATTCTTTGCTCACCTCGATGAGTGATAAGCTGAGTTGATATGTCGGGGCGACCTAGATGCATACCAACTAATATAGCGACTATCTAATAATAGACTATAAAGAGGACGGGTATGTTGCCACCTTTGGATGCTGAGCATATATGTGTTGCGCTCGATGAGCAGATATAGATACTTAATGGATTAAGTCTTGCGCTGCATATCACCTTCAGAGAAGTGCATAAACGGAACTAACTAATACTGTATAGAAAAAGTAAGCTAGCATGTGGAGTCCTAATCCTGAGGATTCTCTACAGACACTAGCTTACTTACACAGTTATATGTTTACTTCTTGAATAATCCCTTTAGGAGGCTGCCACCTATCTTAGCAACGTCATCTGCAATGTTTCCATCACCATCTCTGTCAAGTAGTGATGTGATGAGACTTGGATTTGCAGCTCGCTTATTAGCTTGACCTAAAGCTCCTGATAGTACACTTGAGAGGTCAGAATTACTGAGTCCTGAAGATCTTTTTTGCTTACCTAACATGCCTAACACTATAGGAGCTAGCTTTACTAATAAGCTTGATGACTGGTTGTTGTTTAAGCCGCTCATTTTAGCCAGCGCTTCAATAGCACCATTTTGCTTACCTCCGAGAAGGTGACCCAATATGCCGGCACCATTTCCAGCACGACTGTTAGCTGCAGCACTATTACCTTGGATAAATCCAGATAAGTCATCTAATAGACCTCCATCATGATCTCTATCAAGAGCAGCGCCTAAGGCAGAAGCTCCAGCAGAGTTAGAAGAGTTCTTTGCAAGGGCATTCATGAGAATAGCCATCCCATTGTCCACTGCGGTCGATGTTTGCTTCTTTTCTGCACCTAATTGATTGGTCAGGGCACCAATTACATCGTCAGACATTTGGGATTGTAGGAGGTCAAAAATACTTGCCATTATATTAAATTTTGTTTTAATGTGATAAATAAATAATTATGGTATAGTATTTGAAACTACAACCATGGAGCTAACGTATATGTCATGATAAAGATTCCACTTAAGCTATTTATTATTTGCTTGTTTATTGTTCAAGGCTTATTTGCCAATGACAATTCGGAGGTTACGGAGAATTATATAAGGGAGTACGGCCATATTGCGATCAATGAGATGAATCGGATTGGCATACCAGCGAGCATAAAGATGGCACAGGCCATATTGGAATCTAATAGCGGCAGAAGTACTCTGGCACGACAGTCCAATAACCACTTTGGAATAAAGTGTGGTAAGAACTGGACGGGAGGAGAGGTTTATCACGAAGATGACGACTACGAGAATGGCCTCCTAATAAGAAGCTGCTTTCGAGCTTATGATGATCCAGCAGAATCATTTATGGCACATTCTGAATTTTTAGCTAACCCATATTCTAAGAGATACAAGTTCTTGTTTGATTTAGATCCGCAGGATTATAAATCATGGGCAAGAGGCCTCAAGAAGGCAGGCTATGCCACAGACCCCAAATATCCGAGCAAGCTGATTGGGATAATAGAGAACTATAGACTCTATGAGCTTGATATGGGGATCTATCCTGAAGGGGTAGAAATGGCAGTTGTCCAACAAGTGCCAAGTCAGACTACAAGCTCGACATCACAAGATCCTATGATCATCAACACATCATCTGAAAGCGATCGGTCCACAACACTTACATCTAACCATACAGATGTTGCAGTTCATTCTGATAAGAAGAAGTATAATCGTATTCCTCGTGGTAAGTATGTTGTTAAGCAAGAAGATAGTATGGCATCCATTTCAGAAGAGTATAATGTTCCGCTTCAGAGATTATATGTACAAAATAGAATGCCTTTCGGCACAGAGCCCAAGACTGGAGAGGTATTGGCGTTGAATAAGTACATTCACCTCAAGAATACTCCTGAATACTGGGATAATAGCGAAGAATCTCAGAAAGCAACAACGCTCTGGAGTGAGACCATTGTTCTCGCTATGGAATAGAGAACCTACTCACTTACCAATGATGCCTTCATATACTGACGATTCAACATTGCTATATTTTCAGTAGAGATCTCCTTCGGGCATTCTACTTCGCATGCTCCGACGTTAGAACAGAACCCAAACCCTTCTTTATCCATCTGAGCGACCATACTTCGGACTCGCTTGGTCTGCTCTACTTTGCCTTGAGGCAATTGTCCTAAGTGAGCAATTTTAGCAGAGGTAAATAACATAGCAGAACCATTAGGGCAGGCCGCTGCACATGCTCCACAACCTATACATGCTGCCGCATCAAACGCCGCAAGAGCTGTATCTTTCTCTATCGGAATGGCGTTGCCATCTGGTGCTTGTCCAGTATTGATAGAGATATAACCTCCAGCCTGAATAATGTTGTCATATGCCGTGCGATCTACTACCAGATCCTTCATTATCGGGAATGCCGCAACTCTATATGGTTCAACGACGATGGTATCTCCATCCTTAAACTGTCTCATATGAAGTTGACAGGTTGTAGTGCCTTTCTGAGGTCCATGAGGTTGGCCATCTATGACCATGCTACAGGTGCCGCAGATTCCTTCCCTACAGTCATGCTCAAATGCTACAGGATCTTTCTTCTCTGAGATCAATTGCTCATTGAGTACGTCTAACATCTCCAAAAAAGACATGTGTTCAGAAGCCTGTACAGAATGTTCTTCAAAAGAACCCTTGCTTTGGTTATTCTTTTGTCTCCAGACTTTGAGTTTGAGTTTCATATCTGACATAATCTAACTTATTTGTAGCTTCTTGTTTTAAGCTCGACGTTTTCAAATTTTAATTCCTCCTTGTGTAATACATGGTTGCCATCATCTCTCCAGCTCCATGCGGCGACATAGGCATAATCTTCATCATTTCTCTTAGCCTCACCTTCTGCTGTCGCATACTCCTCACGGAAGTGACCTCCACATGATTCATTGCGATTAAGCGCATCTACCATCATCACTTCACCGAGCTCCAAGAAGTCTGCGACACGTACCGCCTTTTCTAGTTCTGGGTTAAACTCATTGGCTTCTCCAGGAACGAACACATCTCGATAGAACTCCTCTCTGAGCGCTCGGATTGCTACCCGACCTTTCTCAAGACCTTCTGCGTTTCGAGACATACCGCAGTATTCCCAGACCAACTTGCCAAGTCTTCTGTGGAATGACTCCACTGACTGATTCCCTTTAACCGATATTAGCTTATTAAGAAGCTCTTTAGCCCCGGCCTCAGCTTTGTCAAATGCTTCTTGGTTAGGATCTATAGGCGCTGTTCTTATCTCATTAGATAGGAACTGACCAATTGTATATGGGATCACGAAGTAACCATCAGCAAGACCTTGCATTAATGCAGAGGCACCAAGCCTATTAGAGCCGTGATCAGAGAAGTTTGATTCTCCTAATGAAAATAGACCAGGAACATTAGTTTCTAAATTATAATCTACCCATAGACCGCCCATTGTATAGTGAACTGCTGGATAGATCTTCATCGGCATCTTATATGGATTCTCTCCAGTGATTTTAGCATACATGTCAAAGAGGTTCCCATATTTCTGAGCTACTACGGCCTCACCCATTTCCGTGATCACTTCTTTGGATGGATTGCTCATGCCTTTGGATATCGCCTCTCCCTTACCGTATCTCTCTATAGCCGAAGCAAAATCGAGATAAACTGCTAAGCCAGTTGGTGCTACGCCCTTGCCTTCATCACATGCGGTCTTAGCAGCACGGGAGGCTACATCACGAGGCACCAAGTTTCCAAATGCTGGATATCTTCTTTCGAGATAGTAATCTCTATCTCCCTCGGGTATATCTAGTGCTGTCTTTTTCCCTTCTCTGATTGCTTTAGCATCATCAAGAGAGTTTGGCACCCATACTCTACCGTCATTTCTCAATGACTCTGACATCAGCGTCAGTTTAGATTGGTATTCTCCAGATACAGGAATACAAGTCGGGTGTATCTGAGTGTAACATGGATTGGCCATAAGAGCGCCACGCTTAACTGCCTTCCAAGCAGCAGTAACATTCGACATCATCGCATTAGTAGATAGATAGAATACATTACCATAACCACCAGTAGCTAGAACTACACAGTGCCCTGCAAATCTTTCTATTTCTCCATTCTTATTATTTCTTGCAATGATCCCTCTTGCTTTACCATCTATCTTCACCACGTCGAGCATCTCGTGACGATTGTACATCGTCACGGCGCCAGTAGATATCTGTCTGCT
>CAZFWJ010000113.1:0-5798 GCA_964522505.1 uncultured Saprospiraceae bacterium
AAATCACCTTCAGCACTAAATTATAGTTCAAGACATAATCTATCAGCAAAGAGTACAGATAAGTGACCATATATATTTATCTCCGGGATACAATGTCAAACCTCCCCTTCTAACACCATATCAGCCCCCTTCTCCGCTATCATAATGATCGGAGCATTAGTATTACCACTAACTATGGTTGGCATGACTGATCCATCGATTACCCTTAACCCACTCAGGCCATGAACTTGTAACTGTGGATCAACGACAGACATATCATCCATCCCCATCTTACAGGTACCAACCGGGTGATAGATCGTCTCTAGGCGTCGCTTGATATAGGCGATCATCTCATCATCTGAGCTCTTAGGTGATATTTCAATGGGGTCTCCGATATACCGCCTAAATGCATCTTGCCCCATAAGCTCCATGGCGATACGACCGCCCTTGATCAATTGTTGTAAGTCCTCTTCCTCGCTCAAGAAGTTGGGCTGAATCACAGGCGCATCCGCTATGGACTGAGAACGCAATGAGACCGTTCCTCGACTCTTCGGATGTAATAGTGATGGACAAATAGTCACTCCATCTCGATTGGTCGGAATCGTGCTGAAGTCATAGATATCTTCATTGCGACCATCATTCACATGAAATGGCGCAAAATGAAACTGAAAATTCACACGATCACTATAATTATCGAGATTGAAAAAGGACACAGCTTCGAGAGGACTGCACGACAGTGGATTCTTCTTATGCGCGAGATAACCGAAAATGTCTTTGACCTGATTGAGCAATGTGCTATTATGGTTGAATCCGACCTTATCATGCGTATGAGCCGAAACAAAGTAGAAGAGATGGTCTTGTAGATTTTGGCCTACACCGGGTAAATCGAGCTTGGTCTCGATGCCATGACGTTTCAATTCATCCTTTGCTCCGACTCCAGATAGTTGTAAGATCTGAGGACTATGAAAACTGCCAGCAGAGAGTATAACTTCTCGTCTAGTTGATAATTCTGAAACACTACCGTTCTTAGATCGTATTTGGACTCCAGTAGCTCGCTGATCCTTAATGATTACACGCTGTACTTGAGTGTGAGTCATCACATGTAAGTTCATCCGTTTTAATACGGGCTTTAGGAAGGCTACAGCAGTGCTCTGTCTTCTGCCATTCTTGATGGTGTACTGGAATCGAGCCGTTGCATTTTGCACCGCTCCATTATAATCTGTATTGTCCGGTAGTCCGATAGACTTGGCCGAATCAATAAACGCTTGTGCTAATGGCGTCTCATAGTATTGCGCATATCCTACTCCTAGCGCTCCCTTATCGGAATGATAACCGTTATCAAGCTTCGTGACATCTGCATTACCCTCAGACTTAATGAAATAAGGCAGCACATGATCATAATCCCAACCATCGCAGCCCATTGATGCCCAATCATTGTAGTCGTCTTTATTTCCACGCACATAGGCAAGGGCATTCGTACTACTACATCCTCCTAAGGTCTTTCCTCTGGGTAAATACAATTTGCGATTATCCACGTGATCTTGGGGCTCCGTCCAAAGCTTCCAGTCGTGCTTAGATCTATGCAACTTCGGATAGGCTCCAGGGATATGTATATAGGGATGGCTGTCTTTACCACCAGCTTCTATAAGTAATACTTGGTATTCGCCACTTGCACTCAATCTATTGGCCAACACACATCCTCCAGAACCCGCACCGATAATGATATAGTCATACTCCCTCGCCATAATGTCTTCGCTTATCGCAGAAAATTAGAACATCTTGCTATTTATTGCGCAAGGCTGATCAGCTATCTTATGGAATATAATTGTCACTTAAACTGTGCCCTAGCGAGTAGCGAGAGGACCAACAATCCGACTATCGAAACAGATATCCAAAATCCCGTAAAATAGAACGCCACACAGAAGATGATCGTCCAGTATACTGGTAACGATACCATTCCTACTAAGAACTTAACAGATAGGATAAACTGTTGATCTTCGAAATTGCTCAAAATTGTCTTTATCAGATAAAACACAGGCCAATGCGGAATTGATAAAAGACCATGCATAAAGGACTTTGTAGGCTTTTGCTCAGCGAGAGCTACTCGTTCATGTTCATTGATCAGTTTCTTTAACTCATCGAAGGTGCATAGGTCTCCATACTGCTGGATGATCTTCACCTTTCGATCATAGTGCTCGTCCTCTTCAGGTATGGCGAGTTGCCCTTTGATCCGTTGTGACAGTTCTTTCTTTAGCTTATTGATCGTGAGTGGTGGCTTATCCTCATAGTCTGCGAGATAGTCCGACACTTTAATGGGCTCTCCGTAATTAATAAACACCTTATGACCCGACTCATTATAGTCCACGTAATTCAGGCCTGCAGGCAGGATATACATGGGTTTCTGATTATTCAGCTGAGCGTTGATTGCAAGTCGTGAAGCCCCCTTAGTGATGGGTCTGAGATTATAGGTTTTAGCAGTGTTGGCTTCAGGAAATATGAGTACACCAGTATCCTTATTTATAAGGCGATAGCATTTGGCAAAGGTGTCGTCGTTCTTGGCGAGCTTGCTAATGCCATCACGTAGTCGATACACGGGAACTTGGTGTAGAGATGTCAGGATTCCTTCCCATGGTGGTCCAAACACGTCGGAACGAGTCAAGTAATGCAGGCTTACAGGGTTAGTGAAGGCGCAAATCACACCATCCAAAAATGAATTGGAATGATTAAGAGCCAAGAGAAAACCGCCATCTCTGGGAATATTCTCTAAGCCATTGACCTCTACCTCTTTAAAGAAGAAACGCCCATTAATACCACATAGAAACCTTACAAAAAGATAAAACATAGTTTATGATGCTGTACCGCTCAAGGTACTCTTATTTAAAAGCTATGAGGTAGCTTAAGTAGATCGTTTCAAAACAATTTTATTGCCGCTACTTTTGATGGGCTAATTAATTAGCTTTGTCAATCGTAGATATCTTCAAGCTAAATAGAATTTATGGGACCATTCACAAGCGACTATAATCGTAGCCATTCGGCTGAACCTCACATCGCAAGAACAAAAGAAATACTTAAAAAGTATCCTCAGATAAAGGACCTGATGGGACGGAATGTCAATACGATATTTTACATTTTTGCTATAGTTGGAGCGCAGATTGCCCTATCGATTCTGCTTAAAGATGTGGCATGGTACTTTGTGGCGATAGCTGCATGGTGTATTGGAGCATTTGCCAATCATGCCCTATTTGTGCTGATCCACGAGTGTACACATAACATGGTATTTAAGAGCAGAGTGGCCAATCTTTGGGCGGGTATTCTTTGTGATCTACCCAATGCATTTCCGAGTTCTGTAGGCTTTAGAAAGTATCATTTGAAGCATCATGCCTTTCAAGGGCACTATGACCTCGACGCTGACCTCGCAAGTGAATGGGAGGCCAAGATGATCGGTAACTCATTTATAGGCAAGTCGCTATGGTTGTTGTTTTTCCCATTGTTTCAAGCCCTTAGACCACCACGTCTAAAAGAGATACAGTTTAGCAATATTTGGATATGGGTTAACCTGATTACCGTGCTTGCATTTGATGCGGCATTGGTTTACTTCTTTGGCTGGACATCCCTACTCTATTTGACCTTGTCGTTTTTCTTTTCTGTTGGACTTCACCCCTTAGGTGGGCGATGGATACAAGAACATTATCTGGTAAAAGCACCACAGGAGACCTACAGCTACTATGGACCGCTTAACACATTGGCCTTTAATGTAGGCTATCATAATGAGCATCATGACTTCTCTTATGTGCCTTGGAATAACCTGCCCAAGATCAGAGAGATTGCTCCTGAGTATTACAACACCTTGCACTATCATACGTCTTGGTCTAAGCTCACTTGGCAATTCCTTACGGATGGAGACTTGTCATTGTTCTCTCGGACACTCAGAGAAGACAGAGGAGGACTGAAAGTGTCCAGCTCAGACGAAAGTGATTTCTTCAATGGAATGGATAAGAAGGAAGAGCTCATAACAGCATAGCAATCACCTAAATCACATATTATGTTGCCACAAGGCACAACCCACGAGGAAACACTGGACCCAGAAAATTGGGATTCCATCAGAGCACTCATGCATCAGATGATCGACGACAGTATTGATCATGTCAAGACACTGCGGGACAATCGCCCATGGACACCAGTTCCAGATGACCTGAAACATGACTTCGCCGCTGCGCCACCTAGAGCCGGGCTTGGAGCCTCGACAGTATATCAAGAGTTCAAGGAGAAGGTGCTACCCTACCCGATGGGTACTGTACATCCCAAGTTTTGGGCGTGGTATATGGGCAATGGCTCGCTCATGGGTATGATGGCAGAATTTCTCACTGGCCTCGTCAATACCAATGCTGGCGCTGGAAATCATATTGGTCAATATCTTGAAGACCAAGTAATTGATTGGATGATTAAGATCGTCGGCTACCCCAGCTCAGGAAGTGGCCTCTTAACGAGTGGTGGCTCCATGGCTAATTTTGTTGGACTGACTGTAGCGCGCAATAGCAAAGCAGGATTTGATATCAGAGCCGAAGGCCTCCAAACTGCGCCTCAAAAACTAAGAGTATACGCCTCAACTGAAGTACATAATTGCAATTTTAAAGCAATACAGATGCTGGGTATTGGCGAAAACAATCTCGTCAAAATACCCGTAGAAGAGAACTATACAATAAATCTCGAAGCTCTCAGAAGTGCAATAGAAGCGGATATAGCTGCTGGCTATCATCCGATATGCGTGATCGGCAGTGCCGGCACGGTTAACACTGGCGCCATAGATGATCTACATGCCATAGCTGACATCTGCGAGCAACATGATATGTGGTTCCATATCGATGGAGCCATCGGTGCTATTGCGATGTTGTCAGATATTGTAAAACCTCAATTATCAGGGATAGAGCGCTCTAACTCTGTGGCATTGGACTTGCACAAGTGGATGCATATCCCATTTGAGGCCGGATGCGTTCTCGTACGAGATCGCAAGCAGCACAGAGATAGCTTCGTTGTATCTGCCGAATACCTCATGGAAAATAAGCGTGGTTTGGCATCAGGCAAGAACTGGTATAGCGAGTACGGCCTACAACTCACCCGGCGCATGAATTCCTTGAAGGTTTGGATGTCTATAAAAGAACAAGGGCTCGACAAGTATGGCCGACTCATCACACAAAACGTACATCAAGCAGGCTACTTAGCTCAACTTATTGAAAGTCACGACTCCTTAGAACTGATGGCGCCAGTCGGTCTGGATATCGTCTGCTACCGATATAATCCTGGTGGCATGCCAGAGGCTGAGCTGAATGCCTTGAATAAAGAAATCTTGGCAGAGCTCCACGAGCGAGGCCTTGCCATCCCCTCTTATACTACGCTCCGAGGTCGCTACTGTATCCGAGTGGCAATCGCTAATCATAGGAGTGTGCTTAGTGACTTTGATGAGCTAGCTCGAGATACTGTTGCTCTGGGCCAAGAGCTCAATAAATCGATCGCATGAGCGCTATAAGATCCATCCGATCATTCATAGGCGCATCTAATTATGAGCAATCCAAACAATTCTATCATGAACTGGGATTCGAGGTATCGGATATCTCCTCTAATATGTGCTATATCAAAATAGCCGATGAGATCGGCTTCTATCTACAAGATTACTATGTCAAGGATTGGGTCAATAACTCCATGTTGTTCTTAGAAGCGGACGATCTCGATAGCTTCTGGCAAGTCATCAAGGCTCTCGATCTCCCAAAGCGCTACGGTAGTGAGGTAAAGCTCTCCAAGATCGTAGATAATGATTGGGGGCG
>CAZFWJ010000114.1:0-5697 GCA_964522505.1 uncultured Saprospiraceae bacterium
ATTCCTTAAAAATCTTTACAGTTCTATTTCCTTAATTCTTCTTGACCCTAGACAATTCTCCAGTGTCTACCAGGTCATGTCATCCTCGTTGTCAACGGGATTTTCTTCCGCAGGAGTATCGGTAGGTTCTGCTGTGGTCGTTTCAGATGTTGTCGTTTCAGATGTTGTTTCTTCTACTGCCTCCCCGGTTGCCTCAAGAGCCTTTTGCTTCTCCCACTCCTCTTGTCTGCGATCGAATTGCTCGTAATCATAGTCGGGCATAAGGTCTGTCTTAACGTGACTGACGGCATCTTGAAGACCCTCTAAAAATCGGTTAAAATCTTCCTTGTATAGAAAAATCTTGTGCCGTGTAAATCCATTTCCATTAAACTTCCTGGTACTCTCCGTAAGCGTGATGTAATAATCATCACCGCGAGTCTGCTTCACATCGAAGAAGTAAGTTCGCCTCTTCCCAGCTCTCACCTTATTGGAATAGACACTGTCCTGACCTTGTCCAAATTCATTCTCCACGGTCAAATTAATTTTATGTTCGTAATGTTATGATAGTGTTGCCACTTGATTAAAAATAACAAACTTGCCGAAGTTAACGGTACTCTACTGCTTTTTCTTCATCAAGCTGCTTTGTTAAAATCTCATAATAGTAACCTTTAGCGGCCATCAGATCGGCGGGTGTACCTTGCTCAACTATTCTGCCTTCGTCTAAGACTATTACCTTGTCAAAAGTAAGATGACGATATATTCGATGAGTAATGATTATAGCAGTCTTATCACTGAGCGCACCACTGAGATAGGACAGTATAGTCTGCTCAGTAGTTGTGTCAACAGCGCTGAGACAATCATCGAGGATGATGATTTCTGGTTCTTTGATCAGCGCTCTTGCCAAAGAAATACGTTGCTTTTGACCTCCAGATAAAGTTACTCCTCGTTCACCCACCATCGTTTCAAATTGCTCTGGCAAGCGCTCGATATCATCATAAATAGCCGCATTTCTCGTGATCGCTTTGATATCTTTTAATGATGCATCAGCCTTTCCAAAGGCTATATTACGCTCAATGCTATCACTAAATAGAAAAGCGTCTTGAGGAACATAACCTATCTTCTCTCTCAGTTGATGCAGATTCAATTCGGATATATTCTGACCGTCGAGCAAGATCTGTCCCGACTCGACATCATACATTCTAAGCAATAAGCTGGCAATTGTAGATTTACCAGAGGCCGTTTTTCCTATGATTCCTAACTTCTCTCCTTTCTGAATCTCAAAGCTCACCTTATCCAATGCTACCGTGCCTGAATCCATATAAGTAAAGCTTACCTCGTCAAACCTAACATGTCCTCTCAGGTCTAACACCTCATTGCTGGAGTTAGTGATAGTGGGTTGAGTATTTATAAACTCATTGATCCGTCCTTGTGATGCCTCTGCCTGTTGAACGATCGACACAATCCAACCTACCGCAGTGAACGGCCAAGTTAGCATATTGACATAGATGATAAACTCTGCGATATTGCCATAAGTGATATTGCCCTTAGCCACTTCATGACCCCCGACTATTACGACCAATAGTATACTGGTGGATACAAGCAGCAACATCAATGGATAAAACAATGCATTGACCCTAGCCAGGCTCATGGAATTCTCCTTGTACGCCTCGCTCTCACGTGAAAAATACGATACGAATTGTGGCTCTTTGACATAAGACTTCACTACCCGAATACCAGAATATACTTCCTGGGCTATAGTAGTGAGCTTAGCGAGTTGGCGCTGAATGATTTCACTTCTCTTATGTATATAGCTACTCACTATATATATCGATATGGATAAAACTGGCAGCGGAAGTAAGGCATAAAATGTCAGTTTAGGACTGACGCTATACATATAAAAGACAGCCAATAAAAATAGCGTCACTAAGTTGATGCAATACAGTAATCCCGGACCCAGATACATCCTCACCTTAGAGACATCTTCAGAAATCCGAGACATCATGTCACCTGTCGAGTTACGAGTATAAAACGAAGTATCGAGAGCCTCGTAATGTGCAAAAATCATCTTGCGTAGGTCATACTCGATCAGTCGAGACACTACAATAATCGTCTTGCGCATCATATACATGAAGAATCCCATAGTCAGCGCAAAACCTATTACAAGGAGCCCATGTTCCATCAGATTTATAGAGATATAATCAAGTATGACTTGTTGTTCTTCCTCATTGGGAGCGTGTCTATATTCATCAAGACACTGCGACGCCACATCAAGAGCCTTGCCAAACTGAGGTGGTACAAGCAGTCTAAAGAAGTTTTGGATGACAACGAATAGTGCTCCAAAGAGCAAGCGCCATTTGTACTTCCAAAAAAACTTATTAATCTGTAGGAGATTTCGCAATGTGTACCGTGGTGTTTATGACTGTAATAAGCGCAGCAGAATATGATTGTTTCGCTGATCCGCCTCAAATATCTCACTTCATTCTCAGAATTCAAATGGAATGATTGTTTTGGGCCAGATTAGAAGAAAAATCAAGTCCATAGGGCCTTTAACTGTTAAACCAACAATCAAATTAAGGAAGTGCGTAACGAGATGTTGATAATATAGGCTTGTCATTCATCCAAAGTGAGATATGGCTTCACTTTTTCCCATTTTTCTCGTGACAATGGGCTACTATCAATGAAATCGTCGAGCTTAGTTCTTTGATCTCTATGCTTAAAGTAGTTGACTGCAGTGGTTGCCATATTTTTGTCAAAATAATGGTGTCGCTGCAATTTCCAGATTTCTATAGATTGAAGATCAATGCGCTTATATGATTCGTCAACATAGAGATATGGTTTTATCTGCTGTACGTCAGCACTATCTATAGAATAGAGGTCGTCATAGAGCTGATCCAGACTATAGTACCCCCCTATTTGTTCTCTTCTCTCTATCAAGATTTTTGCTCGGAATGCACCAATGCCCCTGATTTGCCTGAGTTCTATAGAATCAGCTGAATTCAAATTTATGGAAGCAATTGGCTTTTTAGTTGCAACAAAAGTTTTGAGCTTATCTTTCTTATTGATCTGATAAATCGAATCGATCTGTATATATGGCGCTATCTCGGCATAGATACTATCATTAATCCCCGGCGAGTCCTTCAGTTTTTCGACAGTGCGAAATATTCCACCTGCTTTGCGATATCCCAGAATACTTGCAGCTAGTTGCGCCGGTATGTTAAGGTTATAGACAGCGTCTTTTGATATGGTATTAGGATCAAAGGTGAATAGCTCTTTTGGCCGTTGGTATGTCTTTTTTGGCACTCTTGGAGCATAATTCCTGGGTTTCCTTTTCGGGCCTGCAACCTGGGTATATGGCAACAAGGCTTCATAAATGTCATTTTCGAGGCTATAGATATTGTTGATATCCTCAGGCTTATAAAATCTTCCTCCTTTGGCTATATAGTTAATCCATATAGTAGCGGTTCTTTTAGGAATGCCCATTTCTAAGAGCTCTTCGGAGGTTATGGTGTTAGGATCATAAGACTTAAGTCGCAGCGTTCTTGTCTGAACCGCTAATTCATGATCCATGACAGTTTGAGCATTAATCATGCTATCTATATATTGGATCTGAGTCTTTGACAATCGGACTTGTGAGGGATCTGTATGATATAAACTAGATATTGAGAAGCCTACTCCCACTACAAAAAGCCCCAAAATAAAAATGAATGAGCCCCGGCGTTCAACGGGATTCAGCCCAAACCATTCTTTCAGCTCATTGATCGTCATAGTTCAGAACTTTAATGTGATAGCGCAAATCTTCTGCTGACATGACCTTTTTCACACCCTTCGCATGCCTAAAATTTTGGGTAATGAACAGCTTTTTATTCGCCGAATGAGTCAACCCGCCGAGTTCATATACAGTCTCTCCGATAATGATATCCACAATTCTTTCATCCGCTTCATAAGAAGAAAAAGCGACCTGTTGTTTTTGCTTAGACAGGTTATAGGTGCACATTAAGCCAAAGCTCATGAGAGAACCAAGACAGAGGCGCAACCAAGTTATTTGCCTGATTCTGATATAGATAGTCAGGCTGATAATTGCCATGAACAACAAGGCCACATGCTGAGGTTCGTACCATATAACCTTAAGTACAGAGCCATATAACTGATCGAAAAAAGCAGTCGAATGTACCATGAGATAGGCAGGGATATTCAACACGGCTAGCCCCTCTAAGAAAATTTCATTGACATATCCGAGTAGTAATAGGGGAATACCGACAACAATGACAGCCGCTGCACATCCGATGGCAACGATACTACTGAAGAGAAAATAAGTCGGAAACTGATGGAAATAGTACAAGCTCAGCGGTATTATAAATACTTGTGCAGATAGACTCACCGCACATAATGACCAGATATATCTGAGCACACAATTTTTAAAGTAGAGTAACTTATGAATCCGTTGATAGTATAGCAAGATGCCCGCTACCGCAGCGAAGGACATTTGATAGCCTAATTGATATATCTGATAAGGATCAATAACGGCGATTAAAAAAGCTACGGCGGCCAGAGCATTAAAAGAGTTCACATGAAAAGGCAGCTTACGACTCAATAGGATCAAGATGACAATAGAAGAAGCTCTAATGACAGGCACCGATAATCCAGTGAGCAATGCATAAAGCGTGAGCCCGACAACTAAGGTTATTGATTCTACTACAGAAACCCAGGGTCTCCGTGGCAATCGAAGAAAGATTAACTTCAGTAATCCAACTACAATACCGACATGAAGCCCCGAAACCGCCAATACATGAATCGCCCCACTATTAGCAAATTGTTTCTGTAAATCTGCATCAATATCATATCGAAATCCCACTAAAAGCGCACTTAATATACTCGCTGCTTCCTCACTAAATCTATCCTTTATGGTCTGGATGATATCGTAGCGTAAGCCAAAACGTATAGATGCCAGACCCGTATACTCCATAACTGCCTGACGTGTGATCACAGAACCGGCCCAAGCTTGATAATAGATCCTCTTATGACTTAGATAGCGCCCATAATTAAATGCATAAGGGTCTGACGGCGCAGGAATACTTTTGATCGTTGTCTGGACTAATATCGTATCCAGTGGGCGTAACGCTGCGAATGTACTATCCCGAGAATAGATCTCAAGACTCAAAGGTTTAGACAGGACAGATTCATCAATCGCAAACACTTCACCACGAATGATGTGACTATTGCGCGTTTTAGGAAAATCTCTTAAAACTATGGTAGAATAGACAGGATTGTCCAAATATGCATTACTGATTTTCGGCGGTTGACCCCGAGAATTCACTGTAAAAATCCCTGCCAATAGAAAAAGATTGCAAATCATCAGATTCTGTACGATGAGGCGGACACTAGGTTTTATGAAGGAGGAGCTAACATATATGAGGACCGCTATTAAACAAATTCTAATTATGTATTCTGAACACTGAATATTATCTCCAATTACAACTCCAATTATAAATGGAACTAAAAGTCTTACTATGGTTATTTCGCGTATGGAGAAATACATTATTTGGTTGATTTATAGCTACAGCATGCAGATTGGTTACTTTTTATCATGATTGCAGTCAGAAAGTAGGGCTTTTGTGAGTATTGTACTATAGAACCCCTATGTATTTATAAATTAATATATTTAAGTTCTTTTCATAACTAAACCAACTTTTCCCTAATGCGTAACATAGGAATCATAAT
>CAZFWJ010000115.1:0-5685 GCA_964522505.1 uncultured Saprospiraceae bacterium
TTCTCACTCATCTTTTCAAAGTTTCCTTTGAGCTTTTCGAGAATCCTGACGAATAGATTGATCTCTTGCTCATAGACCCCGTTGAAGCCTTCTTTGGCCAGGGAGTTATAAGTCTTAGTTGCCTTTTTTTGGATATCGTCTCCTGCGGGAGAGAGGTAGATTCTTTTGGCTCGTTTGTTCTTCTTATCAGGCAGCTTTTCAACCAACTCCTTCTTATCCAGTAGTTTTAGGATGCGTGATATTGAGGCGGGTTCTTTATTGGTAAATTCAGCAATTACAATTTGAGTAAGTCCTTGTTTTTGAGAAATAGCTGATAGCACGAGCCACTGATCATAGGTAATACCATATCCTGCTTTATGAAATGCATAGTTAACTATGTCTCGATAATTCTTGAGATTTTGCTCTGCCAGAAGCAAAACCTGGGCGGTGTTTTTTACTAGAAAACTCATCTGTTAGTGGATCTTTCTGCTGCCTTGTCTTTCTAAAAATACGTTATCGGACCTATTTGAACTAAAGCAAATGCAAATAGAAAGTTCGTAATTCTTGGATGTAAAACTCTTGATATATCTAACTATTGAGAATAGTCCACTTTAACTAGGCTTAAAGCAGAATTGCGTTGACTTGGCACAATCAAGGAACTGTTGTTGATCTGTATAGCATATTGGAAGATTAACCTCAAATTCTGGTACTCCGTACTGAGCAAGCTGTTTCGCTTGTAATTGCCTGCACCATCAAAAATATATTCGCTCACGGTGCTATTGGTCTTAATCTCGTCATTATAGATAAGTCTGACACGGCTCGGCGTCATGAATGTAAAGTAGGAAGAGAAAAGTGCATTGTCATTTTGAGAAAACTGCTTTTTGTAGAACACATGATACCAATCGAGTTCGAGATTTTGGTCCAAAGAGATAACTACGAGGTCTTCACGATAGTGATCGCTCCATCCTACAGAGTTAAATCCTTGTTGTCGCCCTCTGAAGGTGTTGGAATTATTAAAGGTTGATACTCCTCCATTTTGTCTGACCAGATTTCTTGCGTGTTCAAAAACTAATATCGGAGAACCGTCAGCCTTTAGTAGCATGGAACTCACCTGAAAATTGCGCAATTTTTTATTCTTATTATTTCCATAAACTTCGAAGAACACGACATCTTCAAATGGAATGAGGTAGATTTGTTCATCCTGCCAATTGTCTATGCTGCCATTAATCCAAACATATCCAGTACTTTGATCACGACTCTTTTCGTCGTAAAGACCAGTTACTGCTAAGCGGCGATTTTTATTATCAATCTTAAAGAATAAGTCCGAAGTAATTATATCCCTGAGTGGCAGGTTGATCTCTTCAGTTTCTGTGCCATTGGCTAAAAACCGAATAAACCGGGCGAAGTGATTGTCCTTGGCGCTTCTGTTATTGTTTCGTTCATAGAGGATTACGACATCTCCTTGATCAGAGACTTCTATTTGCTTAATGTCTTCATATAAGTTGAGATCAACTAATTGATATTTGCTGTTGAGCAAGGTTTTTTTCCGCCTAATATCAAACACCAAGATCGTCATTAGATCCTTTTCTGTGATATTATAGAGCGCTATTATGTTTTTGTTTTCTGAAATTATGGTTTCATATTGGAGCGCCTTAATTGATCTTTGGTCGCGAAAGATCTCGACGCTATCTACTCTATTAGCTGTCGCATTAAACACATCCATCTGGACAACTACTTCATCTTCATCTCTGAATCCGTAGAATACGGAAAAGGCTGTATCGGTGTTAATGGCGTCATACACAAGTGCTCGATCACTGAGCAGGTCCACATTTCTCTCACTGCTAAGCACGAGATTTTCTTCAAAGATGTCTAGGATCTTCTTGTCCCCTTGGTCCCTAAACAGCAGAATGGATTCATCGACCTGGCCTAATAGATAATATGCCCTGTCAGATCGCAGATTGATCTCAGGAGAAACAGTCACCATCTGTGCCAAAAGACATTGGCCAGCAAAGAAGAACACCAACAATGAAAATATCTTTTCCAATTAAATTTACATTCGACGTACAAACTACATAATCTAATGTCTTAAATCAAAAATAGTTATGGCAGACCGTCCGCCACTCATAGAATGTGTGGTCAATATTAATCACAGCCGACAAAACGACTTTATCGGCAGATTGGTTTCAGAGATTAACGTGTATAACTCAAAGGTTATCCATGTTGATAGAGGAGAAGACGCTCAGAGAACGGTTTTAACTATCATATCTCCTATTACGGAAATGGGCTCCATACTAGAAATCATTTATCATCGGTGTTCTCTAGAACAGGATATTATGAACTATAGTGGGAATCATCCCTCTGCAGGCATCGTTGATGTTGTACCGTTCATTCCTATCAGGGGTATTGACAAAGATGCTCTGAAGGCATGGGTGGATCAGTGGGCTACAGAAGTTGCAGGGACATATGAAGTGCCCATTATCTACTATGGGGACATAGCCAGCCAACCAAAGCAACAGCATCTTAGTGATATCAGGCGAGGAGGACCAGATCAAGCGAATCGGAGATTACGGCAAGGTGAACTTTCAGCGGACTATGGACCAAACAATAGCCATCCTAAGTTAGGGCTGAGTAGTTGGACGGTTCGGGATTATATGGTAGCCTACAATGTCAGCCTCAACACAGATGATCTAGGGATAGCCAAAGACATTGCCAAGGATATTCGCAAATTAAGAATGCACGAAGCACGGTTACATGATGTCAGAGTATTGGGTTGGCTCACTGAGGAATATGGTTGTGTTCAGATCTCTGCGAATCTATATAACATAAATAAAATGACTATGAAAGACTTTTATGACTTAGTTGTTGAGATGTCCGAAGAGTATAAAGTTGAAGTGCTCGGGTCTGAATTAATTGGTATGACTCTATTCAAGGGGATGTCAGAACATTGCGATGAAGGCAATGTAGATTCTGTCATTGATTACATGAATCTTTCCTGCCATGAGCCCTTCATAAAAGAGGAACGAATTCTTGAAATCGTGATCTGACGAAGCTACTCTTCTACATCTTCAATAATATAGAAACCCTCAGCTCCCTGTTTTTGATAGAGCGGCATGAGTATCCTACCAGTTTGAGGAGCTGTTATAGTCACTCCGTTATGTTCTGCTAGAGGATCCCCTTTTTCAATGGACTTAAAGTTTAGGAAACCTTCAAGCGTTTCATAGGCATCTCCATATTTTATAGGGTGTCTATATATCAGCCTTGATACCTTAGGTAAGCCCTGCGAATACTGCTTGAGAATGTCGTCATGTATGCTTTCGACATCTGTACTATCGACCATATTGAGATGTTTCATACAGTTGATCATTGCTGCTATCGCCCTATTTACACTCAACGGATCTAGGTGTCTACCAGATTCGAAAGTGAGAGAGTGAATAGCTCGCCTGTCATAGTCGGGGTTAAAATACTCCATGATAGTGCCCTTGATGTTGTTCATCATATTGAGGATAACAGGGGCGTTGAGACTCTTAGAGATGTCAAGGGATTTATGTCCTGGCCCTGGAATTGAAAATATACCACCATCAGACGAGGTGGTATGAAGGTCAAGTAGGATTACATCACGATGATTAGAGGATGTAAGCTTGTCATTGATTAATTCGATGATTTCATGCTTTTCGGTTATTTCATGGATCTGTCCACTCAACGTTTTTGGGGATTCTGTCCAGATTCTATTGAGATCATGATCGATAAATCGCTTGTTTAGTTCATAGGCTTTCAGATTCCCAATCAACCCAAGAATTTCACCTCTGAATTGAAAGTTATGGTTGGTAATTGGCTCTACTTCCAGCATCTTAAATAGATACTCAAGGGCTTTTACCCCAGCAGGCTCATTACCGTGCATCGCCGACATTACTATTAGCAACGGACCCTCAAGGTCATGGGTATATCTACCGATCAGTCTATTGAGCATTAGTACTTGATGAAATATTTAATGGTAAGTCGAGAGAATAGGCTTGGCATGATTTTCGGTCTCTAACTAATACCCAATGTATAACCTGTGATGATTGTTTTGTTTGTTATAACGCTACTTTTTTCAAATAGTGATGATATTAAGATGGACTATGTCAAAAAATATAGCCCAGTAGCAATTGCCGAGATGAACCGAACTGGGATCCCTGCAAGCATTAAGTTAGCGCAGGCCCTTCATGAGAGCAATGCTGGCGCATCCCATCTTAGTTTAGAGTCCAATAATCACTTTGGGATAAAGTGTAAATCATACTGGCAAGGGAACACATATTTCCATAAGGATGACGATTATAACGCTGACGGAGATCTAATTAACTCTTGCTTCAGAGCTTACGATACACCTGTTGATTCATATGTTGACCATTCTAACTTCATCGTCAACAGCATCAACTATGGAGGCCTTGTCAAGAGTTGTGGCAACGACTATAAAGCCTGGGCAAGAGGATTACAGCGATCTGGCTATGCTACAGATCCAACTTATGCAGAAAAGCTCATCAAAATAGTAGAGAACTATCAACTCTATCAATACGACTAACATTAAACCCTGATCCTAAACGCCTTAAACGTTAAAATTTTCACATATATAAATTTTATATATATAATAATTTTAATTATACTTGCAATGCATTTGGCTGTCTCAGCCATGTCAACTGAATTCTACCACCTGTCTGAATTGATAAATAGTGTACCTATTTATTACAACGTATTGCATAGTTTATTAAACCCAAATACAATGAATCTTTCAAAACTGGTTGTTATAACTGGTCTTTTTGTCACCTTAGGCTTTACATTAAGCGCACAGGTTAAGATCGGGGATAATCCATTAGAAATAGCTACAGATAGATGGTGGGAGGTACAGAGAGAAGGAGTTAATGAGTTTTTAATTGTTACCGACAGTCTATTCTTCGGGCGAACATCTAATCCTACAAGTAGTACAGCAGATCCATTGATGCTCAAGCTATTTGGTTATGGATTAGAAAACTTCACCTTTGGAGCAGGAGACCAAGCCAGCAATGGGAATGGAAATAATTACTTCTTGGCGCCTTCAGTTAATGGAGAGGTTCTGGAGGTCCCCATGAACTTATCCTTAGTAATTGAAGACAGTATTACTGCAGATCTCTCGGTAACCAATGGTGTAGATACGTTTGGAACGATAAATCTATTTGCCTTAGATTCGATATTCGCTACAGATATTGCCGTAGCTGATTCAATAAGCACTATACGGACATTGATCAACATGTCCAACAATTCTGACAACGATACAATAACTGGAAACGAGTACATCGATGAGATCAATGTTATTGGAGATTCTATATTAGAGTTTGTAGAGAATATTGCAGATCGACTCGGCACTGAAAATAGAATCTCCGTTGACCTGAGTCCAATAATTGAGGGCAATACGTTCTATCTAGCAGATGGTACTCTTGATGAGGATAGAATTGTAACTGGCGATAACAACAGTCTTAACTACAATGATATTGACACATTTGATGTGGATGCTACTTTCGTCAACTTGGATGGAGATGAGGTAGCTATACAACAAGACGGTCAAGATATAATTATGATCAATTCTGCCGAAGACGTTAAGATAAGATCATCTGTTTTAGACAGTATTCTAGCACTTAATGGCACTAATGGATCAGTAACCTTAGGAGAATATGGTGAGGGGAATTTTAACGTATC
>CAZFWJ010000116.1:0-5631 GCA_964522505.1 uncultured Saprospiraceae bacterium
GTGCATTACACAAGGACTTTTTTGTTTGTAGTAATACCGATTGCAGCATACAGTAAAAGAGTAAGCCAGATGAAGCGGTTCACTGACTTGTCAACCCGCCCGTAAAGTCATGCGACTTATCAGCTATGCAACCTCATCCCGGACATTGCCCACTATGTTAATCGATCGTTCATGAACAGAGAAATGATATTGTATGCAGCCATTCAATAAATATTATGATTACAATTAAACAATCATAAAAACTCCTCAATATCTTCACCATTATATACAATGATGGGGTACAACAACGCTCAAAAAATAAAAATTGAGATAGGCTTTATAATATTGGCTGTTATTATTGCTGGTCTCGTAGTATTGCCAATTATCAACGCTGGTATTGAGTTTGAGCTACTAGCCTATAACTTCGTATATGTTGTTGTCGCCGTCACATTTATACGGTGGCTAGTCCGTTGGGATCTACATCCACTTAGCGACTCTAAAGTTGGTAAAGTATTGATCATTTTTATGACGCCAGTATTATTCTTTCCATTGTTAGAAGGTATTCACTCATTCATAGAGTTTAAAGATCAACAAGGATTAGAATCTCTTATGACCCATTTATCCCATAATAAGCAACAGTTTTATTCTGCTTATCTGCGAAACGAGTATTTGTTCTTTGCTGTCGGCAGTTTTATCACATCTATCTTTTTGATATTCAAGATGTTGCGCTCAATTTGGCGTCAATACAAGTATGCTGACAAGAACAAACTAAAAGAAGGCTAGGACGACTATAGTCAGCGCTATTGAAACAGCAACCCCTGTCACAAAAGTCTGAAAAGCCTTTTTCATCAATACATATTTTCTGCCGAGATTGCGGCCTACTAAGTAGTGATCTTGAAGAATATATTCAATGAGTAAATCTTTGTCCTTGAGGGATTCCTTGACAAATGGGATATACTTATTGCTGTCGATGTTATGGAAGTTTTCAAAGAAAAAGGGGCTATACTTCATGCCAGCTTGCTTCTCAATTCCTATTGAATTGAGATCTACAGGTCGTAGCACTGTTGAACACAGTATGATCGTCATTAACAAGGTACTCGCCAGTACTATCAATGGAATATACAGATGCTCTCTTACAATAATGTCTTGATAAGAGAATAACATTGGAATTAGTGCTGTCAGCATAATACCATTGATACTCAACAAAATGTTGGCTTTATTATCAGCTATGTTCACAAGCTCTACATTATTCCTACTTGTTGTTCGAATGATGTTGAGTGCTTTTTTGCTGAGCTTAATCGCTTTCTGATTCTCTTGCATGACCATATAAAGGTATAAACTTAGTTCAGTATTGATTGTGTCTTGATCCAAGCTTGAATTTGGATAATATCTCTATCAATTCAAGCTATATTTGTCTCCTGAAAAGATTGAATTATAGTCTTACCACAACTGATATTTCCATATGAAGACTTCTTTAAACTGGTTGAAAGATTACATTGACATTCAGAACTCTCCGGCTGAGTTATCTGAGATACTTACTAATCTGGGATTGGAAGTTGAAGGAGAAGATACCATTGAGAGTATAAAAGGAGGACTTAAAGGTCTGATTGTTGGTCATGTAACAGAGTGTATTAAGCACCCTAATGCTGATAAATTATCACTGACCAAAGTAAATGTCGGGGGAGAAGAAGACTTGCAAATTGTATGTGGGGCTCCAAATGTTGCGGCAGGCCAAAAGGTCGTTGTTGCTCAGGTAGGAGTTGAGTTGTTTCCACTTGAAGGCGACCCGTTCACAATTAAGAAAGGGAAAATTAGGGGTGAAGCCTCAGAAGGTATGATCTGTGCCGAAGACGAAATCGGAATAGGCCATAACCATGATGGAATCATTATTTTGGCGGAGAATGCTGTAATTGGATCGTCGGTGGCTGAATTATTCGAAGTTACAGAGGATACAGTTTATGACATTGGATTAACACCCAATCGATCTGATGCTACTAATCATATAGGAGTTGCTGAGGATTTGTGTGCCTACTACAACTTCCAGAATGGCGCAAATGCGAAGGTGAAAAGTCCTGAAACTATTGGACTTGATGAGATACCTTCAGGTGACGATATCAAAGTTTCGGTAGAAGAACCCGGTGCTTGCCCACGATATTCTGGAATATGCCTATCAGATATAAAAATTGAACCCTCTCCACATTGGATGCAAGAGCGCCTCAAGGCCATCGACGTCCGACCAATAAATAACGTGGTTGATATTACTAACTATGTATTGCATGAATATGGTCAGCCGCTCCATGCATTTGACCGTAGACATATTATTGGTGACCACATAAAGGTACAATTCTTGCCGACTGGAGCCGTGTTTCAGTCATTGGATGAAGTAGAAAGAAAACTCTCTGCTAATGACCTAATGATCTGTGATGGTGAAGATAATGGCATGTGTATAGGAGGTGTATTTGGTGGATTGAAGAGTGGGGTGAAAGACGATACTACGAACATATTTTTAGAGTCAGCTCACTTTGAAGCGCAAGGCATACGTAAGACAAGTACGCTTCACAACTTGAGGACAGATGCTGCCAAGTGCTTTGAGAAAGGCTCCGATCCTAATGTGACGGTTGAGGCTCTGTTACGAGCAGTTTATCTTCTTCAAGAGTATGCAGGGGCAAAGGTGACGTCCAACCTTGTTGACATATATCCGGATAAAATTGAGCCGAAAGAAATCCCGGTAAGAAGATCGGCAGTATCAAGGCTTATCGGGAACGATTTTAGTCATGAGCAACTCATGGGGATATATGAAT
The DNA here is from genome assembly GCA_964522505.1 of uncultured Saprospiraceae bacterium. GTDB lineage: Bacteria > Bacteroidota > Bacteroidia > Chitinophagales > Saprospiraceae > GYS-P2D. The sequence continues at coordinate 2,781 of CAZFWJ010000116.1, forward strand.
CACTCAATTTTGAGCCTGCTACTGCTGATGAGGAGAATTATGTCTTAAAGATTCCGACGAATAAAGCAGATGTCACACGGGAAGTTGATGTTATTGAGGAGGTCCTAAGAATCTACGGATATAATAGTGTTGAAGTAAGTAATACAATCAAAGCGGCATTACAAGTGGCCGAACCAGTCAACATCCAGATTCTAAGAGATAAGCTCAGTGAACGATTGATCGGGAAAGGATATCATGAGATTATGGGATTGAGTCTAGTGACTGCTAATCAAGCAGAAGCCGTAACACGATCCGCTGGGACTGAAAATGTGTCTGTAAACAATACGAGCAATATCGATCTCAATATTATGAGACCCGATATGCTGCTTTCTATGCTCAATACGGTCAGCTATAATTTCAACAGACAGCAAAATAACTTGAAGCTATTTGAATTTGGTAAGACCTACCACAAGACAGATGACTTCAAGGAAACGGAGTATCTCGCAATGATTCAAACTGGGATTATTAATAACAAGGCTTGGCAAGGCGAGAATGAGTCATCTGATATATACAGTATAAAAAGACTTGTCAATGAGATCTTATCTAGCTGCGATTTAACTAAATATCAGGTTAGAACAATTGATGACGAGCGATTTGTTACAGGTTTGCAATATCATCAAGGAGATAATGTCATCGCCAGTTTTGGAGTTGTTTCTGAAGGCTTGAAGCAGTCTGCAGAAATCAAGAATGATATTTTATATGGAGAGATATCAGTCAAGTCTCTTTTGCGAAAGCTAAAGAAAGCAAAGATCAAGGTTGAAGACATCTCTAAGTTTCCAGAATCTAATAGAGATATCGCTTTAGTAGTCGATGAAAAAGTGAACTATCAAGATATCGAAAAGATCATCAAGAAAACAGGCAAGAACAACATAACAGATGTCAATTTATTTGATGTTTATCGAGACGACCAGATGACATCAGAAGGTAAGAAATCGTATGCCGTAAGTATGACCTTCGTCAGTCATTCTAAAAGCCTTAGTGATAAGGAGATCAATAAAATAATGAACAAGATCATAGAGAGCACCAGGCGACAATTGGGTGCAGAACTGCGTTAAATATTCTCCTATTTCGTATAGGATTAGAAGTGTAGCTCGATGGTTAATCCTCTATTTTGCCAGTTAATAGTCCAAACAAATATTAATTTAGAGATTTTACCGTTGTAAAAGAACACACTAACAACGATCAGGATATATCCTTCGTAGAAAGCGCTTAAGAAGAAGCGAAGAACGGATAGATGAATAGTGGAGGTTTGGAGATATAGAGGAGAATAGAGAATAGTTATTAAATAAACCTATGGATGATGTCCATAGGATAAAACAACATAAAGGAGCAATATCGAGTACAAAACCTCGGCATTGTATCGATAGTTAAAGCTATTGTGCCTTGTTCTCATTACTTAGGTAGTTATATGATATAATACCCTTGTCCATCTCTTCTATAGTTTACAAATTCTAAATTCTTATCGCTGGTCGGTTAGTTCAGTATGCTCCAATAGGGAGGATACGTATTACTTAAACCGTTGATAAAATATATATACTATGGACTTTGGAGTATTGGAAGGAGTAATAGGCATAATTGGTTTGGCGATTGGGTTTGTCGTTGCAAGTATGACGACCAAAAAATCGAATGTGGCCCAACTCGAAGAGGCAAACCAAAAAGCAGACCTTACACTAAAAGAAGCCAAACTAACTGCTAAGAGGCTCATTGGTGACGCTGAATCAAAGGCTGATAAAATAGTCTCAAAGGCCGAAAGCAAAAACGAATCTATCAAGCAAAAGAAAATTCAAGAGGCCAAGCAGAAGTTCGCCAACTTTAAGGCAGACTTCGAAACTTACAAAGCTGATAAAACAGTCTCGCTCAAAGAACGAGAGATGGAAATCAAATCCCTTGAAGCAGATCTCAAAAACAAAGAGAAGAGCTTCAAGACTGAAATAGAGTCTATTGAGAATAGGGAAACTGAGGTAAAAGCAATCAGAGAGAATCTTGATAAACAACTTAAGATTGTCAGTAAAAAGAAAGAGGATCTCGATAAACAGAATGAGAAATTTATCAAAGAGCTCGAGGTCGTATCTAAGATGAGCGAAGCAGAGGCTCGTGAGCAATTAGTTGAAGCTGTTAAGGCAAAGGCTTCTACTGAAGCTCTTTCCATTGAAAAAGAAATATTGGAAGAGGCACGGGCAGGGGCTAACAAACAAGCCAAGAAAGTAATCATTCAGACCATCCAAAGAATGTGTGCCGAAGTAACAATCGAAAATACTGTCTCAGTATTTAACCTTGACTCAGATGACATCAAGGGTCAGATTATCGGTAGAGAAGGAAGAAATATTCGCGCTATAGAAGCTGCTACGGGAGCGGAGCTGGTAGTAGATGATACGCCAGAAGCGATAGTTATATCTAGCTTTGATCCGATCCGTCGAGAGATCACTCGACTCTCATTGAAGAGATTGGTTGCAGATGGTCGTATTCACCCAGCTAAAATCGAGGAAGTAGTTAATAAGGTTAAGAAACAGCTCACTGAACAAATTGTAGAGATAGGCGAACGAACGGTTATAGATCTAGACATACATGGTTTACACCCATATCTAATCAAGATGGTAGGCCGAATGAGATTTAGATCCTCGTATGGACAAAATCTATTAAAGCACTCTATTGAGACGGCACACTTATGTGCAGCTATGGCAGCTGAAATAGGAATGTCTAAGAAACAGATCAGTATGGCGAAGCGAGCTGGTTTACTTCATGACATTGGTAAGGTTTCTGAAGAGGACTCTGATCTACCGCATGCATTATTGGGTATGGAGATCTGTAAGAA
>CAZFWJ010000117.1:0-5623 GCA_964522505.1 uncultured Saprospiraceae bacterium
TCCTGATCGTGCAAGACTTCATTGCCGCAGCGAGAGAATTAGGAGTGGCGGTGGGGCCAGGTCGCGGATCTGCCGCTGGAAGTGCTGTGGCATACTGCCTTAAGATCACTAATGTCGATCCCATTAAATACAACCTACTATTTGAGCGATTTCTTAATCCAGAGCGGGTATCAATGCCCGATATAGACATCGACTTCGATGATGACGGTAGGCAAAAGGTTATCGACTGGGTTGTGGACAAGTATGGGCGTAATCAAGTGGCACAGATTATAACCTTTGGGACTATGGCGGCCAAGTCCTCAGTACGTGATGTGGGCAGGGTGCTATCTTTGCCACTCAATGAGACCGACCGTATCGCCAAGCTGATCCCTACCCGCCCTGGCACCAAATTGAAAAAGATATTTGGTAAGACCGAAAAAGAACTGAAGTCCGACTGGCCTGGCGACGACTTCAGCAAGATTCAAGACTTACTCAAAGCTAGTAAACAGGAGAATCTCGAAGGTGAAGTTATACAACTGGCCCAAAAGGTGGAGGGCACCGTACGTAACACTGGTATTCACGCTGCAGGGTTAATTATCGCTCCCGATGATATCACCAAGTATATTCCAGTAAGCACGTCCAAAGACTCTGAGTTACTCATCACCCAATTTGATGGCAGTGTGGTTGAGGATGCGGGCATGCTCAAGATGGACTTCCTTGGATTGAAAACCTTATCCATTATTAAGGACGCCATAGAGAATATCGTAAAGCGTCATGGAGAAGAGAGGCGCATCGATCCCGATGATATCCCTCTCGACGATGAACTGACCTATGAGTTGTTCCAACGTGGAGATATGATTGGCATATTTCAGTTTGAGTCTGAAGGGATGCGCAAGTTCTTAAGAGAACTGAAGCCGACCAATATTGAGGATCTTATCGCCATGAATGCCTTATATCGTCCTGGACCAATGGACAACATACCTTCCTTCATCAGGCGCAAGCATGGGGACGAGGAGATCACGTATCCTCACGAGTGGCTCGAAGAAATCCTCCAGCCAACTTATGGCATCATGGTCTATCAAGAACAGATCATGCAGACTGCTCAGATCATGGCAGATTATACGCTCGGCAAGGCGGATATGCTCCGACGGGCGATGGGTAAGAAGAAGCTCAAGGAGATGGAAAAGCATCGGGCCATATTTACCGAGGGTTCTGGTGCTAAGGGAGTGTCAGAAGATAAGGCAACTGAGATCTTCAACATTATGGAGAAATTTGCCCAGTATGGATTTAACAGATCGCATGCGGCCGCCTATTCGATTGTAGCTTTTCAGACCGCATACCTTAAAGCGCACTACCCTGCCGAGTTTATCGCATCGGTCCTGACACATAACAAGAACGACATCGGCAAGCTCAACTTCTTCTTGCGAGAAGCTAAGCGGATGAATATTAAAGTATTGGGGCCTGATGTTAATGAGAGTGACCTCAACTTTACCGTCAATGCTCATGGCCATATCAGATTTGGATTATCTGCGCTGAAAGGTGTTGGCGAGGGCCCTGTCGAAGAGATGATCAGAGAGCGCGTTAATGGCAGATTTACAAGCATATTTGATATGACGAAGCGCTTAAGTCTCAGAGCGGTCAATAAGAAGTGTTTTGAGAGTCTTGCTCAAGGAGGTGCTATGGATGAATTTAATGAGTCCAATCGAGCGCAGTGGTTTGCTGCAACGGATCAATATGACTCTGTGATCGAGCATGCCATTAAGTGGGGCAATGCCTTCCAAAATCAAAAAGCCAGCATGGCTAATTCGCTCTTTGGAGATATGACTGAGACCATTTTGCCCGATCCAAAAATGCCACAGTCGGAGCCTTGGAATAAACTGACCATGCTCAACAAAGAGAAAGATGTCACTGGGATATATATCAGCGGTCATCCGCTGGATGACTACCACATGGAGCTCACCAATTTCACGAGTTGCACCCTTGACGAAGCCGTACATCGCAAAGACACGGCACTGCATATTGCTGGCATGGTCACCGAGGTGTATCACGGCACAAGTCAGAAAGGACTCGGCTATGTAAGATTCACCTTACAAGACTTTAAAGGCAACATGCAGTTTGGTATCTACAATGAGCAATACAAACAATATGGCAGCCTCGTCAGCATGGGTGAAATCCTATTTATCGAAGGGATCTATGCAAAGAGATATAATGGGGATAACTACTTTTTCAGAGTGAAGAATATCAAGCTACTCGATACGATTGGCAAGACTATGACTAAGTCGATAACCATTCAGATTCCGATCAAGTCAATTGATGATAAGATGATAGATGAGCTGAATAAAATGTGTGATGTAACTGAAGGTAAGCACAAGTTTAAAGTTCAAGTGGTAGATCTTATAGACGATGTAAAAATCGATCTCCTCAATGACAAAAAACTCATCGAGGTGGATAGTGCTTTCATAGATCGATTAAGTCGATTAGGGTTAGCTTATAAGTTGAATTAGAATAGGCTATTATGAGTTCTAACTCAAGCAAGAGGTCGGGAATGGGATCACGCCAAGAGATCGGGAGATCTTTGCCTTAACTATCAGGTATTCTGATGAATGTGTCCTCACCTCTCAACGCATCGTGAAATCCCTCGGAAAGAGGTCGGGAGTCCTTTGCCTGAATGCAAGGAGCACTTCAGCCAGTCTCTTGTTAAAAAGATGATAACGCTCTTCTCTGAATGTAACTTATTTAGAGAATTGGCGTTTCTTGAGTGTATGAGACTTATGACCTTACTGTTCTGTCTTGCCATCGGAGCTTGCCAAAACACTACTCCAAGTAAAACAGTCGAAGCAAATATTAATAATGAAACAGCTGTTGTGAGCGAGTCTATGATTGACGACTCTGACGAAGTAACCCTGTTTGATACTTATGATGACTTTGAACAGGCTATACTGAAATCCCAGGATGATAAGATCCATGTGGTCAACTTTTGGGCGACCTGGTGCGCACCATGTATTAAGGAGCTCCCTTACTTTGACGAACTACAAACCAAGTACCCAGACAAGTATGAAGTAGTATTGGTGAGTTTAGATTTTAAAAATCAGTACGAGTCGAGGGTTATTCCATTCGTCGAGAAGAAGAATTACAATTCGAGAGTCGTGATGTTGGGTGATCCTAAAGCCAATGATTGGATAGATCGGGTTGATCCATCATGGTCGGGTGCAATTCCTGCGACATACATTTATCGTGGAGATACCCACATATTTGCAGAACGAGAATTTCATTCGGTTGATGAGATCGAAGAACAGATAGAAAAACTTAAAAATTCATAAATTTTCAAAGCATGAAAAATATTGTAACACTTTTACTTGTGACGCTTTTTGCAGCTGTTGCATTTGCCAACAACAACCCAGATCCAGTAGGATATAAGGTTGGCGACAAGGCTACTGATTTTAGCCTTAAGAATATCGATGGCACATTCGTATCGCTATCAGACTATAAAGATGCGAAAGGATTCATCGTAATATTCACATGTAACACTTGTCCTTATGCAGTGATGTATGAAGACCGAATTAATGCCCTACACGCTAAGTATGCTGATCAAGGGTATCCTGTTATTGCGATCAACCCTAACGATCCTGAGGTAAAACCCGGTGATGATCAGAAGGCGATGATGAAACGTGCTGGAGACAAGGGATTTAAGTTCCCGTATCTTTTTGACGCTGGGCAAGCTGTGTATCCGCAGTACGGAGCCACTAAGACGCCTCACGTATATATCCTCGATGCTGAGCATGTCGTAAAATATATCGGCTCTATCGATGATAATCCTCAAGATGCTTCATCAGTAGGTGTTAAGTATGTAGAGCGCGCAATAACCGCTATGGAAAAGGGTGAAGACCCAACTCCAGCTACTACCAAAGCTATTGGTTGCAGCATTAAGGTGAAGAAAGCGTAAGGTCTTAATTGATTTACGAAACAATTAGATTAGTGCAGTAGTTAGAAATCCTACTGCACTAATTTTATTTTAGCTATATGCACTACTTATTGATCTAAGGTGACTCGCTTAGATTTCAGTTTATTTTAGAGACTTTCCTCATCTTATCATCTGCTTTAATTCAATTCCCTCAATCGCTCTTCGATTAATTCTATGGCTATTATACTTCAAGAATACTCTTGAAGTAGTTATAAGTTTTAGCGAAACCTGCCGTTCTATCCACCTTAGGTGTCCAGCCAAGTAGTTCTTTGGCCTTTGTGATATTTGGTTGTCTCACCTTGGGATCATCTTTGGGCAAGTCCTTGTAGACAATACTTGATGTCGTCTGAGTAAGCCTTACTATTTCTTCTGCTGCCTGCTTGATGCTGATCTCTACCGGATTGCCAATGTTGACTGGATAGACATAATCACTTTTTAATAACCTATATATGCCTTCTACGAGGTCATCTACATAGCAAAAAGATCTTGTCTGGCTCCCATCGCCAAAGACAGTTATATCCCTACCTTCAATAGCTTGCGAGAAAAAAGCTGGTAACGCTCTCCCGTCATTTACTCGCATGCGAGGTCCATAGGTGTTAAAGATTCTTACGATCCTGATGTCGACATTGTGATAAGTGTGATATGCCATGGTCATGGCTTCCTGAAACCTCTTGGCCTCATCATAAACACCTCGTGGTCCGATTGGATTAACATTACCCCAGTACTCCTCGTCCTGCGGATGTACAAGTGGATCACCATATACCTCTGATGTCGAGGCGATCATAAATGTGGCGCCCTTAGCTTTAGCCAATCCCAATAGATTGTGCGTTCCAAGGCTGCCAACTTTGAGTGTCTGAATAGGCATCTTAAGATAATCTATCGGACTTGCAGGTGACGCAAAATGAAGTATAGCATCTAACTCACCTGGCACATGGACAAACTTAGTTACGTCATGATGGTAAAAGCTAAACTGCTCTACCGGCATTAAGTGAGATAGGTTATCCATACTGCCCGTGATCAAGTTATCCATACCGATGACTGTGTGGCCCTCATTAATCATCCTATCACATAGGTGAGAGCCTAAAAATCCCGCCGCACCTGTTATTAGTATTCGCATAAATTTTAATGTAATAGTTTAGTAGTTAAGTAGCCACTGATTGATTAGCCTATTAGTTCAGTAATTATTAATGGAATGGTGCAATAGTTCATTGTTGGTTTTCTGGTTTAGTAGTTCTCATAGTGGCATTGAGCATGCGTAATATCTCCGTCAAAAGCCTATAAACATCTTCAATATTTATGCCGCCATAAATCTCTGAATGCTTTATTATTCTACGCCAATATTCAGTTTCTTTAGCCTCTTTGTAAGCAATAGATATTTTTGCTCTAAAGTCCTTTTGGGATTGACAACCCTGTGCCTCAGATATATTTGCGCCAATGTATATGCCAGACTTTAACAGCTGATGACTTATCACATAGTCCTTTTCATTTCTTAGCTTCTGACAAAGTGAACTAACCAATAATGCCAAATTAAACGACTTAGTAACCAATGGACCACCAGACATTAAATCATTATTTGTTACTTGACTATTTCATTTTTTGACTATTAAACTAACTCATAGGTCTTCCAATGCTCTCATAACTAAAACCTCTCTCCTTCATGTTATCTGGATCAAATAAGTTACG
>CAZFWJ010000118.1:0-5622 GCA_964522505.1 uncultured Saprospiraceae bacterium
AAGATCGTCTCAGAACAGTTTTTCTATCCTGTATAGGGATGTTGAAAAATCTACATGATTAAAAGCCCTTGAAGATGACCTCAATGGCTTTTTTTAATTCACTCGAAGAAGGCAAATATCGTCTCACCATAGCGACGCTCCTGCTGATAGTGTGGATGAGACTGGAAATTGTGATTAGGGTTATGCTCCATCACGAATAGTCCATCATCGCTCAACAACTGATGTTCGAAGATCAAGTCTGGTATCTGATCCAGCCATCGCAGCGGATATGGTGGTCCTGCGAAAATGTAGTCATATGACTGTGTGGCGCTCTTAATAAACCGTTTTACATCACTATTGACGATGGTCAGTTCATCTCCATAATCGAGCTCATCACGCATCTCTGTAACAAATCGGATACAGCCCCTATACTTGTCTACATAAGTAACATCCGCACACCCTCTCGACAAAAACTCCCAACTATGATTTCCCGTGCCACCAAACAGGTCGAGCATCTTAGTCTCGCCAAAGTCGATTGAGTTCATCAATATATTGAAGAGTCCTTCTTTAGATATATCCGTGGTAGGTCTCGTCGGCCATCCCTTCATCGATGGTCTTAATATGCGCCCCTTGTGATCTCCTCCTATTATGCGCATTTGGAAATCATATATAGCGGTAGATGGTAGTGTTCATCTGATTGCTTGAGATTTGACCTGATGTAGCCTGTCGCATACTTTATACCGCCAAAATACTTCTTCAGTTCCCTAAGAAGAGGATCATTATGCATAACAAATCCTCCCACCTCTATCGTCTGTGAGCTATGGTCTAAACCTAATCTCTCAAAAGCTAATGCTACAAAGTATAGTACATCTTGGCTGTCTCGACGCCGATACGTATTGCATAAGATCAATTGATCTTGAAGCACGATCGACATACAAAAGCTAGACTCATAAAAACAAAGTCGCACCATGTGATTTTGCCCTTCAGCAGTTTCAGTAGATTCGACTTGAGCAAAGTTGACGTGGATCAACTGACAATTTTCAAACGAGATATTAAGTTTCTTGACCACTTCTTTTTTGACGGCATATAACACCCTTAACTTATGTTCTACTGCATAATCATTGCGGTATATATATTGCTCTGGTTGCACGATATGATTGACATGTGTTATCATGTCTCTGATCGTATCTGTGTTAAACTCATCATTGGGTATGATCGTATGAGGGCTACTGAGTATACCGACCTTCACCTTGCGTATCGTGATTCCATTCTTGCTGAGCTCTTCCTTTAAGCTATCTATTCCCGATAGACTTCCTCGACCAGCCCATATCAGGGTTCTGTTATAATCAAATACCCCATAAACAAGACTGTCCGCATCGATCAATGCAGACAGCTCATAAGATATATTTTTGTTAATAGCGCCAGGCGCTTTATACTCTAGGTCTCTTAATTCCAATTACCTTCAAGATTGGGTGACGACAGACTACCAAATCCGATTCTTGCATTAGGATCATAGTGGTCATCATACTTGGAATACTTAGCATCAGCATATGGTCCCATGAATTCTTTGTAACGAGTCATACATTCCATAACTGGCACAAGCGTACTCTGATAAGTCGTCGTATCAGACTGCATTTCGAACTTTGCATTATTGCTAAATGGTACAGACGCAAGATCACCAAGATCGATTTTCATGGCTCTGATACTATCTATAGCAGAAGAGTAAGTGACTACTCTGATATATTTATCTTCATTCGTAGGGTCATCTGGATCCGCCTCTAATCTTATGAATGGAATAGAATCATTAGTTAATACATAGGAAAGTGTATCAAATGACCCAGCGAACTCACCAGTGATCTCTCTATAGATCTCCTGAGCTTTTCTGATTTGCTCCATTTTGCCTGTGACGGCATCCTTTCTCTTGGTATACTCGTCCTTAAATTTTATAGGCTCTGAGATCCCTCCCACTAGAGCATAGGCAAGACCTGCTATCAAAAGGAGAACAATTAGATTTAATGCGATTTTCATTCTACTGTTGTTAATTATAATGTCGGTATATCCAATAAGATGCTCAAATAATCGCCATTGGCGTAATTCATCATCCGTTTATGCACATCACTGCTCACAATATTAATATTTTTCCAAAATATATATCCTTCTCTAATTGAAAAAGATCGACACCGTAGCTAACGAGCAGTACATATTGGCCATTGAGTCGTCGTGCGACGACACCGGTGCGGCTGTTTTTAGAGGCAATACCCTACAGTCAAATATAGTCGCCACACAGCAAATCCATGAAAAATATGGCGGTGTAGTTCCAGAGTGGGCGTCGAGAAAACATGAAGAAAACATCGTTCCTGTGGTCGATCAAGCTCTTCAAGAAGCTGGGATTAGCGCCCAACAGCTATCCGCTGTAGCATTTACCCTAGGTCCTGGCCTATTGGGAAGCCTGCTGGTAGGGTGTTCTTTTGCCAAGACTCTCGCTATGAGTCTTGAGATACCACTGCTCACTGTTAATCATATGGAGGCACATATCATGGCACATTTTATCGAGGAGCCACGGCCCAAGTTCCCATTTTTATGCCTGACAGTATCTGGTGGTCACACCCAACTGATCATCATGTCTGATCATGATGAATATGAAATTCTTGGCGAAACTCGAGATGATGCTGCTGGAGAGGCCTTTGATAAAATCGGCAAGTATCTTGGGTTAAGCTATCCAGCAGGCCCTATCATCGATAAATTGGCACAGACAGGATCTGCCAAATTCAGCTTTACCAAGCCCAATCTCGCTGGATATGAGTTTAGCTATAGCGGCCTTAAGACAGCCGTATTATACTTCCTCAGAGATCAGAAAAAGATTGATCCGAATTTTATACAATCCAACTTAGCTGATATATGCTGTTCTGTGCAAGCTGTAATCGTGGATTCACTCATTGACAAAGTGGTAAAAGCATCTGTAGAATATGATATCAATACCATCGCCGTTGCAGGTGGTGTATCAGCTAATAGCGCCTTACGTCAGAGACTAAAAGAAAAAGCTGACGAATACGGCTGGAATTTACACATTCCCAGCCTGGCTTACTGTACTGATAACGCCGCCATGATTGGTATAACTGCCTACTATAAATACATCAGAGGAGAGTTTGCAGAGCTGGATGTCACACCTCAGCCGAGATTGAAGATCGGGTAAACACTACATCTTAATATAGGTCACTCCATCTCCACCAGCCTCATCAGCGGGATGCCAATGAGACTTCAAGTCAGAATACTCCTTCATTTTGCGGAGGACGAGACTACGCAGGGCACCACTACCCTTACCATGGACTACTTCGAGCGTATGTGCATTGGATAATAGTGCTTGGTCGAAGAACTCTTGGAGCGTATCCTCAGCATCGAGCATCTTGTATCCACGGATATCCAGCTTAGGGCTGAAGTTATTGTCAAAGGCAACTCCCTTGGTATTGATCTTATGATGGTTGAATTGCAGTTGGTTCTTAGTTACGGCGATATCTTTTACATTGACCACCATCTTCATCATCCCAAATAAGACCTCTGCCTTATCTCCATTGAGAGAGAGCACTTCTCCTGAGAGATCACTATCAAGCATACGGGCATAATCGCCTACTTGGACCTCTTGATCTATGATTCGTTCTTCGCGGACTTCTTCACGCAGCTTTACTATTTCTTGCGACTTAGTTTTTCTTTTTTCGGCAGCTTTGTTCTTGAGTTGCTGAGCCTTTTCGAGGTCCTTCTCTTTCTGGAGGTGGTTGATGAGCTTCTGGAGCTCCTCATTCTCATTATTCTGCTGTTGATAGGTGATCTCTTTGGCTTTGATCTGGAGCTTCTTGCGCTTGACTTGAAACTCCTCATTGAGGTCTTTGTAGGTCTTGATAAGTTTTTCAAGCTGTTCTTTTTCATTGGCTACATAGGCCAATTGCTCGTCGAGAACAGATTTGCCTTCCTGCAAATCGATCAGGAGATCTTCAATTTGATTTTCCTTCTTGCCCACTTTCTTTCTAGCGTAGCGTATGATGCGATCATCGAGGCCTATTTTCTTAGCTACTTCAAAAGCATAGGAGCTCCCAGGTTTACCCACCTTTAGCTTATAGGTTGGCTCGAGATTTTCCTTGTCAAAGAGCATAGCTCCATTGACTATCCCTTGATTGCGATAGGCGAAGACCTTGAGGCTACTATAGTGAGTGGTAACGATGCCGTGAGTCTTCCTATAGATGATGGACTTCAAGATGCCCTCAGCAATTGCACCACCTAGCTTTGGATCTGTACCAGAGCCAATTTCATCTAGGAGTATCATTGACTTCTCATCCGTCTGAGTCACTATATTCTTCAGATTGGTAAGGTGCGAACTGTAGGTACTCAATCCTTGATCTATCGACTGCTGATCTCCTATATCTGTATATATGCCACTGAATATAGAAATCTCCGTCTCATTATCTGCAGGTACTAATATACCATAGTATGCCATGAGATGAATGAGGCCAACAGCTTTCAGGGTCACTGATTTACCACCTGCATTGGGTCCACTGATTAGGAGCAACTTATTATTTCCTCGTAAGTGGAGATCGAAGTCTACAGCATGCTCATCGGTATCTTTGAGTTGCAGATATAGCAGCGGATGACGTGCTTTGATCAGATGAAGATTTGGGCGCTCGGCAATTTTTGGGACCACTCCATCGACACTTAGAGATAACTGTGCGCGTGCCCTAATGCTATCGATGACACTGAGCTTAGAGAAGCAGAGCTCTATCATTGTTCTGTGTACCGACAGCTCCGCAGAGAGGCCCTTCAATATCTTGTAGATTTCCGCACGACGCTCGCTCTCTAATGAGAATAAGTCATTGTTCATCTGCATCACACCTTCCGGCTCGATAAAAACTGTTTTCCCCGATGCAGACTGATCATGAATGATCCCTGGAATCTTCCGTTTGTTTTCTACCGGCAATACCAAAACTCGCCTTCCATTTCTCCATGACTCTTGACTATCGGCCAAGACATTCTGATTTTTATACTGGCTCATCAAGCTATTGAATTGGGAATCGAGTTGACGATTGATACTTTCTAGTCGCTTCTGAATTTTAATAAGCTCGGGCGATGCATTAGGTCTTACAGTGCCATCTATATCAAATACTCGATCGATCTCTTTAATTGGTTGGTCCGAATAATCATCGATTGTTGTAGCCTCAATTAAAGGTCTATAGATGGGCTTTTTGGCCTTCTTGATGGCGGCGTAGTAGGCGTCGTAGTTCTTAAGAACTTGCTTAATCTTGAGGATTGACTCCAGTTCAAGTACATATCCTTCTTTCTGAAGGAAGTAGAGCTCCTCGTTGATATACTCATACTCATCTAATCCTGGGTCATCACTATTGATGATCAGCTCGGTATATCGATTTACGAGAGACAACTCGTTAATGAGAAGCTCTCGATCCATCAAGAAGCCACGTTCCGACATCACCTGAAATCCAGCCTCACCACGGCAGTAAGACTTGAGCAATGCCAAGACCTTATCAAACTCCAGTTGTTCAAGTGCTTCGTCAGAAATACTGAGTATATCCATACCAATTATGAACTTATAATACTAATTGAAATTATAATTGCCGCATATAATGATTAGAAATAGAATTG
>CAZFWJ010000119.1:0-5493 GCA_964522505.1 uncultured Saprospiraceae bacterium
TTATACTTGGATTGATAGGGATTATGTTGGGTGGGTGAGGGGTATAGAAAACGGTTGTTTTATATACAAATACCTGTGAATCGAAGCTCTCCCATTGAAATAGCTCTCGGACTATTGTTTTAAACAAATAATATATCTCCTTCACCCAAGAAATACTCTCCCTCACCTTTAGGTAAAAAAAGGATCAAGACCGGAGACACTCGAGCGTCGATATATTGTTTATTCTATAGCTACAGACTTAGGATTCGAGGTATGAGCTAATCAAGAATCTCAAAGCTCAATAGCTCAACTGTGATCTCCTCATCTGCATATCCCAGTATGTAGTCTATCCTAATTTCTCCCGGATACCCGAATAGATCATCATACTCGTTATTTAATCTATCAGCTCGAAAAACAGAGCTCATATCTACAAATTCAATTTCTATACTCTCATCGACGGCGTCCTCAATCAAATCAAACATGTCATCGATAGTATAAAAATTAAGGTAATTATCTCGATCGCATTCACCCGCTAAAGAGAATTGACCAACCTCAGTTTCCTGGGCTACAATCTCCCCATTTTCAACTTCTACAATTGCCTCAGTATCAGGACACACTTGATTTACAACCTTGTACCTTAAACGATATCGTGCTATGTCCAGACAATTCCACTTAGTTCGTGCATTAAAATAATCAATGTACTCTTGATCAGATTGGATGGGTTGACCCTGCTCTTGAAGGCAAGTCAAAACATCATGTTCACATTTGTCCGAACAACTCATTACTATCAAAGAAAAACATACGACCGCAATAATAAATCCATGCTTCATATTAAACTATTAAAGATTAACCCAAACGCCGCTTCTAGTAGGAAGATACTGACTTCCGCCATTAGAAAAAAGGGCTGGTCAAACCATTTTTAGTACTATCTATTTATAAGAAGTTTTTCAGATGCTATACGATCATTTGATCGCATCACTACATGATATAATCCTGATGATAGATCTGATAGCTCGAAGTTTATATTTCCTGTCCCCTGATTAGACGATGCCACTCTGCGCTCAAGCATTAAACTTCCTAAGGTATCATAAATAGATATGTCAAAAGTCTTGGCTTCATCCAACTGATATGAAAGCAATACTTCACCATTTAAAGATGGATTAGGGTTTAATGATATTATCCTAAAATCACCAAAGCTACATTGCTCGAGTGATGGCGAAAGACTGAGTGTTGTATCGATCGAACAGGTAGGGTCTCTGTCAGCCGCAATACTCAGGTCATAGTCACCTGCGGGCAAGAATGTAAACACGCCATCATTAACTGATCTACTAAATGTAGTATTGCTAAGTGTATAGCTAATTGAGCTCCTTATATCCATAGAGTCTATCGATATGGATAATTCCGAATCAGAAGAGTTTAGACAAGATTCTTCCTCAACAACTATCTGACTAAGAGAGATATCACAGCAGTCTCCTAACTCCTTTGATTCTCTCACCTGTTGTAATGCTAAAGATGCATCAATACGCCCACCTGTTGTGGTGATTCCTCGGAGCGAAGGCGAAGAGACAACACTGGTTAGAACTATATCCTTAACCCTTCGTACAAAGTCCTGAGGTGCTTCAATGGACATTTGAAAAGCATCATCACAGATAACAGTGTACATTAATGAGACCACTCCGGCAACAAACGGTCCAGAAGCAGACGCTCCTCCAAAGTTTGAATTAAGAGTCCCATTGATCCCTGTTGTGACTATTTCGACTCCAGGCGCACCCATGTCCACACTTGTGGCTCCAAATGCGGCATTCTGTACCTTGTTATCCTGTCTATCTGTATTGGTTACAATTACTAGATATTCTGAAGGGCATAATGCAGGTAGATCGCCCTCAACATCTACATTGACGTTTTGATTAAATGCAGAAGCGATATTTAAAATGCCTACTTGGCCTAAAAGGTCGTATATATCACACCACTGAGGGAAATCCCTTGGGAATAAGCCAAAAGCACCTCCTGAAAAATTAGTAACTACAACGTACGCTCCACGTGTGCCATTTGATAGGTTATAAGCCTTGCGCTGTTCATATATATACTCATACGCGGCAATAATATCACTAATCGGAAAACCAACATTTGTACCACCACTAGTCAACATGAGTTTTACGTCCCAGTTGACGCCAGCCACTAAAGAGTTATTATTTCCAACTGCACCCATTATACCCGCTACAGCAGTTCCATGGGAAACATTTCGATGTTCATCATTTTGTGATGTACTATTCCAGCCTATGTGATCATCTATAAATCCATTACCGTCATCATCGATACCATTATCCGGTATCTCCATTTCATTAACCCAGATATTACTAATGTAATCTCTATGTTCTATGTCATATCCATCGTCGAAAACTGCTATGACAATATCATCACCATTTGGGGCTTGTCCACCAGTAGTAATATCCCATACATCAGGTAGATTCAGTTGAGGCAAAGCCCATTGTGAAGGAAAGTCTGGATCATCTGGGGTCTGACGACGCTGAACGATGATATCAGGATACAAACTAATATTGCCGGACTTCTGTCCAATGATTGCCATGAGATCTTGCTGGCTAAGTTGTTCATCGAACTCTAATAGAAATAGATCTAAATCAGTAAAAATATCAGTAACCCTGATACCTAAATCTACCTTGTAAGACGCTAAAGCTGACTGTACTGATCTACTATTGTCGTATGCTATCCATCTATTGCTTTGGGCAAGAAACGTAAGTGGTACACATAACAAAATGAAAATTTGCCCAGCAATAGAACGACCCATGTGACTACGTTTAAGAACTAAAGGTGCAACAGAAATTTTAATTTTTAAAAAATTGAGAATGCCTGAAGCCTTCTTCAAAAGAAATCGCTGCGAAGTGGTAACCGAAGCTGCAGATCGATTGCTTCCATCATTTTAAAAACTACTTACCCAATAAGTAATTATCAGTGATAACGTAGGCTATTCTTCGAGCATAGAGATACTCCTCTTCATCTGAGTAAGAAGCATTAAACGTTATATTGAAAGCTACCTTGTTATCGAGTCTCCACCAATATTCGCTTATAGTGGTACTATAAACTCCGTCATCACCTATGTTATCGAAATCCACAAACTCAGCTTTGTTTCCACCACCAAGATATTGACCCGAATTTCTGTAATTACTAATTTTTTGAACAATTCTATTCGGATAGGTTATTTCATCATTATTCCTTATTATTTGGATTAATATTCCAGCTCCAGGAACTTCGAAGTCTTCCCATTGAAAAAAGCAAGAACTGATTTCTATATCCACACCTGGTGGTGTACTATCGGTTGTCAAAATATCTTCTGACGACATATTGAGAATATCGGTCAAATCAGTCGTATTGATTAACTCACATGCATTGCTTAGAACACGTCCATCACGTTGTACATCAATCACCTGATCTATATCCAAACCGACTGCTAATGGACGATTTAGGTCCGTATTTTGAAATTGACAACTAATGCTCAATAATAGCATGACAAATAATATATATCGGAATCTCATTTTATTCATGTTAACGTCGATGCAGCATTCTATACCAAAAAGATACTGACCACGAGAGCGTTTTATTATAATTTATCTTGTTCTATATCTGGTAAACATACGCACAAATCAAGGTTTATAAAACATCAATTAATTGATTAAAGTAAGGGTTCCTACATCAAATTTAAGTTGATCTGAACCCTGATATCGGTAGGTTAAATTATAGATATAGATGCCTGGATTCACATCGATTCCCTCCCACCCTTCCGCAGGATTATTGCTACTATATACGCTCTCACCCCAGCGATCAAATATCTCTAAAGAATAAACTCTCAGCTCACAGGTACTTACAGGAGTAAATACATCGTTTCCGTGTAAGCTATTCGGTGCAAAGCTGTTAGGTATGTACATATTACATTGGCAGGCACTTATATTAATTGTGGTTTCTTCACTAAAGCATTCTGTGATCATAGAGATCTCATAAGACCCCGGTGCGTCTAATGATATCATGGCAAGCGTATCTTGGTTTATTACTATTGCATCAGCATTATAATCGATAGCATTAATCGAAACACTCCCAGTACATAAAGTAGTGTCCACCAATACATTTGGCAATCGTGTCAAAGTGTTATCTATAGTTTGAAATGAACGCTCAGGGAAACTTAACCCGAATCTTCGATTATTTGGAAATGAGGTTATACTGTCTACTACTATTGGGTTTTCACTGTCAATATCATAAATCGCACCGATATCATATCGATTATTAGTAATAATTGATGTAGAGTCTGTTGGAAAATAGAACAGTTTAGGAGCTTCGCCTTGATGATCCTCGACAATTATTGTTCTTGATTCAAGTATTTCGTCAATGGATATAGGATTCAGCTCATACTTAACTATTTGAGTTCTGTACAAATCATCATTAGGGACTGTTTCCACAGCGACTATGTACTTGGATGCATGGTCAAAAGTGAACCGAACTGTACCATTTTTTTTTTCTGCAAAATTCTTATTAGTTATATAGCCTATATCTGAAAGCTCCCCATTGATTTTATTAAAGTGAAACAATCTAAGGAAATTGGCCCCATCAAAAATATGTGCAGCAACGTACTGCCCATTCGGTGACGACCGCAATAATGATATTGCAGGCATGGATGATAAGGGATTTATTCGATCGTCAAACAGTCCTGTATTCACACGATCTATAGTCCCATCGGTGATACGATATGTATTTATCCCACGACTATCAGAAGTCAAAACCCAAGATGAATTGCATTCTCCTTGAATGAACAACATTCCGAAATTAGCTCCTTCCTGTAAGAAAATACTTTTTTGATCTCGAGGTATATCCCCATTCCCTGAATCAAGCTTCATGTCAATGATTGAATATGTCAATCGATTAGGAATTAGATGTTCGTTAGATAGATCTCTATAAACATTCAAAGTCTTACCTATACTAAGCAAGTAATACTTATCAGAATTGTTGGGGATTGGGACAATAAGTGAGCTTTGACATATCCTCCCATCACCACTTAAGGAGTCTCCATTAGGCAATATTTGTAAATTTCGATTATATGCAGAGACACCATTTGAATAGATTAACAATTCTCCGTTTTCATCGGTTATGTATGAACCCAAGTCCCGAAAACCGAAAAAATCGTGAATTGTCAATTCTTCATTAAACTCTGAGTTAATGACTTGACCATCCTCGAAGTCTAATCTTATTCCTTGCCCCATATACCATGAGCCTGTCTGTGCAGACATTGATGTAATGGAAAGTACCATAAATAGAAAGAAGGTTGATTTCACTACAGTAAGATAGGGATAGCATATATAAATAACAAGAGCGGCAAGTCTCATTATTACGATCGTTTAGACATAAATTTTATCTTATACAAACACTGATAACAAACGTTTGCCAAACATTCAAAAAATTGATTATCAATTAGTTACGCCTATAATTTACGTTATGTTAAGTTGAGATCTT
>CAZFWJ010000120.1:0-5203 GCA_964522505.1 uncultured Saprospiraceae bacterium
TTAGAGCTCCCTTGTTTCTTGATGCAATCTCACCTTTCCAAGGTTCGAATTTTTCGAATCTATGGGCTACTATCGCTTCTCCAGCAGTCAGGTTCATCAAGGTAGTGGTTAGCCCAATTAATCCTCTTGATGGTATGCTAAACTCTAGATGAGTCAAGTCCCCCTTGGGTTCCATGACCTTTAACTCACCTTTGCGTTGAGTAACCGCTTCAATTACCTTTCCAGCGGTGGTCTCGGGTAGATCAATCGTAAGATCCTCTATAGGCTCATTCTTAACGCCGTCTATTTCCTTGATGATAACTCGCGGCTTGCCGATCTGTAGCTCATAGCCCTCTCGACGCATCGTCTCGATCAATACAGATAGGTGCATGATTCCACGTCCATAGACGTTAAATATATCTGGAGACTCAGTAGTCTCTATACGCATAGCGAGATTGCGCTCTGTTTCTTTCTCCAAGCGCTCTTTAATATGCCTCGACGTTACAAAATCTCCCTCTTTTCCGAAGAATGGAGAATTGTTGATCGTGAATACCATACTCATGGTAGGCTCATCTATTGGGATTCCTGGAAGTGCGTCTGGAGACTCTGCTGGGCATATCGTATCTCCGATTTCAAATCCTTCGATTCCAGTTACGGCACATAGATCACCATTAACCACCTCAGAAGCCTTTACCTTGCCTAGACCACTAAAGACAAAAAGCTCTTTGGCACGAATTTTTTTGACTATACCATCTCTGTCAATCAATGAGAGGGGTTCATTAGTTCTGAATGTGCCACGATGTACTCTCCCAATAGCTATACGACCTACATATGATGAAAAGTCTATGGTAGTAATTTGCATCTGTAGATCCCCTGGATTATCAGCCGGTGGCTCGATATGCTCTAAGATCATATCTAGCAAATAACTGATATCAGCTGCAGGTTTTTTCCAATCACTGCCCATCCAATTCATCTTAGCAGATCCATATACTGTCTCAAAGTCCAGTTGCTCTTCACTAGCGTCAAGATTGAACATAAGTTCAAATACTGCTTCTTGTACCTCATCCGGTCGGCAGTTTTCTTTATCGACTTTGTTCACGACAACTATAGGCTTGAGTCCAAGCTCTAAAGCTTTTTGAGTTACATATCTGGTTTGAGGCATTGGTCCCTCGAATGCATCTACTAATAGTAATACGCCATCCGCCATGTTCAATACACGTTCCACCTCACCACCAAAGTCGGCGTGACCAGGAGTATCAATGAGATTTATTTTATAGTCTTTGTAATTGACGCTTATATTCTTAGCGAATATGGTAATACCTCGTTCACGCTCAAGATCGTTATTGTCAAGGATTAGGTCTCCTTCAGGTATCTTCTCTTGACCCTGCTCACAGAAGTGAATGATCTTATCTACAAGTGTGGTCTTGCCATGATCTACGTGGGCAATGATGGCTACATTTCTAATCTTCTTCATGATACACGATATTTCCTCGCTGGAAAAAAAGTGCAAAGGTAAGGTAAAACATGAGATGTGCTTGTAATATATTCCGTCACTATAATTGATCAGCTTAGATAGGTATGATTTGGTTGATCGTCCATGTATGACTACATTAACGGAAGTAGAAAGAATCTCAACATGGAGGATACCAAAATCATCAGCAATAGAAATCTAAATATCTTTGAAGCATTGATTCCGATAGTAGCTCTTGTGGCGCTCTTGGCATACAATGTATATGTATATGGCGATGATGCCTTGAGTGGTTCTAACCAGTTTATCCTCCTCATTGGAGCCTCTATTGCAGCCATAGTCGGCTTTAACAATAAGGTTTCATATAAGACCATGATCGAGGAGGTCGCTAACAACTTCAAATCCACTACTGGTGCTATATTAATACTATTGATGGTAGGTGCCCTTGCGGGAACTTGGTTAATCAGTGGTATTATACCGGCAATGATTTACTATGGCCTCCAGATCCTTAACCCGACGATTTTTCTGCCGGCGACGGTAGTGATATGCGCAATTATCTCGATAGCTACGGGTAGCTCGTGGACTACCTCCGCCACGGTCGGAATAGCCTTAATAGGAATTGGAAAGGCGATTGGATTACCATTGGGTATGGTAGCAGGAGCAGTTCTGTCAGGAGCATACTTTGGCGATAAGATGTCACCACTATCTGACACTACTAATCTCGCCCCGGCTATGGCAGGTGCAGAATTGTTTGATCACATTAAGTATATGGCATTTACGACAGTGCCTACCATAATAGTAACGCTGATCATTTTTACGATTATCGGACTCACCCGGGATACTGCAGGGCAGACGAACCCTACAGAGATGTTGGGATCTATCAAGGAGGCTTTTCATATCACTCCATTGCTGTTCATTGTGCCTATCATTGTAGTAGGTCTTATCGTAAAAAAAGCTCCACCTCTTGTAGCTCTTATGGCAGGCACATTATTAGGAGGCATTTTTGCCGTAATCTTTCAACCCGATATCGTAGCCAACATAGGTGGTTCTGAATCACTTACTTTTAAGTCGGCCTATCAAGGTGTGATGAATGCTATGACGGTAGATAGTGCCGTTGTCACTGAGGATGCAACGCTCAACGATCTGTTTACTTCTGGAGGTATGAGCGGAATGCTTGGTACGATTTGGTTGATTATGTGTGCCATGGTCTTTGGAGGTGTGATGGATGCCATCGGAGCTTTAGAGCGAATTAGTGCGGCACTATTGAGTTTAGCAACTTCTGTTTTTGGATTATTTGCCTCTACAGTGGCGAGCTGTCTCGCCCTTAACTTGACCGCTTCAGATCAATACTTGGCTATTGTAGTTCCTGGTAAGATGTTTTCTAAGGCTTATGAAGATAAAGGACTTGCTCCTGTTAACTTAAGTCGGACCCTAGAAGATTCAGGTACAGTAACTTCAGTCCTCGTGCCGTGGAATACTTGTGGAGCTTATCAGTCAGGAGTATTAGGAGTAGGGACATTAGAATATTTTGCCTACGCCATCTTTAATTACCTAAGTCCATTCGTAACATTATTGTATGCTGCGATCCATTTTAAAATTAAAATGCTAGTCAAAGAGGAATAGTAAGATGCATAATACGATGAGGTCAAGAGTATTGTATATTTCTCAGAGATAAATACTTAATATACATATCAGTAGTACAATTCTTGCAATTGCAGCTTTATACTTTCGGGGCATATCCCCCCAGATATGAACATGAGCAAATTGATATTCGTGCTAGTCATACTTATGTCGAGCATACACTTAATGGCCTCCGAATTTTATCCTCCAATACTTAATTCTATTGATGCTTCTTCTGAAATAGATACCAGTTTTCAACTCATCAGTAGTTATGACAGGGATGCAGAAGAATTAACCGTGCAATTCAATCTTAGTAATGAGTCCGTTGTCTCTCTTGAGCTATATAATACACAGAATAAACTAGTAAAAGTTTGGCAACCTGAAATCGCTCAAGCGGGTAGGTATAGTTCAATACTCATGATGAGTGATGTGGCACACGGGAAGTATAGAATGCTGGTGTTCATCAATGAAGAAGTCTATCAGCAAGCCGTTTTCAAGTTCTAAAAAATGAAAAAGGCTGATCTCCATATGAAGATCAGCCTCAGTATTATTCAATTATTAATACTTCCTATTTGCCGCCGTTGAGTTGATCCTGATAAGCAGTCAACTCATCCCATTTGCCATCTGCGCACATACCTGCTTGCTTAGGCCAAGTGGTTGGATCTGCAAGCTTATAGCGCTTACCTGCATTGTTCAAGATTCCCTGAATAACGCTTACTTGAGTATTAGATAACTTTCTCCAAGTGTCGATACCGCCAGCTTTTAAAAGACCTTCGATCTTTGGACCGATTCCTTCAACTGCTTTCAGATCGTCTTGCTTCCATTTTTTGAGTACACCTAACTTTATGAGCATTTTCTCAACCTTAGAGTCTGTTTCATGATTGCTTACGCCAGCACGTCCCGTATCTAATTGTTTTTGCATAGCGATCAACTTCTCCCATTCGCCATCATTAGCGAGCTTAGCTTGTGATGGCCAAGTTGTAGGATCGATGATACGATATCTCTTAGGATTCTCCTTGTCAAGAATTCCTCTGAGTTGAGTGAAGTTTGATGATCCTAACTCTGCCCATGTGTGTACACCATGCTTCTTAAGCACTTCATTCATCTTTGGTCCGATACCTTCAACAACTTGTAAGTTGTCTGGCTTCAGTGCAGCGTACATATTTGTTTTAGCCGCTGGTGCTGGTGCTGGTGCTGCAGCCGGAGTACTTGCAATACCTAATGGCTTACTAGATGCTGGAGGTGGTGGTGGTGCTGATGCCTTAACTACAGGGGCTTGCTTAGCTTCCTTAAGTCTGCCTTCACAGAGTGTTAGTGCACTATTGAGTTCGGCTCCCTTGGCTCTACATTTTTCTAATTCAGCTTCTAATTCGCTGATTCTTGATTTTAACCTTCTGACCTCAGCCTGAAGCTCGCCAACCATTTTCTTGAATTTGCCCCATAGCAACCAGCCCAAAAGCAGACCAAGTAATGGAAGTAATAGCCATAATAACCACCAAGGGATTAAGCACGAATCTATAAATAATAACATATTCTTCGTTTTAAATTTTGTTTAATTAATGATTGTTAATTCGGTTCTACGGTTCTTAGCTCGTCCAGCATCGGTGCTATTGGTAGCAACAGGCTGATCCTCACCACGTGAACTTGTCAATACTTGAGAGCCGTTCACGCCTCGTGCTACTAGATAATCTTTGATGATCTGAGCACGTCTCAAACCTAATGCTTGATTTGGTGCTGATCCTCCGATATTATCGGTATGACCTACGAGTCTTACACGCTCTCCAGATTGCTTAACCTGATCAGCTACGCTATTTAAGTATGCTTCCACATCGCTGTCATCCAATTTGTTGGTAGAGTTGAACGGGAAGTAAATCAGCGTGCTCGATGGTATAGCGGGTGCGCTATCATCAACAATGTCAAATCTGATTCTGTCGGTAGAAACGCCATTCTTGAAGGCCCCCTGTCCTACGGTGAGTTGATCCGCAGTTCCAAGCCTGTCAGCACCTATGTGCTTAGCGAACTCCGTTTTAACGGCATCAGCCCTACACAAGCCTATGTTGTCAAAGTCCGACTCATTCTTCTCAGAAGGTCCATATGTTCCTATTATCCTCAGTATACCACCATCAGGTAGTGCAC
>CAZFWJ010000121.1:0-4966 GCA_964522505.1 uncultured Saprospiraceae bacterium
CACTTAATCGCTCGTCAAGATCAATCTTCCAAGCAAATGCATAGGACCAAAACAACGGACTCTCTTGATTAGACCAGCCATCTGTAAATCTGACATCTGCTACGCCCTCGAAATCCACCTCTGGCGCAAAAGGTTTCGGGAAAGTAAAAGCTTCCTTTCGCCAAGTATCATCAGTATCCAATAATACAATGTTGGGGTCGTCTTGAGCTAATACCAGATTGCCCAACAGAAAAAAGCATATTGATAATAAGAGCCTCATGGTCTACAGAGATTTTTAGAGTATAAGGGACTACAAGCTGATTTGTTGAACTGACTCTGTAAGAACCTTTAAATAGTTTTTACAAGAAGGTATCAAAAGCTGTCACAATGCCGGATCATGGTGGAAGGGTATTTAAATATTTAATGAAGGATTTTACTCAGACAGCGTAGGAGAATGACTTTATCCTAATCTACTTCATCGTGAAACCTATACTTAAGTACAGGTAGATTCTCTCATACCGATCAGATCTTTGAAGGATTAAAGTACCACTCATTACAAATAGTAAAAAATGAAAAATTTGCTCTTGATAGGATTTATGTTAATCCTAGGACAAGTCCTAAATGCGCAAGCACAAGAAATAGAAACTCCGGGAGGAACAAAGTTCTTTATTGAAGAAGAGCCGCAAAGTAGCTCATTGCAACTGCCAGAAAGCTTAAAATTACGAGCCACCTATGACAATGGTACATCAACATACTTCTCCTTAGATGGAACTAAGGGACTACAAATGTTTCCATTCAATCAACAGTCAGGAAGCGTGCAAATTACTTCTCAAGGTTATAAGTTATTAGATTTCAATGGAACAGATCGATTTTCGATAAGCTTCGTAAGTGGAAGAACACGTGTGAGCACTCAGGAAGTAGAGATATTAGGTGGGTCTGACTTGTCTGAATACTTCGATGTACTTAGTGCATCTTCTGTTGCGCCAGGTATGTTAGTTTCAATAGCGGCCGACGATGGAAGTTTGGCGATCACAGATCAACAAAGAGATAAGAAGGTGGTCGGAATTGTATCTGGTGCTAATGGTATAGAGACAGGATTAATGATGGGGCAGCGAGGCAGTATAGCAGATGGAGATACTCCGATTGCCTTGACAGGAAGAGCCTATGTTTATGCCACTACTGAAAACGGACCTATAGAAGCCGGAGATTTCTTAACCTCTTCTTCTACGCCAGGATATGCCATGAAGGTGAAGCGGTATGGAAAAGCAAAAGGTTCAATAGTTGGAAAAGCAATGACTTCATTGGAAGAAGGTAGTGGGTTTGTTTTAGTTCTCATCAACCTACAATAAGAGATATAATGAAGAAAATACTACTTGCTTGCTTGAGCGTTGGAATTGTGATCATAGGATTACAGTATTTGAATGTTGAGCAAGTTATCAGGACAGACCTGCCTCAAGAATTAGAAAGGCCATCCTATTTTGGTGAAGCACAATGGCAAAGAATACTGAGTCGTGGAGGTGATATTACTCCTACCAAAATGCAAACGGCAAGGAACAATGTAGTACAAGAAACTGAAAAGCTATTAGCTACAGAAAATCAGAAAGATGCCGGTTTGCGAGGATGGTCGACAATCGGCCCATGTAATATTGGTGGCAGAGTACGTGCGATTGGCTTGCAGCCAACACCACAAGGAGGAGAAATTATCTGGGTAGGTGCAGCTGGAGGAGGCTTGTGGAGAAGCACAGATTCAGGTTCGAGCTATACGGTGATAGATGATATCGATTTGTCATTGGCTATTACGAGTATTTCTATTGACCCATTGGATCCTAATAACATCTACGTCTCTACAGGAGAGGGCTTCTCTTTACAAACTATAGGCTTGCCGGGAGCGGGTATCTTTAGGAGTACCGATGGTGGAAATTCATTTGATCTACTACCAGCTACTGCTAATGATGAATTTTATTGGGTCAATAAGGTAGTGGCCGACCCACATGTAGCGAAGCATCTTTATGCCGTAGTTTTGGACTTTAACCAAAGTGGCACCGTCTTCGGAGAGCCTTTCAATGGTGGAGGAATATTAAAAGAATCATTTGATAGCGGAGATACATGGACAGATGTTTTTACAGATGATTTATTGACAGATATCGACATACATCCGACTAATCCCAATGTACAAGTTGTATCTGGGCATGGCACTGTGCGGGTGAGAGATGGGAATAATTGGCGAGAGCAAACCGGCAGTGGGCCAGATGATATAAGTGTTTTCTCGGGAAGAATAGAAATTGCGATGAGCGCAATAGACGATCAGATTATGTATGCTCTGGTCAATGACGAGGTCTTAGATGGACTTGCCATAATATATAAGAGTATAGATGGTGGCGATGATTGGGATCAAGTAAGCGCTAATTCAAGTATTTTTTCTAGTGCTAATTTTGGAAACTATTCAAACACTATTTGGGTCGACCCCTTGGATGATAATCAAGAGACCATCTATTTAGGAGGCGTTGATCTATGGAAGTCTACGGATTCTGGTCAAACCTTTACCAGAATTAGCGATTGGAGAGTTCATAATAGCTTTACCAATTTGGGAGTGACTGAAGGCATACAACTTCATGCTGATCAACATATCATTATGCCTTCATTGACTTATGGAAAAAATAATCCTAAGGTATTCATAGGAAATGACGGAGGCATTCAAAAAGCTGATGATATAGCTATCGCTAATGCGAACGTTAGCCCTACATCAGGCTGGGACAATCTTACCGGAAACATGTGCACTGTGCAGTTCTATAGAGGCGATGTATCGAGTGGTGGACAGTTTGCGGGAGGCGCGCAAGACAATGGGACCTTGCTTAAGGATAACAATATTTATAGTGTGGATAATGACTGGACTCATCCAATCACGGGTGACGGTTCAGATGTATACTTCCGAACAGAAGACATAATCTATGCAACAACAAATTTCAACAGTCTTCATAAGAGCACTGATGGGGGATCCACCTTTATGGTGGTTGCCGATATCGAGTTTGACAGCTCATTCTTAATCGGTCCGAGTGCATATGACAAAAATGGTGATCCTGATCTAGTCTACTTAGGAGGGGAGCGACTCTGGCTATATGATGATAGTGATGGAAGCTTAAGTCTTAAAAAGAACTTGTTGCCCGTTGTAAGACGTATTTCAACAATTGACTTGGATGATAATTTGGTTATCCTCGGATATGAAAATGGAGTAGTAGAATTCTCTTCTAATGGAGGAAACTCTTGGTCTGGAGATATCACTTCTGTTGGAGCGTTGACCCCACCCAATTCATTTATTACTGATATTCATATTGCACAGAGCAATAGCTTAGGTATAACTGCCTATGTGACTTTTGGAGGTTACAGATCAGATCAAGTTTTTGAACTACAAATAACGCTTTCTAATGGTTCTATCAGCTGGAAAGATGTCTCTCTTGATTTTGATATGCAAGTCAATACTGTAACTACCCATCCGAGCAATGCAAACTGGTTGTACGTTGGAACTGATGTTGGTATCTTTTCTTCAGAGGATGGTGGTAAAAATTGGTCTGTAACACCTTTACTGCAGAGCAACGATCCGATCTATAATAATGATAGTCCTTTCTATGTAGAGGTTCAGGAGCTGTTCTGGGACTTTGAAAATGTGAATGGGGTTTATCATTTATGTGCGGCTACCTTTGGTAGGGGTATGTTGCGATCTGACTATGCATTGGCATTGGGGTCGTACGTAGATCAGGCTCATGGCGGCAATCAAGTGGGAACGGAGACTCTACCCTTTAAAACATTTTTACCAGCGCTTGGTATAGCAGAAAATGTCGGAACCCCAGTAATCTTTTTAGAAGGTGGCGACTACGACGAGTATAGTTCCAACACATTATTGAGAGAGCGAGTTTTGATTAAATCTGAAGCAAGTTCTTCAGCTATTATAAAGTAAGCACTTATTAATTGATGATATTTCTGATGTCTAATATTAATAAAGAACACTTATTAAAGAGGCGAGGTACTAATGTTACTCGCCTCTTTCTATCCCTTGCTGTTTTGAACAATTAGGAAATCTCCGTTGCTCCTATAATCAAGTTCTCGACGACCTCAGGATTAAGTAATGTAGATATATCTCCCAGTTGATCTGCTTCCTGTGAGGCAATCTTGCGCAGTATCCTGCGCATAATTTTACCCGATCTGGTCTTTGGTAAGCCAGTAGCAAATTGAATCTTGTCAGGCTTAGCTATCGGTCCGATCTCTTTAGTGACGACTGCGAGTATCTCTTTGCGAAAAGCATCATCCAGATCCTTGTCTTGGCTGATTATGTACGCATATATCCCTTGCCCCTTGATATCATGAGGATATCCTACTACAGCAGACTCGATAACTGCGGGATGCTCGTTAATAGCATTTTCGACTTCGGCAGTTCCCATGCGATGTCCAGAGACATTGATCACATCATCGACACGTCCGATGACTCGTATCCTTCCGTCCTCGTCTCGTCTGGCACCATCACCTGTGAAGTACATATCCTTAAAGGCCGAAAAATACACTTGCCGACAACGTTCATGATCTCCATATGTCGTCCTCAACATAGACGGCCAAGGATGCTTGATGCATAAGAGACCCTCGACGTTATTACCTTCTATTTCGTTGCCTTCTGGATCAACTAACACCGGCTGAACACCAGGCATAGGATAAGAGCAATAGGTCGGCTTAGCATCAGTGATGCCTGGTAATGGAGTGAGCATAACACCGCCTGTCTCGGTCTGCCACCAAGTATCGATGATCGGAGAATTACCCTTGCCGATATGCTTATCATACCAGTGCCACGCTTCCTCATTGATCGGCTCTCCTACTGAGCCCAATAGTTTAAGGGACGATAGATCATACTGCGCAGGCCAGTGATCTCCCTTGGCCATGAGTGCTCTGATCGCTGTTGGTGCCGTATAAAACTGATTGACCTTATATTTCTCACAGATCTGCC
>CAZFWJ010000122.1:0-4952 GCA_964522505.1 uncultured Saprospiraceae bacterium
ATTATCAATTGAATTCACGAGTTAACAATTGGTATTCGGTTGGGGAACCGAAGAAGAAAAGTAAGATCAGGCAAAAGTGCTTGGTCTTTTTTGTTTAATATATATTTACAAATACTTAAACAAAAATGAACGTCTGTGTGTATTGCAATTATATATGACGACCAAATACAATATAGTCTGGTTAAAACGTGATCTGCGACTAACCGACCATGCACCATTAAATTACTGTGCTCAGGATACCGACGCTACCATATTATGGTACAATTTTGAGCCAAGTTTAATGGGAGACCCACATTATTCGGATCGTCATTTTCAATTTATTTATGATTCATTAGCAGATCTAAATGAGAGCTTATCTTCTCATGGTACACAGCTATTAGTAACCTATGGAGATACGATTGATTCACTCAATTGTTTGATGGAGCAAGTAGAAGTAAAAACCCTACTATCACACCAAGAGACAGGTCTATCTATGACCTATGGTCGGGATCAGGAAGTAGCTCTGTGGTGCCAGTTGATGGAATTAGAATGGATGCAGTTTCAATCCAATGGAATACAACGAGGCATACTTAACCGTAATCGCTGGACAGAGGACTGGAACGACTATATGAATGCTCCCCAACATGCCTATAGATTGAATCAGATTAATTGGATCCCACTTGAAGAGATAAATGCACTGAGAATATGCTTTGAACACTACTGGCGAATAGGAAACAATGAGCGATTTCAGCGAGGTGGAGAGCGTGAAGCCCATCACACAATGAAAAGTTTTTTTGAGACCAGAGTAAAAGGATATCAGAATAACATATCTAAGCCCTTATCAAGTCGACAACATTGCAGTAGGCTCTCACCACATATAGCTTGGGGAAACCTGTCTATTAGACAAGTTTATCAAGCTGCACAAGATGCAAATGATAGAGGTTTTGCGACGGATGATATTAAATCCATGTCAACAAGACTCCAATGGCATTGCCACTTCATTCAAAAGTTTGAAATGGAGTGCGATATGGAATTTAGATCTGCCAATAGGGCTTTTGAAAAATTAGAGAAACCAGTTAATGAAACCTTTCAACAGGCATGGAAGACGGGGGCTACCGGATTTCCATTAGTAGATGCTTGCATGAGGTGTCTCAATCAGACAGGATATTTGAACTTCAGAATGCGTGCCATGCTCGTATCATTTTTCACCCATCATCTTTGGCAGCCTTGGCAGGATGCTGTGTCGCATCTGGCCAAACAGTTTTTGGATTTTGAACCAGGGGTTCACTATTCTCAGATTCAGATGCAAGCGGCAGAAACGGGTTCTCATACCATACAGGTTTATGATCCAGTTAAAGAATCCTACGATCACGACCCTGAAAGCTTGTTTATTAAGGATTGGATTCCTGAGTTGAGGAGCTTACCAGTTCTATATTGTCATGAACCTTGGAAAATGACGCCGGTGGAACAAAAGATATATGGTTTCCAGTATGGTCGAACTTATCCTGAAAAGATCGTAGATCTAGAGAAAACAGGTAGATACGCAATTCAGACATTGAGTGAGTTTAGAAAAAGACCCGATGTACAGAGAGAAGCCGAACGGATAAACAGAAAACACACTAATGAAGGTAGCAAGGTTGTTACAAGATCACCCATGGGCTATGTCAAATCAAGAAGTAGATAGAATAGTAGAATCGGTATGGGAAGATCGAACAACATTCGACAGTATTACCCATTAAGGACAACTCATAGGTATTGATGCCTGTATGTCTATTGTTAGAAACTAAAAAACCATAAAAATATGTTTGGATTATTTAAAAAAAAATCAGAAGTAGAGAAGCTGAGAGAACAATATGAAAAGCTAATGAACGATGCTTTTAATCTGTCGAAGATTAATCGCACAGCAAGCGATGCTAAATATGCGGAGGCAGACAAAATCATGAAAAAAATAAAAGAGACAGCGACAGCCTAAGAATATACATGAAGTACATGTCTTATCAACTATCAGATATTCAGTCGATGGATAAGATCCCTCGACTGAATTTAATCAACTCAATATCTGGTTATAAGCCTGCTAATCTCATAGGGACGATAGATGCTGATGGCCGGACTAATCTGGCTATATTTAGCTCCGTTGTCCATCTTGGATCTAATCCTGCTATGTTGGCATTTATCATGAGACCTACAACAGTGGATCGTCATAGCTACGACAATATTCAGTCATCGGGACAATATACTATCAATCATGTCTCGTCAGACATGACTGCCGAAGCTCATTACACCTCTGCTAAATTTAGTAGGGATAAGTCAGAGTTTGATGCGTGCGGATTTATTGAGGAGTATCATCAAGATTTTAGAGCGCCCTATGTACAAGGAAGTCCTGTACAAATCGGGATGAAGTTAGAAGAGGTCATTCCTATCAAAGCTAATGGAACAATTATGGTCATAGGATCTGTTCAACAGCTCCATGTTGAAAAAAGCATCATCGACGAAGATTATGCTTTAAACTTAGAGAACTCAGTATCCGCCATTTCTGGTCTCAACACTTATTACAAGGCTGCAAAGATTGCTAAGTACCCTTATGCCAGAGTTGGGCGATTTCCAAAGCCAGAGTAACCTATCAGTCCTGAAAGCTATAGCTTTTCATAAAGGTTAGAGTTAAGCATGATAGAATTGTCCTCAAGTACTTCTATTGCAGTATTAAAGTTGGCGCCATTACAGTTCATAATTATTTCTCCAGTTTTACAGTCTGTGATCTCATAGGTACAGGTCATATCATTGTAATCCACACCTGAAAATTCAACACTTCCCTCGAGGTCTCCAGTCCAAGTTACTATGCCTTCATTCGCCACATGTTTGTATTGTCCACTAAGCTGCTTGTAGTTATTGCAATCATCCTTTTTGTTAAAGTTGCAGCCCAATAAAATCATTGAAGTCAAGATAAGTAGGGTAGTTTTCATGGAGGTAAAATTAATGAGTATCGAGCGATTAGCAAACAGCTGGTCTACGGAGTTTTATAAATGTGTTCTTGCCATCGAGGCGTACATATACATAAGAAAATAAGATCCTTCAAAGTCTCATTGGTGATGTATTGATTAACATCAGCTGGGATATATATGAGATCTCCCGGTTTTACTGGGATCTCCTCATCAGCGATATATGCAGTGCCGTGACCGGTTAAGATATAATACATCTCCACAGTCTGATCTAGGTAATGAATCTCTGTCGTCCTGCCAGGCTCCACTCTCGCCTGACTTATCGATATATCAGGATGTTTGTTGTTATTAAGTATTTCTATAATATGACATCCCTCATCTATATAAAATTCACGCTTAGGTTCAGTTGGATAGTGATACTGCGAATCTTTCATCGTTGGATTATTGATACTTGCCTAATATACCTACGTCAAATCTAACATATATAACAAGTTGATAATAGATTTAACCAGTATAGTGCGTCTTAAACCGTAGCTTTACCCTCAACAGTCCAAGCATATATTCCATGACTTTATTGATATTATTCTTTTTGCTTTCCATAGCCTTTAGTTTTTTATGTTCTATATGGGAGGCTGTCCTGCTAAGTATTACCCCGTCTTACATTTCTGGTAAAATTCAAGAAGGTTCCTCTGTAGGAAAAGATCTCAAAGAGTTTAAGGATGACATCGATCGCCCACTCTCTGCGATACTGACGCTAAATACCATTGCTCATACGGTTGGGGCCATTGGTGTTGGTGCTACAGCGGGTAATTTATTTGGAGAGAATACAATTCCGGTGTTCGATAGTGGATTTTCTATCTCTGTGGAGTCCCTTATAGCTGTCTTTATGACCTTAGCGATCTTGATCTTATCTGAGATCATCCCCAAGACCTTAGGGGCTAATTATTGGAAGTCACTCACACCATTCACGGTTAAGAGCCTTAAGTTCCTTTTGTTTATACTGATGCCATTGGTATGGGTCAGTCAGCTCATTACTAAGAATCTAAAGAATGAAAAGGACAAGAGTGTATTTAGCCGTGCAGACTTTAGTGCAATGGCACAAGTAGGAGAGGATAGCGGGGTCCTTAAAGCCACAGAAAGTAGCACGATTAAGAATCTCCTGAAATTGGATACGCTACAAGTCAAGGATATCATGACACCACGATCTGTCATGAAATCTTCTGATATCGATATGTCGCTGCAAGAGTTCTACGACAATAATCAGCCCTTTAGATACTCACGGATACCAGTATTTGACAAGCAGAAAGAGAATATTGAAGGAATCCTTCTTAAGGATGATGTATTAGAAAACCTATTGAAAAATAATGGTGCGAACCCAATCAGCAGTCTAATCCGTAAACCGAGTTTTATCACACAAAATGAGAATCTTACAAAGCTGCAAAATCAGATGATGCGTAAGAAGTCTCATATGTGCATAGTCGTAGATGAGTTTGGGGCTGTATTAGGTCTTGTAACTATGGAAGACCTGTTTGAGACCATATTGGGCTTGGAGATTATGGACGAAACTGATGACGTAGCCGATCTTCAAAAATTTGCCAAAGTAATGTGGCAGAAGAGGGCTAAGGATATGGGACTAGATAGCTAGTCTTCCGTTTTTCCACCTTCGCTCGTCTAAACTTGTCTATCTCGTATTCTGTTAGTTTAATGAACTAATGTTATCCATCATGTCAGATCACATCAAGCTGAATCCGCTTACTTCAGAAGAAGAAAGAGTCATCCTACATAAGGGCACGGAGATGCCATTCACTGGAACCTACAATAATCATAAGGCAGCAGGCACCTATGTATGCCGTCGGTGTGATGCGCCGCTTTATCGATCTGACGACAAGTTTTCATCAGGATGTGGATGGCCCAGCTTTGATGATGAGATTGAAGGGGCAGTAAAAAGAATCCCTGATGCTGATGGGCGAAGAACAGAAATAGTATGCAATAGATGTGATGGTCATTTAGGGCATGTATTCATAGGAGAAAGGTTCA
>CAZFWJ010000123.1:0-4919 GCA_964522505.1 uncultured Saprospiraceae bacterium
CAAAACGACCGTTTTCTATACCCCACATTAGCCCGACATAACCCCTAACAAGTCAAGTATAATAACTCAGTATAGTAATCAAAGTCTATTTTGAGCGTATTATATATTAGGTCCGTATAAGTAAGGTAGACCAAAGCGATCACGAAATCAAATTGAGCATTTACAGATCTATGAGCACAAATTAAATGCAACATAGTTGCATAATTGGCAAAAGATTGATCACCTTTGTATTGAGTCTTATGAGAGCATTAGATAAAATGTGGCGAGGGTGGTTGAAGGCGTTTAAAATCACACTTTTTTTGTTTCTATTCCTATATGCAGGGTCGTCTATGGCTCAGTCAGACTTATCATGGGATATACTGAGTGATGTTACCTTTGACGAACAATATCTAGAGGAATCTGATACCTATTGGTTGATTCCTTCTTTCGGAGATTTTATCAAGCTATACGAGCAACAACAGGTTAGTATAGAGGGCTATTTGATCGTCATTGACATAGACGAAAACTTTTTTGTCCTCTCCAAGTATCCTTATTCAGCCTGCTTTTTCTGTGGGGCTGCTGGTCCTGACTCAATAGTCGAGTTGCAATTAGATCAGAAGCTACGAGGAGTCCAGACGGATCAAAAAGTTCGTGTGCAGGGGAGATTAAGTTTGAACAAGTCGGATATTGAGCACTTTAATTATATCCTCACACAAGCATCAGTAATTGAATGATGAAAGGGGGACAAAACTTCATGACGAGATCGATATTTAATTCAGATTATCTGGGAGCAGCAGCCAGCGGCTTATGCATTATACATTGTCTTTTGACACCAGTGCTATTTGTTGTACAGGCAACAAGTTCCTTGACTTGCTCAGAAATCAGTCCGGGGTGGTGGAGTGCCATAGACTATCTGTTTTTAGCAGTGACTTTTTTAGCAATACGTGCTACGACTAGATCAACCACTTCGGGATGGATAGCTCGGGCTTTGTATCTATCATGGACATTCCTTGCCTTAGTAATAATCAACGAATCTTTTCACCTCCTACCTTTGTCACATATGTTCAAATATATACCTGCAGGACTACTAGTCACGCTGCATCTGTACAATTTAAACTATTGTCGGTGTGAGGATGAAGTATGTACCGAATAAAGGAGTATGAGTAAAGAAATCACACGACCGGTTACTATTCTTACTGGATTTTTGGGTTCGGGCAAGACTACTTTTCTCAATGATTTGCTTGAGCGAAATCCGAATAAAAAGTATGCCATCATAGAAAATGAGTATGGCAAAGAGAGTATTGATAGTGAACTGATACTCAGGGCAGAGGATGGTATTGTTGAGTTGAACAACGGATGTCTGTGTTGCACCCTTAATGAAAATCTTTATGACATTCTTAATACTCTGCATCTACGTCGTGAAGAATATGATGAGGTCATCATAGAAGCTACGGGAGTCGCCGATCCCAGAGGGCTTGCAGATCCTTTTCTAAACAATTATAGTATTAAGAAGCAGTTTCCGTTGAATAGAATAATCTGTCTAGTAGATGCGGAGCAAGTTGAAGATCAATTAAGAAATACTGAAGAGGCAATACACCAGATTACATTTAGTGATGTATTGATTGTGAATAAGATAGATCTGGTCTCGACAGATCACATCGATAAGTTGAAAGAGCTGCTCAATGGGCTCAATCCCCTGGCTGAGATTATCCAAGGTTCAAAAGATGGCTTTCCCTCTATCGAGCAGACCGCACATAATACGGATTTAGATGAAGGAATATTTAATGCAGCAGAAGCAGAGACGGTAACATCTTGGCCTGTAACCAAACCTCATGAACACCACCATCATGATCATACTGATGGTGTTGTATCACACATGATCGTATTTGATCAACCATTTGACTATACGATGCTGCACGTCAGGGTACTAGGATTCTTGGCATTTCAGGCAGAGGGGCTATATCGTATGAAAGGATTGATTTGGGTCAGTCATTCTGATCAACAGATGCTATTACAGTCTGTGGGCTCACGATTGTCAATAGACGACAAGAGGCCATGGCAACAAGATGAAGTCCGGAGCAGCAAAATAGTCGTGATCGGAAAAGGCTTTCACAAAAAGAGTTTGGAAAAGATGTTTTCTCAGTGCATCAAGAAGACCTAGTATGATATAAAAAGACGAGGCGCCTGGTTAGGGCGCCTCTCTCGAGATTTGGTTAAAATCTGATTCGTTGTTGTCATCTCACCTCGAGAACTAATATAAATTCCTAGGTTCGATTAAGGTGTGTACCCTTAAGACCCACAGAAGTAATTTATACCCTAAGTATAATATTTGGTTTGTTAACTTTTGAAAAATAGCTGACACAAATTGCTCAATGAATGGTCTGAACACAACGGTCTATCTCGTCTGGTTTGAGATAATAGGTCTCTTTGGTTTGCTTATACTTGTCGGTTAGGCTATCATGATTTAGAACAAAATGAGACCAATCTCGTAGTTGATGACCGAAGCCTTTTTTAATGACTAGATAATCCACAGCTTTTTCATAGTGTTCTTGATTACGCTTTTTAAGATACCACAGACCCGTCTTAACGATTTCCCAGTTTGTCTTGTAATGATAATCTATGATGTGGCAGAGCTCATGGGCGATGATACCGATCTGTGCATTGAATGGGATGTCCTCAAGGAGTAGGCCGTTTTTATGGCGCTCGGTATTAATAAATACGAAGTATTCTCGTTCACCACCAAGTACCGTCCAAATGTTAGGCCTCGCCTGCATCGTCATACTGATAGGCCGAAATCGCAAGGATATATTAGTGTCCTTTATTTCCTGGAAATGTGTACATATATAGCTGAATTGCTTATGAAATTTCGGAGGAACATTTTTGATAAAGATTGCTGACGAGTCGGTCTCAATTGCATCAGGATCTATGTGATCCATCTGGTCGGAGCCAATCAACTGTACATGTGACATACAGCGCTCATAGATGTCAACATCTATCTCGAAGGAGTTGTGATCATGATTGTGGTGTGCCCCCATGTTAGCTAGTATGATTTAAGGCTGCACGTACACTACCATGTTTCAACAGGAGCGCTTTGGCTTCTTCATATTCTAAATTACTTGCTGCAACTATCATCTTCGCACCTCGATCTACAAGTTTGTTATTACT
Organism: uncultured Saprospiraceae bacterium; assembly: GCA_964522505.1. Lineage (GTDB taxonomy): Bacteria > Bacteroidota > Bacteroidia > Chitinophagales > Saprospiraceae > GYS-P2D. Next base: position 3,145 of record CAZFWJ010000123.1, read on the forward strand.
TAACTGCATATCGACCATGCGGTTGTCCTTGACTCTACCTAACTTAATCATCACTGAGGTCGTCAACATATTCAGGATCAACTTTTGGGCAGTGCCGCTCTTCATCCTTGTGCTGCCAGTCACGAATTCTGGTCCGACTACTACCTCTATAGGGTAATCCGCTACAGCAGATATAGGGGCTTGTGGATTACAAGATATTGATCCAGTAAGAATGCCATGTTTTTGGCAGTCTTGGAGTCCATGCACGACATATGGGGTGCTGCCTGAGGCAGCTATGCCTACCACAATGTCACCTTCATCTATCTGATATTCTTTAAGATCTTGCCACGCTTGATGTGGATCATCCTCTGCAAATTCGACCGCTTTGCGCATGGCACCATCGCCACCAGCCATCAATCCAATAACCCAATCATGAGGAACTCCAAAGGTTGGAGGGCATTCGGACGCATCTACAATACCTAGACGACCACTGGTGCCTGCTCCGATGTAGAAGAGCCTGCCACCATCTTTCATCTTGTCATAGACAGCATCTACGAGTACTGAAATAGATGGAAGTTGTTCTTGCACCACCAACGCCACCTTTTGATCTTCTTGATTGATATTAGCTAGGAGTTCATCTGTCGACATCTTTTCCAGATGACGATAGAGAGAAGGGGATTCCGTAATTTTTTGAGACATAGGCTGCCATTATGAGCTGAAGCCATGTAGACTTCTACAAGACCTCAAATTTATCATTCTTATGGCAAGTACTCAGGAGCCTTTCTATGTAGTGTCGCTTGCTCATAGGCATAAGCGATCTCTATGAGCTCACCTTCTGACCACCCTCTACCAAAAATTGACATACCTACAGGTAGCCCATCGACGTAGCCCATAGGCACGGTGATACTTGGATATCCAGCCTGGGCGGCAGGTGAGGAAACGCCAATCAAGAATGTATCTCCATTGATCAGGTCTGTTTTCCATGCTGGGCCATTCGTAGGACCGATGATGGCATCCAGATTATGCTCATCCATTACTCGATCTATGCCGAGTTGACGTCGGCCCTCGAGCATGCGATTGCGCGCATTGATATAGGCAGTATCCGATAGACCGCCCTTGGCAGCGGCGGCCTCCAGATGCTCTTGACCAAAGTACTTGAGTTCCACAGAATCTTGGCGGTTCCAATCGATTAGTTCGTCGATGGTTTTTACGGGTGCCTTGTTGCCCAGACTATTAAAATAGGCATTCAAGCCTTCCTTATACTCATACAACATAATCTCAAAAGAGTCACTGAACACATGCGGCTCAGAGATATTGTCTATCTCGATGATCTCAGCCCCCTGAGCCCGCATATCGTCCATCGCTGCATGGATTAGTGCAAAGATGGGATCGACCTCACCTTTTCGTTCAGACTCCTCATAACTCCCTTCTATGTTGTAGTAGGCTATTCTCTTGCTATGCAATCCATCCTTTTTGAGATAGGTGGAATAGTCTTTGATGACTTTCGGGATGTCTTGAGAGGCTGTATCTCTATCATCTTTGCCAACTATGACCCCTAAGCATAGTGTGGCGTCTCGGACAGTTCTGGCCATCGGCCCTGCTGTATCCTGTGTTGATGATATTGGTATGATACCACTTCTGCTAACTAGCCCTACGGTAGGCTTTATTCCTACGAGTCCATTAGTCGAAGATGGGCAGACTATGCTACCATTAGTTTCAGTACCTATCGCAACTGCACAAAGGCTTGCTGCGGCGGCAGCACCTGACCCTGCACTTGAGCCACAGGTATTGCGATC
>CAZFWJ010000124.1:0-4905 GCA_964522505.1 uncultured Saprospiraceae bacterium
AAACAAATCAGTACTTAGGTAGCGATCTCCACGATCACACACGATGAACACAATTACACCAGTATCTATGGATTGAGCTACTTGTATTGCAGCAGTAAGTGCTCCGCCACTACTCATGCCACTTAAGACACCTTCTTCTTTAGCTAATCGTCGTGCCATAGTCATGGCTTGATCACGAGAGACATCTATGATCTGATCGACTCGTTTCGCTTCGTATATAGCGGGCAGATACTCTGGAGACCATCTGCGGATACCTGGGATACGTGAGCCATCTTCTGGCTGGGTGCCTACGATCCGAATGTTGGAATTCTGCTCCTTTAGATATCTTGAGACACCCATGATTGTACCTGTAGTGCCCATAGCTGATACGAAATGTGTCACCGTTTGCTTAGTGTCTCTCCATATTTCTGGACCTGTGGTGCGGTAATGCATCCCATAGTTATCTGGATTGCCAAACTGGTTGAGCATATGATAGTCTTGCTCCTCAGACATCTCTTGTGCTAACTTGCGTGAATACTCAATGGTCTTGTCAGCAGGAGTGAGGATAACTTCAGCGCCATAAGCCTTCATAGTGAGTACTCGTTCACGTGTGGCGCTCTCTGGCATGACCAATGTCATCTTCAATCCAAAGATCTGGGCGATCATAGCCAGCGCAATCCCGGTGTTACCACTGGTCGCCTCTACGAGCTTATCGCCCGCTTTGACGTCGCCTCGCTCGATGGCACCACTGATCATACCATAGGCGGCTCGATCCTTAACGCTGCCACCTGGATTATTTCCTTCTAATTTTCCATAGAGCTGGACACCGTCCTTTTGGAAAATGTTTTGCACCTCAAATAGGGGAGTATTCCCAATGAGTTCGTTAAGCTTGTTCAAGTCTGTATTATTTAGCGAATTCCTTAAAGACGACAACGTCGATATTATCGTCGGTATTCATTTTGGCTTGGTAGTAGATCTTAGATTTAGGTGGAACACTCTTGGTTACCCATACATTACCACCGATAATACTTCCTTCGCCGATCACTGTATCACCACCGAGGATCGTTGAACCTGCGTATAACACACAATGAGATTCTATAGTCGGGTGGCGCTTCATGTTGGCGTCGCATTTTTGTACGCTTAGCGCTCCAAGTGTCACGCCTTGATAGATCTTGACATGATCGTTGATGATTGAGGTCTGACCAATTACGATACCTGTACCGTGATCTATGCAGAAAGATTTGCCTATTGTGGCACCTGGGTGTATATCCACACCTGTTAGGCTGTGGGCATGCTCCGTAATAACTCTTGGGAGGTCTTCGACATCTAAGTTATATAAGAGATTAGCGACACGATATGCCGCTATTGCATAAAAGCCTGGGTAAGTCCGAATCACTTCTCTTCGTGACTGACACGCTGGGTCACCCTCATAGATGGCCATAATATCCAAGTTGAGAAGTTCATATATACCCGTGATTCCCTCATAGAACCGATCATTTATCTTGTCAATGCCTTTGATGGCATTCATCGGATTGCGAGAGAGTAGGCTTTTTAGCGCTAATTTCAATTCGTTAAGCTCTGTCTGAAGGGCATCGTGGTTCTTCAATGGCTTAGTGGAGAAGTCCAAATAAAAGAAGCCAAGTAACTGCCTAAAGAACTTTGCAACTTCCTCTGGACTAGGGCAAGTCTCACATAATGTGTGCTCACCAATTAGACGGTCAAAAAACTCATCATTCATGATACATACTTATCGATGGCTATGTAACGGTAATTTTGGAAGTATTGATGAGTCAGTATGCGATTAATTTTTACTATTTAGATATTTCATTGTCGTACACGACAACTTTCGTCCATTTAGGCGCTTGCTTCAGAAACTCAATATGCTTGGGATGAGTCTGATAGGTGTCATGTGCCTGAATGCTTTTGAAGTGTACGTTGATGGCATAGCTGTAGGAGTTATCTATGACTCCTCGGGCTTCAGTTGCCGCTGGTTTGCCCCAGTAATATTGGTCTATCGTGGATATCGTCCCTAGCTTTACGAGCTCCGCTTCAAATTCTGTGATGTCAGCTTCTGATAACTCTGCATCGAGCCAGAAAAACACGGTATGAATGATTGGCTGTTCCTTATGGGTTTCTTTCAAGGTCGTGAATGAAAAGATGCCGAGACATAGCGCCAGTGGCAATAGGGTAATGATGTTTTTCATTGAGTTATATATTAGAAATTTATTTAATATGATAGTTCATTTTATACAAGAATCGCACCAATTATAATAAGTATAGCTTATTAGCTATTTAATTTTGTTTAATTGGATTTCTATCCATTCTTACAGAGTCGATCCCATGAAGATCGCATTGGCAAAAAGCTTACTTCCTCCCCACCAGTATCCTCTAAAAAGTGGATTGTCAACGATACAGATTACCTGACCACTGCCATGATTGTGTACTAAGACGGCAGCAGCTGATTTTAGTCTCTCCACATTGTTCTTATGTAGGTAACCACTGGCAATCGGATTCTCATCATATACAGCAGGGGTGTTGTAGACATTGGAGCTGTGCTCATAATAAGAATTGCCACGCTTGAAGAAGTACATCTCCTCACGGTTATAACCATAGAATAATGGATGTGTAGTATCCACCTGACCACGTGCGATCATACCTCCAGTAACTCGTGCACCTCGATCTCCCCCAGCAGCACTGTAAGGCTTTCTTTCTTTTGACGAATTCGACATGCCGCTACCTTTAGTTTCCACACTAACGATGTCTTTAGTATCGAGCCAGTTAATGGCTCCTTTGAAGGCGACGAGATTGCCGCCATCCCGTATCCAGTTTTTTAGATCTGTAGCTGATGAGTTCAAAGCATTATACCTACCATCTGGTAATATAATCGTGGTGTATGAGGATAAGTCTACACGGGAGATATCATCCATCTCAACCATACTCACCGGGATGTCCAACACCTGATCAAAATGATGCCACATCTCACCGACATCATAGGAGTTGACACCGTCACCCACCACCATCATGATATTTTGTGCTGGCAGCAGGTTGGACGATCGACTGCCGAGATCTACGCCGACGCTCGTCTGGCCACCATTAGTGATATATATGTTTAGGTGATTGTCTTGCGCTAAGCTTGCCATCAGGCTATTCATCTTAGCGCCATCCATGGTCTGATTATTTCCAGTCGGTACAATGAGCGTACCCGCCTTAAATGCAAGCTCTTCGTCTCCGATCGTTGAGCTAAAGTCTTGATTAGCCAACTTAACGATTAAGCCTTCTTTATGCAGTTGATCGAGTAGGCGAGGGGCTAAGTACTGATGCCAAGGAATCAGATATGCGTAAGCACGTCCACGACCAATCAGATTACCACTAACTATATCCTTGTCCATATCGACAAGATTACCTCTGAGTCCTGCCTCAGCACCTACTTCTCGGCACGGAAGATTAAAGGCATGTGGCAAGGTCCAAGCAGATACATCATAAAACAAACTATCTTGAAACTCGTGCACCTCTTCGAAGATGGACTTCGTCAGTCGGTACTGTTTCGCATCCAGTGGCACATAATAGGAGCCTTCTGTATCAAAATCATCAGTAGACTGATTGAGGTGATATACCGGTATCTGATGCTGCTGCAAGATGGCGATGAATCGCTCTGCTCTATATGGATCTCCATCATCATTGAACACATAGCCCTTGACGCCATTACTACTCGCCAATGACTGCGCTTCCTTGAACGACTTTCGTTTATACTCGAGCAAGTCTTTGCGAAGGGCTAATCCGGCTTTCTGAGTAGATAGCATGGTGGCCACTTGATTCCTGATCGAGAATGGGAATGTTAGAATGCCGTGATCTGTTGATTGATAGTGTCCTCGAGAACTGGCCTGCTCAAATAAGATTCCGATACATCCCTGAGCATCAGGATAGGTTGACCCCTTACCATAGTAGTAATCATCAAATGACTCTTTACTATAGTACAGGCTACCAATTTCATCCAATGCAGCTGCGTGGAAGGTAGCGATCTCGGCTGTTAGCTCTTGGTTGAGCTTGGGTGTATTGGGATTCGTTCTGCTCGGAATTCCTGGTTGAAAGAAGAAGGTTGAGTTACTGCCCATCTCGTGATGATCAGTCAGGATATCTGGCTTCCAATGGTGGAAGTGCCTAATTCGTCCTTGGCTCTCGGGATGCGTCAGTAATAGCCAATCTCGATTGAGATCAAACCAGTAGTGATTCGTCCGACCACGAGGCCATACTTCATTGTACTCTCTACTGTTGGGATCTGAGATTAGATTCTTACCCTTATGCGAGTTCACCCATGACGAGAACCGTTGAAAACCATCAGGATTGTAACACGGATCCAATAAGATGATTGCATTGTCTAACAGGTCATCAATATATTCACCTTGCGCCGCAGCTAAGTAGTAAGCGGTAGCAAGCGCTCCATTGCCACCACTCGGCTCATTACCATGGATACTATTGCCTTGATAGATGACGACAGGCATGTTGTCGATATCTACAGAACCACTTTCGGAGGGGTCTGTCAGTTTCTTATGTTCGAGGCGTATTTCTTCGAGATTCTCTCGGTTCTTCTCAGAGGTGATGGTCAGGTAGACAAGAGGGCGATTTTCATGACTGCGGGCATACTCTGTGATACTGACTCGATCAGATGATTCTGCCAGTTCCTTCATATAATAGTAGAGCTTGTCATGAGTTACATGCCATTCTCCGACCTCATGTCCGATGATCTCCTTAGGAGTAGGTATAGATTGATCATAGGATATGTCTTGAGGTAGGTAATAGCTTAGATCGATATCCTGAGTCCATACGAACTGTGACATAAAGAGGAATGCGAGAGTGATAGATTTATTCATAAGATGGATTATATAAGTCCAATATAATTTTTTCAAAGTGGTTTTTGATATAGTTTTA
>CAZFWJ010000125.1:0-4872 GCA_964522505.1 uncultured Saprospiraceae bacterium
ACCATGGCTTCGACCCATTGATCAGCACTGAGGTCTTTGTCTTTGTAATGTTCTTTATAGATCCCTTCGCTGGTACGGACCAGGTCCTTGGCTTGGATGTCTAACAGCTTGATGAGTTCCTTAAGTTGAATCGCTGACAAGGGTTCTTTGAGGTACTCATGGATGGCGGGATCGATTCCTTTATCTCGTATCAACTGTAGGGTATCTCTACTCTTACCACATCGTGGGTTATGGTATATTTTAACGGACATATATTCGATTCTATTCATGTTTTGCTGACGGATTAGCACAACAAATGTGATAATATCTCTTTATTACATCAGCAAAGTCAATTGATTTGTTTGTGAACACGACCACTAATTTCATTACGGCCATCATCCTAATCTTTCTTACGACATCCGCGACCATAGGTCAGGACACCCTTAATATGAGTCTACTCAGTCAAGTGGAAGTGGAAGAATTAGGCAATGATGTGTGGACCTACGTGGATGCGGAGGGGCGAGAATACGTAATCTCCGGCAATCGTGGCAACAGCCAAATCTATGATATCACAGAGCCAAAAGAGCCAATCCTCATGGCAGAAATACCTGGGGCAAGATCTGTATGGAGAGACTTTAAGTCATTTGGCGAATACCTCTACGTCGTAGCCGACCAAGGTCGAGATGGTGTGACCATCATAGATATGAGCAATCCACAAGATACCATCACTTATGCGATGTGGACAGATAGCATTACCGTCAATGGGATCACTGATATCATTAACACCTGTCATAATCTGTATATAGATACCCTTGTCGGCTATGCCTATTTAGCAGGCTGTAACATTGGTGCTGGAGGAGTGATTACCCTGGATCTAAACGATGATCCAACAAATCCAACAGTCATAGGCGTGCAAGATCAAGCCTATGCTCATGATGTAATAGTCAGAGACGATTTGATGTATACTTCTGAAATCATAGGCGGAGTATTAGCCGTATATGATGTTTCAGATCCTGCGGATGCGCTATTTATCAATCGGATAGCCACGTCAACATTTTTCACACACAACGCTTGGCTGTCTGATGACAATCAATTCATCTTTACTACTGATGAAAGAGGTAATGCCTTCGTCGATGCTTACGACATCTCCGATGTTAACAATATCCAGCGAGTGGATCAGTATAGGCCAGTAGACGATGTGGGAATACTGCCACATAATACGCACTATCTCGAGGGCTTCTTAGTTACGTCATGGTATAATGCTGGCGTGATCATATTGGATGCACACCGACCACATAACTTGATACGTGTAGCTCAATACGATACTAATCCTCAGAATGTCAATGGATGCTGGGGCGTGAGCCCTTATCTCCCTTCGGGCACAATCGTGGCCACTGATATAGACAATGGTTTATTTATACTGCAGGCTGATTATCAGCAAGCCGCATATTTAGAAGGTATCGTAATTGACTCATTAACCAGACTTCCAGTGAACGGGGCGACCATAGAGATTCTCTCTGATCTCGCCCAAATCGAAACTGCCAATCCTCGTGGCGAGTTTGCCACGGGCATTCCTGAGTCAGGGACTTTTCAAGTTGTGATCTCCCATCCCAATTATGTGCCAGACACACTGACTATATCACTGGTACAAGGTGAGCTGAATGAGCTCACTGTTGCCTTGATGGCCCGCAACATACTGAGAGTTTCAGGTACTGTCACTGATGAGGATGAAACCCCAATAGAAGATGCAGAAGTTGCATTTAGGGGTGAAATTGATTTTGATAAAAGTACCGACGAACTAGGCATATATACCTCTGATGTATTTGAAGGGGAATATGAAGTAATTGTAGGTAAATGGGGATTCCAATATCTCCATGATAGTGTAACAGTAGATGAGGCTATACTTAATGATTATCAACTGGCTCAGGGTTTTGAGGACCATTTTGATTTAGAGCTTAACTGGAATATCAGTGGCGCAGCCCCTGCAGGACAATGGATAAGAGCTATACCATTAGAGACTAATTTTGATTGTACTATGGTTAACCCGGGTTTCGATAGTCCAAATGATCTCGGATCGTGGGCATACGTCACTGGCAACGCTGATGGTAGCGCCGCACTAGACGATGTAGATGGCGGCCCTACAGTGCTGACCTCTCCGCCTATCGCTTTGTATGACTTTGAGGAGCCTGTTATCGAGTTTGATTATTGGTTTTATAATGGTGGAGGAAGTAGTGTTCCCAATGATACCTTACGCGTATCTCTAATCGCTGGAAACGAAGTCATTGAGGTTTTGGAGTTAAGCGATAATAGTCTATGGAATACAGAGCAGATAGTCATACGAGATTGGACAGATTCCACACAAGTAGCATTGCAATTTTCTGTTTTAGACCTTACACCTGGTCACCTTGTGGAGGCTGGAGTCGATAACTTCAGGGTATTTGATGAAGTGCGCTCGTCTGTAAGTGGCACTCAATTTCAAGACATAAGAATATTCCCTAATCCAGCTACTACATCAGTGCAAGTTCTGGACGCCCCTGAACAAATCATATCTGCACAACTCCTTGATGTATTGGGTAAAAGATATCCTGTAATAGTTGATGGCAACGAGCTGCTATTTAATCCTATCCCTAATGGTCAGTATTTTCTTATACTACAAGATGATGCAGATCAGACATATATTAGTAAGTTGCAGATCATAAGGTAATAAGATCCTTAGATCTCTATCGACTATGAAATTTTCTCCAGCTCTATTTTTTCTAATTTGTGCAATTACACTATTTGTTAACTGTAAACCAGATCCAAGTAATCTATCCACTACTAGGTCTGCTGTCACATTCTCCCCAAATGGTATAACTGCCGAATATGTGCAATTAATCGTGGACAGCTGTAGTCACGTTGATATGATTTTCAATGATTTCCCCATTAGCATTAGCCAGACCGAAGAAAGCTCTATTATCGGAGATTTGACCTATCTGTCACCAAATACTATGAGCTCTATCCCAGCAAACTGCAAGCCGCTTGGGAGGAAGGTATACAATGGAAATGGCAGAGTGCTAATCGAAGCGGACCTATATTTCACTGAAGGATGCCAGTTCATGATCTTCATTCAAAACGAACAAGCTTTATTTGGCAATCAGATGAATGAGAAGGGCATAAACTTCTACAATAATCTCCTCGACCAAGTACAACAGCAATACAATAAGCAATAGTTATCCTGATCTAACTCACGACTCCCTGCATCAGGTAAGCACAAATAATAGCCCCATAGGTTCCAACAGCATATCCCAATACCGCCATAAGGGCACCCACTGGTGCTAGTGTCGGGCTGAAAGCGGATGCAACAACTGGTGCAGAAGCGGCACCTCCTATATTCGCTTGACTACCTACGGCCACATAAAAGAATGGAGCTTTGATCAGTTTAGCTACTATAAATAGAATTATCACATGTATCAATATCCAAATGATGCCTATTGCAAAGAGATCCAGATTGTTAAAGACTTCCTTCAAGTCCATCTTCATACCTATCGTAGCCACGAGAATGTAGATAAATACAGAGCCCCAGTTAGACGCTCCGACGCCTTCGAGCTTCCTGGCCTTGGTAAAAGAGAGCACCAAACCAAAAGTAGTTGCTACAACAATTAGCCAGAAGAATCCACTCATCAATGAATTCAATCGCATCGATTCTAAGGCCTCACTGTGCTGAGACAACAGAGGTACGATCAAATCGGAAAACCAATGAGATAGGGCTACTCCACCAAAAGCCACAGCCATCATTACAAATAAGTCTGTAGTAGTTGGAATCTTACTCACCTTAGCTTTATAATCCGCTACTTTAGTCTTCAGTTGCTCTATAGCTGTCACATCTGATTGTAGCCATTTGTCTATTTTCTTCGTGTTATCAGCACCATAAAACAGAAATGCCATCCAGATATTAGCCACTACTATATCCACGACAAGCATGCTTCCAAAAAGATTATCAGATACTTCAAAGATCTCCTTCATAGCTGCTTGATTAGCACCTCCCCCAATCCAGCTACCGGCTATAGTTGATAGGCCGCGCCATAACTCATCTGGTGGCACTGATACTACATCTGGCATAAACCATGACACAAATAACACCGCAACAGGGCCTCCTAAGACAATGCCAAGTGTAGCTGCTAAAAACATGATAATAGCCTTAGAGCCAAGATTGAGTAGGGCCTTAAAGTCAATGCTGATACAGAGTAAGATCAAACTCGCAGGCAACAAATACCTACTGGCGACGAAATAAAGCTGAGAACCTTCTGGCGAAATTAACCCTAGTGGCCAGTTGAGCAGTGCAGGAACAAAATAGCATAAGAAAAGCGCCGGCACAAAACGATAAAATCTTTGAAATCGCTCTTGATGAGAGGTGTAAAATATTATCCCTAATACGCACATCAATACACCTAAAACTACCGCATCATTGGTAAATAAAGCCTCCACAATCTGTATTTTTGGACGATCTAATATAATTGTAAATTTTCAACAGACAGACTCATATACAGAACACATTGTACCATGACTAAATATTTACTGCTGGCACTACTGTTTATCGCTTCGTCGTGTTCTAGAAAGACAGTTGGATATGATCAATTTTTCAAAGACTATAGAGAAGATGCCACCTTGGCTCTTGGAGTTCCAAAATGGGCAACCCTTCCGTTTATTAATAGAGAAGATAGAAAGACGGTCAAGGAGCTTGCCAAAGGCATGAAATCCATACGTTTATTGTATGATGAAAAACTCGCTATCCATGACAAGTTCAAAGAATATGTCAACGATCCGGTTTATGCCCATCATCTGTACATCAAGGATACTGGCGATGAGATCGACATGTATACACGCACTGAAGATGGAGACCTAAGAGAAATTGTA
>CAZFWJ010000126.1:0-4831 GCA_964522505.1 uncultured Saprospiraceae bacterium
TGGTCAAAGACATCAACAGCCTAAAAATCTATATCCAAGAGGAGAATGCTGACTACGAAGTATTTAAGCAAGCACGTACATTAGCGCAGTCTTCTTCAATGGCAGAATTGATCTCTGTTAAAGAAGGAAGCGAACGAGTTTATCTCTATACGGATAAATCTGACGGTGATCAATACGTAGAAAATCTATTGTTAATGGTTAGGGAACCAGATCAAAATATTTTCATCAGACTTGATGGAAAAGTCAATTTGGATGATCTATCTAAGCTTACTGATAATATAGGAATAGACGGTCTAGAGCACTTAAAGAAAATCGAAAGATAATTTTACCATATCAACAGAATAACATGAGGCTCACTCCCAAAGTGAGCCTCTTTTTTATGCCTTATATTCGTGGCTATGATAATTACTTACGTCATCATCGGATTGACTTGCTTGATTAGCTACTACTGTCTGAACAATAGAGCTCTATTTAATGACCTCGCCCATAATCCATATATGGAGGTGAACCGTGGGCAATACTACAGAGTGCTAACTGGAGGATTCTTGCATGGAAGCATGATGCACTTAGGTATAAACATGTATGTCCTCTATCAGTTTGGGGGATTTATAGAGCAATATTTCTCTCACAAATTTGGCAACCTTGGCCCTACACTGTATGTAGTCTTTTATTTAGCTGCAATCATATTTGCAAACTTAGGCTCATTGGTTCGCCAACAGAATAATCCAGGATTCTCGAGTATTGGAGCTTCTGGAGTCACATCTGCCCTTATATTGTTTTATGTATTTTTTGAGCCTTGGCAAATGTTCGTATTTCCTCCATTACCAGCTATTGTTTTAGCGGTACTCTACATTGGGTATTCGCATTGGGCATCATATCAAAGTGGCAATAGAATCGATCATCAAGGGCACCTTTGGGGTGCTCTATTTGGAGTATTGTTCGTCGTGGTTTTTGACCAGAGATTACTCTCCAACTTCCTTGAGAAGTTGATGCTTCTTCCGTTCTAACTTCTGAGAGTTGCACCGAATACATATTTAAATTATTCTATATTTGTAGCCTATTGACTAAGTGTCGTTTATAGTTATCAAATATATCTAATTTGTCTTACCCCATTACTTATCGCAATACAGGCACAACCCTGCGTTCATTCATAACATTTACCTTTTTTTTCCTAGCATTAAATATGTCTTTTGGACAAGATCAGGCACGAGCTGTATATCTAATTCAACAAGGTTATACTGATCTCATCAAAAGCCTTGCTGACATTAATGCTGATATTCGAAGTAACTCAGATAGACAGATTATTGAAGAACTCAAATTTGCTAAAAAGGAACTGATTAATGACTTTATCGAGGGCCCGTATCGCATCTTTGAAAACAAAAGCACTATTGGATCTAATGGACAAAATCAACGAATAGGCCCCTTCCTGTCCTCTATGACACATCATAAGGTTGATCAGGTTTCAATAACCATATCTGAGGCAACTCAAGTGAACGGAGCACTCAGCGTTTCATTCATCCAGAAAGGAGTACAACACTCAAGACAAGAGCTGTTGGCGAGTTTTGTCAATCGTAATGACGAATTGCTAATAAGTCATGTAACAGTCGTAAGCTCTGATGTTCATCTCCCTCATACTAACTCCTCTCCTGACTCGGACAAGCTATATCAAATAGCTATACCAATAATTGAAACAAAGGTATCATCCCAAACTCCGGAACAAATAGTAGTGAGCGGCACCATACTCAACCCTGTAGATCAAGGAACCCTCTCAATAGAAAAATCGGGACAAGCACCGTATGAGATTTTTCTAAATAAAGACCACTCGTTTAACACAAGCTTATCAATTCAGGGCATTCAATCCCTTAATATAAAACTCGTATACCATTATGGTATTAAGTTTATAGAACTCCACAAGAACATTGTGACTGTGGCAGATCAGCCAATCTTTATTGTGCCAGCTCAAGTTTCCGTGATGGATAATCCTGAAGAAACTGGCGGTCATGAGTAGCAATGATCGAAGTCATTTTAGATTCTATGGACAAATCATAGATGAGCTTCATAACTAATTCTGTGTTGTCGTCGCTTAGATAGACAGTCGGATGCTCTGCCAACAATACCTTGGGTCGTTTTATAAGCGCAGCACCTATACAAACCAACTGTTTCATCTCCTCCGATAAACTATTGACTGAATTTTCGATTTCTGAGCGTAACCCTAGCTGATTAGTGCAGTGCTCGATTGATTTATTAATCTTATCAGATCCGACACCCTGAGCCAGCAATATAGTCTCGTATATTTCCTTAATGTTCATTAGATTAGGCAATGCATTAATCGGAAGCACGAGACCCATCTCTTTTCTTAATTCAGCTAAATCATTGGTAGATATGGATGACAACTCTCTCCCAAGGACCTGTGCTTGACCAGCACGAAGCTTATGCGTGCCATAAATACTTTTGAGGAATGCACTTTGCACAGGACTGTTTTCACTGACAATCATGCAAAATTCACCTTCGTTTATGTTTATAGAGATTTTGGCTGAGATGTCCTCGAATGATACATTTCTATAGTCTAATATCTTCATACTCCTACCACAATTAGGGCATCAGACCGCAATATATGCTTATCATTTATTTTATCTGTTTAAAATAAGTCTAAAGAAATCAGGTGCCATATCTAAGCCCTATTTAAAGCCTTATTTTTGAGTGCAAATACACAGTTGTGAAAAAGACCCACTTGATAGCACTTATAGTAATGTTAGTAGGCGGCACAGCACTTGTCTTATCGTCTAAAGATCTCAGTACCTATGCCACATTTGAGATTGCCACTAAGTCACAGTCTAAATCAAAAATAGTGGGCCAATTATCCCTGATTGATCCTATCACCTATGATCCTGAAGTAAATGCCAACGAGTTTAGCTTTTACATGGTCGATCAAGACGGCACTAAAAAGAAGGTAATCGTGAGTCAAGCGATTCAAAGAGACTTTGAGAAATCAGAACAGATAGTCGCAACAGGGCGCATGAATGAAGCAGGTGAATTTGAGGCTTCAGAGGTATTGCTCAAGTGCCCATCCAAGTATAAAGATGAAGAGTTAGCTCTTAAGAATACCGCCGGATAAACTCAATGGAAGAAATCAAATATATCGGGGAGTCGCTATGGTTAGGACAGCTCGGTCACTTTCTCTTACTGCTAAGCTTTGTAGGCTCACTTTTCAGCGCTTTCAGCTACTACAATGATGTAAGATCAGACAACAATGTCTGGCGCAAGATGGGCCGCATAGGATATATAATCCACGGCATCTCTTTATTCATTGCAATCGGATTGATCTTCTATGGGATGGTCTATCAGATGTTCGAATATCACTATGTATGGCGCACAGTTTCTGACGTACTTCCGATGCAATACATTCTCTCTGCCTTTTGGGCGGATCAAGAAGGAAGCTTCATGCTTTGGATGTTTTGGCATGTGGTGCTAGGATTTATACTGATTAGAACTGCGGGCAAGTGGGAGTCTTCTGTCTTGACTACTTTGGCTCTGATTCAAGCTGGAATTGGTAGTATGTTACTGGGCTTGTACCTACCCTTTGGTGAGGAAATGTCAATAGGTAGTAGTCCGTTTATACTGTTAAGAGATGTCATGGAAGCTCCGATCTTCAGCAATGCAGATTACTTGACACTCATCAAAGGCAAAGGCCTGAATCCGTTGCTACAGAACTACTGGATGACCATTCATCCGCCAGTCCTATTCCTAGGGTTTGCTTCGCTTGCGATTCCATTCTCTTATGCTATAGCAGGTCTATCTATAAGAGACCACAAAGGTGCTATGAAGTCCGTGATGAAATGGGCCTTGTTTTCAGGATTTATATTTGGCTTGGGTATCCTCATGGGTTCCGCATGGGCTTATGAGGCTCTTACTTTTGGTGGATACTGGGCATGGGATCCTGTTGAAAACTCTTCGTTGGCACCATGGTTACTGATGCTTGCTGGCATACATACCAATCTGATCACTAACAGTACTGGACGAGCATATAGATCCACCTATATCTATTATATCTTGGCATTTGTGTTTGTGGTTTATAGCACATTCCTAACACGAAGTGGCATTCTTGGAGAAACGTCGGTACATGCCTTTACAACTATGGGCTTAGAAACTCAGCTTGGATCATTCATGGGATTCTTCATCCTATTAGGTCTATTCAAGTATGTCTATAATATGAAATCCATACCGACGCCCGAACAGGAGGAAGAATTGTTTAGTCGAGAATTTTGGATGTTCATCGGGGCATTAGTGCTTCTGTTTTCAACACTGCTAATGACGATTTCTACCTCGCTACCTGTATATAATAAAATGGTAGAGCTCTTTGATCCTGAATACATCGGTAAGGTGATCGAAGATCAAGTAGAACATCATAACCGGTTTCAGATTTGGATCGGTGTGTTTATGGGATTGTTGAGTGGTCTTGCCATTCTACTCAGATATAATGCGCTAAACTGGTCCTCCTATAGGTCAAAAGCATTCCTCCATATAGGCGTTGTCGCGGTTATATCCGCAGGTCTTACTTTTTTAATCGGAGGACAATTAGTGCGGCCTACCTGGCAGCATCAGGTATTCTTATTTGCAGGTCTATTCACGCTAATTGCTAATCTCGACTATATCATAACATTCATCAAGGGGAATCTCAAGGCCAGTGGTGCTTCCTTCTCACATATGGGCTTTGGTATATTAATCATAGGGATGCTGTTTTCGGGACTTAACCAGAAAACGATATCAGAAAACCCATTTGTGACCAGAGATTTTCTACAAGGAGAAGGGGCTAGGAAAGCGATTATTCTAA
>CAZFWJ010000127.1:0-4824 GCA_964522505.1 uncultured Saprospiraceae bacterium
GGAGTAATATAAAATCAGTTATTTGCATTGTGACTTATCAAGAGACTATTTCTTTTCTTTTTGACCAATTGCCAGTATACCAGAGAGATGGTGAGCGAGCGATTAAAAAGGACTTAACGAACATTGTTGCCTTATGCGACGCATTGGGTAACCCCCATCATAAGTGGCCGAGCATTCATATTGCGGGGACTAATGGGAAGGGTACAGTTACTCATATGCTGGCCGGTGGATTGCAGGCACAAGGATACAAGGTCGGTGTATATAGCTCCCCTCACTATATGGATTTCAGAGAGCGTATCAAGATAAATGGCGAATGCATATCAGAAGAGGAAGTTATACTTTTTGTAGAGCGCATACAATCCCAGATTGAAAGTATCAAGCCGAGCTTCTTTGAGATTACCGTAGCCATGGCATTTGATTACTTTGCTCGAGAAGCGGTAGACTATGCCGTCATAGAGACTGGATTAGGTGGGCGACTGGACTCCACTAATATTATTCGACCACTACTCTCTGTTATTACTAATATAAGCCTCGATCATATGAATATGCTCGGGAATAGTGTATATCAGATCGCACATGAGAAAGCAGGAATAATTAAGCAGGGTGTACCTGTTGTCATCGGTGAATATCAAGCATCTTGCGATAGTGCCTTTATTGATAGGGCTAAGCGATGTAGCTCAGCTATTCACTTTGCATCGATTAAGTCTGAGTATATCTCTAATGAATCTGAGTCCATCATGGGGCCTTTTAGAACAACTAACCTACGCACGGCTGATTACGCACTCAAGTATCTGAATAGTAATAACATCATTGAGTTGAGTGAGGAATCAATCACAACAGGACTGAATCAATTCGCACAGTTGACTGGATATATAGGGCGATGGCAAGTATTGCAGGAGAGTCCTACCACTATTGCGGACAGTGCGCATAATGTAGATGCGATATCTCAGGTGGTCACTAGGCTGCGGACTATACAGTACCGAGAATTGAAAATGGTTCTTGGATTCGTCAAAGAGAAGGACTTATCTGGAATCTTAAGTCTGCTACCAAAAGAGGCTATCTATTATCTCGTACGACCCGAAATCTTTAGGGCTATGGATCTTGATTCTTTAGGATCACTATTTGATGAGTATGGATTAAGGTATGAGCTAGTAGGAGCTGTCCATGAAGGATATGAGTTAGCCCGATCCCGCGCAACGGATGATGACCTGGTTTATGTAGGTGGCAGTAGCTTTGTGGTGGGAGATCTGTTGACTTATTTAGATGGGTTGTCAGAGCGTTAATTTCTGTTCCTTTTCAAAGTACGTCCATTAATTCTCTTATGTTTCTACGCAATCTGATGACGTGTTCTACATAAGACTCAACATCATGCTTTAATCTTTCTGCATCTGAGGTGCTGCAATTCTCAATCTGATTATTCAAAATGGTGTAGAGGTTATGCGTCAGAAAATTCCGCTGTTTTCTAAGGTCATTGAATCGGGAGATATCTTGAGGGCTTATTAACTCACAATTGCTAAGTTTTGCGATTAATAGACCCAGAGTATCACGATCTAAGTTGGTTCTTATTCCTGCTTTTTGCAGGAAGGCTTTCAATTCTGCCTCAAGTCGCCCCATTTCTAAGGTCATCTTGCCAAGTTGAGAGATGAACTCGTCCGAGTCATATAGCGACGTATAGAACTTCGTTGGGGCCATACTATTTTTCACGGATCAAGTCTTCTGATAATCGCAGAAATGATTAAGGTGATCAGATATCAAAATACAATTCAATCTCCTTTCTTATAGCTGCCTTAACCTTATTACTGATGCCGATAGACAGTTGTTGATTATGACTATATAGATCATTGACATAAGCATCCTTGCCTTGCCGCTCCATATTGATATAAGATTGTGTGATCGCATTGATGGTTTGATCTTTATACAGTTCTATCATTTTCCACAGCTGGCCTGACACATAAAGCTGCTGTGTAATATTGTGCTCATATTCCTTCTGTACTGAAACCAGCAAGATCGTCTTAAGGGCATTGGCGTCAAGTTCTGAGGTGTTTAGTCGGATGATTAGGTCAGAGAGCTTTGTGCGCTCCACGAACATGATTAAGCGCTCATAGGCCTGAAATCGTAGAGCCTTGACATCTTTGTCAGCATCTTTACGATTTTGTTGAGCCATCAGAAAGGTCTGTTGAGAGGTGTATTGCCTCATCAAAAAATATATGACTAATGATGGAAGCCCATACTTGACTACTTCAATAAGGATCTCTACAAACTGCATATCACAATTACTATGATGTAAAAATAGCGATTACGGGTATTACATAAAGACCATCAATGAACTAACTTTGTCTCTTATTTGTTATGTCAGAGCTAAATTGAATGAAGATGAGCGATACGATTACTACTACACCGATAAGCCTAACACCAAGTGCTATCAAACAACTCACTCGTATAAGAACAGAGCAAAATCTTGATGATACTCACGGCCTAAGAGTCGGTGTCAAGGGTGGTGGCTGCTCTGGATTTAGCTATGTACTTGGGTTTGATACTCAAAAGGATAAGGATGATGTCTACGAAATCGCTGGCATGAAAGTGCTAATGGAAAAATCCCATGGGATCTATTTAATAGGTATGGAGATAGATTGGCATGAAGGTCTTAATAACAGAGGATTTACCTTCAGTAACCCCAATGCCCAGGACACTTGTGGCTGTGGTACAAGCTTTTCGGCGTAATCTATTCTATAGTAGTTTAAGTTCTTTCTTAAGCGTCTTAGTGAGTTTAGAAACGACAAGATCATAGGAGTGATCTATGAGCTCCTTGATTAAGTCATCTTCTAACCCTCTTTCGGTATATATGGTATTCCAATGTTTTTTGCTCATATGATAACCAGGTATGATGTCGTCATATTCATCTCGCAGATCAAGGGCTCTCTCAGGATCACATTTTAGATTGATGGCAGGATCGATCCATTCGAGACCTATCAAGGCAAACATTTTGCCCATGACCTTAAATACCAATGTCACCTCATCAAAAGGAAACTCCTCAGTCACTCCTTTTTTCTGAATACAGTGGAAGCGAAGATCTTCTACGTTCATGCTTAAATTATTCGATTAAAGATAAGTAAGAGCCTTATATAATATTTGATGGGTAATACGATATTCGTGTCTTTGTTAATCGTCATCGCATGAAGTTGGGTCTATCTGAGACAGTAGAAGGTAAACGTAGTCAATCACTAGAATGGAAGAAGTGGGGCCCATATGTTGCCGAAAGGCAATGGGGTACCGTGCGTGAAGATTACAGTAAGCATGGAGAATCATGGGACTTCATTACACACGACTTAGCACGCAGCAACGCCTATAGATGGGGAGAGGAAGGGCTGGGAGGCTTTTGCGATGTTAAACAGATTATGTGTCTGGCACCTGCTTTTTGGAATGGTCGAGATAAGATCCTTAAGGAGCGCCTCTTTGGATTGACTAATAGCCAAGGGAATCATGGAGAGGACGTTAAGGAGTTGTATTTTCATCTGCAGTCAACACCCACTCACTCGTACTGTCAATACCTCTACAAGTACCCGCAGAAAGCATTTCCTTATGATGACCTGGTTAGATCTAATAGAAGAGGGCGCGATCAATTAGAATACGAAATAGCTGATACTGGAGTGTTTGATAAACAGCAATACTTTGATATATATATCGAGTATGCCAAAGCCGCACCAGATGATATCCTATGCACTATCACAGTTTGTAACAGGTACCATGAGGCGGCACCGATACATGTAATTCCGCAACTGTGGTTTAGAAATTTTTGGAAGCATAATCCTAGATACAGTCGACCTTCCATGGTGCTACAAGAGAATGGGCACGTGGTTGCTCAATCTAAGCGCAATGGGAAGTGGCATATGTACTATGAGGGAGGTCAAGAACTCTTCTGTGAAAATGAATCCAATAATCAACGGATCTACAATTTTGACAATGAGACTAAATACGTCAAGGATGGTATCAATGAGCATGTAGTAAATGGATCGGCTACGATCAATCCTGAAATGACCGGGTCTAAAGTGGGAGTCTGGTACAAGGATGTCATTCCTGCTCATGCAGAAAAGAGTTATCACATCAGATTAACTAATAGACAGTTAGATAATCCATTTGACGACTTTAGTGACATCCTCAACACGAGAAGGAAGGAATGCAACGAGTTTTATGATGCTGTCGCCCCTGAAGGTCTGAAACTACAGGAGCGAGAGCTTCTGCAAAACACCTTTGGTGCCCTGATGTGGACTAAGCAGTTCTATTATTTTGATGTTCATCGATGGCTTTATGGAGGTCCAGGAGAGTCCAAGCCTGATCGTGTTAATATGCGTAATGTAGGATGGAAACATATGACCCAGAGGCATATCATCACTATGCCCGATAAGTGGGAGTATCCATGGTATGCAGCTTGGGACTTGGCATTTCATGCAACAACCTTTGTACTGATAGATCAGCAATACGC
The DNA here is from genome assembly GCA_964522505.1 of uncultured Saprospiraceae bacterium. Lineage (GTDB taxonomy): Bacteria > Bacteroidota > Bacteroidia > Chitinophagales > Saprospiraceae > GYS-P2D. Next base: position 4,481 of record CAZFWJ010000127.1, read on the forward strand.
TAAGAATCAATTACTCCTCATGCTTAAGGAGTATTATATGCATCCTAATGGTCAGATTCCAGCTTATGAGTGGAATTTTAGTGATGTTAATCCGCCTGTACATGCCTGGGCAGTGTGGCATGTTTACGAACGTGATAAGGCACAGAAGAATGGTAATGGCGATCTGGAATTTTTGGAGAAATGCTTCCAGAAATTATTGATGAACTTCACTTGGTGGGTGAATCAAAAAGATGAAGAGGGGAATGCCCTATTTGAAGGAGGATTCTTAGGGCTAGATAATATTGGAGTCTTTGACAGGAACCATATGCCACCAGGCATCAAAAAAATGCAACAGGCAGATGCAA
>CAZFWJ010000128.1:0-4657 GCA_964522505.1 uncultured Saprospiraceae bacterium
TATTGCACTTGGTTTATTGCGTTAACAATTAGCATTTGCATGCCACTGGCTCACGTACTTGCTATCAGCATACTCGAGCACTATTTTATCTGCCCTGTAGACTCAGCTGTATACTCTATTATTCTTGATACTAGTTGTCCATCATCAGTCCTTGCTAATACTGCAATAACAAATGTGCCTACATCGTCCGTATGATAAAAATTAAAATCCGCTCTGCCATCTGTACCTGAGGTCAAACTCGGATTCCAATATATAGTAGGCGAGAACATCGGGCTTGTGCTATCTGGTGAAGACACTGAGGGATTATGACTTAAGATCGCTGTTCCACTTTGTAAGCCATTTAATTTGAATATATCTGACGCCTCCTCCTCGTCAAGCCTAAAGTTGGGAAGTGTAGTTTGTACGATGACTGCACCATCTCTACCCATGACATTATACATCTTGCGTAGATCCTTGAGGTCATAATAAAGCTTGATATCTTTTACATCATCAAAAGGAATACTACCCACAAAATTTGGGTTGCGACTAATCATGCCGTCTACTATAAATATTGGAGTTTCTCCAAGATAAAAGTCTCCAATACGGCGAGACTTTGGATTGGTCATCTTAGCCGTGTACTTGCCCTCCTCATCTACCCTGAAACTTAGGGCTGTAGAAAGTTCTTTGATGAAATTCCCTATTGTTTCGAATCGCTTGTATTCAGAGAGCTGATAATAAACATTTGGCTTTGGTGCGTCCGTTGTCTCTATAGAATTAATGATCTGGTTCTGTTCTTTGGCGTAACCAAAGTACTGAGCTAATTTTCTTCTTGTCCTACTCTCGGCTAAGTATTGCGATATTGATTCCAGTCCTATATTAGCATTCTTGGCAGGTGTACTAAGGGATGGAGCTATTAGCTTATAATTGAAGTTATCCAATTCGTGGTCATATCGGACGAACTGAATGTTTTGTTCACCTTGAAAATCATCTAGCTCAAAGAAGAATTGGCCTTCGGAATTACTCTTTGCAAATGAAAACTTTTGTCCTTCGATACTCCACACCCCCATAATCTTCAACTCTAATGGGGTGTTACTATCATCAGTCACATGTCCTTGAAAGAAGAGATTACTGCTTGGAGTTTTAATAGAATAGTCATCCTGCTGAGTCGTGCTTATGAATGCATCCTGCTGGCCAAATATTAGTGACTTATCAAGTATGCTAACTGAAAACTCTGCGGGCACCGGCTCTTTGTCTTTATCTAGGACAACTAAGGATATTTTATTATTAGATCGCGCACCTACGATGGTGTCGAATTTAGCGGCAATGGATAGTGAACTATTATTACCTCCACTGAGAGAATGGTATCCATCTGAAGGGGTGAGTTCGCCCTCAGCAAGGTCATTATAAATCTTGAAATCTATTAAACCGATATTTTCTGTGAGCTTCTGTGTTGCATCTGCCACGAAAAAGGCAAGCTGATAGTCCCCTTTCTCATAATCCACAGGTAGACTTATTTCTCCAGCTATCGAAGAACTTCCTGATGATCTGTTGTAAAACTGGCTAAGTAATGTACCACTGCGGTATAATCTGATATTCACTGCGGCTGATTGATCAGCATATGCCATGGGAAGGAATAGCTTGTAGTAAACCTTCTCACCTTGGCTGTAGAACGGCTTGTTGAGTTGTACTGTAAATGAATCTCCTTGAGCAAATGATTGTGCCCATACGCTCAAGATTAGGATGAAATTTATTAAGAACTTCTTCATTTTCTAGTTTTTACCAAAAATCAGGTCTTTCCAGTGAACTATTATTTTCGTCTAAGCAATCACAGCATGCTCTATCTGGACACTCGACTGGTCGCTCAGAGAAAGCTGGGCATCTTGGTGTAATTGGCCCAAGTTCTGTCGGACTGAGGAACACTCGAGCAGTATCAATAGTAGTAGCATAGAAATATCCAAAGACCTCATCTTCGGGGTCATCAATGTTAGTAAAATTGGATATTACACGTCCAGCGGGACTCTCAAAAATATTACCATCTCTAACGATGATATTACTTATTGCATTAAAGTAATCTTGTGCTCCGGGACTAAGAGAATGTTGTAAAATGGTAAAATAATTTCCCTCAGCATAAGTATTACCGATAGGGCGTTCAAATAAAATGAAGTCATCTAAGCGATTGACACCAAGCTCTTGAGGATCCACAACAATCTCATTATTTGCTCCGAGTCCTTGGAATATGAAACATGACTTGGCCTCACTACCGTCTACTGGAGTGTCTGTCAATTGATAGGTTTCGGAGAAGGTCCACCTCAACCCAATCAAATCAGGAGTATTAGGAATTGTAAGTTCAGTATTCACAGCATATGATAACATGCGCTGCAAGACTATTTGGTCAGCCGCTCCAATGGCTTCTCGCTCTACGATCGTGGCATTGACCTCCTCTACAGAAGGTACGGGTAGCAAAGGCTCACTAGTAGATTCATATATCCTACCATCAGCAGTCCTGACGCTCAAGCTGAATGTCATAAAGTCTTCTACCATGAAATCAGCAGAATTTTCGGGTATGCTTACCTCGTAAAAGTCACCGTTAGTGTTAGGAGCTACCACTTCCTGACCTAATTCATTAGAGAGCGTAACCTCTCTTACAACGATAGGAATAGACCTACCGGAGAAATCACGTACCCGACCAATACGTGCAGAAAACACATGTGGATTGCCTCGGGCAAACTGACCTTGAATCGCCAAGGTATCTTCAATATTATTGATAGGATCAAACTCTACATCTGAGATGCAAGCTTGTATGCCAATAGCAAGCAATAGTAATAGGGCGTATCGCATTATATTCCTCATTATAATAATTCTAAATGAAAGGTGACTGATGGGAAGGCATTTCCGAGTATCGCTAGCTGCTGTGCTCTCGGTAAGTTAAATGCTCCTCTATTAAAAAATACGGAAAAAGCATTTTCTCTTCCCAAAACATTATAAATCGAAAAGGTCCAACTAAGTCTGAAGTTTTTATCCTTTTTATAGTCCTCGCCCAACGTATAGGATACATCGATTCTTCTGAAGTCAGGAATCCTACGTTGATTACGCTCTGCAAAAATGGGAACGAATGCATTTTGCGGTGTTACGAATCCTGCAACCGGTGGGGTAGTAGGGCGTCCAGAAGCATACGTCAGATTAACCGCTACACTATTGCGTTGATTAGGTTGATAGTTCAATACTAGCGAAGCCTCGTGGGGCTTGTCAAAATTACTCGAATACCAATCACCTCGATTAATACCTTCTACCAACCGCTGTGATCTTGAGAATGTATAAGCAAATGTTCCGTTGAAAACTCCAGTCTTTTTGGTGATGCTGAACTCAACTCCATAGGCGCGCCCCTCTCCATCTAATAGCTCTGTCTCCAAACTATTGTTGACTAATAGATCAGCAAAATCTCTATAATCAAACAGCTGATCGATCTGACGAGCAAATACACTAATTGACGTCTCAATATTATTGCCAGCGAAATTTTGGAAATAGCCCAAGGAAACATTGTGTGATCGAGTTGGTAGAATATGCCGATTACTCAATTGCCACTGCGATGTCGGTGTCGGACTATCTGTATTGAATATCTGATTAATGTACTGCGTCGTTCGGCTATAGCCGGCCTTAATAGATCGGGTGTCATCGAGAGAATACCTCAGCGACGCCCTTGGCTCAATGCCATAGAATGAATCAAATATGCCGCCATCGAAGTTTAAAGTATCTACGATATTTTGTACCAATCGTTCACCATCATACTCAAATACTTCTGCTGGACCCATGTTATGAAAACTACTGATTCTCAGACCAGCTGAAATGGAGAAGTTCTCGCTTAGATTATAATTGATATCCCCAAATACTGATGCTTCTAATCCTCTTTCCTGTTCAAGTTCTGCTGCAAGAGTTTCAGCAGATTCTAATCTAGGGATACGCCGACCAGGGTCAGAGATGTACAGTATGCCTGAAAACCCTGTTGTGAATTTTAGATCATCATTGACTGTATAGTCTATCTTTTCTTTAAATTTTCCATAGGTGATCTTATTTTCAAAATCTGAGGCTGTAACAGGATCGAAGTCATTTTGTATGCTGGAGTAGTCTGACAAGGAGAATGTAGTCTGACTAAAGAGCTTAGGAGTAAAAGCATTCTTATAGATTACTTGTCCTAAGCGTGTGCTATAGTCAAATCCAAAATCATTGTTGAAGACAAAATCATCATTGGCGATATATGCTGATAGAATAAGCGAAGATTTGTCTGAAAAACGATGTGTTATACGCCCATTCCAATCAAGAAACGATGCAGAACTATTTTGGACTTCTGGCACACTGGTTATCCCCAGTACCCAATCACTGTAACTCGTTCGGAATCCAGTAATGAATGAAGTCTTGCCCTTTTTGATAGGCCCTTCGATGGCCACCTTGCCTGATACGGCACCGATTCCCGCTTGAAGTTTCAACTCATCAAAGTTGCCATCTCGCATCTCGACATCCATTACAGAGGCTAATCGTCCACCAAACTCAGCAGGCATGATCCCTTTATATAAGCTAACTGACTTGATCAAGTCTGTATTGAATGTGCTGAAAAAGCCCAGAGCGTGCGACGTGTTGAATATCATGGCGTCATCTTGCACAATGAGATTCTGATCTACATCAC
>CAZFWJ010000129.1:0-4654 GCA_964522505.1 uncultured Saprospiraceae bacterium
TATTTATGGGTGATGGGACTAGAGATCTGAGCACGAATACTGAAGAGATCTCAGAGGCATCAGGACTCTCAGTATATCCGAATCCTATCTCAGCTGAGTTCATTATTGATATCTCTGAATCAGTGCTAAGAGATGGTCATATTGAGATATTTGATATGAGTGGTCAGAAGATTGTTCAGCGTCCTTTGGATAGTAGGGTAGTCGTTTCCGCTGAATCTTGGGTGCCTGGTCAATATTTAATCCGAATCCAATCAGGTGATGAGATATTAATCAAGAAGATTGTGAAGCCTTGATGAGCCTCCTGTCCCGAATGTTTGTAACAACAGTTAGGTTGTTGCCAATTAAGAACTAAAGAATATCTCGATTAGATAGCCGTCTCCTATAACTTGCTGGAAATTTCACACATATGTCCTTAGACCATTTTAGAGAAGAGGTTGTCGATTTTTTGGAGACAAGTTGCCCTCAATCTATGCGATCCCCGATGAAAGACGAAAAAGACGCTTATTGGGGAGGTCGCAATGCATCATTTATCAGTGAAGATCAGGAGAAGTGGTTTCATGCTATGGCTGACAGAGGTTGGACTACTCCGACATGGCCATCACAGTACGGCGGTGGAGGTCTCTCTAAGCAAGAAGGGGTGGTTCTTCGCAAGGAAATGCAGCGAATGGGGTGTCGTTCACCCTTATTAAGTTTTGGTATTTGGATGCTTGGACCTGCATTGCTAAAATTTGGTAGCGAAGAACAGAGAAAAGAGCATATCCCAGGAATCATAAAAGGAAAGATAAGATGGTGCCAGGGGTATTCAGAACCAGGTGCCGGATCAGACTTGGCAAATCTACAGACGTCGGCACTGTCAGACGGTGATCACTATATCATTAACGGTCAGAAAGTGTGGACCTCTTATGCGGATTACGCTGATAAGATTTTTGCATTAACTCGAACGGACAATTCGTCAAAAAAGCAGATAGGCATCACATTTTTATTAATAGATATGTTAACAGAGGGTGTTACCACAAGACCTATTAAATTGATCAGTGGTAAGTCGCCTTTCTGTGAAACATTTTTTGATAATGTCAGAGTTCCTAAAGCTAATGTGATAGGAGATGAAAATGCTGGATGGACGGTTGCGAAGTACTTGCTGACACATGAACGTGCTATGATAGGCGGTGCTGCGGATTCAGATGTCATGACGCCTATCTCTCATTATGCAAAGAAGGAGATCGGATTAGACAGCACCGGAATGCTTAATGATCCAATGCTCCGTAATATGATCGCAGAATGGGAAATGGATGCTGCGGGCTTCAAGTTTACGCTCGATCGATATAATCAAGAGATGAAAGCTGGTCAACCTATAGGTGCCAAATCATCTTTTATGAAGTACTATGGCTCAGAACTCAACAAGTCAAAGTATGAACTCAGATTAAAGTGTGGCGGTCGTTCTGCTCTCGCATGGGACGGTGATGACTTTAATCAAGGTAAACTTGCCAGACAATTTTGCCGCACAAAAGGAAACTCTATTGAGGGAGGAACCAGCGAAATTCAATTAAACATTGTGGCAAAGCATATCTTGGGTTTGCCATCATCATAAACAGAGAAATGGGATACGTATTAACAGAAGAGCAAGAATTCCTAAAGAGTTCTGCCAAGGATTTGCTAAAAGGTGCTCCAGTAGCATTGGTAAGAGAATTGAGGGATAAGAAAAGTGAGTTAGGATACTCTGATGACCTGTGGAAAGCTATGGTAGAAATGGGTTGGCCAACCACAGCCTTATCTGATGAACTCGGAGGATTAGATTTTGGCCTGAAAGGTCTCAATATCATTATGGAGGAGTGTGGACGAACCTTGTCTAACTCGCCATTGTTTAGTAGCCTGCTGTCTGGATTGATAATACAGAAATATGGGGGTCAATCTCATAAGTCTATACTCTCAGAGAGTGTGACAAATGGAATTCCAATAGCTGTAGCCATACAGGAGGGAGAATCTTATAATCCCAAAAGCAACAAAACGCACTTGAGAAGCGGTGCTTTATCTGGAGAAAAGACTATGGTTGCAGATGCTCATGTTGCTAGTCATTTATTAGTAGCTTGTAATGGAGAGAGTGGAGTAGAGGTGGCATTAGTTCCTGCAGATGCAACAGGAGTTACAATCACTAAAGGTTTCTTTATGGATAGCCGATATTATAGCACTGTCAATTTCGATAACGTGGCAATCTCTGACGATCAAATAATGTCTGCGGGAAAAGGAAAGTCAATAATCAACTATACCACTAATTGTGCGTCATTATTGTTAAGCTCTGAGTTAATAGGACTAATGAGTGAAGCATTTGAGCGAACTGTAGAATACATTAAAGAGAGGAGACAGTTTGATAGAGTCATTGGTAGTTTTCAAGGCTTGCAGCACCGTGCAGCAGATTTATATGGGGAAATAGAAGTTGCTAAAAGTTTGGTGTTAAGGGCAGTTGATGCGTTACAAGAAGAAGATTTGACAGCATCAGCAATTTGTAGCATGGCTAAAGCAAAAACGGCCAAAGTATCGCAAGTAGCCACCAATGAAGGTGTGCAGATGTTTGGGGGAATTGGAATGACTGATGATGAAGAGATTGGCTTCTTTTTGAAAAGAGCAAGAGTCGCCATAGCACTATTTGGTAATTACTCATATCATCTGAATAGGTTCGCTAAGATGAGTGGATACTAGATGATATCATCAAACTCATCCTCGTCCTCAGATGATCCAAGCGAACCAAGTATATCGATTTTAATCTTTTCTTGAGCTCCAAATATGGCCTCAAATTGTTGATGAAAGTTCTTGACAGAACTTAACATCTGAATTTTAACGGAGGGATCGTCAGATAAGTCCCCTAGTTTAAAGACTTGTTCAGAAGAGCCATTTTCTACTTTTAAAGTATATCGATTGTTATGATAAAACATGGTAAACTTCCACGCATGTGTAGTCCAATCTTTGATGATTCTCATTGAGATGATGTATGTGTTTCTATAATACTCTTTGTCAGAGCTTTATATAGCTCCGGATCCATGTTTAACTGTTGTAATATCTTAATATGCTTCTGAATTGTCAATTGATCATCTCTTTTAGCCGGGCCAGTTTGCATGTCGGCAGGATCAGTACCTGCATTAAGTTTTCGAACAGTCTCATAGATCAATGGCATTAATAAACTGAAATCTACTCTTTGCTTTTCACAATACTCGAACGCCTTGTGATACAGATGATTAACAAAATTATTTACGACAACAGCAGGGAGATGAAGCTTAGATCTATAAGCATCAGCACATATTGTGACCCTATTACTAATCTTCTTTGCGATAGAAGTAAGAAGGTGCTCTGTTCTTGTATTGTTTCCAGTGATCATTAATGGAACATCTCTGAAGGAAATAGGATCTTCTTTTCTCAAGGTCTGAAGTGGATATAGTACTCCATAGTGATCATACCCGCTCAGTAGTTCTGATGACTTGGTACCAGAGGTATGTGCGACTATGGCTTTATTAGAGATAGGTATCTCGTTTAACTGTTTTGCTACGAGCGCTATCGCATCATCCCTAACACATATCAGGTAAAGATCTGCATGCCGGTTGATTTTAGTGATATCGGTCTCTACTTGTAATGTAACATCCTGAAATTGGATCTGAACAGATGACCTGGCATAGATCTCATAGGACATAGTATTCTGATGATCCTGGAAGTTGTAGCAGTATTGTGTTGCTACATTGCCTGCGCCGATGATTACAATCTCTGTCAATATTTTGTTATCGGATTGGCCCCAATATATGAAAACAAAAAGAGCCGTCGCTCAAGTGCGACAGCTCCATGATATGTTCAAGTGAAGTATTCTCTACTTGCTTAGAACTTATCCTGGTTGAGGAATATAATTACTATAGGTTAACGATGTGAATATCGCAATATTCCAATGATAACACACACGGGATAAACGTTAAATGGACTTATGCTCATTAGCTTACATATCGGATTATACATTGGTGCTAAACAAAAAAAGAGTCACCGAAAGTATCAGTGACTCTAGGATTTAATCTACAGGCGTTATCTTATAAAACCTATGGATAAAATCTAAATGGATAAATAACAGCTCTTTAAAAAATTACTATGCGGTTACACCTATAAGTCGCACGAACTTTAGGGATACCACATTTCTCCTACATAAAAACAATCTGATTGTAAAGTAGCTTACACTGATACGTGGGTCGAGAGATATCATGTCGTGTTTTATACATGCTAAGTGTCAGAAAATAAAAGTCGCTGATACCTTCAGCGACTCTAAGATTTAATCTATAGGTGTTAGGATGTTAAGACCTATGGATGAAATCTAGAATGGATAAATAAAAGCTTTTTTAAAACCTTATTAAGTGGTTACATCTATAAGTTGTATGATCTTCAGTGATACCACATTTATTAATCCAAGAATTAGCTCAAGAGAAAAGAGATTTACATTATGTGGAATCCAGTCCTGGCCCTTTGCGTTTAACTAGGAGACTCAATAAGATCCCAAAGAGCATCATGAGAGTTCCTAACCAGACTAAGTTAATACCTGGAAATACATCAGCTTGAACAATTAAGATATCTGAACGAGGGACGTCTTCGGCGATCAATAGTTCGATTGGTTCTTCACTGCGTTTATCATAGG
>CAZFWJ010000130.1:0-4554 GCA_964522505.1 uncultured Saprospiraceae bacterium
GCTTTGGCGGTGCCGGTCCTTTTTGTCCTGACGATGGTGTTTGCTAATCGGACAAGTAGTAGTCTGGTTGATTCTGATGCTCCGTCAGAATTTGTCGGAGCAAGCCTTGATCATTTCAATGAATCAGAACTGATTTTAAAATTGACTGACTTAATAGAAAAATCCGGTAATGATAGAGCAGCATTGGGGCAAAGTATCCAGAGCCTTATCAAAACATATCTCGACAAATATCCTGACGAACACAAAGAAGTTATGGAGTCTATGTATCGATGTGGTTGGGAAAATGGGTTTATGATACAGTGCATTTATGATCAAGATAACTTAGAGAAACCATATTATAAATCATATCCAATTCAAGATGTCAATTCTCTAATTGTTATAGTAAATAGCTTCAATAACCATTCATTATATGTGTCTAACCCCGTCGAGGATCATCGGGTAATTACAAAGGAAAATATCAGAGAATTGCTCGATATTATCTATTCAAGGAACCTTAACGGTCTTGAGGCATTAGAAGACTTCATTAAATTCAGCTATAGCCATAGATCGTCCCCTGCAGAAATTAAAACGCTCATTCAGCGATATCAGGAAGTGTTATCCGAAGAAGAGTTAGAGGTATATGATGACTTTGATAAGGTGCAGATAAAGACAAATGTGACATTACCAGAGCAACTTGACAAAATCAAGAACATAGAATTAGATGATCCATCTATGCCTGTGATCTGGTCACAAGAAACCTTCCTTTCACAAACAATCAATCAATTTGTTGACGTCAACGAACCAATTAATGCAGTCTATTACCTCCCACCTTCTGAAGCAACCAAGATTTTCGGAGAAAAAGGTAGCAGAGGCTTCTACGCCCTCATGGGTTATGAGCGTCCCTTAAGTCATCCTGATAAGCAGAGAGAACTACGAGAGTTTGAGCTGGACAATTTTTTCAAGACGCTATCCAATGATGTCAATGAAAAAGACTGGATAGAACGACTCAAGAATATTCATAGGAAGATGCAAGAGCGTTATCCAAAGGCAGGAGATTTGGTCACACCCTTCACTACTAAGGCTCATAAGTATAATATCAATCTGGTTATCAAGGATAAGGAGATCATTGCGGCGTATCGAGATGGAGTGGAGCGGATAGATGAGGCCGTCAAAGATGAAGACATCAAGCTTCTTCTTGAGAGGGGGAATACAATTCATAATAAGCATGAGCTAGAAATAATCCAAGATTTTTATAAGTATACTGATCGTCAAATTCCATTAGTAGTTATTGGAGATCAGAAATCACAAATGTTAGACCTCCAGAATTTAGGCATTCACGAGATTGAATCTATTGCAATCATGACGTCAACAGTAGGAGTAGAAAAATATGGCGCAGACGGGGAACATGGTGTCATTGAGATTAATTCGTCAATGGATGGAGAGATCAGACCAGAGAATATGCCTGAAATAGCAATTATTCGTCCAGAATCAGATGGTCCAAAAGGGAACGACAAGGTCTATAAAGTCGTCCAAGAAATGCCTCGCTTCCCTGGATGTGAATCGACTGGGGGAGACAAGAATGCCAAGAAAGAATGTGCTGATGCAAAACTCATCGACTTCATTTACGATAATCTGGAGTATCCTACACAAGCCAAAGACAATCGGATAGAAGGACGAGTATATATACAATTCATTGTAGAGAAGGATGGCACCTTGAGTGGTGCTAAGCTAGTCAGAGACATCGGCGCAGGATGTGGATTTGAAGCGCTGAGGGTGGTAAATCTGATGAATGAACTACCTGAGCGATGGACACCAGGTAGGCAGCAAGGAAAAGTAGTCAGGGTGCTGTATACCATACCAGTGACCTTTAAGTTGGAGGATTCTATAACTGATCCCAAGCAGGAAGGAACTGACATAAAGATCGATGGACAATTGGATGCTGATCAGAACCTCAAGGCTTTAATCATTATCGATGGTATAGAGCTTCATGGAGATGTAGAGAATTTAGACGAGTACATTGATCCTCAATCGATTAAAGAAATAAGTGTGATCAAAGGAGAAGAGGCAATAGAGAAATATGGGGATAAAGGTCAAAATGGAGTAGTAAATATCATTCTGAAAAAGGGTGCTAAATTTGCCAGAGTTCCTATGGATACCGTGATCATTTACGACCCAGAGACCTTTACTGAGACTGTTAAGCTTGTGCCAAGACAAGGTGCTAATTATTCCAAAGAAGGAGTAGATAATTATACATCAAGCTTGAACTCTACAGATACCATAATCATCTATGATCCAGAAACCTATAGCGAAACCATTATTATTAGTGAGCCCTTAGATGAGGATTTCCTAATTGAGTTAAGCTACAATAAAGATATCGTTACACTCACCTCATCCAATGCGGCATGGACCAATCTTAGTTTTCCAATTAAAGATAACACACCTCAGATCATTGACGAATTTGGTATGGCCGAGATCATAAATCATAAGGCCCAATTTAGTTTTATGATCGTCAAGAATGGAATTGAATTCAGATTCAAAAATCATCATGGATTCAATTGGCCTGACCCAATGGGGGGAAGTTGTGGAAATTGGGATTCTGATGTCCCTAGACTATTGATTTCGAAGGAAGGAATCCTTGTGAAATGTTTTTAATTAATTATTAACCTATGCTACAATACATCCTCGAAGTCACCTTGTGCTGGGCACTATTCTACCTGATCTTCTTTGGGCTATTGCGGAAGTTGACCTTCTTCTCAGTGAACAGGTGGTATCTGTTGGGCTCATTGGTCTTGGGGATGTTGATCCCACAGCTCAGACATATTGAGTTTAATATGTATCAGGAAGAAATCTCTGAGTCTCTACCCATAGCGATTATGGTTAAGGAGATCCCTGCACAAGTGGTCGTGACGGTCGAGGAAGTTTCAGCTTCTGTGGAGTGGTCTGATATCTTGGCAGATGTATTATGGGGCGTATATATCATAGGATTGGCATTCTTTGGGTTTAGGTTGTTGAGATCACTCTATCGGATCTATCGATTACACATGGATGGTCGCAAAGAAGTGATCGATGGTGCGAGTATCATTTATACACAGTCCGAACACTTGCCCTTTTCATTTTGGAATACGGTATATATCAGTGATCAAGTTGAACTGACCGAGGAGTTTCAAGATATCCTCGAGCACGAGCGGGCACATGTCAAGAGTTGGCATTCTATTGATGTACTGCTCTTAGAGTTGATCCAGATCGCATTTTGGTTTAACCCGATGATCTATCTATATAAGACTGCCCTTAGGCAGACTCATGAGTACTTAGCAGATGCAGCCGTACTCCGACATACTTCTCGACAAACATATGGTACGATGCTTCTCAAGCAATCTCTTTCCGGATTGGAGATTGCGCTGACGCATCAGTTCTTTCATTCACATATCAAAAAACGTATAAACATGATGTATCAAAAGAAATCCGGTCGATCGGCATGGCTGAAGTATGCTTTGGCGGTGCCGGTCCTTTTTGTCCTGACAGTGGTGTTTGCTAATCGGAAAGATAATGCTCTAACTAATACAGAAACAGAACTCATAACTAAAGAATCGGATGTCAAAGTTTTTGGTAAATCCGCATTGATCGCTCAATTAACTGCTCTAAATCTGAAGGCTGAAAATAGTCACGTGGAACTAGAGAAAAGCATCTACGACTTAATAAAAGATTACTTACAAGAATATCCTAGTGACCAAGAGGAAATCTTGAGAGTGCTTGCTGAATGGGGATCTCCCTACAAATATATTTTCATATACAATTTTGATCAAGGAATTGTTAAGTATGTGCACGAAAAATATCCAATTCAAGATATCAACTCATTCACATTAGAATTAAAGAGACTCAGTGATCAATTAGGATTCAGAATAGAATTAAATAGATCTCATGTTTTGCCAGATGCCGATGATTTAGAGAAGAGTTATAAATCGATCAAAAATTTAGATCGGTCGCAACAGGCGAATCTATTAAGGCTGTATATTTTGAGAAGCTCTTCTCTTAGCCATGACCCGGGTCTTATCAATGACTTAAATGAAATTTTTAGAGACTTTTTGAAGTCTAAGAAGTTGGACATAGATATTGATTTAGACCAATTTACAATACGTCATAACTCACTTCTAAATGATGAATTAAGAGAACTTTCAAAAACTCCACTCATTGATCTGAGCAATCTTAACATATGGACGGATGACTGGGATCAGAATCTATCACTAAATGAGATGATGGATATAAACAAACCTATTGATGTCGTCTATTATCTACCGCCTAGTGAGGCTACTAAGATATTTGGGAATTCTGGCAGTAAGGGATTCTACACAATTATGGGATATGAGAGACCAATTTCGCATCCAGAGAAGCAGAGAGAGATGCTGGACTTTGAGATGGATAATTTCTTCAAGACATTGGCCAATGATGTCAATGAAAGAGCCTGGATCAAAAAGCTCAAGGAAATCCATGAGAAGATGCAACAGCGGTATCCTAAGGTTGGGGATTGGGTCACTCCATTCACCACTAAGGCGCATAAGTATAACATCAATCTGGTCA
>CAZFWJ010000131.1:0-4553 GCA_964522505.1 uncultured Saprospiraceae bacterium
AGATGTTATAGCTAATCTGTCATATTATTATGAAGAGGCGTCTCCTACTTTTTCTGAGAGCATGAAAGACCTGATTAAGAAGATTATTGACAAGGAGACAAATCAAATCTTGCTATCGAGATACGCCAGTTACTAATCAGCAATTAAGATGTGATGATGTTTGGTCATTTTCGATACCTTGAGAGGGTCGATTGTGAATTTAAAGTTCATCACATACATAAGACAAAACGGCCCAGATCGGACTATAGCCTGGGTAACATCAGGCGGCTCTTAGTAAGATCAAAGACTGCAGAATTATTTCATCATACGAGTATAGTATGATATAGACATTACAAAATCAAGATGCTCCTTTGCTTCTTCCATCCAGAAAAAGACAGTTCTCCATTCTGCACCAAAGCGACATATTTATAAACTAAGAAAAGGTAGAGTAGCACTCAACCCGAATTTTCTAAGTAATCAACATATAGATGAGTTTCATAGAGTCCTTTAATCTTAATCTGGATCATTTTTCAGGTGCTCATGATGTTAAGTCGATAATGCAGTTTTTAGAATTTCATAGAATTGAAAAACATCACTATAGGAATTGTATAATGGTGTTGGAGCAACTCGGATGACATCTGGCTCTCTCCAATCTGCAACAACTCCAGCTGCAGTAATTGTTTCGAATAGGCTTTTATCAGCATCCTTAACTTGTATGGATAACTGACATCCTCTCTGCTGTGGATCAGAGGGGGTGACAATATTGATGACATCTTCTCCTAGAGAATTGACTAAGTACTCTAAATATCCGGTTAGGCACATAGACTTGGCCCGTATGTTATTCATACCAACCTCATTGAAGATTTCGAGCGAAGCTCTGACTCCTGCCATGGCCAAGATTGGAGCATTACTGAGTTGCCAGGCTTCAGCACTCGGGATTGGATCGAATGCATCTCTCATATTGAATCGTGTATGCTTATTATGACCCCACCAACCTTCTAACCTTGGTATTGCCTTGTTCTTATGATGACGCTCATGTATGAATGCACCAGCGATCGCTCCCGGACCAGCATTTATATATTTGTAGTTACACCACACTGCGAAATCACAGCCCGATTCATGTAACTGGAGCAGCACATTACCTGCTCCATGTGCACAGTCAAATCCCACAAAGGCCCCGTGTTTATGCCCCCATGAGCTTATCTTATTCATATCAAAATACTGCCCCGTATAATAGTTTGTATTACCGAGTAAAACGAGGGCGAGCTCCGAGCCGCATGTGTTGATTGCTTCTTGTATATCTTCCTCTCGTAGGCAGACTTCGTTTTCTCTTGATTTTAATTCTATGAGACAGTCTTTGGGATTGAGGCCATGCCACCTTATTTGAGACTCTACTGCATATCTGTCAGAAGGGAAGGCATCAGCTTCGATCATGACTTTTGTGCGCTTGGCTTTAGGTCTGTAAAATGATGCCATCATGAGATGGAGGTTTGCCGTCAGAGTATTCATTACAACAACCTCAGATGATCTGGCACCTACAACGTTGGCCATTGATTCTGTCAAAAGTTCATGATAAGGAACCCAAGGAGTTTCTGCTTGAAAATGTCCTTTTACACCGAGCTTTTGCCAATCTAACAATACTTCTTGCAGTAGACCTTCTGTCGACTTAGGTTGCAGACCTAAGGAATTGCCACATAGATATAGGAATGGCGAGCCATCGTCCTGCATGGGCAAATGAAACTTGGACCTATAATCATGAAGCGAATCTTCCGCATCCATAGATCTCGCATATTGTGCACTTATTTTATATGTCTGGGAGTCCGCTATTTGATTATCCATCCTGTTGATTCGGTTTAATTTGCTCTATTGTCATTTCTGCGAACCAATCTAATCACATTGTTAGAATTATTCGTGTTTAATAGATTATCTCCATCTGAATGTCTAATCCAGCGAGGATCTAAGCCCTAGACTTAGATGAGTATTACGAATTGAGCTGATTGCCCAGTTTTATATGAGCTGTTTAAAGGCATTGTACAAGCTGCATTGCCGGGCAGGCAGGCGACGTCCAGTAGCGGCATGCTACTCGGGAGTATTGTTCGCTTTATGTTCTGATGCGTATTTCACGATGGATTGGAGTCGTTCTTGATTGGATTTACCAGAGATGGTGGATAAGGCGTTCAGGAAAGTAAAGTCGAATGGCGGACCAGAAGAGGTTGACGGCAAAGGCATGTCGTACATGGCAGAGCATAAGCAAGACGGGGACAAGGACAACAATTTTGACTTTTTTGGATTTACGTTCAAGCCAGAAAGTATCTATGGCAAGGACGAGTCTGGTTAATGTCAGATATGATTAGGCTATGTGACATCGATAAGTCGAAAGGCATCGAAGCGATTAGTGACACGGATCGAGAAGTTGATGATACACCGAGCCACAGGAGCGAAGCTGGCAGACATTGCTGCACAGAATGCAAAAGTGATACGCGGCTGGAGGGACTAAGCAAGATTTTGTCTTTACTGTAATAATATATTGTATCTCTATAAGGGGGCAGCTCGGCAACGGAATTGTACAACAACGTCCAATATCAGCATGCTACTCATGCCGTATTGTGCGCTTTATGTTTCGGTATACCTTTCCTTTTATACATCAGCATGTTCTTTTTCAATTACAATTTTTCTTCCTATGCTCATCTCTATTTCGCTGATATATGGATCAAAGTCCTTGTATTTTCCTCTGAGTACATGTTGTTTTCTTTCTGCACCCTTTAATTTTATTTCTAAATACGATGCTCCTGAACCTTTTGCTGGATGAATGTTCTGCAGATGTAATGATTCGATTTCATCATTAAAGAATTCTTGACAAAATTTCTGCCCACTAAATCCTATGGTTTTTTTTGTTTGGTTTAACCATATACAAGGAAAGCCTTTTGATATCTTTTGAATAAGTTCAGGTTTCTCCTTTATTGTTGGATCATCTTTATAGTTATCTCTTGACCACAATGGTGAACTAAATATGAATATTGTCTTTAATGACTCCTTTGTTATTTTATAATTGTTCTTGTAGAGATTTGGGTACTCTCTTTTGTTTCTAATCACTACTGAAGTATAACAGGATTCATAACCATGCGTTGAATCGTACCAATAGGTAATTGATTTGCCAATTCCATTCCTTTCCCATGTAATGCTGTTTTGATCGTCCCGTTCATAGAAAGAGTAGAAGTCTTCGCTATTCTTGAGTTTGTTTAGGCATTTCTTTGCATCGAAGTATGACTCATCATTTCCTTGTTCATTTCTGAGCTTTGCTGAATAGTATAATATTGGTGCATCATTTCTCTTACCTAAATGACCAAATAATTCATTCACTTCAAGATTACCAATTTTTACTCCGTTAGTGAATTTTATACACCGTTGATTATACTCATTGGTTATGAATTTGGTTGATTCAGATTCAACAAATGAGTTTACTGGCCTATCCCAATCTATGAGCTCATTGGATTTATTTGAAATACTAAAACCTTTTAAGAATTCATTAGATGACTCACGTGTTTCGTAATTTTTTGCATAAGTCCTTTTCCAAATTCTTGATTTAATTGCTTCTGTTTGACTAATTGATTTTATGAATAGTTCATTGTCAAAACCAAGTTTTTCAGATAGATAATCATATGCCTTTTTGAAGCCTTTAAATTCAACTGGAATTCTACTCTGGTGAGAATCAAAACAGAAAAGAATGGCTTGATTATTTGGTGTTACTATACCATACACATATTCCAGCTGATCAATATTTACTTTGCAGTTATAGATATTGTATTTGTGTTTACAATGAAGAAAATTTCCTTCTATTGTTATTTCGCCTTCATCTGTTTCTTTGAATCTCAATATTTTTTATTTGCTGACCTCTAACAAGCCGCTATGCGGAGCTCTGGTCCTGATTACGGAGATGAAAATAAGGAGGAGTTTCAAAAGAAACGAACTGAATCTATTTCAGTAGGGCAGCTGATTAGGAAGATGCGGAACATCGGGTCTATCGCAGTCGCTTGTATGACTTCCATTTTGGAAGGAACCTATCTTTACAGATCGGATGGGTTAGCTTGGCGCTTAGCCATTCAGGATACGAGATCCTTATATTCATTGGGAGGAGGAAGGATGGGAAAAATTACGTCATAGCATTAGTTGTATCGCCGTTTTGCTCGATGCCTCCTTGAGGTCGTGATTCACGAGGATTTCTAGGTGACGTAATTTTGTATAGCGGCTTGTTGTATCCCATTTTTAATCATTAATGATAAGACCATCTGCCTGTAGCTTGTGGATGAGTTGGGTATCCTTGTCTTTTATAAGGGTTTCTATCTGCGCTATTCCCAGATTGATCATTTAAAGGTGCTTCTGGCATCAAAACTCTCACATCAAACTCTGACAACCTCTTGTCCTCATAGAGCAACTGCCTACAAGAACCCAATCCCATACCCAGACCATATTCACCACATAATTGAAAAGCAGAGCTGATATTTTTTCTTCAGAATAATCGTTGACATAATAAGGTCTTATTCAAAAAGTTGATGTTACAATATATTCCTGATGAA
>CAZFWJ010000132.1:0-4507 GCA_964522505.1 uncultured Saprospiraceae bacterium
AGGACCCTCTATCTCAACTGATAGAGGGTTTGTTGTTTTAGTTGATTATCGGTTGAAAAAGACGTTAATTGATAGGAATAGATCAATTCATCCCCCATATCGATCCTCATAGATCTGTTCCATTTCCGCATAAAAGTGTTCCCCATACTTTCTGATGATGGCATCCTTAACAAATCGGAATACCGGCATTGACAACTCCTCACCAAGTTTACAGGCTGCACTGCAGATATCCCACTCGTCATAGTTGATCGCCTCGAATCCTGAGTCTTCATTACTCGTCACCCGCAGCGGATAGAGCTGACAAGAGACTGGTTTAATGAAATCTGTTAGTCCGGCATTATAGGCTTTCTGAAAAGAGCACACAGCTGTGCCTGTTTCATCTTTTAACAAGAAAGCGCAGGAGCTATCCTTCATAAGCGGTGTTACCTCTCCGCCATATTCCTTATCATATGGAGCAATGCCTTGATCTTCGATTTGGGCGATTGCTTCATCAGAGAGATATTGCTTAACAGAGGGATATGCAGTGTTGATTTGCTCAATTTCATGCTTGGCAACCGGGGCGCCATAATCCCCTTCCCAGCAGCACGCACCCTTGCATTTATCAATATGACAGACGAACTGTCGGCTGAACACCTCCTCACTCACGAGGACCTCCTGTATTAGGTACATTTTTAAAACTTTTAGTGCAGTAGAATAATTATATAATTAAATATGCTTTAACCAGAATAAATCTATGTTTCAGCATTATTTTTGCACGCAATACGAAAGAAGTAAAGTAACTCACGATTATGGACAAACTGAAAGAAATATTTAAAGAGAAGTCGGATAAGCTCAAAGCAGAGGTTAAATCCTTACTTAAGGAGCATGGAGGAAAAACTGTCGGTGAAGTTACTTTGAAGCAGGTATTTGGAGGGATGAGAGGAGTCAAGAGCATGGTATGGACGGCGTCTAATCTTGATGCTGAAGAAGGCATCCGATTCAGAGGATATAACATCCCTCAACTTAGGGAAATTCTTCCAACTCGAGAGGGAGACAATGAACCTCTTCCAGAGGGATTATTTTGGTTGATGTTGACAGGTGAGTTGCCGACAGCAGAGGATGTTAAGTGGTTGAGTGATGAGTGGGAGCGCCGTGGAGCAGTACCACAACATACATTTGATATGTTAGATGCACTTCCAGATGACACCCATCCAATGGCACAATTCAGTGCTGCCATAGTATCTATGGAGTCAGAGAGTGTGTTTAGTAAGCGATATGCCGAGGGCAGCATGACTAAACATGACTATTGGGATGCAACATATGAGGACACCATGAATCTTGTGGCTAAGCTGCCAAGAGTTGCCGCCTATATTTATAGAAAATCATTTCACGGAAATAAGCAGATCAGCCCTGATAACAGTCTAGACTGGTCTGGTAACTTCGCTCATCAGTTGGGGATTAATGATCCAAAGTTCATGAGCCTCATGAGATTGTATCTAACCATTCATGCAGATCACGAGGGAGGTAATGCCTCGGCACATACCACTCACTTGGTAGGCTCTACCTTGAGTAGTACCTATATGTCACTTGCTGGTGGCATGAATAGCCTTGCTGGCCCACTTCACGGCTTAGCTAATCAAGAGGTGATCAAGTTTATATTTGAGATGCTCGAAGAACTTGGTACTGATGATCCAACTAAGGAACAGATTGGGGAATTCGTACAAAAGACACTCGATAGTGGCAAGGTGATTCCAGGATATGGTCATGCAGTGTTGCGTCAGCCTGATCCGCGATTTACAGCGCAGAAGGGATTCGCAGAACGTAATTTGCCGGACTCTAAAATTGTCAATGTGGTCTGGAAGCTTTTCGAAGTGGTTCCGCCAATCCTTGATAGTTTAGGTAAGGTTAAGAATCCATGGCCAAATGTGGATGCACACTCCGGAGCATTACTGGTACACTTTGGATTAAAGGAATACACCTATTACACGGTATTATTTGGTGTTTCAAGGGCGCTCGGAGTTTTGGTGTCCTTATGTTGGTCACGTGCCCTTGGGTTCCCTCTTGAGAGACCAAAGTCAGTAACTATGGATTGGGTTCGTGAAACTATAAAGGCAAGTTAAATGACTTTTCCAGAGGATTTAAAATATACTAAGGAGCATGAGTGGGTATCCATCAAGGATGGAGTGGCCACAATCGGTATCACTGAACATGCTCAAAGCGAGCTCGGAGAAATTGTCTATGTCGAGATAGAGACCGTAGGCGAAGATGTTGCTAAGGATGAAGTCTTTGGGACTGTCGAGGCGGTCAAGACTACATCAGATCTCTTCATGCCATTGACGGGCAAGGTCGTCGAGTTCAATGCTCAACTCAATGAAGAAGAAGGAGATAATCCAGGTCTCATTAATGAAGATCCTTACGGCGAGGGCTGGATCATTAAGATAGAAATCGCTGACCAAGCTGAAGCGACCGAACTCTTATCAGCGGCTGATTATACAAATTTAATTTCCTGACACACCATAATCTATTGTAGCAGCATCTATGAGAGTAAAGGATATATGGTGTAAGCCATACACTACTCTCACAATCTGCTGGGTAATAGTGATTATGGTTTTGCTATGGACACCATCGAGTGATCTTGATGTAGATCAAGTAAGATTGCCCGAGGGGTTTGACAAGCTTATTCACCTATTCCTTTTCGCAACGTTGTACGTCCTGTGCGCAAAGGCGCATAGAGAACAAAATCTAACGATCTCACGGGCGATGGTTCTGATAGGTGTAATTGTATTCGCATTATTTACTGAAGTCACACAACTATATATATCAGGGCGATCCTTTGAGATATTAGATATGATAGCAAATACGGTAGGTGCTGTAATGGCCCACGTAATTATGAATCGTATACTAAACTAGGGATTATGGATATCGCATTATCTGCGTCAGGAGTCCTCGTTGGCATAGCAGCGTTGACACTGATCATACTCAGCTTGATTGTAGTTTTAAGAATAATATTTAGGTTCAAGGAAGGCCTTGCCAAAAAGGGAAAGACTCCATCAGGTCCTAATCAACTCATGTCTCGGACTAAATATCCTGAAGTCAATGTCTTCAAACACAGTGGTTCATTGTTGAGAGTTGGATTAGCATCAGCATTGGCCTTTTCGGTGATAGCCTTTAGCTGGACCACTTATGATGGCGTTTTTGTGGATCCAGGATATACGCTGGACACCGATGAGATTTTTGAGTTAGAGCCACCAAGAACGGATGTGCCTCCACCAGAGATAAAATCTCCTCCAGCAGATCCGATCATAGAGGAGGTGCCAGAAGAAGAGATCCCGGAGGATCAACCAGAATTTGAAGTGCCTGATGTAGAGGATGATTTCAGCTTAGAGGAGGTGCCTGTATCAGAGCCGAAGAAAAAAGCCGCTCCAGCTCCAGTTTTGCCATTGCCAGATGCACCAGATGATGGAATCGAAGAAATTAGAAAATTTGTGGAAGAAATGCCTCGATTTCCTGGATGTGAGGACATGGGCGGATCTGTTGAAGAATTGAAGGCTTGCTCAGACAAGAAATTATTGGAATATCTCTACAAGAATCTAAAGTATCCTGCTGTTGCTCGAGAGAATGGTATTGAGGGCAGAGTGTACGTCCAATTTGTAGTGGAGAAGGACGGCTCAATTACTCAAGCTGAGATTGTCAGGGACGCTGGGGCCGGATTAGGACAGTCCGCACTCCATGTGGTGGAGAATATGAATAATATGCCAACTAAATGGACACCAGGCAAGCAACAAGGTAAAACGGTTAGGGTATTGTTTACGTTACCAGTAACCTTTAAGTTAGAGAAATAGCCTAAGATCTACCGCCGTGTGCAAAGGCATGCGGCGCCCGAATTTATGTACCTCAAAAGTGGTAGTACTGACATATATAATTGTTGATGCGGTTTTTACCGATATATTTCAATTGTGTTTGTCGTATTGATCTTTTGAGATCATTGATTTAAATAGTAATATTATGGGCGCTCAAGTAGCGTACCTATTTTTTAACCTAACACAAAACTGAGGTTTATGGACATCGCATTACCTGCATCAGGAGTTCTTGGCGGCATTATCGCCTTGATCGTGATTGTCGTCGCCTTAATTTTTGTCTTGAGGAATGTTTTCGGCAGCAAGGAAGGCTTAGCTGAAAAGTATCGTGATACGACGTTTAAGTCGCCACTCAAGTCAAGAGCTAAGTATCCAGACGTAAATGTCTTCAGACATAGCGGTACTTTATTTCGTTTTGGGTTGGCTGCCGCATTAGGTCTCACAGTTCTGGCTTTTAGCTGGACTAATTATGAGGAGATTATCGATGTATCTCAGTACAGTCTCGAGATAGACGAAGAGATCGAGATCGAACCGCCACGTACGGCAGAACCACCACCTCCACCACCACCTCCACCACCACCGGTGATCGAGGAAGTGCCAGAGGAAGAAATCGAGGAAGAAGAACAGCCTGAATTTGAAGATCAGACAGTAGAAGAAGAAACAGTATTTGA
>CAZFWJ010000133.1:0-4411 GCA_964522505.1 uncultured Saprospiraceae bacterium
GATCGTGATGCAAGTATACATATCTCCAATAGTCTTTATATGAAAAGGAAAGAATTTTTAAAAAAAGGAATTGTTGCCAGTGTGGCACTGGCGACTATGGGTGCTTGCACTACTAAAGGAGAATCGGCCAACATTAATACTAAGAAGCGCATTAAATGGAAAATGGTCACCACCTGGCCACCTAACTTCCCTGTCCTGGGTGAAGGCTGTCAACTGTTTGCAGAGTGGGTCGAGGAAATGTCCGAAGGAAGATTGGTAATAGATGTATATGGAGGAGGAGAGTTAGTACCACCGCTACAGATTTTTGAAGCAGTCAGCAGTGGTGCCTGCGAGATTGGTCATGGCTGTGCTTATTATTGGGCGGGAATACAACCAGCTTTTCAGTTTTTTGGAGGGGTGCCATTCGGTATGGATGCGCCAGAGTATAACGCATGGATGTTTGAAGGCGGTGGCCTGCAGCTATGGACAGAACTTTATGCTCGATACAACATCGTTCCTATACCAGCCGGTAACACGGCTGCACAAATGGGTGGTTGGTTCAATAAGAAGATTGATACCATGGCAGACTTCAAGGGCTTAAAGATGCGTATGCCGAGCCTCGGTGGAAAAGTCCTTGAGAGAGTTGGAGGTACAGCAGTGCTCTCTCCGGGTAGTGAACTATATACTAATCTTGAGAGAGGGGTTATCGATGCGACCGAATGGATCGGACCCTATCACGACTACTTAATGGGATTCCACCAAATTGCCAAGTACTATTATTACCCTGGTTGGCATGAGCCAGGTTCGCTACTAGAAAACATGATTAACAAGCGTGATTGGGATAATCTTGCACCAGATCTACAACAGATCGTAAAAGACGCTTCTGCGCGACTGAACAAGTTTATCTATACCACCTTCAGGGCTAAGAATTACGAATATCTCCAAAAAATCAAGGCTGAGAGTGACGTCGAGATATTAGCCTTTTCCACAGAAGTGCTTAACTCACTTAAAGGCACATTCGATGAAATCTTAACAGAAGAAGCGGCAACCGATGAATTATTTAATAGAGTATATACCGCTTACGAGGGGTTCAGAAGTGACTATGCGCAGCGTGATCTTCCACGAGATACCTTATACTTTAATAGGGAAATCTAAACCCGAATTCAGTATGGACTAGTGACTAAAATCGCCTCTATAAGCTCTACAAAATTGTATTTTTGCGCCTGACTTATATCAAATCGCCTAACACGAACGTATAGTGCAGGAGAAACTGGAAAGAGATACTTGGAGCAGCAGTAGGCCATCGATCTTCTTATGTATAGTGCTAGTCACATTTATGAGTTGGTCAGGATGTAACAGAACCGCATATCTCGAAGATTCATTTTACCTCGGCGGTATACAAGTGAACGAACCCAACACCAACGAGTGGGTCACATTGCTCAAAGATGTCGGCATGAACACGGTTTCCGTGACGGTATATGCCCGACAGGGAATATGGAATAGTGATAATATCTGGTGGAATGAACAGGATGAATCAGTAGTTCATGAAATCCGAGCTGCCAAAAAACAAGGTTTAAAAGTCGTATTCATCCCGCGTGTTACCTTGGATCACTATTTTGAAGAAAACAGTTTTCTCTGGCATGGCATGACGATGCCGGAGACAGACAGTATGTTAACTAATTGGTTTCACTGGTATACAGTATTTGTTGATAAATGGGCTAAGGTGTGCGAGGCGGAAGGTGTAGATGTCATGGCCATAGGCAGTGAGATGAGGGTGCTATCAGCAACTCAAGCTGTAACAGAGGTGCCGGAATTAGAATCATATTACCTCAATCCTCAAAAGCAGGAAGAGTACATCGATGATCGTATGCAATATCGAGATATGATCCCCCCCGAAGATCTATGGGTCCGTGGCAAAGAAACCAACTATAGCTCACTATTGAAATATCTGGAAGATGAAGTGGCAACCAAAGTGAAATGGGCTGAAACATTAGCCTACGCTGATTCACAAGATCCCATCTTAGCGATCAACGAGCGAAAATCTCTGATGCTGAAAAAGTGGTATGAACTCATTGCAACGGTACGTCAGTCCTATAACGGAAAACTTACCTATGCGGCTAATTTTGACAACTATCAAAACGTAGCATTCTGGGACAAGCTGGATTTTATTGGTATTAACGCCTACTTTAAATTGAGAGATTATAGGCCTAATATCTCTGAGAATGACCTCACTCGAGAGTTCCAAAAATCTTGGGACAATATATTTATGGATTTGGACAGATTCCGTCTTGAAAACTCGCTTGAGCAGAAAGCTCTTTTCACTGAGCTTGGATATCTTTATAAGGAGAATAGTACCATCATGCCATGGGAAGGTTTTGGCTTTTCGATTGCACATTCATTAGGCCGCAAAGATCTCCTCGTTTGGAGTAAACAAAAAGTCAATCCAAACGAGAGAAGGCTCGCCGTGGAGGCGCTCTATACCGTTAATAAAGAATATAAGCTACTCAACGGCATTCTCTATTGGAAGCTCACCACCAAAGAGTATCACATCCCTTATGAGCCGTTCGTCTTACACATTAAGAAGGAGGGCAATGACCCTCTTCAAGAGTCGTTAGTAAGATTTTTGGAGTTGTAGTCTTGATCAATAACTTCTATATATTTTTAAAGTAGATTCCCTTGCTATTCATGTATGGGCCATCCTCTTTATTTAGGTCTAAAGCCTCTCCGTGAAAGTCTGTGGCCACCCTATCCATCTCGTGATAGATACATGCTGTAGCTGCATAATCCCAAATGCAGCCTCCACCTAATGTTGTCTTAGGCATCTTGAGCATAAAGGCAGGGCCATGTTCTAAGACGCGGATTGCATTCATCACCGCTCCAGCACCTGATAGAACACGATACTCAGACAGTCCAAGTTGATCAACTTCTCTCATGATGAGTTCAATGATCTCTGTTGATTTGGGCGTATTAGGGAGTGACTTATCGGTTACATAGGTCAGATACAGGTTCTCATGGTTGATACTCCACAGTTCTCCATTCTTGTAGGCCCCTACTCCTCTGATCGCATGGTAGATGGTATCAGTACTGGGATCACAGACTACCCCTATATGTGGTATCCCATCGGCTGCAACTAATGCGATAGATACGGCATATCCTGGATATCCATTAATGAATGGCAATGTACCATCCATCGGATCGATACACCAAAAATAGTCTCGTTCAAACCTACTACCATCATCCTCCATCTCTTCGGACAATATCGCAATATCATGCTTCGCACAGCTATCTTTTAACTGATCTATGATTAGGGCTTCACAAGCAAGGTCTAATTCCGTTATCACCTGAGATGCATAAGTATCTCCCCCCTGCTTGCGGTTTACCTTGAGCTTAGATTGACTATGCTCATGGATCAAGTTCGCCGCTGCACGGGCAGCATAAAATGCAATGTCGCAGAGTTCGGGTAGATTCATAGATTCAGATTATTGATGACCTCGGCCGTGACCCGTTCGCTATAGCCATTATTCTTCCAATGCCCAGGACTCCAACCTTTGAGGAAACGATGAAAATCCGCCCATGCTACTCTATATAGGGACCGCCACTCCTTCTCCAATGCTTCATTTCGTTCAGTGAGTTCCTCTTGTAAGTACTTAAAATAAGTATCTAATATTTGAGCCTCTAAGCGAGCGCATTCCTCCTCTCTCAAGCAACTTCCTACGAAGTAGGCGACATCCTTCATCCCACAACCACCGCCAACATATTGAAAATCTACCCCAGCCACTTTTCCATCCGGTCCAAAACAGAAATTCGCCAGCTTAGCATCGCCATGTACGAAGGTTTTATAATTGCAATGATTAAGTCGCTGATCTATCTGTGTCGCCGCTTGCTTCAATCGTTGGTCCTGTAAGGCGGTAAGTTCTTGTGGTCTCGTCTCGAGATGCCAATAAGTCCCGACCTCCCACAACCCCTGTGACTCCTGTCCCATATAGCTTGTGTGAAAGCTTGCCAGCCATTGTAGACATAACTCCAGATCATCCCAAGTCACTCTATGCTTGCGCAATGGAAAGCCAGCGACATCGAGGTCTTCCATGATTATTAGGACCTCCTCGCCATAGCGATGAGTAGCTATACAATTAGGTATACGAGCCCTCGATAATTGACTGTATGTTTCATACCATTGTAATTCCACTTGATAAGACTTTAGCTTTCTCTGATGCCCGATTTCTGTGTTCCAGCCTCGAGGGTGATGAGCAGCAGTGGGCGGCTGGACATGTTTAACAATCACTGAATTCATATCGGCACCTGTGAGCTCTACTCGTAGGATTTGGCCATAACCACTCCATAGATTCTGTATGACTTCTCGCTCTATCAGTCCAGATGCTCCGGTAGCTTTAGCGACCATTGATTTGAGGTGCTCATTCACGATCACAAAATA
>CAZFWJ010000134.1:0-4315 GCA_964522505.1 uncultured Saprospiraceae bacterium
ATATTCAACAATGAATTCATTGTCAACTTAATTCAACAATATTTTCATTGTCAATCGCTGTAAAGCATCCTTAGCGCCTTTGCGAGAAACATCCATCACCTCTATAAATCCAAGCACAACAACACTATTAATCGTACTTTTAAGAGCACGATTAACAATGCGATTATGATTACAGCTAATGATCTAAAGACTCGGGGCGTCAAAGCCATAGAAGAGCAGCTCCAAGAATCAGACAGAGTAGGTATCACAGTAAGAGGCAAACTGAAGTATGTAGCTGTCACTGTGGAGCAGTATGATCTAATGCGTGAGGCGGAAATCAAGGCAGCCTATCATGAAGTAATGAAAGACTATAAAGAAGGGCGTTTTACCATTGAATCAGCTGAAGAGCACGTCGCACGTCTTTGGCCAGAAGAATAGAATATGGCGAAATTATCAACCACGCCATATTATGAGAGACGTCTCAGAAAATTCATTTCCCGTCATCCCAACTTAAGGAATCAATATTTAAAGACACTTTCATTAATGGAACAAGATCCACACCACCCTTCGCTCAGGCTCCATAAGTTAAAAGGAGAACTCTCAGATTTTTATTCTGTATCCATTAATATGAAGTATCGCATACTGCTCGACTTCATTATCAGAGATGATCAGATAATCCTTATAGATATCGGCAGCCATCAGGAATTATACTGACGTACAATGAGCTATCCAAGGATGGGTAATTCTAAATTTTGAATCCTCTTGCCTAAAACGGCAAATCATCAAAGTCACTCGGTGAGCTGGCAGTTGGTGTAGGTTTTACCTCATCAGCAGGAGTGGGCCATGATTGATCCGTCGGTGGAGCTGACACAGAGGCAGTATGTTGTTGTGGTTGATCCTTGACGACCTTCCACGCTTTGACATTCGTATACCACTTCCCATTATATTCCCGACTCTCGAGATCTACGCTAGCAATTACCTCATCATTTTGCTGAATACCAAAAGCATCGATATTGGCTCCCCATACATCGAAGCAAACACTCTTCGGATAGGTGCCAGGCATTTCTATAACAAATGATTGCTTTCTCCACTGACCATTGCGTCCTTCTCCAGTTTGCTCTGGTAATATGTGAGTGACTTTGCCTTTGACTTCCATGATAGCTCTTATTTGAAATACAATTATATGACTTAATTAAATGTGTTTACTACTCAAAGTAAAGAAGATGCTATATCTGCCGATAAAACTCTACTTGTTCACACACCAGACCGGCAAAATGAACCGACTCATGTATTTGCCACTTTCGTAGCTATATTTTTATGTCTGCTATAGGACTTTGCCATAGGAGTCGGAAACCTAAGCAACTTATTTGTTGTTACAAGAGTCTATATATGAGACACTTGACATTTTTAGCAGTACTTCTATTTCCTATGTTGATGTTCGGCCAAGCCGATCCTCAGGAAATAGTAGATAAAGCCATTGCGGCCCACGGAGGCAATCAATATACCAAGCAGGAAATACAGTTTGATTTCAGAGATCGAAGCTATACTTACAGCAATGATGGAGGGAATTATCGATATACTCGATCCGCCAAAAAAAGTGAACAGCCATATTTGGATGTTCTCACCAATAATGGCTTAACACGATTATCAGGAACAGATATAATAGAACTCAACTCCAAAGAATCCACGGCTGCCAGCGCAGGCGTCAATTCAGTTGTGTACTTCGCTATGCTACCCTACTTCCTAAATGATACTGCGGTAAACAAGAGGTATTTAGGTCAGAAATCTGTTAAGGGAATCCAATACCATAAGATTGAGATCACCTTTGAAGAAGAAGGAGGAGGTTCGGATCATGATGATGTCTATGTTTATTGGATAGATGCCGCTGACTACAGTCTCGACTATTTAGCATATTCTTATGAAGTCAATGGTGGTGGAGTGAGGTTTAGAGAAGCTTATAATGCTCACCAAGTAGCTGGCATCACCTTTCAAGATTACGTAAACTATAAGCACGATAAGAATACCCCCGTAGCAACTCTTGACGACATATTCGTTGCCGGTGGCCTTAAAGAATTATCTCGTATCGAGCTCAAGAACATAAGCTCGGTTAATAATTAATCATAAACTAACACTATGACACTCCGGATCTTCATGATATGCATGCTCATCAATCTAGCCCTGAGCGCTCAGCGAAGAGGACCTCTAGATATTTCGATTGATTGGGAATCTTATGATCCACCATCTACACTTGTCGTTCCAGAGAATCATACCCATAGTGCCAAGTTTCCTTTCGTCGACGTGCACAGTCACCACTGGCGCATGGCAACGATGGATCTCGACAAACTGATCGGGGAAATGGATAGCCTTAATATGAAGGTTAATGTCAACCTCAGTGGTCGTGGCGGCAAAGCCTTAAAAGACATAACCGACAACATCAAGAAGCATGGATACGAAGAAAGACTTGTCGTCTTTACCAATATCAACATTCAATCCATCCTCGAACCAGATTGGACAGAGAATACCGTAAAACAGATCGAATATGATGTTGCCAATGGTGCTCGAGGACTTAAGATCTACAAGAGCCAAGGCATGACGAATACCGACAGCCTCGGCAATCGTGTTAAGATCAATGATCCACGTATAGGGCCCGTCTGGGATAAATGTGGTGAGCTCGGCATACCCGTGTTAATTCACTCTGCAGATCCTAAACCCTTCTGGGCACCGCATGACAGCCTTAATGAGCGATGGCTTGAGCTGAAGGTTCGACCAGGTCGTAAGCGAGAGGCAGACAACCCCGCTTCATGGGAGACCATTATCTCCGAGCAGCATGACATTTTCCGACGACATCCCAATACAACATTCATCAATGCACATATGGGATGGTATCCTAATGACTTGGCACGTCTCGGTGAGATCCTCGAGGAACTCCCGAACATGTACGTAGAGATTGGCGCTGTGATCGCAGAGTTGGGCAGACAACCTCGGATGGCCAATTGGTTTTTTGAAAAATATCAAGACAGAGTCCTCTTTGGCAAGGATTCCTATAAACCTAAGGAGTATCCTACATACTTCCGAGTATTAGAGACTGCTGATGAACACTTCCCATATTATAAGCGCTATCACGCCTATTGGAGGATGTACGGCCTCGACTTGCCGGACCACATACTCGAGAAGCTATATTACAAGAATGCGCTGAAGATTATTCCAGGATTGAATCCTGAGATATGGGAGTAGTGGGTTGATTCATTCAATCTATTATTAAGAAAGTTATGTAATTCCGATTTGAGTAGAACTAGATCGTTCTACCTTTGACAGCTCTTTGTAAAGTTGTCAGAATATGAAAATTTCCATCCTGATGCCTGTTAAAAATGCCGAGTCATTTTTAACTGAATGCCTGGACTCTATCATCTCTCAATCCTATGAGAATTGGGAACTCGTTGCCGTAGATGATGGATCTTCAGATGACAGCCTACAGATACTTAAGAACTACGAACAATCTGATCATCGCATTACAGCCTACAGAAATGATGGCGTAGGAATAATCGCTGCCTTAAGGCTTGCCTATAGCTACTGCCAAGGTGGAATGATCACTCGGATGGATGCAGATGATATCATGACTACCGATAAAATAGAAGTGCTCCATAAAAACCTGAACATATATGGCCCAGGACACCTAGCCGTAGGGGGTGTGAAATACTTCAGCTCCAAACCACTTGGAGAAGGGTATAAACGCTATGAGCAATGGCTCAATGGGCTCACTGCCGAGGGAGAGAACTTTACAGAACTCTATCGAGAGTGCGTTATTCCATCGCCATGTTGGATGCTATACAAAGCGGACCTTGAGCAGGTGGGCGCATTTGATTCGGATCTCTATCCAGAAGACTATGATCTGGCATTTAGGATGTATCAAGCTGATCTCGAGGTAATCCCATGTATCAAGCAGATTCACTTATGGAGAGATCACCCAGCACGTAGCTCGCGCAATGATCCAAATTATCTGGACAATCGATTTATTAAGTTGAAGTGCCACCACTTCATGGAATATAATTTTGAAGACAGGCCCTTGGTAGTGTGGGGGGCTGGTAAAAAAGGCAAATCTATCATCCAGCATCTCAAACAGCGCCTCCCAGATCTATACTGGATCACAGAAAATGAAAAGAAAATCGGACATGAAATCTATGGCATCACCGTTGACTCGCCCGATCTATTGACAGAGTTGTTCTTACCTCAAGTCATCGTAGCCATTGCAAATCCAGACGATCAAGCAGCAGTAGATCAGCGCCTGTTTACTATGGGCCTATATCCTATGGTAGATTACTTTTTATTCTGTTGATAC
>CAZFWJ010000135.1:0-4176 GCA_964522505.1 uncultured Saprospiraceae bacterium
CAGCCTGTCCGTAAGCAACTACTGAGTTAGGTCCTTGTACGATACCGTCAACTTGACCATTTCCATTTGTCATAGCATATACTGCTCCTACTGCTGGTCCCGCACCAGTGTTTCCACCATCGCCAGGGGCATCAGCATCACATACAAATGTTGATACAATCTGCATGTCAGTAAACCCATAAGCAGTAGGGCAGTCGAATGATCCTTCACTTACACAGAATGGCGTACCATCATTAAAGAAAAACGTCCGAGTGCCATCTTCGACAATACATAGGAACTCATGTCCAGATGTATTTCTGTAGTACTCAATTACCTCGTCTTGACAGTTATTGACATCTACGAGGCCTCCGAGAAAAGGAAACAGATCAAAAAGTTCTAGGTCTGATCCAGCAGTACATTCGAATATTGATGTACCGTTGTTCAGTCCGTAGAATTGAAGACAGTTTATGTTTCCATCCTCACACCAGAGTGTTCCATCAGCAAGGTATAAGCGACCACCAGGGCCGAAACAGTCTACGTCATTTTCGACATAAATAAATTGTGTTCCGTCCAAATTGAAAAGAGTAACTGACTCGTTCATGCAGCAGTTATCTTGATCTATCTGAGAGGAAACGGCGGGAAAGTCCGCCAGTGATTGGGCATGTCCATTCTGCAATCCGAGGAATGCGAAGGTCATGACAATAAAGTAGAATACTTTATTCATTCTTAATAGTGCATTTTGTTAGTAAATAAATTTTTCAAGCTCGAATACGTCGACTATTATTCTGATCTATCTTGAAAGGTTGCCAGTGCTTTTTGAAAATATTTGTGAAGGTGCGATAGTGTCCTTCTAAGGACAAGTGGATTTTATTTTCAATTTTTACTGAAATTTTTACTATAATTCAATTCGTTTTATTGCCGACTAATTAATATTTAATTGTTTATTCATTTTATAAACAGAATTATATTCTGTTATTTTCAATTTTGTTAACATTTAGCCTACGGGTTAAAAATCCGCCTTATCTGTATTCAGGTCTTTTGTTATCATCAGCTTAGACTCTCTTTATTAATTGTCGCAAGTAAAACACTTGACAAGACCAACCTAGGTCATTATATCTCCTGACTAAGCTTGTTTATAATCGCGCTAATCAAATTTCAAGTGTTCATCATGCACCTATAATCTAGTTGTCAATTATCAATTACTTGTGATTGAGGCTTGATTTTATCTTAGCTTAAGATAGACTGAGACCCACATTAAGGATTTAATCGATTTTTCGGTTTTATCGAATTTGAAAGTCGCGGTAGTTAGTTGACTTATTTTTCATAGAATGAAGCGCATAATTTCAGACCCTCTTTTTACTTTCTTGATCCTGAGTCTTTTCATCTTTATCTATTATGCCTACGTCAGCGATGATACTAATCACCTCGATAATACCATTGTCATGACTGATCATGACATCGATAGACTCATCGACATCTATCAACGTACCTGGAGCGCAGCACCAGACAGTTTGGCTCTAAGACGATTGATTGACCAAGAACTTAAAAACGAAATCTTCTATAGCGAAGGCCTTAAAATGAACCTCGATCATAATGATGAGATCATCAGACGGCGTTTAGTTCAGAAATATGAGTTTCTCATAAAGGACATCTCAGATAATAGCTCGCCCACTGTCGAACAGCTCAAGAAGTACTATGAGGGGCATCAAGAAAGATACCTGACCGAAGCAAACTATACGATGAGCCAATATTATTTTTCTCCTGATGTATCTGATGATGCAGAAGAGGAGGCGCAGCAATTCTATAATAATGTAAGGGATCAAGAATCTGAGGGCCTGATAGCTGGCAATCCATTGCACCTCCCTCGTGAACAAGTCAACAAGACCGCTGCCCAGCTCATCCAAGACTTTGGGGCATCATTTGTGGAAGGGGTATCTCAGTTCACTACAACCGGCTGGCAAGAACCGATACAATCTGGGTACGGCTGGCATGTGATTAAGCTGAAAGCTATAGTCCTATCAGAAGCTCAACCGTTCGAGTTTGTTTCCGATGAAGTCGCTCAAGATTATCGGAGTGATCAGCTATCTAATTATAATGACGGATTGTACGAAGCGTTGAGAAAAGAATACAATATTGACTGGAACCTGAATAAATATGCTGCATGGATTCCATAAGATCGATATTACTCACATTGGGGTGTTTGGTGTTGTTTGGTATATCGGCGTTACACGCTCATGAGATCAGACCAGCCTATCTACAGCTCAAACAAGTCACGGCAAAATCCTATGATATGCTCTGGAAGGTTCCTATGCTCAACGGCGCCATTCCTAAGATCAATCCAAGCTTTAATGACCATATTACCTTAGTACTCCTTGATGAAGAACTTACACCGGATGCTCTCATCAGTCGCTATCAAGCAACCATAGTGACTCAAGGCAAAATCAATGGGGAGACCATTCAATTTGCACTACTTGAAAATACCTTAATAGACGTATTAGTATATGTAGAAACATTAGATGGTGCGACCTACAGTCAGATGGCCAGATCTGACCAACCCTATGTCACCATTCCCATAGAACCCAATAGAATAGAAGTCATAAAAACCTATTCCTTCCTTGGTGTAGAACATATCCTATTCGGCATAGATCACTTATTATTCGTGGCGTGCTTGCTGCTATTAATTAGTCAGTTATCTACATTGATTAAAGCGATTACCGCATTCACTATATCACATAGTATCACGCTGATCTGTGCAACGCTTGGTTACGTTAATGTTCCAGGACCACCTGTCGAAGCAGTCATTGCCTTAAGTATAGTATTCCTGGCGAGAGAATACATCATGATCTATCGCGGTGAGTCGTCAATTACTGCACAATATCCTTGGATTGTTGCTTTTATCTTTGGTTTACTCCATGGCTTCGGATTTGCTGGGGCACTTGGAGATATAGGCCTACCTCAAACGGAAGTACCAATGGCCCTACTCTTCTTTAATATTGGAGTAGAGATCGGTCAGTTAATTTTTGTTGCTGTGCTGGGAGGTCTACTCTATTTATTGCTCAAGATCTTACCTAAATACTTAGCTAAGGTTAAGCTCGGTGGAGCCTATGCGATTGGAGGCATGGGGATGTATTGGATAATCGAACGAATCTTAGGATTCTAACAGCTAAAACTATTGAATGGACCCAAAACTAACATATAAAGGCGCTGTGATGACCTGGGAGTGTGACTCCAATGGGCATATGAATGTGATGTACTACATCAATAAATATGAAAATGCAGGTCGAAATTTTGATCTTGACCTCGGCCTCACCACACTGCTCTCTGAGCAAAAGCAGACGGTCGGCATAGTCGTAGTCGAACAAAAAATTCAATACTTAAAAGAAGCATTTGAAGATGACCTCCTCTATGTCATGTCTGAACTCAATGCCATAGGTAACAAAAGTATAACCATGACCCATAGAATGTATAATGGACATACTAAAGAACATATTGGTACAATGAACTTGGTCTGTGTCCTATTTGATAAGGTCAACCGTATAGGCCTTGTGCTACCTCCAGAATTAAAGGAAGAACTCAACAAAAAAATAAATATTTGATATCATGACAATAGTTACCATCATAGTCGTCCTCGGCATCCTGCTCATGGGTGCGAACCTATACATCAGAAGAACTCCGGCGGGTCTAGTAGAATTTAAATCAGGACTGGTATTAAAGGTCCTACCCGATCTCGGAAATATGGAGCCCATAAAATTGAGAGATTCCCTAGAAAAATTCGCTGCTAAAAATGCACATAAGGTGAAAGTGCCAATCAAAGAGGTTAAAGAACTTACCATCTCCACAAGACATGGGGAGATCAAAGGCAGACTTTATAACGATGCCCAAGGAGTAAAGGATAGATGTA
The DNA here is from genome assembly GCA_964522505.1 of uncultured Saprospiraceae bacterium. Taxonomy (GTDB): domain Bacteria; phylum Bacteroidota; class Bacteroidia; order Chitinophagales; family Saprospiraceae; genus GYS-P2D. Next base: position 3,881 of record CAZFWJ010000135.1, read on the forward strand.
TCATCTTCTATCATGGTGGAGGATTTTGTATCGGCAGCATAGACACTCATAACGAACAAGCTCGCAGGGTTGCTAAAGCGACAGGCCTGCCATTGCTATCTGTCGATTACTCACTCTCTCCTGAGGCTAAGTTCCCTCATGCTGTAGAAGAGTGTGTTGATACTGTGCTCTGGGCAAAAGATCATTTAGGATTATTAGGCATTGACAAGCCACAATTTGTACCCATGGGGGATAGTGCTGGTGGCAATCTTGCCATCGTAGTGACCAATGAATTAATTAAAATGGGTCATAAGGAC
>CAZFWJ010000136.1:0-3990 GCA_964522505.1 uncultured Saprospiraceae bacterium
TTAGACCATTTGATCTAAGGCTAGACAATGGAGCTCTCTGGGAGAATTTTATGATAAGCGAGCGTATGAAATTTAACTTCATAAAAGTAATTGAACCCAATAAGTACTTTTGGCGCACTAGACAACAACAAGAGATAGATTATATCGAAGAGTCAAATGGAGAAATACACGCTTTTGAATTTAAGGTAAGTAGTAAAAAGAGAGGGAAATTCAGTAAAACTTTCAGAGAGCAATATCATCCCAAAACTCTAATGACCGTAAATCAAGATAATTATCTAGAATTCATAACTAGTTAACATTAATAGACTATAATCCGAAATTGTTATGCTTTTTTGGGATTATAACCGGTAAATATTAATTTTTAATACCCATCTTACCAACCAAGAATTTATAAGTTCCTATTTGGTTCAATAGAGATAGGCTCAATATTTATAGCACAGAGCTGAAATGCAGCCATGATATATTTCCTTTATATCATTAAAAGAAAGACTTTTGCAGTATGTTAAAAATCGGCACTCGTGGAAGTAAGTTGGCACTCTGGCAAGCATATGATTTGCAGGCACAGCTTAAGGCGATCGATGAGGATAGCGAGCTGATAATCATAAAGACCAAAGGAGATCAAATTCAGGATATCGGATTTGATAAGATTGAGGGCAAAGGGTTCTTTACTAAAGAGATCGAAGATGCCTTACTGGCATCAGAGATCGACATTGCCGTACATAGCATGAAGGACCTTCCAACAGAAATGGTTGAAGGGCTTGTAATTGCGGGGCTTTCTGCTCGAGCAAACCCGTCAGATCTGCTCATCATAAAGAAATCTTCCGTAGATACCACTCGACCATTAAAAATCCGAGAGGGTGCAAAGATCGGAACCTCCTCTATTCGTAGGAAAGTTCAACTCAAGCACTTCGATCAGAGTATAACATGTATAGATGTGCGAGGCAACGTCCCCACTCGTCTATCCAAGTTAGACACTCAAGACTATGATGCCATAGTACTTGCAGCGGCGGGAGTAGAGCGATTAGAAATTGATCTCAGCAATTATCATGTTGTGGAGTTCAACCCAAAAGAATATGTGAGTGCCCCGGCTCAAGGTGTGATTGCTTATCAATGTAGAAGTGTAGATAAAACAACACGTAGAGTCCTCAAGAAGGTTCATAGTTCAGATACCGCATTATGTACTAATGTGGAGCGTACTGTAATGAAGATTATGGATGGTGGTTGTCAGTTACCGCTCGGAGCTTATTGCGAACAGGACAAAAGCGGCAACTATCACTGCTATGCCAGCTATTCGCCGGGTTCGGGAGAAGAATTGCGACAGGTGAGGATCTCACAGAGCACTTATGCGGGATTAGCACAGCGAGTGGTAGATCAACTAAAAACCTCTTGATATGTACGTGATATTTGACTCATCAGCGAATGGTAAGCCCCGGAGTTATAAAGCTCCCCTAGATGATCTATTTAACTGGCCTAGATTGTTGCATCTCAGTTGGATATTACTGGACGCTGACTTAAAACCCGTCCATGACTATGACTGCCTCATTGCTCCACAAGGATTCACTCCTAAAGCTGATGCTTATACGCAGCACCATATTGATATTGAGAAAGTTAAAGAACGAGGTGTATCGGTTACTGAAGCCTTAGAAAAGTTTAATGAAGACGTAAGAGCAGCAGAGTATTTGTTTGCTCACAATCTCAATTATAATGAAGGCATCGTGGGCTCAGAGTTTTATAGGGCGTCTATGCCGAGTCCTATAATTGCCGCAGATAAGTATTGTCTGATGCATGAAGGCACGTACTATTGCAAGATACCCGGAAAGAGAGGATACAAGTGGCCTACTCTGCAGGAGATGCATAGCAGGGTGTTTAAGCAAGGCTACTCGCCGAGCAATAATGCTCGAGCCGATGTTATAGCCGCAGCGAGGTGCTTTATAGCTTTAAAGAAAGCACGTGCATTTGAGGATATCTTTAATGATGATGAAGATGAGTAAAGCGATGGATATATTCATTTCAAGAAAACTGGAAGAAGACTCCATACTCCTTGACTATTTTCAGTCTAAGAAGCTATCGTTTCTAGATCAGTCTTTAATTGATTTTAAACCAGTAAAATTTGAACGGGCGTGGTCAGAGTGGTTGTTCTTTTACAGCAAGAAAGGTGTCAGATACTATTTTGATCAACAACCCCTGCAACGCATGAGATCTCATAAACTAGCATGTTTTGGTCCTGGAACGGCAAGTTATCTCCTCGATAACTATGGATTTATGCCAGATTTCATTGGCACTGGCGATAAAAACTCTACTGCAATAGGGCTATTAAACTCTGCTGCCAACGAATCCGTATGTTTTGTTGTAGGTAGGCGATCGATAAGATCCGTCCAGGAGTTGGTAGCAGAAAAATTAGAATCTACAGAAATCTGCGTTTATGACAATACCCCAGTAACAGTGACTAATCTACAAACCTATAAGACTGCCATTATTACTAGCCCAATGAACTATGAATCATTTATAACCAATGGAGGTACAGCTAAACATGTTATCAGTATTGGAGCAACTACATCACAAAAAATTAAGGAATTAAACCCCAGTATCGCAGTACATCAATCTGAAGAGCCATCTGAACTGAGTATTCTGAATACCTTTAGAGAGTTAAGGTAATCTATCAACAGCCAAACAGAATGCTCAAGAGTCTATACGTCAGGAACTATGCGATCATCGAAGAAATCAAACTTGATTTTGATGCTAAGTTCAATGTCATTACTGGTGAGACTGGCGCGGGCAAGTCAATTTTATTGGGTGCACTTGGATTAATACTGGGCAAACGTGCTGATACTAAGGTGCTCTATGATCAGGATGATAAATGCGTTGTAGAAGCAGCATTTAGTCTAAGTGAAGAAGTCATGAGAAATCTCCCAGAAAGTGACAGCTACGATCTTGAACCCACCACTACCCTAAGACGGGAGATCAATAGCAAAGGAAAATCAAGGGCATTCATTAATGATACACCTGTATTACTTACAGAGCTTAAGGCTGTAGCGCAGGTGTTGGTAGATATACACAACCAGTTTGATACGCTTAGTATTACGGACCTGGACTATCAGCGTTCGGTAATCGACACTTATGCCAAGACTGATAAGGAGCTGAAATCATACCATAGAGTATATAAAGAATTCACTGGCCTCAAGAGTGAAATCACACAGCTCAAGGCACGCCAAAAAAAGGGAAAAGTAGATCAAGATTACTTATTATTTCAGCTGGCCGAATTGGAAAGAATCCCTCTCGATGGATTGAACAAGATATCAATTGAGGAAGAACATAATACGATTAGCAGCAGCGAGGATATAAAGCTTGCGCTTAGCCAAGTCAATTCTACATTAGTAGAAGGTGATATGAGCATAGAGAGTAGACTCATCGATCTTAACAGATCGCTCTCAAGTATCTCTGATGTAAACAGTGAACTCAACAAACTGCACCAAAAGATGGAGCAGATCATCGAAGATCTCCAAGATATAGATCGCTTATCTGTCTCCTTAGCTGAAGCTATCGAACACAATCCTGAGCGAGCTAATGAACTCAAAGAAACCCTTGATCATATCTATCAGCTTGAAAAAAAGCACAATCTCATTGGTATTGAAGATTTGGTGAGGTTAAGAAATCAGATCACTGAGCAGACGAGCTCTAATCAAGATTTGGACGGATTAATCAAGAAGAAAGAAGAAGCACTCATCCAGGTCAAGAAATCGCTCTGGCAATGTGCTGAGGCACTCACTAAGAAAAGAGAATCTTGTGGATCTCAGTTCAAAAAAAATATTGAAAATACACTCAAAAGCTTAGCAATAAATAATGCCAACATTCAATTAGTCATTACAGAGCTGTCGGACTTCGAGGAACATGGTATTGACAAGGTTGATATCAGATTCAGCAGTAACAAGGGTATTGACCCACAATCTATCGAGGGTACGGCATCTGGTGGTGAGTTATCTCGGTTAGCAC
>CAZFWJ010000137.1:0-3964 GCA_964522505.1 uncultured Saprospiraceae bacterium
AGGCCGATATTGAGTACTCAGCGTATGACCATTGATGACGGGCTCTCTCAACGTATTATTACAGGGATAAGCTCTGATTCTCTCGGATCATACTATGTCCAAACTATCGGTAGCATTCATTCTTTTGAAGGGCAGGAGCTCAAGTCCACGCTGCTTAAAGATAGCTATGACAGCAAGTTTCCATTAGTTGAGTCGAACGGCAAAATTCTAGTTCCAGATAAGAACAATTGCATCTGGTTAATCAATAAGGGAGAGCTGATACAAGATGACAAGCTATGTCTATTGGACTCGTATGACGGTTATGTCTTACAATTTATTGTAGGAGATAATAGCCTTGACGTTTTAATGCAGGATTCTCTTGAATACATATATAGGAGATATGAGGCCACAGAGAAAGAAATATCCCTGATCTCAGAACATACTTTTTATCATGATCACAAGATATTGACGGCCCTATATGTAGAGGACGGTCAATTACTCTTCGTCAATGATAGAGATGAACTTCATAATATCCAGAGCGAGAAGTTAATTTATAAATTAAACGGAGAGCCATTTGCACGTTCTTTCGTGCCCATCATATTAAAACATAAGTCTACTTCTAGCCTGTACTTCTCGCTGCACACTAGGGCTGGTATATATAGATATAAAGATGGCAAGGTTGAGACTATTAATAGAAATGGCTTCATTGGTAGTTACGGTAGAGATAAAAAGGGCAACTTATTAATAGGTGTGGAGGCAAAGACCTATCTATATATGGATGAGCTCTTTTTAGTAGATGATCAGGATGAAATTACGGATTGGTCCGATTTGCTTAAGATTAACAATAGACTAATCACCTATTACGGCGTGGATTTCGAGAAAGCAATGCTTCTAGGTACCCATAATGGTCTCTATTACTACCAGTTTGAACTCGGAGGGATGACTCATCTCATGAAATTTGACAAAGTAGCAGAAGGTGGTTTCGGCTATATAGTAAGAAGTTTCACCCAAGGTCACAATGGCAATATTGTCGCAGCGATAGAGAGTGGTTCGAGAATTACAGAACTAATTGATGGGCAAGCAATCGAAAACCGATCACTCCAAGAGAATTTTGGATATGGTTTGAACTGGATTGATTATGTAGTAGAGGAAGATCAGTATTATCTCGGCCAGTTTCAGAGAGATAGGTCTAGTGTCCTGAAGAATTATAATCCCAAAACCGGAGAACAATCAGAAATAGAACTTCCGCTGATTCTAGAGCGCTTTCATCTCTTGGAGGACGAAATATGGGTCACGGGCAGATACAATTTAGAGGGGAGAATACTGAGAATAGATAGAGCCAATAATCAAGTCACTTCAATGTTTGAAGAACACCTCAAGACAAAAATGGTGCGCTCAAGCTATTTCACTGATGAGGTCTATTTGTTCGGAACAAGGGCAGGCCTAGTGATCTATGATGTGGCTTCAGGGAAGATAGATCAAGAGCTGCTTGAAGAAACCAAGGAGCTATCAATCAGTAATATCCGCCAATATGAGAACCGTTATTTGATAGGCACATATAACGATGGTATTCACGTATATAACAGAGATTTTGAGTTCGTCAAAAACATCGTTGTTGGTTCTGATCCGCCAAGTAATACTGTGGCTTCTATAGAACGAGATCATCATGGCAACTATTGGGTGAGCACGTTTCAGGGGATTAGCATCTTAAATGATCAATTAGAATTTTTAGGTAGACTAGATCGTGGTAATGGATATGAAACTATAGAGTACAATCGTGATGCCTCAATAGTAGATGGACAGAAAATCCTGTTTGGGCATACGAATGGATATAATGTGATCGACCCTGATGTCGTATTAGGTAATCTTCGTACATCTAAGTTGTTTATTGAAGTGTGTGAGTATGACCGACAAGGTGATCGGATCTTAATTGAGGATCAGGATGTCAAAGTCGATATAAAAGGAATTCCAACACAGATCAAATTATCCCTGGCGACTAGCGGATTTACAGAATTATTAAGGTATCCTACAATCTCAGCACGAGACCTTAGGGTAGAACCAAGTGTTGGTGACATACAAGTCGAAGGCCATGAAGTTACCTTGAGTGGCCTGGGTGCTAAGAACTATCGGTTATTCTATGACGATCCCTTTGATAAAGGTGGGGAAGTCAAGGTCGCAATGATCAAGGTCAAAAGAAATATTGATCTCATCCTCGGAGTTATTTGTCTTGTATTTTTGATGGCAACTTTTAGTTTTTTCATAGCTCGATCGTTCATTAGAGCGGCGAATAAGAGAAATGCTGAAAGATTAGAACTTGCTGAAACCAAGATGAAGGCACTGAGATCTCAACTCAACCCACATTTTGTCTTCAACTCACTCAACTCGATACAATATTATATCCAGGTCAATGAGAAGCGATTAGCCAAGGATTACCTAGCGAAGTTTGGCAAGTTAATGAGACTGTTCCTTGAGGCTTCACATAATGATACTGTCTCGCTGAAGAATGAGATTGCACAGTTACAACTGTATCTTGAACTTGAGAAGGTGAGATTTGAAAATAAATGGAGCTATAATATTGAAGTAGACCAGACTATAGAATTGGATATAGTAACTATTCCTGCTATGATATTGCAGCCGATATTGGAGAATTCCATCATCCACGGTCTTGGGCATCGGTCAAGTACTGGAGGCCAACTCAATCTTATTTTTGAAGAGGAAGGGACTAACATTAATGTCTCAATAGTCGACAATGGTGTCGGCAGAGAGCGCTCCAATGAAATCAACAGTAGGCGATATAACAAACCTAAGTCTCTCTCTACTTCAATCACTCAAGAGCGCATCCAGATATTCAACAATTACAAAGACGAGAAAATAGATATAATATATCAAGACTTATATGATGGTGACAATAATGGAGCAGGAACTCATGTCACTGTCAAGTTCAAGAATCAACTAGAAAAATAATGATACGAGCTATAATTGTAGATGATGAACAGAAAGCAGCCAAGCTGCTAAAACTGCTTATTGAGGAGATAGCAGATGATATAGAGATAACTGCCGTATATAACGATTCAGTAGAGGCATTGGCGAATATTGACACATCTGATGTCGACGTGTTGTTCTTAGACATTCATATGCCAAACATGAGCGGATTTGAATTGAGCGCTCAACTGAAGGGCGACTTCTCAGTGGTTTTTGTCACAGGCCATGATCAATATGCCCTTGAAGCACTCAAAATGGCGGCGGTAGGATATATACTAAAACCCATTGAAGAAGAAGAGCTATCTCAAGTGCTCAACAGAGTAAGGAAAAACGAGACCTTGAAGAATAATAATGAAGGATATCAAGTCCTCCTAGAGAATATGAGGGTTCAAAATATCCATCAGCGACGCATAGGTATCCCTTCGACGTCTGGAATTGACTTTGTGATGATAGAAAACATCATCTCATGCGAAGGAGTCGATGGCTATACTAAGGTTTATATACATGATGGTCGCGAATTATTGAGTTCTTATAACCTCGGAGAGTTTGTCAAGATGATCGGAGATGCCGGATTTTATCAAGTGCACCGGTCTTATATAGTTAATATGAGACGTATCAGGCAATATCAAAATGATGGTGTTCTACTGATGGATAATGACATCAGTGTCCCAGTTTCTAGAAGACGTAGAGAGGGTTTCTTACACTCAATGAATACAGTACGGAGGTAGCGCTTATCTCGTATGAAGACCACTTATAGGCTCTATTCTACCGTTTATTTAATAGTGATTATAGATAAACCTGTCTGCTCTATATTTATGAGTAACAAAATGTTCTTGTTAGTTTGGAAAAGTTTGGTAGTGATACAGTTCAAATAGAAGAGCAGGATCATCGAAACTGCATGCCAAAAAAGCATATTATTTTCTTTCACTGTATCACCAAATTAACGTAAGAGTAGGTCGCCAAACAGTATGACAATACTGAGCGGCGGTCTACTCTTCTATTT
>CAZFWJ010000138.1:0-3933 GCA_964522505.1 uncultured Saprospiraceae bacterium
TAAACAACATAGGTAGAGCAATCCTCATCATCAAGCTAATAGCCACTCATCGGCTCAAGCTAAGGTCAGGAATCAAGCTGCTCATATCTATTTAATCAGAAATCAAAAATTTAAATCACAACACAATGCAACGACTTCATACTATCATGCTCATTCTTTTGTCAGCGTTACTAAGCACCACCCTGTCATCTCAAGCCTCATTTGAGATGTTAGGAGGTACTGCGACAGGAGCAGGTGCTGCCGCAATAGGTGATGGCACGACAGCCTCAGGTGACGCCTCCTTAGCCATAGGACTAAACACCTCGGCATTAAAAAATTACTCCTTTGCCACTGGAAACAATAGTATAGCCAATGGTATCGGGGCCACTGCCATTGGACTAAATACTTCTGCACAAGGAGATTACTCCTTTTCCTTAGGCCAAGGAACCTCTGCAGGAGGCTTCGCATCAGTAGCCATAGGTCAGGGGGCCAACACAGTCGAAACTGGCTTTGCAGCCGTCGCAATCGGCTCCTCTTCGGCACAGAGCCCTTTTAGTTTTGCTGTTGGTATCAACAATATCGCTCGACCGGGATCTGATGGTGCTGCCATATTTGGTGGAGGCAACGTATCACATGCAGCCTCTGCGCTGGTGACAGGAGCCGAGAATACGGCCTACTCATTTGGAGAAACTATAGTTGGACAATACTCTGTACCTGACCCTGATGGTACCCCTTCTGCCAGTGCTGTGCCAACAGATAGGCTCTTTACGGTCGGAAATGGAGATAACAGCTCTAACAGGTCCAATGCACTCGTCATGTTGAAGAATGGAGATACCGATATGACAGGCAACCTAACCCTTGCCAAAAGATTGACCGTCGGTGAAGATACGCTCGCTGTAGATGGTGCGGCTGGTCAGATCAGATACAATACAGACACCGAGGACATAGAGGGATATGCACAAGATCAATGGCATAGCCTAACCGGCCTGAGTGGTCAGTCAGTCGGAGAGACAGGAGATTGGACGACAGAAACTGAAGCATTTGGAGCAACGGCAGCCGCCTTCCTAAAGAATAATGATGTAGAACTCAACCAGTTTATGTACAACAGCAACAATAATATTATGGGCGAGTCTCTATTTAGTGGACTAACAAATGCTACGGACGTCTTAAGCTTTGACTGGGATATAAGTGCTGATGTAGGCATCGTTACAGGTTCTTCAAGTGCTAATCCTGCTCGGTTCGCCAGCGCTGAGGTCATTATATCTGCGAGGAACCCATCCACTGTACAGTTAGCTCAATCATGCGCAGCGGGTAATTCCTTCGACGATCTAATCGTAGAGGTGTATACCTCGAGCATTCCACCAGAGTTGATAACCAAGTATGACATGAGAAATGTCTCCGTACAAGCGGTGGAGTTCTTCTTGGCCGAAGACGATGAGCAGGAATTGGTTAGAGCCTCGCTCGTATTTCAATCAATAGAGATCACCCAAATCATAGAAAAGAGTACAGGAGCCCGTGAAGAAGTCCAGCCTAGGTTCATATGGAATCAAGTAACTAATCAGGCTAATCATTAAACTCACTCAATAATATATAAAACACATTAAAGATGAAATACACAATTGCAATCATATTCATGTTCTTATGCAACGCCTACGGCTACAGTCAGACTTACGAGACCGTTGCACGATTTTCTGATGAGGTAAACGGAAGCTTTGTTTCTGACTATACTGGTGACTCTGACACGCCAGGCTATGGAGGAGATGCTGGCTGGTTTAATTTATCTGGATACTCAGGCGGTATAGAAAACAATGTGAATATTGACGCAGTTGCAGGAGGAGGAGGAGCAGGTAAAGCCTCATTTAGAGCTATCACTCTTAACAACATCATTCTTGACGAGATCTATACGAGACTCAAGATAAGGATGGTTAATCAAGAATCATATGATCGACTCGAGATCGTCAGAATATGTACCAGTTGTTCTGGTCATAATGGCGAGCCGGAATTGACTATGGATATACGATTAGCATTCCTCAGCAATATCGACTTAGTCAACCCTATAGAGTTTACAACCACCATCAGATATGGTGCCATGAAGCGATCATATAGGCGCAGTAAGATTGATGGCACGCTCGATAGTCCTGTCGATTTCATATGGAGTGAAGTGGAAAATACGCCCACGTTAGATGTTGAATAAGTCTACGGGTCAGGACTAATCGATGGCATGCACCATAGCCTCAAGATCGAGGTTATGTGTGCCACTTGCCAAGTCCTGTCTATAGTTCATTTCCTAATCAAAAAAAAGCATCATACAATGATCAATAAAACGGTTAACACGATCGATCAGAATGGCATACAACCAGCGCCTTGTCGTATCACGTCAAGAGAGAGAGAAGTGCTGCATCTAATCGCATATGAGCACTCCTCTAAAGAGATAGCCAGTCGACTCTATGTGAGTTATGAAACGGTCAACTCTCATAGAAAAAACATCATGACTAAGTTGCAGGTCAGGAATACAGCCGGGATGATTAGAGCTGCTTTTGAACGAGAGATTCTACCGATTACATCTCTATCACTTAACACGTAGATCTATATCGCAAACAAGATCTCAACAGATACATCTATTCATAAATAAAATATTACTTAATCATGATAGCAATTTTTAATAACAGATCTCATTCAACAAGAGTCCAAAAGAACATTGAGTTAATGGACCTTAGAATCCTCGGTAATCTCTGTAAGTTGGTATCCCTGTGTATGATGGTAATCATGGCATGCTCGCTCAGTCTTATGGCTCAGACACCATGTAACACTGATTGTAATGGAACGAATACCTTCGTTGGAAATAATGCTGGAGCCGTTAATACGGCTACGAGCAATACCTTTGTCGGCAATAACTCGGGATCAATGAACACGTCTGGTCAGGGAAATGCTTTTTTCGGGTCAACGGCTGGCCTTTTTAGTCAGAGCGGTAATGATAATTCATACTTCGGCGCGTCAGCTGGGGTATCGAATACTACAGGGAGTAATAATTCCTTCTTTGGCAATACTGCAGGATTTACCAATCGTGCAAGCAACAATTCTTTTTTTGGAGCATCGGTAGGTTCGTCTAACAACACAGGAACTAATAATGCTTTTTTTGGTCGCCAAACTGGTCAAAATAATGTTTCTGGCAGTTCTAATTCTTTCTTTGGTAACAATGCTGGCAACAATAATGTATCTGGTGTAAGCAACGTATTTGTTGGACTGGATGCAGGATTCAACAATTTAGGGAGTGACAACTCCTTCTTTGGTAGGGATGCAGGCCATAGGATCACTACGGGTGCTGGTAATGTCGCTATAGGCAGAGGCGCTGGCCCAACATCAGCTAATGCCACACTGAGCAATCGACTCTATATAGATGTCAATACAGCTGGCAGTACGGGTAGTGATACACCTCTCATCTATGGAGAGTTTGACAATGACTTCGTTCGCATCAATGGGACACTTGAGGTGACTGATGGGATGCGTGGTCGGTTAGAATTAAGTAATACCGATACTGATAACTCTGTCTTTATAGGTGTTGGTGCAGGAGCTATGGATGATGGCAATAATAGCAATGTCTTCGTAGGAGGATCAACAGGGATAAACAATACACGAGGATTCAATAATTCATTCTTTGGGGAATCTGTAGGATCTGCTAATACTACCGGAGACTTCAATTCTTTTTTTGGTAATGAATCAGGGGTACGTATTACCACTGGGCAGAGTAATTCTATTTTTGGACAAGGCTCAGGAGCTAGAATAACAACCGGGTCTAACAATGTGGTCTTAGGCAGGGGCGCTGGACCTACATCCGCTAATGCAGCAGCCAACAATAGACTTTATATAGACCTGGTGGCATCAGGCAATGACGGTAACGACAACCCCTTGATCTATGGAGAGTTTGACAATGACTTCGTGCGGATCAATGGGACA
>CAZFWJ010000139.1:0-3901 GCA_964522505.1 uncultured Saprospiraceae bacterium
GCATAATACCCTGTAGCTAAAATGACCAAATCGAAGGATTGTGTTTCCCCATTAGTAAACTGTACATCATCAGTGCCAAAGCTCTTGATGCCTGGCTTGATAGTGATGTTTTTTTTCTTGATTTGCTCCAATGTGCCGATGTCTACAACTGGCGTACGACCAGTGACTTTTAGTTGCTTGGTTGGTGAGAGCTTAGGCGTAGAGATCCCATATTTAGATAGATCTCCTACCACTATCTTTCTAATTGCGGAACCTAAAGAATCCCCCAATCCAAACGGTATCTTGGCAAGCATGAGAGCCGTAAGCTGGGTTGGTCGACCATTAATATCTCTTGGCATGATATGAACTGGCCCTCTGAGGGACACACAAGGATTGTCGCCCTGCCGTGCGAAGTGAAGCGCTATTTCTGCGCCCGTATTGCCCATGCCGACGATGAGCACCTTCTTTCCCTTTAATTGCTTGGCATTTTTGTAAGATTTAGCATGTATGATCTCTCCCTCGAACTGTTCTTGTCCTTCCCAAGTCGGAAGCTTAGGGATGCGATTAACCCCAGTGGCAACGATCACATTTTGTGTAACATAGCCATTACCTGCTTCAGTATCAACTTGCCATCCATTATCCAATTTGCTGAGCTTGAGCACCTTCTGATTAAAAACTGGGTTGATATCAAAAGTCTTAGCATATTGATGATAGTAGCTGACTAAATCTTCTTTAGAGACATAAAGTGGGTAGCCTTCAGGAAAGGGTAGATGAGGCAGATGAGATAATTGATTGACGGTATGTAGGTGCAGTCCATCATAGTGATTTTGCCAACTGTAGGCAATCTTATCGGTTTGCTCAATAAGGGTGAACTCTAACCCTGCTTTTCTCATTCTACCCGATGTTGCAAGACCTGCAGGTCCGGCTCCGATGATTAGATTTTTTACTTGCTTCACTGTTAGTTCTATTAGTTTTGATATGCGGCGGCAAATATGCTTTGAGGATTCTGATGTAATATCTGATCGATCTGTTTCTGAGTGACACCAACGGCCATAAGTTCTGGGATGATGTTGTCAAAGATATTTCCAATATAAAGTCGCTCAAATATAGGGGCCATCTGCTCAGCCATCTCTGGGCTTGGTGTGAGCGGTCGCCCCAGCATATTGAGGATCATGTCGTGCGATAGATGTAGTCGATCGATGTAACCACTCTTAACGAGTTCTGAGAAGATTCGTACACGCTCTGCATCGGAGGGCATACCTACGATAAATTGTATGCCGCATCTGTCAAATGCAATTCTTACTCCTAGGTCTAAGGTCTTCTTGTGATACTCGATATTGGTATTGCCATCCATATGACCGATCATAATCTGATGACCAGGTACGCCTAGACTAAGCAGTAATTCGGCCTGTTCGGGCCCCATAGTTCCTTCTTGGGTATGGGTGATGATCGGTACACCAGTAGCAGTTGCGACTCGTGCCCCTGCGGTGAAAAATGCCCGCTCATAATCAGTGATTTGATCTTTGCTCGAGGCCAACTTGATGACGCCAGCTTTGACACCAGTATCTGCGATGCCCTCGGTTATCTCCGTGTGCATCATATCCTCGATCTCCTTCACGATATCCGTAAAAGCTGAGCGAAACTTAAAGTATGCATTGCCACCCTCTGCTTCATAATAGAAGCCTGTAGAGCAGATGATCTGTACTCCGAAGGTCTCTGACACCTCCCTCAAGAAGGCGGCATCACGACCACACTCATTAGGAGTGGCATCTACGATCGTCTTGACGCCATGGGCATTGACGATGTCCATCGAGGTTTTGATACTGGCCATGGCGTCATCCTTCTTCCAAGCCCCATGGGTGACATCGCCCTGATAACCCGGATATCCGAACTGTATGTGTTCATGCATAAGGGTCTTGCCGAGATCTTGATTGGTGATAGGTCCAGTAACAGTGTTGATCATGGCTGCGAGATGTGATTAATTGATAGATGTAAACTCACATATAATGCCTAAGGTAAGCACTACAGCAGATTTGGATAGTAGGAGTATTGGCGCAGGCTTATGGTTAAATTATGATAAGATGATAATTTTGGATCAGGTGGTTCCACTTTGGCTATAGAACCTTACTTATCTGATTAATAGATTGATTACGTGTTCATGACTTCGAGAACCTATTGCTCTATCTTGAATTGACAAAGTATAAACTCTGATACTCACTACGCCATCTCCCCGTCATATAGCTCTGCCCGTTGCTTCTTGAATTTATCCGATCTGATATATTCATCAAAATTAGTGAGTGTATCGATCATACCATTCGGAGTGATCTCAATGATACGATTGCAGACCGTGTCGAGTAATTGATGATCATGTGAGGTCATAATCAAGTTGCCTGGAAATTCTGTCAGTGCATTGTTAAGCGCAGTAATGGACTCGAGATCCAAGTGGTTAGTGGGCTCGTCGAGCAGTAAGAAGTTAGGATTCTTAAGCATGATCTTTGACAGCATGCACCGTACTTTTTCGCCTCCAGACAACACACCAGATTTCTTGAATACCTCTTCTCCAGAAAATAGCATCCGACCTAAGAAGCTTCTGATGAACTGCTCGTCCTTCTCCTCAGAGTACTGACGCAGCCAGTCCATCAGCTCGATGTCTTGCTCAGCACTGAAGAATTCTTGATTCTCATTGGGTAGATAAGCGGAGGTGATGGTCTGCCCCCATTCTACGATGCCACTATCTGCCTCAGCCTTACCCGATAGTACTTCATATAGGGCTGTGATGGCTGATGAGTCTTTGCCTAATAGCGCTATTTTTTCATTATGATTGACGACGATCTCGACATCTTTAAAGAAGAAACTACCTTGATCATTCTTCTTGCTCAATCCAGTTACTCGTAGCATCTGATCGCCAGGATCGCGCTCAGGCTTGAAATGTATGAATGGATACTTACGAGTAGAGGGTTTGATCTCGTCGATTTTGAGTTTCTCGAGAGCTTTCTTTCTACTGGTGGCCTGCTTGGACTTAGAAGCATTAGCTGAGAAACGCTGGATGAACTCCTGCATTTCCTTGCGTTTTTGCTCCATCTTCTTGTTCTTATTAGCCAGCTGTTGCGTCATCAATTGGCTTGACTGATACCAGAAGGTGTAGTTACCACTATAGATATTGATCTGACTTCTATCGATATCGACCATATGTGTGCAGACCATATCGAGAAAGTACCTGTCGTGCGAGACTACGATAACGAGGTTCTTGAATTCTGCCAGAAAATCGGACAACCACGTTGCGGTGACGGCATCGAGGTCGTTAGTAGGCTCATCGAGCAATAGGATGTCTGGCTCACCGAACAGTGCCTGTGCCAGCAATACCTTTACCTTCTGTGCGCCGGTAAGATCCTTCATCATCCCATAGTGGAGGTCTTCCGATATGCCCATATTGCTGAGAAGACCCGCAGCATCACTCTCGGCCTCCCAGCCGCCCATCTCACCGTATTTGTTTTCAAGCTCAGCTGCTCGCAGCCCGTCTGCTTCACTAGCATTCGGGTCCATGTAGATGGCATTTTTTTCAGTCATAATGTCGTACATCTCCTGATGTCCCATCATGACGGTGTTAAGCACTTGTTCCTCCTCAAATCCAAAGTGATTCTGACTAAGGACTGCCATACGCTTACCTGGATCGATACTCACAGCACCTTGATTAGGATCTAACTCTCCAGAGAGAATCTTCAGAAACGTAGACTTGCCAGCACCATTGGCGCCGATGACGCCATAGCAATTACCATTGGTGAACTTGATGTTGACATCATCAAACAATACTCTCTTGCCAAACTGTAATCCTAAATCTGATACTGCAATCATGAATAATCTTTATTGAGATACAAGAAGTCTTAAAAGCGCTGCAAAAGTACTGTACTATTTGGACTGGTGG
>CAZFWJ010000140.1:0-3844 GCA_964522505.1 uncultured Saprospiraceae bacterium
GACGTGTTGAATATCATGGCGTCATCTTGCACAATGAGATTCTGATCTACATCACCGCCACGCACGTTAAATCCTATCGAGCCTTCCCCAACAGAACTGACCCCCGGTTGGATCAAGAGGCTCTGTATTACGTTGGGCTCTCCTAAGAATGAGGGCAGTTTTTCTATCTCTGCCACTGTAATTCGTTCGACACTGATTTGAGTGTTTTGTACTTCATCATTAGCCGATCGCTCACTGATGATGATTTCTTCCAGAGAGATTGCTTCCTTATAGAGTTTCAACCTGATATCTCCATCCGATAGGACAGTCACTTTCTCAGTCAATGTCTGATATCCTATATATTGAACTTGGATAATTTGTTCTCCGACGTCCACTTCAGTTTTAAATGTCCCCTTGAGGTCGGTGACATCAGTACTCTCGGTATTTAACCATTGAATTGTTGCTCCAAAGATTCTTTCATTAGTATCTGCATCTCTGATCGCCCCTGTGACAAGGGCCTTGCCTGATGGCTTCAGTTTTTCTATTTCGCCGACAATGAGGTCTCTTTTTTTGCGATTGCCTTCTTGCTCTTCTTTTTGATTGTCCTCTAATAATTTAAAGTAGGATGCGCTGAATTCATTAGTTGCCAAATAGATGGGAACAAGTACTACATCACTATCCTTATAAATGACATAAGAGTAATTTACAGGTGCCAATGCTTGATCCAATATGGAAGTCAGTGTTTCATTATTAGCCTTTAGGGTAAAAGTCTGATCTTTATGTGCTTCAGTTTTATAGAAGAACCTTAATTCAGTTTGAGATTTGATCTCATCTAAGAGTTGATCAAGCGTGACATTCTCAACATCCAGTGATGCTCTCTGCTGTAGGACAGGTGCATCTTTTTGTGCTGATAATTGAACTATAGTCAGTGCAATTACCAGGAGGAGTTGAAGAAGTTTTTTGACACATGCAGTCATAAGCAATAGTTTTTTCAATATAAGAGTCGGCTAAAATAATGGATATACATTGACAATAAGTAAAGCCCTTATCTATTTTGCGATGTTTCAGCTATGCGGTCATTATAATCCTATCGTATAACGCCTACATAAGACAATGTGTGAAGGTGTTCAATAAAAATCAATCCAGATCGCTAATTCTCAGTCGATATATTGGTAAATTAATTTCTTAAGAATAAAAAATAGCACAGATGGAATTGAATATAAATGGTAAGTCTATAGAGGTGGCTGTAGAGCCTGGTATGCCTCTATTATGGGTCTTAAGGGATGAGTTGAACATGACTGGCACCAAATTTGGCTGTGGCGTATCCTCTTGTGGCGCATGTACTGTGATGATTGATGGAGTTGCAGTCCGAACCTGCACACTACCAGTGGCCAATGCTCAAGGAAAAAATATCACCACAATAGAAGGTATAGGCTCAGCCGCGAATCTCACCGCTGTACAGCAGGCATGGATCGAACATCAAGTCCCGCAGTGTGGGTATTGTCAGAGTGGGATGATCATGGCGGCAACCGCATTGCTCGATGAGATTCCAGACCCTACTGATGAGGATATCGATGCTAAAATGACCAATATCTGCCGCTGTGGGACTTATACTCGTATCAGGGCAGCTATTCATACCGCTGCAAAATTGAGAAGTCAAGCATCGGATCTTTTAGGAGCTATTTAATTCAATTTTAAGCAGACTAATTATCATGGGAAATAATAAAAAAAGAAAAATCTTTACTCGTCGTAACTTTCTGATTACTGGAGGAGTGGTTACAACTGGATTGGTAATAGGAGTGGCTGGCCTCAATGCTCACGTCAACAAGAAAATCCGCCGCTATAGTGGTGTAGGCATGGGAGAAGGTGCTATGCTCAATGCTTGGGTGAGCATTGCGCCTGACAATACTGTTACCATTGCGATACCTCGTGCAGAGATGGGTCAAGGGGTATATACATCACTTCCGATGCTCGTCGCCGAAGAGTTGGAGATTGGGATGGATCAAATAGAAATAGTGCATCCTCAACCTGAGTCGCCATATGCCAATACGTTTATGCTAACTCAAGAAGAACCCAATGCCTTTAAGGGATATTCTTTGATGGAAAAAGTATACGCCTACCTACCAGTCATTGGCACTGGAGGAAGTACATCTATACCGGATGGATATAATAATATGCGTTATGCCGGTGCTACAGCAAGAGAGATGCTCAAGCAAGCTGCTGCCGATCAGTGGGATGTCGATCGATCACAAGTGACTGCTGAAAATGGCTTTGTTATTAATAGCTCGGATAAGAGTAGATTGAGTTACGGTGTTTTAGCAGAAGCAGCCAAGAGTATTGATTTAGATAATATGCCCGAGCTTAAAAAGCGAGAAAACTGGAAACTTGCTGGCACTAAGGCCAGAAGATTAGACATTCCAGCTAAAGTATCTGGATCTGCAGAGTTTGGTATCGATATCCGTAAGGAAAACATGCTGTATGCTGCCATGCTACACCCAAAAGTTATCGGAGGAAAAATTACTGAAATCTCTAATCTCGCAGAGGTTGAAGCGCTAACAGGAGTGAAGAAAGTTGTACTGACTGAGTATGGTGCGGCTGTAATTGCCGATAACACCTGGAGAGCAAAAAACGGTACGCTTGTCATGGAAACTGTAGAGGATTATGTGGGCAATGATGCAATCAGTTCAAACGAAATTCAATCTCGACTCACAGAGCTGTTAGATGAACCACCGATAGCAACACCCGAGTCTGAGGGGGACGTAGATGGAATCATCGCTGACTCAGATGGGGTCATCGAGGGCACTTATAAGGTGCCCTATCTGGCGCATGCTGCTATGGAACCTCTAAATTGCACAGTATTAATTGAAGAGGATTCAGCAGAGGTTTGGGTAGGTCATCAGGCTACGTCTGTCGTGCTGGATATGATCTCTCAAGATACAGGTATCAGCAAAGAGAATATCAAGGTTAATATCACATATCTTGGGGGCGGTTTTGGCAGACGTGGTGAACCGGACTTCTTAAAGAAAGCCGTATCCGTTGCTATGGAGATGAAAGGAACGCCGATTCAGACCGTATTCACCCGTGAGGAAGACATGAAAAATGATATGTATCGACCTGCGGCATTAAGTAGATTTAGAGCAGTAGTTTCTGATGATGGAACTATCGATGCATGGGATAACAAGATAGCTATCCAATCAGTAAGTCATAGTGCGCTCAGTAGGATTGTCCCAGCTATGGCACCAAGTCCGAAGAAGGATGAAGCCACAGCAGAAGGGGCCGTCCATCTACCATATATTATGTCCAATAAACGTACTGCATTTAGTGATTATCAGAGTCCGATACAAGTCGGATTTTGGCGCAGTGTCGGTAGCTCGCAGAATGCCTTTTTCACGGAGTCGTTCATGGATGAGTGTGCTCATGCGGCGGGTCAAGACCCCTACACATTTAGACTATCAAAATTAGGTGAGACACCAAGATTTAAGGCTGTCCTTGAGCAAACTGCACAATTAGGAGGATGGGGTGCTAAAGATGGCAAGTACAGAGGTATAGCCCTTCACAAATCTTTTGGCTCTATTGTTGGGCAGGTATGTACGATCAGTCAGACTGGGGAAAAGGATTTTTCTATAGACGAGTTCGCCTGTGTTGTAGATTGTGGTGTATATATCAATCCAGATACTATTGAAGCACAGATGGAAGGAGGTATTATTTTCGGTTTATCAGCGGCCTTATTTGGCCAGATCACTTGGGATAAAGGCTCTGTTGTACAGAGTAATTTTCCGGATTATGACATGGTTAGGATGAATATATCTCCAGCTATCAAGGTTCATATCATGGAAAATGATCATTACCCAGGTGGGGTAGGAGA
>CAZFWJ010000141.1:0-3842 GCA_964522505.1 uncultured Saprospiraceae bacterium
AAAGAACATAAGCATCAATCAAACAAAGGCACTGAAGAGCAAGAACACATAAACAAAAACTAACAAAGGCGCTAAGACGCAGCGCTAAATCTCTTGGCAAGAGGTAACTGCGCAAAGAGAATTTGTGGTTTACAGTGGTTACCCAATAACTCGTTACTCGCTACTCACGTAGTCACTCTTCCTCCTCAACATTCACACCTTCCTCTATCTTGAAGGATATACCAATTTTGTCTGTACTTACTTTTACTAAGTCACCATCGCTTAATTCTCCTGAGAGAACCAATTTAGATAGGCCATTGACGAGCTCCTTTTGGATCACTCGCTTAAGTGGCCTGGCGCCAAATTGTGGATCATAGCCAAGGTCTGCGATCATGTCCATAGCTCTATCATCTAGCTCCATGGCAATACCACTTTTGGCGAGATTTTTCCTGACCTTCTTGAGTAATAACAAGGCAATTTGCTTGATTTCCTCCTTAGTGAGTGGCAAGAACATGATCTTCTCATCAATCCGATTGAGGAATTCAGGTCTCAAGCTCTCCTTCAACACTTCGAAGACCTCAACCTTAGTGGTCTCAATAATATCTGCACGATGCTCATCACCTACCTCTTGGAGATCCTCGAAGTTTTCAAGGATGGTTTCTGCGCCCATATTTGAGGTCATGATGACGATGGCATTTTTGAAGTTAGCAACTCGACCTTTGTTATCAGTGAGGCGTCCATCATCCAATACTTGCAATAGAATGTTGAACACATCGGGATGAGCTTTTTCGATCTCATCAAGTAATACGATAGAATAAGGCTTTCTACGAACAGCTTCAGTGAGCTGACCACCTTCGTCGTATCCCACATATCCCGGAGGGGCTCCAACGAGGCGAGACACCGAATGTTTCTCTTGAAATTCACTCATGTCGATACGAGTTATAGCATTCTCGTCATCGAATAATACTCGCGCCAATGACTTGGCGAGTTCCGTCTTTCCAACTCCTGTTGGCCCTAAGAATATGAACGACCCAATTGGTTTGTTTTCATCTTGGAGGCCGGCTCTACTGCGACGTACGGCATCTGAGACCGCTACGACAGCTTCTGTCTGACCGATGAGCATTTCTGCGATCTGATCTTCCAGCTTCAGCAGTTTATCTTTCTCTGATTGCAACATCTTAGCTACAGGGATACCTGTCCATCGAGATATGATATCTGCTATGTCATTGCCAGTTACTTCTTCATTGGTAAATCGACTATTCTCTGGGAGGTCATGGAGCTTTTCTTCGGCAACCTTGAGCATAGCCTCTTTCTCCTTCATATCGCCATATCTGATCTTAGCGACCTGTTCAAAGTCACTATCCCGTTCTGCCTTTTCAGCTTGTTGTTCTAGCTCTTCGAGTTGTTTCTTGATATTCTGAACAGTATCGACGATTTCTTTTTCACTCTTCCAAGCTGCGGTGCGAGATTCCAACACTTCTTTAGCATTAGCTATTTTCTCACTTATGCGCTTTTCTTTCTTCTCATTTTTTTCTCTCCTGATTGCTTCCCGCTCAATCTCAAGTTGCCGCACCTTACGTTGTAGTTCATCAATTTCCTCGGGTACTGAGTCTAGCTCCAGTCTTAATTTTGCTGCTGCCTCATCTATTAAGTCGATTGCCTTGTCAGGAAGCTTACGCTCTGTGATATATCTGTGCGATAACTCAGCCGCAGCTACGAGCGCCTCATCTAGGATATCAATTTTGTGATATACTTCATACTTGTCTTGTATCCCTCGCAGGATAGAGATGGTATCTTCTACACTTGGTTCATCAATTGAGACGGTCTGAAACCTACGAACTAAAGCCTTATCCTTTTCGAAATACTTCTGATACTCGTCAAATGTGGTTGCTCCAATGGTCCTGAGTTCTCCTCGAGCGAGTGCGGGTTTGAGGATATTGGCAGCATCCATAGCACCACCGCCACCTCCGGTGCCTATCAGGGTATGGATCTCGTCCACAAATAAGATGATCTCGCCATTTGAGCTATTGACCTCTTTGATAACAGCCTTGAGGCGCTCTTCAAATTCTCCTTTGAACTTTGCCCCAGCAATGAGAGACGCCATATCAAGGGAGAAGATCTGTTTAGACAGTAGATTTTCTGGTACGTCGTGCTTAACGATACGCCATGCAATGCCCTCAACTATGGCTGTCTTGCCGACACCTGCATCACCGATGAGTATGGGGTTGTTTTTCTTACGTCTTGATAGGATATGTAGGATACGACGGATTTCCTCGTCACGACCTATGATGGGATCTAATTTGCCGCTTTCTGCTCGCTCATTAAGATTTATTGCATACTTCTTGAGCGAGTTATAGGAGTTGTCTCCATGTTGGTCCTTTACGGGATTACCTTTCCGGAGTTCTGCGATGGCCACCTTCAAGTTATCGGCTGTAGCTCCAGCATCTTTTAGGATCTTAGCAGCCTTGTCTTTTCCACTCAGTATTCCTGCTATGATTAACTCTATAGATATGAACTCATCTCCATACTCTGGCATCAAGTTCTTAGCTTTAGCGAGGGCCTTGTTTGCATCATTAGTGAGGTACTTCTTATCTGTCCCTTCTACCTTAGGAAATGCTTCAATAGCATTGTTTAGTTCTTTTTTAAGTTGGATAAGATTGATGCTCATCTTACCGAATAGAAATTCCGCCAGTTGCTCATCTATCTCAAATAGTGCTTTGAGTAAATGAACCGTATCCACAGACTGTTGATCTAATTGTCCCGCTAACTGCTGAGCTCTTAGTATCAACTCCTGAGACTTTATGGTAAAGTTGTCGTACGTCATGTTCTAATTCGTTATAGGATAAAGGAACTTCAAAAAAACAGCCAAAGCGCTTTTGACACTAAATAAACGTCAATTTGACAATCGACATATGGGCTTACCTGTCTTATTGTCTCAAAATACCCTAAGATATATGAACAAGTGGCATCTCTAAATCGTCAATCGCATAATTGATTAAGTTGATCGGTGATCAAATTAGTAAGATGGTATAATTAGTACAATTATGTGTGAAAAATGGCTATGCTAGATTCTAACATAAAGCATATTTTTGCGGCTTAATTATCATCATGAAAAAATTCAATTTTAGCGCTGGTCCTGCGATCTTACCAAAAGAAGTAATGGCAGAAGCAGCCGAGGCAGTCGTGGACTTTGGTGGAATAGGTTTTTCTATATTAGAAATCTCTCACCGCTCTAAGGAGTTTGTTGCAGTAATGGAAGAAGCTCAGGCTCTTGCTAAAGAATTACTCAGCGTGCCTGAAGGTTACGAGGTGCTATTTCTGCAGGGTGGTGCGAGCACACAGTTTGCCATGGCAGCGATGAATTTCCTTGGTGAGAAAGACAAGGTTGGATTCGTAGATACAGGAGCCTGGTCAACTAAGGCGATTAAAGAATCTAAGAAGTTTGGGGAAACGCTGACGTTAGCAAGCTCAAAGGATAAAAACTTCAATTATATCCCGAAGGGATACGAGATCCCAGACGACTTGAAATATATCCATATCACCTCTAACAATACGATCTTTGGAACGGAATTTCATAGCCTACCAGATACTAAGGTGCCATTCGTAGCGGATATGTCTTCTAACATATTCAGTAAGCCAGTGGATGTAAGTCGATACGGGATGCTATATGCAGGTGCACAAAAGAACATGGGTCCAGCAGGAACTGCACTAGTTATCCTGAATAATGATATGATGGGAGAGGCAGTAAGAGATGTCCCGACTATGTTAGATTACCAGACTCACATTGGTAAGTCTTCAATGTTTAATACACCACCAGTATTTGCGATATATGTGAGTATGTTGACAATGAGATGGGTGAAGGC
>CAZFWJ010000142.1:0-3793 GCA_964522505.1 uncultured Saprospiraceae bacterium
AGGTCATAATCGATAAGCTTGTTGCTCGATTAGATAAACACAAGAGCTATGGACGCACGCTAACACTAAAGATTAAAAGAGCAGACTTTTCGATCATCAACCGGAGTAAATCTTTGAAGGCTCTTTATGACAGCAAGGATATCATCTATACAGAAACTATGAATCTCATAGAGCTGAATTTCGATACGTTTGGAGAGATTCGGTTGATTGGATTATCGATAAGCAATTTCAACAATATAGAAGATGAACCGGATCAAACCCAAATGAAAATAGATTTCAATGAGGAAGGCTCATAGCAATTTAGTACCTATCTCTTCATACGCCTATAAAACGCATCCTCATACTTTATATCCACTAAGACAAGATTCGGTTTTCTTCGAAATAATATCCTGAGTGATCATTAATCAATTGAGGGCTTGTTGCTGTACAGAAATAATACCCACAAGTACAATAGCAATCAACCGATATTCCATGCCTTCTATACCAAATGAATAATTTTGCCAAAAGTTATTGAAGGTATTAACCTGGCAGGTCATCTGAATAAATAAGCTATCGAGAATAGTATTCTCCACGGCAAGAAAACAATTGTAAATCTACCCCAATCTATTGATCGTATTCCTGCCAAGCTGATACATATGCACTTCGTCCGGACCATCGGCAATTCGTATGATTCGAGCCATTGAAAACATATGATACAGCGGTACGTCATTACTCACGCCCATACCACCATGTACTTGTATAGATCGATCTATAACCTGTTGGGCCATAGTAGGTGCAACAATTTTAATCATGGCGATCAGATCTGTAGCACCCTTATTACCATATTTGTCCATCTTATCTGCGGTCTCTAAGGTAAGTAACCGAGCCTGTTGGATTTCGCAGATACTCTTAGCTACATCTTGACGTACACTACTGAAGTTTTTAATCGGTCGACCAAACGCTACACGTTCTTGTGAACGCTTACACATCAACTCTAATGCACGCTGTGCCATACCAACTAATCTCATACAATGATGTATTCTGCCAGGGCCTAATCTTCCCTGGGCTATCTCAAATCCTCTACCCTCGCCTACTAAAAGATTTTCTTTAGGGACTCGCACATTGACTAATTTAACCTCAGCATGCCCGCCTGGACTATCTTGAGTCCCCATAGCATGTAGACCTCTGACGATCTCGACACCAGGGGTATCTCTCTCTACTAAGATCATACTCTGCTGTCGGTGGCGATCTGCTTCTTTGTCAGTCTTGCCCATCACGATCATCACATTACAACGAGGATCCATTGCTCCAGATGACCACCACTTGCGACCATTGATTACATACTCATCTCCGTCCGCAACGATAGAAGTCTCGATATTAGTAGCATCACTAGATGCTACATCAGGTTCTGTCATTAGAAATGCAGATCTAATCTCACCATTCATCAGTGGAGTGAGATACTTATCCTGCTGCGCCTTGGTGCCATATTTAGCAAGAACCTCCATGTTTCCCGTATCGGGAGCGGAACAGTTGAACACCTCTGAGCTCCACAATACTCTCCCCATCATCTCGGCTAATGGTGCATACTCTAAATTGCTTAAGCCAGGGCTAAAGTCTCCATAGTCCCCTGGCAAGAACAGATTCCATAAGCCAGCCTTCTTGGCTTTCTTCTTTAACGCATCCATTCCTGGCCAGACTTGCCATAGATTATTTTGATCTCCTACCCATTCGGCATATTCATGTTCAACTGGATAGATATGATCATCCATAAACTGACCCAGCTTAGCCTGCATCTCTTTTACCTTATCGCTATAATCAAAATTCATATTTCTATAGATGTATTATGCACTCAAAGTACTCTAAGTTCTATGTCTCTTGGGCTTGATTAGAGCTAAATATTTGGCAGAATCCAAATTGTGTGATTAAGAAGTTAGGATATTCTCACGATCCTGTCTTAGCTGGTTGATTTTGGTTTGTATATGTACATCTTGTGCCTCAATATGATTAACGAGACGACTAACTTCTCCTCTAGTGACATTGATCGATTGCATAGCTTGAGTCAACTTTTGCTGCATGATCCAGTCCGTAATAATATTGTTGAAGAAAAATCCCGTAAAATCAGAAAACTGACGCTCATCGATATTTCCAGATAGTTCTAGCCCTATATGTGCTAGTTCTTGTCTGAACAGATTAAGATGGTGTCTCACCTGATAGCTTAAATTGCGTGCTCGATCAATCGCATCTCTACGGATCCTTCGTTGCATCTGTCCACGGCGATTGCTTGGTGGTCCACCCCAACTACGCACTTTCTGTAATTGATTGACAACCTGATCGAGCAAATTGATGCAGATCTTTCCTTCTTCGGCTGCCTCTTCAAGTTCCTTCTTGTGCTGGTAGTGCGTTTCGAGTTCCTGACTTAGGATCAACATTTTCTGTCGTAGTGCAGGATCGCTCTGGATGATTTCATTCTCACGATCATTTTTCAACTGCACGAGCTCTTGTTCCAGCTTAGACTTATCACCCATTTTAGCCTCGAGCAGGTTCACCTCATACTCGAGTAAGTCGATATTCTTCTGAACCTCTTCAACCTTAAGTGTTAACTCCAGATATTCTTGTCGCTCTTTTTCGAGTTTTTGTTCCTTGTTGCCCAAGATTTTATGAAATATCGCACGGGTGCTTAGGCCTTCTAACATGCTGATGTCTTTGAGCTCATCATTGAGTTCATGATCCATCTTTTCTAAGGTGGCATATTGCTGCTCAAGGTCTTCCTGTGATGTCTTAAGTTGAGAAGCCACCACATCCAGATGTACAATCATTGAGATGGTCTCTTGTATAGCTTTTTGAATATCCGTCTGGTCCATATATGGTAAAGGATGATTTTAGGTTTGATCTAAAATCAAATATATTTCTTTGATCGGAAATCATCTCGCTATATATTACGTTACACTACAAAGAATAAAATCGTTACTCATGGGAATCTTAGGAGATCTTAAAAAAATATTTTTCGGTGCAGAGTCATTAGGCAAGTCAGCAGCTGGCAAAGGAAAGGACCTAGCCAAAGAAACGACAGAAGACATCCTGGAGCGTGCGAGCGACTTTGGCGATACCATTAAGTCAACAGCCTCCAATGTAGGAGAAGGATTAGCAGAAAAGACAGGTGGATTACGTGATGCCATCCTACATCAGGCCGAAGGCACCTTAGACATGGTCACTAAGAATGAAACCCTCAAGAACGTAGCTGAAAAGACTGAACAAATCGGTAGCAATATCCTAGAGAAAGGAGAAGAACTCCTAAATAAAGGATCTCAGAAAGTTGAAGAACTCGGACAAACCATCCTCGGCGAAAACAATGAAAATCTTGAGAAAGCCAAAGAAATGACTGCAGGCGTAGGTGCCAAAGTATTGGAGACTAAAGACAAACTTGTTGAAAAAGGCAAAGAGCTCCATGAAAACCTGAATGAGAAAATCGATGACACCCTCGCCAAGGCAAAGGCAGAAGAAGCAGCTGAAGCTGCCAAGCCTAAGAAAGACCTCCGTGAAATCCTTGATGAAAACAAAGGATCGATGCTCGATGATAAAGACGACTTCTTCTCCAAAGCTGCCAAATACGCAGATGGTGACTATCAAGGCGCAGCTGAAGGCAGTATCACAGTCACAGATAAAGTCCTAAAAGCCGGTGGAACGATCGCCACAGCCGCAGGATTCACTGATCTCGATGGTGATGGCAATGAGGTTATAGATGATGCGATAGTCTTAGGGGAGGAGGAGTAATTTTCACCCCCTAACCCCCTCAAGGGGGACATTATACAGCTAT
>CAZFWJ010000143.1:0-3783 GCA_964522505.1 uncultured Saprospiraceae bacterium
ATGGGTAGGTAAGCGTTATTTATCATATATGAGTTATGGTAATGTACAACCATAATTTCGACCTATGATGCGCTCTTTACTTTTGCTGGTCTTCTCCTTAATCTTTACGTTGTTGTTTACTAGCTGTGACCAGGGATGCGAAGAGAGTTACACATTTGATGCATATGTTCCAGTTTATAAGAGCGCAGAGGAGCTTAATCCTGAGGTGAGCTTTGAAGGCCAGCGCAGCCTCGAAAATCCCGGCAAAATCTATTACTACGGTAACTACATCTTAATCAATGAACAGCTGCAAGGCGTACATGTCATAGACAACAGCGATCTATCAAATCCACAAAAAATAGGATTTATCAATATCGAAGGAAACATCGATATCGCATTAAAAGGAGATTATATCTATGCCGATGACTACTATAATCTTGTGGTGATTGATATTAGTGATATTCAGAGCCCAACGATCTCACATACTATACCAAATATTAGAGATGAAGCTTACTTTGATGAAGAGCGTCAATCATTCATAGTAGACTTTGAGCATCTGACCACGGAGGTGGGTGTATCGTGTGATGATGAAGTACCTTTTGAAACAGAAATAGATGGCATCACTTATTATAATAGTAGCTTGATTGATTTTAGCTTGG
Source organism: uncultured Saprospiraceae bacterium (assembly GCA_964522505.1). Taxonomy (GTDB): domain Bacteria; phylum Bacteroidota; class Bacteroidia; order Chitinophagales; family Saprospiraceae; genus GYS-P2D. The sequence continues at coordinate 639 of CAZFWJ010000143.1, forward strand.
CTAACAATGCTAACCCTACATTTTTTGACGTAGCTAATCAAGGTGTTCCAGAACTTGCAGGCGGTGGAGGATCATTGGCACGTGTTGCATTTATAGGAGACCACTTCTATTATGTCAACAATTATGCGATGAAGGTTTTCTCTGCAGAAGACATCGGCACACCTACTCTCGTAAATACGGTATATCTCGATTGGGGCGTAGAGACTATATTTCCATATAAGGACAACATCTTTATCGGTGCTAATGATGGTATGCACATCCTCGATAACAGTGACCCCGCCAACCCTCAGCATATCTCTACGTTCAGACATGCTCGAGCCTGTGATCCTGTTGTTGTCCAAGACGATATAGCCTATGTAACCTTACGTGATGGCAGTGAGTGTCAAAATTTTATAAACCAACTTGATGTGATAGATATTAGCCGCCTAGAGTCGCCAGAGCTTATCGCTTCATTTCCGATGGAACATCCGCATGGATTGTCAGTACGCGGAGAGACGCTATACCTCTGTGAGGGTGATTATGGCCTAAAGGTTTTTGATGTGACCAATCTCGAGGAAATCCAAGACAACCTTATTTCTCACATTACCGACATCGGGGCCTTTGATGTCATATCTATCAGTTCAGATCTGCTACTACTCATAGGTCCCGATGGTTTTTATCAATATGATACTCGGAATCCTCAATCACTGCAGTTGTTAAGCTCTATTAGGATCGGTGCATAATGTGCTGATTCCTCTGTGTTGATCTATTGATTACGAATCTTCTTCTAATATTCTGACTACATAGCAGTCTTCATAGTATCTTTTTGGTTCATAATCAAGAAGTACTATGCGCAAGCTCATCACTGCAGCTCTCTTAACGCTCTCTTTGTCCATATCACTGCTTGCGGACAATGGTTTTACTATAAAATCATACCATGTAGAGGTATTGCTCCAAGAGGATGGCGTAATAAAAGTTGTCGAGGACATCGAAGTAGATTTTAAGGAGCGTCGTAGGGGAATATTTAGAACAATCCCTACTGTCTATGAAGCTAATGGCGATGCTAATTACAAGATCGATATCCAAGATATCGAGGTCAGCAACTGGAACTATAACGTAAGCGACAAGCGCACGAAGAAGGAAATCAGGATAGGAGATGCAGACAGGTATCTTACAGGTACACAGAACTATCGAATCACCTACAGAGCTTATGGTGCCATCGCTCGATATGAGAATAGCGACGAGTTTTACTGGAATGTCATCGGACCAGAATGGGAGGTACCGATAGAATCGGCAAGCTACTCAGTTCGGTTCCCGTATGGTTGGAACAACCAAGTCAAAAACTACAAGTCGACTTCTGGCAGCAGAGGTTCTCTAACTACACTCCCTAATAAGCTCATAGACAATCTAATTCAAAGCTCACAGGACATTCGGCTCAATCCTGGACAAGGTATCTCAGTTGCCTTTGAGATTCCCAAAGGGCTGCTGCCCACAGAGCTCAGGACTCACACGGGCTCTTCAAAATCGATTGGAAATCGTCCGCAACCCAATAATTGGCTGAGTCTCATACCTGCGGGACTAGCCGCACTACTGTTTGGTCAATGGACGCAGCGAGGTAAGCGTCAGCCCGAATCGACTGATATTGATGACCAGTATTATCCACCTGAGGGCATGAGCCCTGCACAGGTAGGTACATTCTATGATTACAAAGTAAATCGCCGAGACATCATATCATTACTACCCTACTGGGGTGATCGTGGATATATTAAGATGAGACAACTCGAAGAAGATGTATACTTTGAAAAGATCAGCGAACTTCCAGCCACAGAACCAGCATATGCCCAAGTATTGTTTGATGAACTATTCGAGCAGAGTGATAACACCATGCTATCGTCACTGCAAGAAAAGATGTATCGCACCATGTCCAGTGTAGCATCAAAAATTAAAAAAGAAGTAAAGGCTAAGGAGCTTTATGATGATAAGGCCGTAAAAAATTTTCACTCTGGAAGGATGATATTACTGGGAGCACTATGTATCGCATTGGCTATATTTCTGATGATCAGCTTAGAAGCATTTTTCTTAGGAATAGGATTTATAGTGTTAGGCATATTCTCCATCTGCATCCATTTTTTTCAACCGAAATTGAGTAACAAGGGTTATACCACTCATAACCATCTGAAGGGTTTATACAATTTTCTAAAAGACCCTGAGCCCACACAACTAGCTGCATTAACTGCTGAAAATCCTTCTTATCTCAGCCAACTATTCCCATATGCCATGGCGTTTGGACTTGATAAGGAGTGGGAAAGTTATTTTCAGGAGCGAGACGATGCAATACCAGATTGGTATATCTATAACTCCTCCATGGTACATGGTGGACAAGCCAATTTTGGGAGCTTTGCCAAAAGCTTCAACCCTCGATCTATTGAGAAAGTATTTTACTCTGCTCCAGCGAGTCAAAACTCCTCAGGAGGAGGGTTTAGTGGTGGTGGCAGCGTCGGGGGTGGCTTCGGCGGTGGAGGTGGCGGTAGTTGGTAGTCTACGACCTCTATTAAATTCTTCTACGCTGAAGTCATTGAATAATACTTCCTCATCTCTGAGATCTTGTGCTGATTCTAAGCTTCTGTACAGTCTCCACTGAGGTCGTAAAAACTCAACTCCGACACGCCACATATTGATATCATCATTGCTGTAGCCTAGCAAGATCTCACCATTATCAATACTAAGAGGTTGGACGTGTGCCTCTGGGCAATACTATCATGACTTTTATGCGATTGAGAGATTTGGGAAAACAAAGCTGGGGCAACTCATACACTTTGGGAAAATGACCCAGAGCAAAAAACTAATCAAGGAAATCATAGAACTGACTAAGAATAGGCTTATCCATCTGATAACATCACTCAACATTAATGCTGTCGGATATATCCCTCCTACCCTAAATAGAGAAGTACAGATTATGAAGGAGCTTGAAAAAGGATATAATCTCACCCTTCCAATTATACGCTTACTGAAAATAAAGGGTGAAATCGTCGTGCCTCAAAAAGCACTTAACAAACTAAAAGACAGAATAGCCAATGCACAATTCAGCATTTATGCAAAAGAGAAAAGACAGTTTCAAAATGTACTTTTAATAGATGAAGCTTTTGGTTCTGGCGCAACAATAAAT
>CAZFWJ010000144.1:0-3753 GCA_964522505.1 uncultured Saprospiraceae bacterium
TCTTCTTTTATTATTGGTCCTTGATACTTTGCACTTTCATCTTTAGCTAATCTAAAGAAGGTAATAGGGCTATAGATCACGCTTATCGCAGCATCAGCTAAACTGTCTCTGCCAAAACTTCGGGCAGTTGCAACAGTCAACCCAGCTACTATAAAGAAAGCTACTATTGGCACAAGAAATAATAGTCCATACCATCGTGACCGTCCTACTTTTTCTGACAGCTCCATGAAATTCAATACAGGAACTAAGCCCTTCCATGCCTCGATATCCATTTTTGGAAATAGCATGTAGAGACTTGCTGCAAGTAAAATATAAAAGACTATAAAGTAGATGAGTATGATCACTGCACTTGGTTTTTATATGTGTCGCAAATATAAGAAAGGGCGAGTGTTAAGAATTGTTAATGAGAGACCTCAATATGTCGCTCATAGATCAAGCTCAATGATCTCTGGATGAATAGGCTCAAGTTCTATATTAGAAAGGTGATTGATTCGATATTGTCCACAGCCGTTTTAATGCGAGATTATCTATGATCTTGGGCTCTTTATTTAGTCTTAGCCTATATTTAATCTGTAGATTACGGTCGTTGGTCGATATTTTAATGATATGTTGAATGGTTAATCAAATCTTAAGGTTATTAATCAAATACGAAGTCTTATGGCAATATTATCTGTACAGAGTTGGTGGCACGCCTTTTCAGGAGCCGAGCAGATATATTGGGGCATTGCCTTAGTGGCATCTGCACTTTTTATAGTTCAGTTATTACTCTCCTTTGTAGGAGTAGATTCTGACTTGGATTTGGATTTAGATGATGGTGATGCAGGCATCGGAATATTTAGTGTCAAGGGCCTCATCTCATTCTTTATGTTTTTTGGGTGGGGAGGTATCGTGGCATTGGGTGCAGGCCTAAGAACACCTCAAGTCTTGATGATTGCCTTTTTGATAGGTTTTTTGGCAATGGTGGCAGTCGCTTATGTCTTTTCCAAATTGCTCGGCTTGCAAGAGTCAGGTACGGTAGATATAGACGATGCTATTGGAGGGCTCGCAGAAGTCTATTTGACCATTCCTGGATCCAAGCAAGGATTAGGCAAAATTCATCTGAATGTTGCAGGAAAAGTCATGGAGTTTGATGCCGTTACTACTGGGCATACGCTGAGTTACGGGACCTCCGTCATTGTTAAAAATATTGATAATGAAAATGTGATGTTGGTGGAAGCAGCAACAGAATAGTTGGTATATATAGATTCATCAATTTATTAAATAGTGTATAATGGGATTTACATTTCTTTTTCTTGGTTTAGGAGCTTTCATTCTATTAGTGGCAGCCATGCTTATTATTACACGATATAAGCGTTGCCCATCAGATAAGATCCTTGTGATATATGGTAAGACAGGACAGGGCTCTGCTCGATGTGTTGCTGGTGGAGCGGCCTTTGTATGGCCAGTGATTCAATCTTATGAGTATTTAGATTTATCACCCATATCTATTGATGTCGATCTACAAGGAGCACTAAGTAAACAGAACATTAGGGTCAGTGTCCCTTCTCGATTTACGGTAGCTGTTTCTAATGAGCCAGGAGTAATGATTAATGCAGCAGAACGCCTCCTAGGGAAACCGATTGGAGAAATACGTGAAATCGCAAAAGATATCATTTTTGGTCAGCTAAGACTGGTTGTAGCAACTATGGATATTGAAGAGATCAATTCCGATAGAGATAAGTTCCTATCCAATGTATCCCAGAATGTTGGTTCAGAATTGCGCAAGATTGGCTTGTCCTTAATCAATGTGAACGTGACCGATATCCAAGATGAATCCGGTTATATTGAGGCATTGGGTAAGGAGGCTGCTGCCAAAGCTATTAATGATGCTAAGAAGAGCGTTGCCGAAAAAGATAGAGATGGTGCAATCGGTCAAGCGGAGGCTCATCAAGATCAGAGAGTTCGTGTGTCTGAGGCTAATGCTCTTGCAAAAGTAGGGGAGGCTGCGGCACAAGCAGATGCAGTAAATGGTGAAAATGAGGCAGCAGTAAAGATCGCTCAGTCAAATGCCGAAAGACGCCAGCGTGAAGCTGAGGCTGAAAAACTCGCCACAGCTTCTGAAAAGATTCAGAAAGCCAACGCCCTCGAAGAGTCCTTTAAGGCAGAAACAGACGCTGAATTAGCTCGTGCGGCTAAAGAAAAAGCATCTCAAGAAGCAGATATTATTGTTCAGGCAGAAATAGATAAGCGCAAAATAGAGCTGGAGGCTGAAGCGGAAGCTGAACGAATTAAGAGAATCGCAAAAGGAGAAGCAGAGGCACTTTATCTAAGAAAAAAAGCCGAGGCAGACGGACTCTATGAGATTTTAAAGAAACAGGCTGATGGTTTTAACCAGATTGTTGAAGCTACCAATGGCAATCCAAGGGAAGCTGTGTTAATGTTAATAGCAGACAAACTTCCAGAGTTAGTTGAGACACAAGTTGAAGCAATTAAAAATATTAAAATTGATAAAGTGACTGTCTGGGAGAATGGTTCTGAATCCTCGGATGGAGGAAATTCAACCTCTAAATTTATTTCCGGATTATATAAATCTGTGCCCCCATTGAATGATTTATTTAATATGGCAGGCATGGAACTCCCATCTTACTTAGGACAACAAGAAAAGGACACTTTAATTGGCGACTCAACTACTCAAGAAGATGAATGAAATCCTTAACTCTAATGTGACTAATGCAATCTAATAACGTATAAATGAAACCCAATAAAGATTGATTTTATATATGTGTTAATTTATGTTAATTATCGCATCGAAAATATTCATACTTAGATATTTTCGCTTATCATTGATCGGAAAACACTAAAACGACTAATTTTTCATTACCCCGCTTTTTGAAGACAGTTTAGTTAGCTTGAAATAGCAGTATTTCAACATATTCTTTACAAAACATTTAAAACCAGAGCTATGATCGCAGGACTTTACGTTCTGAACGGGCGCACTCGTGCACGTCGACTTTTCAATTATTTAATCAAAGTTTCATTTGTCTTAGCTGTAATTCTGTTTAGTACAGACTTATCAGCGCAGTTAAAGTTAGGTGGAGACGAGACTACCATTGACGATGGTTCCATTTTGGAGCTTGAGAGTACCAATCAAGGTTTCGTGATGACCAGGATGACAACTGAGCAAAGAAACTCAATCCCTACGCCACTTACGGGTATGATTATTTTCAATACCGAAGAAAATTGTGTGCAGGTAAATCTGGGTCCTCCAGAAAGTCCATTTTGGGAATGTCTAGTTGATTTTAGTCTTCTTGAATCATTAGGATTAGATTCTCTCTCGATTATAGAACTGGTAGGTCCAGCAGGCCCCCAAGGAGCAACAGGTCCAGCAGGCCCTCAAGGAGCACAAGGAGCTACCGGCCCAGCAGGCCCAGCGGGTCCAGCAGGTCCAAACGGTAATGACGGATCAATAGGTCCAGCAGGTCCACAAGGACCAGCCGGTCCAGCCGGTCCAGCAGGCCCTCAAGGAGCTACAGGAGCTACAGGAGCAGCCGGCCCACAAGGAGCACAAGGCCCAGCAGGAGCAGATGGTGCACAAGGACCAGCCGGTCCAGCGGGAGCAACTGGTGCAAACGGTGCACAAGGACCAGCCGGACCAGCAGGAGCACAAGGAGCTACCGGCGCAACTGGTAATGATGGAGCGGTAGGCCCAGCAGGCCCACAAGGAGCTACTGGCGCGGGAGGTCCTCAAGGTCCAGCAGGAGCTACAGGCCCAGC
>CAZFWJ010000145.1:0-3718 GCA_964522505.1 uncultured Saprospiraceae bacterium
CGACGAATCTTCGACTATTGCAGATGGATTAAGAACCTTTCTTGGCGATATAAACTTCCCGATTATTCAAGAATATATAGATCAGATTTTATTGGTGTCAGAAGAAGAAATCATCTCGACCTTAAGAGATGTATATGAGCGGATGAAGATAATTATCGAGCCATCATGTGCTGTTCCGATAGCAGGATTGCTACGCAATAAATCTATGTTTAAAGGGAAGAAGGTCGGAGTTATTCTTTCTGGGGGGAATGTTGATGTAACGAAGCTCCCATTTTAATTTATTAAAGATTTTTGTAAAGTGTACGGGTGACTGTTGCTTAGCTAGATTATCTTTAGTAATTATCTGAACCAGTCTAATTTATGAAGTACATTCTCCTTCTGCTACTATTTATACTGGTAGCTATCTCCTGCCGCAGTCAGAAGATTGACCCTGAGAAGTACGAAAAGCCAATTATTTTTTTTGGTTCTGGGGGAGGTTTTACGGGATTGTCCAAACAATATTGCCTGACCACAGACGGTAACTTATATGCTAAGACGTCGATTAATGGTGATTGGAATAGAATAAAAAAAGGTAAATCCACAGATGTGCAGCCTTTCTTCTGGACAATAGTGTCATTAGAAATCCAGGATATCAATCTCGACAATCCAGGCAATCACTATCGATTTATAGAGTACGCCACAGCAGACCTGAAGCATCGAGTGACTTGGGGGCGCAATCCTGACGAAGTTCCAATTGAACTGAAAGAACTATACACGTCGCTGAATAATATTGTAAAAGACATAAAACAAGACGATAAATGATTCTAAAGAGAATATTTACCCTGACCCTCATAGTGATTATGGTTGCTATTCAATGCTATGGTCAACAGAAAATTGAGATGACTACTCCAGGTCATTCGATACCAGAAGTAGACCTCAGATTGAAGCAGCAGGTCTATGACAAGTTTAGCAAGTATGAGAACTCTCCCTCTACTAAAATACCTCATCAAGCTGCTACGAATCAACACTCGTTTGATCTCAACCAAGCAGTATGGCAACATGGTCTTGAAAAAGTACTAGATCACAACGGTAATGTAATAGCCGTAAGAGGTAAAATTGATGGCGTCAAAGAACTGAAAAGTCTAAAATCACGGATTAATACTTATGTGGGCCACCTAACAGGAATCTATAACATTAAGAATGCGGCTGACGAACTCAGTATTATGGCTTCTAACACGGACCATCAAGGGCATATACATACACGATTACAACAGAATTTTAGTGGGATTGAGATATATGGTGGAGATATGATTGTTCATGAAAATGCAGATCATGACATCTATCTGATACAAGGATCTACCATAGACATTGATAGGGACTTAGAAACAGAACCTAAGTTTTCCATTGCAGAGATTCACAAGCTTGCCATCGCTAATACGACTAATTATATTCCTTTTCCACAATCAATCGAGGGCTTGATGACTCATGAGCAGATTGAATCCAAATTGAATATATATTATGCCGACGGGAAGAGCACATTAATCTATCACGTAGATATCTATCCGAATCTCGGCAGTAAGAAAACGATGTTGTTCGATGCGCAAAGTGGAGCGTTGATCAAGGAGTTTGATACACTATGTAAGATTCATGGACATGATCATCATAGTGAAAATGGTAAAAACGTAAATCCTACTAATAACTCTGAGGCTTTCATAGGAAGAGCGACGAGTGTCTCAGGTGATTTATTTGGTGAGCAGCGGAGCATCAATACATATGAATGTGGTTCGGGTTTTTTCATGGTAGATGCCTCCAGAGATATGTTTAGTGGTATCGAGACGACATGTGACAATACCGATCAATTGCTTAATGGAGTTATCTTAACCCTTGATGCAGGAAATACCAGTCCAGAGAATAGAAACTTCGACTATGAGGTAAGCTCATCCAATACACAGAACAATTGGGATGACCCCGTAGCCGTGTCTGCTCATTACAACGCAGGGCAGGCTTATGAGTATTTTAGAAATGTGTTTGGCAGGCAATCTATAACTGGTAACGGAACGAATATTATTTCATTCATCAATGTCACAGAGGATGACGGTTCCAGAATGGACAATGCTTATTGGAACGGTGAGTTCATATTTTATGGTAATGGCGATCAGGCTTTCAACTCTCCATTGGCAAGAGCGCTCGATGTAGCTGGTCATGAGATGGCTCACGGAGTTATCCAGACTACCGCTAATCTAGTCTATCAAAATGAATCTGGAGCTCTTAATGAGCACTATGCGGATGTGTTCGGAACGTTAATCGAGCGAGAAGATTTTAGGATTGGAGAGGATATCACTAATCCATCAATATTTCCGACGGGCTCACTGCGAGATATGGGCAATCCTAATAATGGAGGAACAAGATTAGGGGACCCTGGTTATCAACCCGACAATGTGAGCGATCAGTTCTTTGGTTCTGACGATAATGGCGGTGTACATATCAATAGTGGTATTCCCAATAAGGCCTTTTTCAATTTTGTTACCGATGAGTCATTTGGTACAGGCAATGGTGAGCGTGCAGAGATAGCAGAACAGATCTGGTATAGAGCCTTAACATCGTTTTTGAGGTCGGGCTCTAACTTCTCGGATATGAGGTTGGCAATTGTACAGGTTGCCCAACAGGATTTTGGTAATGCGGTTGCCACTGCGGCAGAGAATGCCTTTGATGCTGTAGGAATAACCGCTAGTCAAGCTACCGCAGAAATAGAAGACCTAACGGCTAACCCAGGTAATGAATATGTGGTATGGTCTAGCGAGGGACTAGATCAAATCAATGTAAGCTTAGGTGAGAATTCAGATTTGTTAGGAGCAATTAGTACTACTTCTCACATCAGTCGACCGAGTGCTACGGACAATGGGCAATTCGTCATATTCGTCAATGACAGCCGGCAGATACAAGCGGTTGAAATAGATTGGACTACAGGAGAAATTGTTGACGAATTTTTAGTGAGTGAGAATCCCGTGTGGAGGAATGCCGTGATCTCTAAGGATGCTACTAAGATAGCAGCGGTCACTGGAGACTTGTCTGCCGGAGAGTTTGAAAACCGAATTATCATATTCGACTTGCCCGGCCAGAGATCACAGGAATATGAATTGTTCAATCCGACTTTTTCAGAAGATAACTCCTCTACGACAGGCGTACAGTATGCCGATGTCATGGAGTTTGATTTCACAGGTGAGAATCTGATCTATGATGCGTTCAATGTGTTGGACGGAATATTTGGTGAATTGAGTTATTGGGACATCGGGATTATCAACATATTCGATAATGATGCTCAACAATTTGGTGATGGGAATATCTTTAAGTTATTCACAGGTCTACCTCAGGAAGTCAGCATTGGCAATCCTACTTTTGCCAAGAATAGCCCCAATATCATTGCCTTCGACTTTAGAGAAATAGACCCAATAACCGACGAAACAACATTCAATGTCTTAGCACTGAATAGGGAAACAGGAGATGTGACCAGCATATTTGAAAATAATGCGTTCGGCTTTCCAAATTACTCATTGCAGGATGATGAACTGATCTTCAATGTGGTGAATAATGGAGAGCTAATCTTAGCAATCACTGATGTAGAAGCGGATAAGATTACTGCCTCAGGAGATGTATTCATTTTTACTGAGGATGCAGATTGGGGCATATTTATGGGTGATGGGACTAGAGATCTGAGCACGAATACTGAAGAGATCTCAGA
>CAZFWJ010000146.1:0-3712 GCA_964522505.1 uncultured Saprospiraceae bacterium
GAGTTGAAGAGATCGAGGATAAGTACATGGATGTCTCTGCCGATGTAGAAGAGGAGATCTACTATAACGAGACAGAGCAAATCGTCATGGAGCATGTCAATAGATTATCTCCTAGATGTCGTCAGATCTTCATCATGAATAGATTGGACCAAATGAAGTATAAGGAGATCGCTGCCGAGCTTGAGATCTCAGTTAAGACAGTAGAGCACCATATAGCTAAGGGGCTACACATCCTAAGAGACAGCTTGGCAGGATTAAGATTAGCAGCATAAGAACGTCAGGAGTTATAGCTAATCCCTATTCACCAGGTTTTCCAACCTTAACAGCAGAGAGATTGAGATCTACTTCAGGCAGTCCAACATACTTTAGAGGTACTACATTACTTTCAACTTTCAACTTTCAACACTTCTACCCAATCCCCAATATCTGCTTGTTGACCTCCTCACTTGGTGCAGCCCCTGCAAAATCGTCAAAGGCTTTTTCAGTTACCTCAATGATATGGGACTCTATGAAAGGCGCCCCTTCTGTGGCACCTTGCTCTGGTGACTTGATACAACATTCCCACTCGAGCACCGCCCATCCATCGAAGCCATACTGTGATAACTTACTGAATATAGCAGCGAAATCTGTATGACCATCTCCGAGCGATCTAAATCGACCGGCTCGATTAGCCCAATCCTGATATCCTCCATAGACTCCTGATTTGCCCGTAGGATTGAACTCCGCATCCTTCACATGAAACATCTTGATGCGCTCATGATAGAAGTCTATAAACTGCAGATAGTCTAGCTGTTGCAATACGAAGTGGCTTGGATCATATAGCAGGTTCGCACGCTTGTGATTGTTAGTATGCTCTAGGAAGAGCTCCCAAGTATGACCATCATGAAGGTCTTCACCAGGATGTATCTCATAGCAACAATCGACACCACAACTGTCATAATGATCGAGTATCGGCATCCATCTATTCGCGAGCTCAGTAAAACCTGTATTAACCAGTCCTGCTGGGCGCTGTGGCCACGGATATACAGTATGCCATAGCAATGCACCCGAGAAGGTGACACTCACATCAAGGCCGAGATTTTGACTAGCTTGAGCAGCCCACTTAACCTGTTGCACTGCCCACTCTTGGCGAGCCTTAGGATTACCCTTGCACTCGTCAGGTGCAAATGCATCAAACATGATATCATAGGCCGGATGAACTGCAACCAATTGCCCTTGGAGATGCGTCGATAGTTCTGTGATTTCAAGTCCATGAGCGCCGACGATGCCCTTGAGCTCATCACAATAGTCTTTGCTGGTTGCTGCCTTCTCTAGGTCTATACAGCGATCATCCCATGTAGGAACCTGCACTCCCTTATATCCAAGTGACGCCACCCAGGCACATATGGATTCAAGAGAATTATAAGGAGTTTCATCACCCATAAACTGTGCGAGGAATATTGCCGGGCCTTTTATAGTCTTCATGTTCTTAGCTTTTTAGTCAACTGTGGACTAAATTTAGGAAGTTGTATTTAAATCAATCATCCATAATAGTCTATTATGAAATCTTTCTATCTACTCTTAGTCTGCAGTCTCTGCACAATTCTTGCTTGTAATAAACCAGTATCAAATACTATCGTCAGCCCGCCACCAGGGATACGAACCATTGCTGATGAGCCAGAAGGGCAGACTGAGATTCTGTGGGATGAATGGGGAGTGCCGCATATCTATGCGACTAACAATGATGAGCTCTTCTATAGCTTCGGATGGGCACAGATGAAGAGCCATGCCAATACGATACTCAAGCTATATGCTAATTCTCGTGGGCGGGCAGCAGAGTATTGGGGAGCCGAATATCTTCTGAATGATCAGATGGTACATGGGATGAACTTTCCTGCTCTTGCAGTCGATTGGTATGATCAGCAGAGCCCAGAATTTAAAGGATACATTGATGCATTCGTTGAGGGAATGAATGCATATGTGGCAGCACATCCAGATGCCGTACAATCAAAGTACCAACAGGTGCTACCTGTAGAAAATTATGACATTCTCAAGCATGCCATATTTGTGATCTATTCTCGATTCGTTGGCGGTAATGATTTACAGGCAGTACCAAACTGGGTGCTCTCCCATACAGGCTCTAACACTTATGCAGTAGGACCGAGTCGTAGCGCCAGTGGCAATGCCATGCTTGTCATGAATCCGCACCTGCCATGGTATGATGAATGGTTATTTTATGAAGGACATTTTAATACACCTGAACTTAATATCTATGGGGCGGCCCTAGTTGGATTGCCTACGCTTGGTATAGCTTTTAATGAGCAACTCGGATGGTCTCATACCAATAATACAATAGATAATGCGGACCGATATATCCTGAAGATTAATGACCAAGGGCAGTACAAAGTGGGTGATGAGTGGCGAAATCTGTCTATCCGCAGAGCATCGATCAAAGTAAAGAGTGATGACGCCATGATCATCAGAGATGAAATCTTCTATGAGTCTCCAGATCATGGTCCAATCTTAGGAAAGGCTGGAGACGAAGCTATTGCAGTACGGCTTCCTGGTCTCGATCGACCCTATGGCATGGTGCAGTGGTGGAACATGGGTAAATCAAAGTCCTTAGGAGAATTTAAGACTGCACTCAAAGAAGTACAGATACCATTCTTCAATATTATGTATGCTGATCAGGAAGGTAACATCTTTTATATGTTCAATGGCCAGATTCCTATCAGACAGCAGGGCGGTTGGGATCATTGGTCAGGAGAAGTGGATGGTACTGATCCACTCAATATCTGGCAAGGGATACACCCTTATGGAGACCTTCCTAAAGTAGAGAACCCAGCCAGTGGATGGCTACAAAATGCAAATGATCCACCATGGACCTCAACATTCCCAAGGGAATTAGATCCAGAGGACTATCCTCCTTACGTGGCTCCAGTGCGGATGACCTTCAGGCCACAGCGCTCGGCTAGGATGCTTGCCGAAGATGAAAGTATCACCTTCGAAGAGTTAGAAGAATATAAGTTGTCAACTCGATTGGAGATGGCAGATCGTATGCTCGATGACTTGTTTGCTGCGATCGACGCACATGGTGGCGATGCTGCCAAAGAAGCAATGGCAGTCTTGATGGATTGGGATCGTGAAGCGAATGCTGATAGTCGAGGAATGGCATTATTCTACAACTGGGCACACGCACTCGGGCCATATAATCAATCTAATTATGCCGAGCAATGGTCACTCGTTAATGCACGAACTACCCCCGATGGATTAGCTAATCCAGAGGCGGCTGTTCAGGCGCTTGAAGCAATCGTGGGGCAGTTTAAATCTCGTGGGGTGCCACTCGACATCCCATGGGGCCAGGTATATCGCATCAAGTATAATAACAAGGACTTGCCTGGAAATGGTGCAGACGGTTCTGTCGGAATATTCAGAGTGGCGTGGTCTGAGGACGGTCCAGCAGAAGATGGGAGACTCTATATTGATGGTGGCGATACCTGGCAGAGCATTATCGAGTTCGGCGATCAGGTCAAGGCGAGGGTTCTGATGAGCTATGGCAATAGCACACAAGAAGGCTCTCCGCATTATGGCGATCAATTAGAACTATTCTCTAGGAAGGAAATGCGCGACTGCTACTTCTATAAAGAAGATGTGTTGAAGCATGTTGCATTAAAGGAAGTCATGAACATGGAGTAATAATACAGCAGTATGGAGTTGTGAGTTGAATAGTATT
>CAZFWJ010000147.1:0-3653 GCA_964522505.1 uncultured Saprospiraceae bacterium
GGTGACTTGGATATAGTAACGAGTAACATTGATGACTATGCGTCCATATTTGAAAACGGGGCTTCAGAAATAAACAATCACATCACCCTGAGATTTAATGGGAGCCCGGAGAATGTCTTTGGAGTCGGTGTTAAAGTTACGGTAGAGACTGAATCCACAACCCAGTTTCAAGAGATGACTCTCACGAGAGGATTTCAATCTTCGATAGCACCACAACTGCATTTTGGTTTAGGGCAAGCCGATAGCATAAGTTCTATACGTGTTCAATGGCCAGATAGCCGGGTGACAGTTCTTGAGGGTGTAAACGTTAATCAATTACTCACAGTAGATCATAAGAATGCAACAATAAGGGATCCTGAGAATGTAGTTTTAAACAATTTGTTGTTTGCCACAGAAAAGGATACAAACATAACTGTTGCACACAGACATGTTGAAAACTACTATGATGATTTTGCGAGCGAAATACTATTGCCTCATCAGACTTCAACATTTGGTCCTGGCATATCTGTTGGCGACTTAAATGGTGATCATCTTGAGGACTTTGTAATTGGAGGAGCGATGAACAGTGAGACCGGTATTTATATCCAAACTAGTCATGGATTTAAAAAGCAAGAAAGTGAAGCTGTTATGAAAGATAGAGTGTTTGAGGATTTAGGAAGCTTAATCTTCGATGCGGATGGAGATGGAGATCAAGACATATATATAGTAAGTGGAGGTAATGAGTTTGCCAATAACCCCATAATGCTACAAGACCGCTTGTATATAAACGATGGTCATGGGCAGTTCACAAAAGGAGATAACGCTTTGCCCAGAATGTTAACCAGTGGGTCAAGAGTACATGGATATGACTATGATAGCGACGGCGATGTAGATTTGTTTGTTGGCGGAAGATTAGTGCCGGGCAATTACCCTGCACCTGCAAGTAGCCATATTCTAGAGAATATCAGTAATAATGGTGTAGCAAAGTTTGTAGATGTAACCGATGAGATAGCACCAGACTTAAAGGATATCGGATTAGTAACCAGCGCCAGTTGGACAGATTACGATAGAGATGGATCTGTTGACTTGATACTCACTGGAGAATGGATGCCTATTACTGTATTTAGAAACATCAACGGTACATATAAGAATGTTACGGATGAAGTAGGATTAGAAAATACTACGGGCTGGTGGTTTAGCCTTCAGGCGGGAGATTTTGATGCAGATGGAGACATGGATTTTATAGCTGGGAATTTAGGCTTGAACTATAAGTACAAGGCAAGTGAGGATGAGACCTTCGATATTTATTTGAATGACTTTGACAAAAACCAAAGGAATGACATAGTCCTTAGTTATTTTAATGGAGGAGAAAAATATCCCGTCAGAGGTCGAGAGTGTTCCTCGCAACAGATCCCTGTTATCCAAGTGAAGTATAAGAATTACGAGTCTTTTGCCAGCGCCTCATTGGTCGATGTATATACCAAGGAGGACTTGGATAAGTCCCTACATTATCAAGCGAAAACCTTTGCTAGTGTTTATTTGGAGAATCAAGAAGGTAAATTCCAATCTCATCAATTGCCCCAGTTAGCTCAACTTTCGAGTGTGAATCAGATCATTGTCAAAGATTTTGATAATGATACTTTTCTGGATGCCGTTATGGTGGGTAATATGCATGGCTCTGAAGTAGAGACACCGAGGAATGATGCGAGTAATGGATTGTTCTTAAAAGGTGATGGCCATGGGAATTTTGAAGGCGTTGAAGGAAGAAAAAGTGGCCTATATGCAACTGGCGATGTCAAGGATATGCAAGAGATATCTATAGGGGATAATGACTATTTGATCATTGCCAAGAACAATGATTACGTTCAGTTCGTGCGAGTTGAAAACTAGGTTAGAGATACGATTAATTGTTGTGCTCTCTCAAGACAATTCTCTCCTCACCACTAAAATCAATAAAAGTGACTTCTTGCCAGTCATGCGGTAAAACGAGGAATCTGCTACTATGCGATAGATAGCTCGAGCCATAATATGATTCCTTAGTGAATACAGTTCCATCAGACGTTTTTATCAGTGCTTTGTACTCATGGGCTTCATAGGGTAAAGTCCGTATATCGGAATTAATCTTATGCACTGATAGCTCTCCATCATTAACAACGGAAATCATTGCAATATCTCCTGAGCTTAATTTAATCATGGCAAGGGATTTACGGTCACCCCTGTAGTCTAGTCCTATAGTATGTCCTCTGGATGCGATGGTCTGGTCATTAATATTTTCTAAAAGTGCGCCTGTGGAGCTAGCCAGGGGACCACTGCTTGCATTATTAGAGTAGAAGTTACCTGATAGTAGGATCTCCTCCAAGCCGTCCCCATTAATATCGATACTAACTCCAGCGAATATTGGTGACAATTGTAGAGCTTGTGGCAGATTGATTTTTTGTAAGCTGTCTCCACCATAATTCATCAATATGCTCGTCTCCAGCGTAGTAGCATTATTAATAGATACGTCGTTCCATTCTGCTTCGGAGAACAGTTGTTTGGTCGTCGTAGCTGCATAGCTTTCATAGCTCGTATAGGTGGACTTAAGGAAAGCAAGTTGCCCTAAGAGCTGATCCCGAGAGATAATTGGATGACTACCATCAACATAATTTTTTGATAATATGGGATCTATTGAGCCATTGTTGTCAAAGTCTTTAGAATAAAGCTCCAGAGGATGGTCGACGCTCGCATCATAGTTATTATTCTTTCCATAATTACCTAGGATATAGTCCATATGACCATCATGATCAAAGTCTGAACCTACGATACTGTTCCACCAACCCGTTGAACTATTCAATTGGAGGTCTGCTGTTTTATTAGTAAACCGCCCCGCTTCATATTCATAAAGTGTCGCAGGCATCCATTCACCCACGACTAATAGATCTATGTCCTCATCGTTGTCATAATCAGTCCATAGCCCTTGTGTGACCATCCCAATCATACCG
The DNA here is from genome assembly GCA_964522505.1 of uncultured Saprospiraceae bacterium. Taxonomy (GTDB): domain Bacteria; phylum Bacteroidota; class Bacteroidia; order Chitinophagales; family Saprospiraceae; genus GYS-P2D. The sequence goes on from CAZFWJ010000147.1 coordinate 2,961, forward strand.
AGTTCGGGAGCGACGTCATCAATGATATTTACAAAGTGCCCTGCATCATTTCTGAGGAGAAAGCTAGGTGGTACGGTAGGATATTCGCCAGGAACAATTCTTCCACCTATAAATAAATCTAAATCTCCATCTTTATCAAAGTCAGAAGCAGATACGGAGCTACTACTCACATACATATCTGGCAGCACATCTTTTGCTCTTTTAAATTTTCCACGACCGTCATTTATTTATGTAGAGTCGATCTTGGTATATGGCAGAATTTGCATCTGCATGTGTACCTCCAGATGCTACATATAGATCATTGTCACCATCACCATCATAGTCAAAAATCAAGGCACCCATGTCCTCATACTCGTCATCAATGGCCCATTGTTGAGATTGGAATGTCGCATTAGGTAATTGTATAAATAGCTGCCCTGATTGACCATGTGCGCCTCCTATATAGCAATCATCAAGGCCGTCTCCATTAACATCCCCGACTGCGATTCCTGGGCCTAACTTAGAATGTTGGTGAGGTAACAGGAATTGTTTGTGAAAATCTATCTGTTTGTTTTCTATGTGTTTGAAGCTAATGTTAGAGGCTGTAGTGATGTCAGAAAAAAATTGTTCTGGAACGTCTCTGTTAGCAATTAATGGTTCAACTGCTGATGCTTCAGGATAAGATAGTGTTAGCAGTGTATCCACTACCGTTGT
>CAZFWJ010000148.1:0-3611 GCA_964522505.1 uncultured Saprospiraceae bacterium
CCGAAGGATAAGAAGACCTACCAGATGAATCCGGCTAATAAAAGAGAAGCACTTATCGAGGGAGCCCTCGATGAAGCAGAAGGAGCCGATTTTCTAATGGTAAAACCTGCGCTAAACTATCTGGATGTCATCCATATCATGAAAGAACATTTTAATCTTCCAATCGCCGCATATCATGTCAGTGGAGAATGTGCTATGCTCATAGCAGCATGCCAAAATGGATGGCTGGAGTATGATAAAGCAATGCCAGAAACACTACTCTCTCTTAAGAGAGCTGGCACTGATGTCATCATCAGCTATTTTGCCAAAGACTATGCAAAAATGGTGAACGGATAGGATCCCTTATTTTACCCAGTCGTAATTGATCTTCTTATAGTCGTCTATTTCTTGCCCAGAAGGAAAGTTTACACTGTCAATCACGTCTAATCGGCTTCTGAAGTCAAGCTCGTCTATGTAGTAGCTTTCGCCATCTTTCTTAGCCCGAATAAATATCTGCATACCAAGTTTTCCTTTCTGATCTAACCATGCATAATCAAAACCTTTGGATTCGTCCTTATCCTTGCTTAATTCAAAAAAGTCATGATACTCCCAATCATCACGCCCACCTATACCTGTGCTATACATATTTACCAATCGCTTGAGCTTCACATAATTGACAGACTCACCTGATTTGAACTGATTCTGAAGTGGCTTGTCCCTGTTGGTTTTAATTGACTTCAAGACTAACTCAGCATATTGTTTTCCTGATGTTGCCGAGGAAAAAGGTAAATCTGCTACCTCCTTCACGCCTGAGGTGCCAGATGCACCAGATCCTCCACATGCCTGAACAATTACTAAGAGTCCTACCAAGTACAATAATGGGCGAAGGCGATAAATCATAAATCTCGGATATGTATTTCCTAAAAAAGCTGCAAACATGAACAAATTATTACACACTTGTCAAGTCTAACCGCTTTTAATAGAGGTTGCTTTTCTATATAATGTAATACTCAAGGATGTTATCAGTCCATATTGAAAAAATCATGCCTACCTTACGACCGATGCAACGCCTCAATGACATAGTATCAGACTTTGCCAGTTTAGCTTGGGGTCTACCATTAGTGATACTATTAATTGGTGGAGGCGTCTATCTACTTATTTTTTCTCGATTTACAGCGTTTAGATACCTGCGTCATGCATTGGAACTTGTACGGGGAAAGCATAAAGAGGCAGATGCTGAAGGTGAAATATCTCATTTTCAAGCGTTAAGTACCGCACTATCTTCGACAATTGGCATGGGTAACATCGCAGGTGTTGCCGTCGCAATTAGTATTGGAGGGCCCGGTGCCATCTTTTGGATGTGGGTAAGTGGCATCATAGGTATGTCTACTAAGTTTTTTACAGGATCTCTTTCAATTATGTATAGAGGTAGAGATAGCAATGGAGATGTACAGGGTGGTCCGATGTATTTCATCAAGACTGGACTCAGCAAGAAATGGCATTGGCTTGCGAGCTTCTTCGCTGTAAGTGGCTTGATAGGAGCTCTTCCTATCTTTAATGTCAATCAATTGACTCAAGCTGTTCGCGATATAGTCCTAATTCCTAATGGTCTTTATGCCGGTATCATAACAGACGCAATCTTTGGACTCATTCTAATCCTGCTTACAGCTATTGTCATATTTGGTGGCATAACCCGTATCAGTAGAACCGCAGAGAGATTGGTGCCATTCATGGTATTATTATATTTTTTTGCAGTCCTATATATATTGATTACACATTTAGACCGAGTACCTCATTATTTATTGCTCATTGTTACCGACGCCTTCGCTGCGGAGTCATATGTTGGAGATTCTTTCTACGGTGGTGCCATTGGTGGACTCATCTTATTAGGTATCCGCCGAGGTGCTTTCAGCAATGAAGCAGGAATCGGCACCGCACCTATGGCACACGGCGCTTCGAGAACTAATGAACCGATAAAAGAAGGACTCGTTTCGATGCTCGGACCTCTGATAGATACGCTTATCGTATGTACACTTACCGCCCTTGCTATCTTGGTAACTGATGCTTGGGAGCTTAAAGAGCTGGATGGGGTCAGTCTAACAGCACATGCCTTCACACTGGCAGCACCAGAAATTGGGCCATATCTTCTATTGCTCTGTATAGCTGTGTTTTCAATTTCTTCGCTATTAAGCTTTAGCTATTACGGCACCAAATGCTTGTCATACCTTGTAGGGGCCGAGCATAAACATTGGTACCGATATTTTTATTTGTTGAGCATCTTGTTGGGGGCTGTGACCGGTCTAGATCTGATGATCAATTTAATTGATGGTTTTTATGCCATGATGGCCATACCCACCATGACAGCAACACTTATACTTGCTCCTAAGGTGGTCCAAGAAGCAAAAATTTATTTTAATAAGCTTTAGTGTTTATTCACTCTCCAATCCCAACACACCACAACCCATGGATGGCCATCAGGTGCCTGATATTCTTTTAATATTAAGAAGCCTTGTTTCTCATGAGCACGCAATGACCTCGTGTTAAGAGCAGAGATCTCTGTGATGACAAGATCAAAATTGCCTTGCATCTGATCTTTCAGATAATCATACATCCGATAGAATACTCCAGTGCCCCGATGTGCTTTATCCACACAAACTTGACCCATGGTAAAATAACGCATCTCGCTCAGAGCTTGCCCATATAGATCGAGGCGAGATATCAACTCAAACATAGGTTGAAGGACTGGCATAACATCACTATGCTGTTTCAGCATAACTAGACAATATCCTACGATCGTATCATTGAAATTGGCTATGATGTGTGGATATGGATTATTCATAATCTTTATGTCATCCACAGAGTAGGGGCAAGTAACGAATCCTTGGCTCTGCTCCTCTCTGGCACTATTGACGCCATAAAGGTTTCTTACATTCAAATCTTTTATTCCCTCAAAATCATTCTCTGATTGAGCTATGTCTATAGTTACCATATTATCTAACTCACAATCTGAAACAAAAAAGGCTGATAGATAGTACCTACCAGCCTCAATATTATTGAATTAAACAATTATTATATCATGACTGTAATTGAAGATTATTCTCTTCAACCATTTTTCTCATATTAATAAGGGCGTATCTCATACGACCAAGAGCAGTATTGATGCTAACTCTAGTGAGTGCAGCGATCTCTTTGAAGCTCATATCAGCATAATGCCTTAAAATTACGACCTCTCTTTGCTCTGCAGGGAGCATATCCACGAGTTCTTTAACCTTGGAATAAGTCTGATTCTTAACCATTTGAACCTCCATATTGTCATCTTTTACCTCGAGGACATCGAAGATATCGAATGTTTCGGATGGAGATACTTTAGTTCGTCTCTTGGACCGTCTGAAGTAATCCACACATAGGTTATAAGATATACGCATAGCCCACTGTAAGAATTTGCCTTCGTGGTTATACTTACCTTTTCGTAAGGTATCGATGATTTTGATAAACACCTCTTGGAAAATATCTTCAGCCAAATCGTGGTCTTTGACGAATAGATAAATAGAGGTATAAATTTTCTCTCTGTGTCTTGTTAGTAGGATTTCGAAAGACTTCTCATCTCCCTCAAGGTAAAGCTCTATAAGCTT
>CAZFWJ010000149.1:0-3533 GCA_964522505.1 uncultured Saprospiraceae bacterium
GATAATCGCCGGAAAGAAGGAGGAAGCTGCCAGGCCAAAGGCCAATGCTACCACCTGAGCTACGAAACCAGGTGGATTCAGCCCAGCGATGCCTGCTATAATTACAGCTACTGCTATGGCGATACGAGCTGCCCTCAGTTCGCCTTTCTCAGAGATATTGGGCATCAATTTTTTCTTTAGGAGATCGTGCGATACTGACGTAGCTATTACCAGTAGCAATCCAGCCGCAGTCGATAATGCTGCCGCTAATCCTCCTGCCACTACGAGAGCGATCACCCAAGCTGGGAGGTTGGCAATCTCAGGATTGGCCAGGACCATAATATCACGATCAATGGTCAACTCATTTACATTGGGATCTGCGACATACTGGATAAGGCCGTCACCGTTTTTATCCTCAAAGGTGATCAGCTCGGACTCTTCCCATTTGCTAAACCATGGCGGCATGGCAGCATATTCTTTATTGCTGACGGTCTGTATCAGGTTAGTACGTGCAAATGCTGCTACAGCTGGAGCCGTGGTATATAGTATTGCGATAAAGAGTAGCGCATATCCTGCTGAGATACGTGCATCCCTGACTTTAGGCACTGTAAAAAAACGCACGATCACGTGAGGTAATCCCGCAGTTCCCAGCATCAGCGCTGCTGTGATGAAGAATACATTGATCCGATTATCCATACCCATCTGGGTATATGCATCGAAGCCCAAGTCAATGCTCAGCTGATCTAACTTGTCCAACAGGTAGGTGCCATCTGCTATAGTCCCGCCCATACCTATCTGTGGCACAGGAGTTCCGACCATCTGTAAGGAAATAAATATGGCAGGCACGGTAAAGGCGAAGATTAAGACACAGTATTGCGCGACTTGTGTGTAGGTAATACCCTTCATCCCACCCAATACGGCGTAGAAGAATACAATGGCTATACCTATGTATATACCCGTGGAGAAATCCACCTCCAAGAATCTCGCAAAAGCCACTCCGACGCCTCTCATCTGTCCTACCACATAGGTAAAAGACACTACCAATGCGCAGCAGACGGCTACGACACGGGCGAGATCAGAATAGTAGCGCTCACCGATAAAGTCGGGCACGGTAAACTTGCCAAACTTCCTCAGGTACGGTGCTAACAACAAGGCCAATAGCACATATCCTCCTGTCCAGCCCATCAGATACTGTGAACCACCATATCCTAAAAATGAGATTAATCCTGCCATCGACAAGTATGAAGCCGCCGACATCCAGTCTGCTGCTGTCGCCATACCATTCGCCAATGGTGATACGCCCCCACCTGCCACATAAAACTCTTTAGTTGAGCCAGCTCGTGCCCAGATCGCCACACCTATATAAAGTGCAAAGGTTATTCCTACTATCAAAAATGTCCATTCTTGTACGCCCATGATCTTCTCTTATCCTTTATTATTTCTCGTCAACATCAAACTCTTTGTCGAGGCGATTCATCCAGATTACATAGACAAATATGAGCACCACGAACACATAAATGGCTCCTTGCTGTGCAAACCAAAACCCAAGCGGAAAGCCCCCAATCTTAATTGTATTAAGCGTGTCTGCAAACAAGATTCCGCATCCATATGAAACGATGAACCAGATACTCAGCAGGATGAACAGATACCGCAGATTCTTCTTCCAATACTGCTGTAAGTTCGGATTGGTCATAGCTTAGAAATTTTAGTTAAAGTACGGAATAAATCAAGACGTACACGGAGCGATATTTACACTTGCTCTATGTCTGAACAAGCCAAAAGATTTCACTGTTAATAAGACCATTTTGAATGACTAAATATTAGCATACTTTTGCAGCAAAATTATAGATAGACATGGCAGGTAACACCACATTTACAATGATTAAGCCCGATGCCGTTAAAGGCGGTCACATCGGAGCCATCCTTAAGATGATTAACGAGGCGGGATTTAAAATAAAAGCAATGAAATATACTAAGCTATCGTCGGAGAAAGCTGGAGACTTCTATGCTGTACACAAGGAGCGTCCATTTTATGGTGAACTGGTTGAGTTCATGTCATCAGGGCCAATCGTAGCGGCTGTACTCGAAAAAGATAATGCTGTAGCTGACTTTAGAACTTTGATAGGTGCGACGAATCCGGCAGAAGCAGATGCTGGCACGATCAGAGCACTCTATGCAACTAATGTTGGAGAAAATGCGGTACATGGTTCAGACTCTGATGAGAATGCTCAGATAGAGTCAGATTTCCATTTTGCTCGTACTGAGATGTTCTAACTCCAGTGCTTTAGCACTGGACATCTAAATACTCATGATTAAAAAGATCCTCTGGGGAATACTAATATTTTTGGCACTACTGATTGTGGTCGGGCTCTTAGGTCCGAGAGTAAAATATGATGCCCTCGACTTGACAACCCCCTCTTCACTTGACGTAACTATCAAGGATATTGATGGCTACGTCCAAGCTAAAGAAGCGACCATAAAACATCTTAAAGAGGATAATGAAGCCCGAGTTGTCTGGGCCGATAGTAGTCATCAAAAAACACCTTACAGCGTTGTCTATCTACATGGCTTTAGTGCAAGTCAAGGCGAGGGAAATCCCATCCATAGAAAGATTGCTGACTCTATCGGTGCTAACTTATTCTTGGCGAGGTTGCGAGATCACGGCCTTAGAACAAAAGAGGCATTCAGAGATGTCTCTCCACAAGATTGGATCGATGACACTAAGGAAGCGCTGGCCATCGGACGGCTTATCGGAGAGCAAGTTATTGTTGTCTCTTGTTCGACTGGTGGGACATTGTCATTGCCATTGGCTCCAGAAGAAGAATCACTCCACTCCTTAATACTGCTCTCACCGAATATTGCGATTGCTGACCCAAGTGCAGCTATGATCACCGGCCCTTGGGGTGGTCAACTCGTGGAATCTATGGTTGGAGAATATCGCATGGTAGATAGCTCACAATTGAGTCAATACTGGTCTGGCAACTATCATATAGATGGTCTCAAAGCTCTACAATGGTTGATAGACCAAACTATGAATGATGATACATTCGAGAAAATTACTACACCTATCTACATGGGTTACTATTACAAGAATGAACAAGAGCAAGACCCTGTAGTCAGTGTAGATGCCATGCTCAAGTTCTATGATGCGGTAAGCACGGCTTCAGATCAAAAACACAAAACAGCTTTTGCTAACGCTGGTGATCATGTTATTAGCAGCGAGTACAAAAATGAGAATTGGCAAGATGTCTATGATGATATCATGGCGTTTTTAGTGCCGAGGCTGTAATTTTTTAACAGTTTGATTCTAAAAACTGTAGACTAACCCTATCCCGTGCTGGGTCAATGCGAGTTCCAATGTTCGGCCTGGTAGTTCTGTATACACGAATCCTGGATCAATCCGATTCAGCAAGTTTGATCGATATAGGTTTTTATTTTTCTTGCTTGAGGCAAGGACTACAATTGAACTCACCAGCCCCAATGGTAGGCCTAAAACGACCGAACCAATAATAAATCCAGCACCAAAATTAAAATCAGCATCATTCGCCACGATC
>CAZFWJ010000150.1:0-3522 GCA_964522505.1 uncultured Saprospiraceae bacterium
ATCCTTGCTTCATTTCTTTGACAGTTCCCTCCAGTTAACAATCCATCAGTAATGGATACTGGCACGGATGCCCCATCTGATCTCGTAAATTGCAAGGGTACGCTGCTGTCAGCTCCTATATTAAGAGCAGTTGACACTCCAGAATTACAATCCAATACATTGAAACATGCCTCAAAGATTATCGTATTGTCTGCTAAAGTCTGGGGTGTCGTACTTGAGTATGTCACTTGTAACGAACCAGAATTCGCTAGTGTGAAATCTGGCTCCATACTTGTTAATCCAGGTATGTTTGGATTCCGAATCTGAGAAAATTGCAACACACTTTCATCCCAGCCCAGCACGAAACTCATATCCGTGATATCTACATAATTATCTGCTGAAAAATCAATACACAACAATTCTCCAATATTGAGCGTCTCGCTACTTGCCCTCAAGGCAATAGTTTCTGCCCTTCTTTCACAATCCTCCCCAGTGAGTATAGCATTATTAACAGCTACTGGCAATCCATTTCCATTAAAATTGACAAATCGCAAACTAGCCCCACTATTAGATCCGACAGCAATCTCTGTCGTTCCACCTTCATTACAATCGAGAACGTTGTAGCAAACCTCAAATATCCTCGTGTTATTCGCTAAGGATAATGGCGAACTAGAAGAATATGATATTCTCAAGCCATCAGGAGAATCAAAAATGAAATTAGGTTCTCCTGCGCTTAAGCCCGGAACATTGATACTACGAACTTCCAAAAATTGAAGAACACTGTCGTCCCAATCTAGACCAAAGCTCATCTCTGTAATGTTGTTAAATCCATCAACGTTAAAGTCGACACACACAGTCTGGCCTATATTGATGACTTCGTTGCTCGCTGTTAGTGTAACCTCATCATCTTGCATCATTGAACAAGCCGCAGCAGAGACTCGACCATTGTTTAGCGTTACAGGTATAACTTGGCTATTTCCATCTATAAACTCAACAGCTATATTGCCATCTGAGCCTATTGTTATATCTGTAGCGGCACCACTATCACATTCTGCCAAAGCTCTGAAACAAACTTCAAATATCGCCGTACCATCTGCCACTGTTTGTGCTGCAGTAGGAGTGTATAGTACTCTGAGCGAATTAGGGTCAACAAATACAAAATTAGAGCCTCCTGTACTTAGACCAGGAAGACTAGTATTTCGAGGTTCAATATATTCCAATACATTTTGATCCCAGCCTACTACGAAACTCATACCTGCTATATTGGTAAAGTTTTCCACTGTAAACTGTACACAGACTTCGTCATTGAGATTAAATGTATTATTACTAGCTGTCAATACAAGCTCGTCGTCATCTCCTCCTCCCATATCTTCTTCCCCAACATTAACTACACCGTCATTAATAAAAAATGGTGTAGGGTCTGAAGGAAACTTAATCGCCTCAATCGTGAAGTTAGGAGGTATATTGACGAAGCCAATAGGAGAGCTAGTCCCTTCGGCCCCAATAATATCAAAGCACAGCTCTAATAAAGAGGTTCCATCTGGAAGTGTAACAGGGTTCGCATTTTGATCTGTCCAGAGAACTCTCAGCTCACCATTGTCGGCATTCTGTGCAGCAACTTGTACGTTACTTAAGCCAGTCATATTAGACCCAGTGAATCTGAGCACAGCTGGGTCAAAACTCACACCAGTCATAAATGCTACAAGTGAGTCGAAATTTTGTGTGAGAATTGGAACACATATTGAGGTAGCATCACCTGTGAATATCTCCTCCACAATAAATCCTACTCCATCTGGATCACCACCACCAGAGCTTCCACTACCAACTGTGAATGTCGCATTGTCTGTAAAGAATTCTAAGAACGTGTTGTTACTCGAAATCTCAATTTCAAACGGCGGCGATGCATTTGGAAAATCAACTATTCCTATTTCCGTCGTCGCCCCCGTACCACCTATTACATTAAAGCACACCTCGAATAACACCCCACCGTCTTCAACGGTGACTGGAGCTGTATCAAAAAACCACAATGCATTAAGTTGACCTTCATCCACTCTGTTAGCATTGATATTTATAGGAGAAATTCCTATTCCTCGTACGCCATTTTCAGTATCAAATGATAATACGCTTGGATCCCACTCGATTCCGAGTTGTATACTCTCCACGTCGGTAAAGCCTGTTGCCGTTATCGGCACGCAAACCTGACCCCCGCCTGGTGCGTCGAGATCGTCTATGAACAATCCAACACCATTCATATTCATTCCTGGTCCATCACAGTTACCATCATCAATTGCTAATTCTCCTCCGGATGCTGTTAAGTCCAGCATATCGAAATCATTGTTAACCACCTCGATAACCCGAGGTGTGTTAGAAATCTCTACACTTGTACCTTGACAAACAGGTCCTACTGAACTCAATATCAGCGAGAAAAGCCTTGTACCATCTGGAATAGATGCAGGCTGTGTACTTGTCTGACTCCAAGAGACAGTTAGCTGTCCATCAACCACGGCTGCAGCACTCACAGGAGTACCCAAGTTGTTAGGCTCACTAAACATGGGTAAGACATCAGTAACATTACTAATTGAATTATACGCAAATACAGACGCATCCCAATTCAACGAAAATTGCATCGAGATGATCTCATCAAAGCCATCTTCTACGATTACGTCAATCTCCACATCCTGCCCTGCAGATGAGACAGAGGAAGAATTAAATGACAACTCCAACTGCCCAAAAGCAGCAACGGCCGTCAACATAAACAAAAGCAACTGCGCAATAATTCTCTGCATGACTAAGGTTTATACCAACTGTAAAATTAATAATGTTTTGATAAAGTAGCTCCTTTTAAACTTTCTTATGGCTGTTGATTATAACGTGATTACACATTATATCAAAAATAGATATGTTTTCCTGATCAATGGACCAGAAAAACATATCTCTATAACTAAAATTGAGTGTAAAGCGCTTATAGCTAGATCACAATCATCTTTCTCACCAAAGATCGATCTTGTGTTTTAATGTGATAGTAGTGGATACCCTTATTTAGGCTTATCTCACTGGCATCAATATTGATTTGATGCTTACCAGCACCATAGAATTCACTATTTCTAAATTTCAAGTGTCCGTTTAGCCCGAATATCTCCACATCGACAACTTGAGGCTTGCTAATGCTAAACCCAATAGTTGTATAGTTGGTAAATGGATTAGGCTGATTAGGATATACGACTAATTCACTTTTGGTTTCAGGAGATATTAGTTTATCATATCTTACCGATTGAGCCTCAAGGTTCTCGTTATAAACTTGATTATAAGTTTCATCTATCGACGCAGCGTTAACTGCTGATCCCGAGATAGAGAACAATCGCTCTCCTGCTTTGATAGAAACAGGCTGTAAACTGTGCCAAGAAATATATAATACGTCTCCACTAATATTGTAGTGTTCCTCGCTTAGCTTGATCGCCTCAGGAATAACAACTGGGTTAGATACATCGTCCAATCTGAACTTGAGCTGCAATCCATAGATCACTTGATCTTGATCACTCTTTA
>CAZFWJ010000151.1:0-3521 GCA_964522505.1 uncultured Saprospiraceae bacterium
GAATTTTTAAGATTTGGTTGAATAGTAAGGTTAATCCTGTTCATAGTTGAGTGATTACGTGCATAAAAGAATTGCTGTCAGACTGATCTCGGATATACTTTAGATATCTTACCTTTTAAGAAAAAGGTTCTTGCATTTTGTCAAACACGTTTGAGACGCATACGCAGAGCTTGTTGAGATAAGAGCAGACATATTTTTATTAGTTAGCCATCAAGATAGATGGAGGTCTCTGTCACGACAATTCAAAAATTCAAGCTTTTCCAAGCCGATTAATACACTAAATGGCTATATAATCACTATTAATAGCTGAAATTCAGTATTTTACGATGTCTGCACATCCAAATAATTATAGCATCATCAACTATGATTACTGCGCAGCCACAGAAACTATTCACACTATTAAAGGTCTTAAACCGAGATGAATGGAATGGATTGAAAAGGTATCATCTGTTACATACCTCGGAAGGATCGGACATCAATTGTCTATTTCTCTTTCTTAAGAAGCATGTAGATAAAATATCTACAGATCAATTATCCATTGCTGATGTAAAAGAGAAAGTCCTTAAATCCAATAGCCATAAAAGTGTGCTTAATGCACTTTCTACACTCAAGCTTATCGTGGACGAGTACTTAGTACACCATGACCTCATCAATGATAAAGAGGCCAAAGAATTTGCCTTAACCCGTGCTTACAACAAGCGAAAACTATACAGCTGGGCTAATAAGAAAACTCCACAAGTATCTGACCTCGGTCATGACACCCTAAAACAGCTCAGCCAGAAAAGAGCATACCTACATGAGCTATATTATTCGGACAACCCGATCAAATATCAGTCAGATCAGGACTTGTTCAGAGATCTGACAGAAGCTCATATAGCTGAGAAGAAATACAGAGATGTATTATATGGGGCTGAGTCCTATAACTGGTCGAGGATCACCAGTCGTGACTATACCGATATAGATGAAGCACTGAATCCATCATGTCATAGGAGTCAGTCGGTACACTATATCATGATGCGATCTCTTTATGAACTAAACAAACATCAGACTGACGCTTGCTATCATGTTTGTCGGGAACTTTTTGAAGCGCATCATGAATCCTTAGACCCAACAACTTGTCAGATCGCGCTGGGATATATGAGAAAGTATATAGTCTCAAAATTGACAGATCTGAAGAGTGAATGGTACGCAGAGATATGCTGGATTTACCAGATTGGATTGGATCATGGGTATTACCTATTTAATGGTACGCTGGACTCTCGTTTTTATACCAACATGATCAATGTTTTGGCTTTACGTGGTGATTATGAAGACATGATCTTTTTCGCCGAAGAACATAGCTCAAAGCTGGATCTACATTTAAGAGCATCAACGCTTGTGGTATCTAAAGGAATCATCTCATTTACTCATGATCGCTATGATGAGGTTATTGCACTATCGAGCATTGCGACCTATGTTGACAAGAACGATGAATTAAGGATGAAATCCAGGCTTATCATATCTTATATAGAATCAGATTATGATATAGATTTCGTAGACAATCAGATTTACAATGCATTGAGGTATCTGAACCGTAATAAAAACCTCTTCAGCAAAAAGTACCATGAAGCTCATTACAATTTATTCTCGTTTCTAAAAGAGTATAATCTCGTTAGAAATCTAAATCGAAAGAACCTTATTGGTTACACGCAACCAATTGCACTGCTATCGTGGTTGAAAAGAAAGGGACTTCTCTTAATGGCAGAAAAGCCCCTCCACACTTAAATATCCTCAGAGTCCTCACCAACGATGAGGCTCCAAATCCAATCAAAAATATTCATGATTATCGCTTTAGAAGATTAGAGAAAGTCTGAGCAGAATTTCATCTCTGCTCATGTGTCACTTTCTCCTCGTTCACGATTTTGTTATCTTACCTTAGGGTGTGATATATTTTTCTTAGCATGCATGAATTGATTATAAGTAGGGGGATCAGTGACCGGTAAGTCGATAACAACAAAAGACTATATCGTCCTTCTAAAACAGGGGGACAAGGGCTTCCTCAGGGATCTATATCAGACGGTATTACCTAAGGTGAAGACCTGGATATTAAAAAACTCTGGCACGTCGGATGACGCCCATGACATATTTCATAATGCCCTTGAGACCCTTATTATAAGTGCTCATCAGGATAAACTGAACGTATCTGGGGATATAGCGCCTTACCTCTTCAGAATATGCCGTAATAAGTGGATAGATAATCTTCGCAAAAAATCTAAACTGCCTCAGGTAAGTACTGAAGACCATCGTAGAGAACCTAAAGAAGACGCCAAGGAATATGAAACGCTGGATCAGAATAAACGCCTAAAAAGAGCCCTTGACGGGACTTATGCGATGCTCAGTGCGACTTGTCAAGAATTAATCAGGATGGTTCAAGATGGTGTCGACATGAAAGATATTATGAGCAAATTAGGGATGAAATCAACTAATACAGTATATAGGAGAAAGTTTGCGTGTATGAAGCGCTGGAGGGAATTGCTGTTATCTAATCACGATTATCAGAGCTATAAATCATATCATGAACAATAGTGAAGAAGACATCATAAGGTATATATCAGGGCTTATGACACCTGAAGAAATTGTCCAGTTTGAGGTCGAGCTTCAGACGGATGATGATCTCAGAGAGCTAGTAGTCGACTATAAGATCATGAATGGTTATAGTGCTGGTAAAAATGACTTAGATCAAGCACTACAAAATTTAGCTGATGTTCATAATGAACAAATCAAGATCGAAAAGATCGTTACAGACTCTAAATCGAACCGTAGAATAATCTTGATCCTACTTTTGATTTTTGGGTTATTAGGAGCGGTCTGGATCACGACTAAATATCAGACTAAAGAGGAGGTGATTACCCCAACACAGCTATATGCGCTGTACTTCAATCCAGATCCCGCTAGCTTTCAGACTAAGGGAACATCGGAGGAGGATTTAGTCCGATTTCAAGTATTATTCAATAATGAATCGTATGAGCAAGCGGTAAAAAGTCTTGATCCTTCGACTATAGATAATGTTGAGGTAAGGTACTACTATGCCCTGGCTCTAATCGGATCTGATGAAGTGGCACAGGCCAACGAGCTATTAGACGAGGTAAGTGAGGAAGCTCCCATATTCGTCAATGAAGTCAAGTATTACAAAGCATTGAGCTACCTCAGGGATGAGCAACCCGAATTAGCTCGAGAATTGTTATTAGATATTTCGACGAACTCGAGCAAGTATCAAGCCTCAAGAGAACTCCTACAAATGATGGAATCGTCTTCTAAATGATCATGTAGTTAGGGAGTTCTGCATAAACCCGATCATATTCAAAAAAAGCCCTACCATCTATTTGACAGTAGGGCTTTGAATAAGCAGCTTAAGCGTTAATTAGCTTTTTATAAACTGTTTAGTCTTTGCTAAACCGTTGTTTCCAACTACTCTGATGAAGTATAAACCTTGCTCGAGGTCACTTACATCTAAAGTAGAGTTCATTATTCCATCGAGTGTA
>CAZFWJ010000152.1:0-3474 GCA_964522505.1 uncultured Saprospiraceae bacterium
ATCAATGCGACTCTTATTAAATACATGTTAAGGACTAATTAGAATTATTAGTAAAAACTGTAGCTTAATTGTTCAGAATAAGTGGAAGTCCTTCGTCTCCACCACCGACGATTACTACTTTGCTGTTAGGTGACATTGCCAGTTCCAGCGTGGCTTCGATACCCTTATCTTGGAGTATCTTGTCACTTAGTGAGGCATTCAATATCTTGTTAGCGTCTGCCTTAGCTTGGGCTTCTATAATCTTCCGCTCAGCCTCTTTGCGTTCACGCTCAAGTTTAAAGTCGAATTGAAAGGCCAGCTGTTCTTCTTCAAGTTTCTGTTCTATCGCGGCTTTAAGCTTGTCAGGCAACTGAACAGAGCGTATCAGGATAGCATCTAAAGTGATATACTTAGTCTCTATTGCTGCTTGCGTCTGACTGAAGATTTCATCTTGTATGGCCTCTCTCTTAGTTGAGTAGAGCTCCTCAGGCAGGTATTTACCAATTACCTCACGAGTCGCAGACCTAATCTCCGGTTTGATAATTCGTTCAGCATAGGCAGGTCCAATCTCGTCATGCAGATAACCTATTTGGGTAGGGTTCGGCATAAAACGATATGAGAGTTCTACAGCAATGGAAAGACCATTCTTTGATAGGACATCCATCGTTCCAACAGATTCATTGGTTCTCACGTCATAGACGATCATATTATCCCATGGCATTACTACATGAAACCCTTGGTCATATATTTTGTCCTTTTTAATACCTCCTGCGAATCTTTTAAACTTTACACCTTTGGCTCCTGGAGGAATGGTGATAAAAGTGGTGTTGGACAGCAGTGAGAAGAGCAGGATCACTACAAAGCCTATAACTATGTACTTTGTGAAATTGCGTCCTTCGAAGGGGTTATTGTTTGGGTTCATGTTTATTGTAGCCATGTGTTAGTTTGATTTTCTATAGTTAAAAACATTAATCTGGGTAGTCAGTTCCCGCTTTTAAGATTCATCGATGATTAAATGTACGGTATTCTTGCTGAGAGAGCCTTGCCATTCAATTACATCATGCAAATAACTCCATTTAATCAGTCTGACTCATGAGTTTTATTTGAAGATCTGTTAATTCGATGTATTAAGTTTTATTGGACTTCCCCACTATGATTTTTTGAACTAATGATTCGATTTTCTCATCACTTCTCGGACCGCTAAGCTGATCTCAGGTTTAATTATGCATTCGCGGTATGTGGGACCAATTTCATCATGCACATGGCATATTTTGCCTAGTATAGGGTTAAAATTGTACTTGATATCTAAGGTCTTGTACTTTTCAACCTTAGGCCCTCCATCAAATCGGTTGAACATTACCCCTCTTGCTTCTTCTGGTATCGTTATAATAGTTGCCTTGCCTATCAGGAACACCGTATATAGCCTAAGTGGGCTCAAAACAGCATTTAAGCGATAATCATGTATAGGGTGCTTTGGCCTGATATTTTTTTGATCATCACTTTGTAGTTGATGGAGTGAAATGTGTTCATCCATTCATAAGTGTAAGGAGTAATACGCTAAGGCTTACTATCCAAAACATTCTCGATTTTTAAAAGTACTTGTTTAGCTTCAATTTTTGTCAAGCAGTTCATATGACCTTTGGGGCAAGAGTCCTTGCCTATCTTGCTGCATGGTTGGCAGCTAAGCCCTTGGATGATGTGATAAGAGCGGTCAGAATTTTTGCTACCATAGTATGGATAGAAGCCGAAATCATCTGTTGTACTCCCCCATATTACTATTTGTGACTTTTGTAGTGCCGCTGCCGCGTGCATCATAGCCGTATCACCGGTAATTAATAGGCGACATTGAGATACTATCCTGAATGATTGGGCGAGACTAATTTGATTGACGAGATTGATACAGTTTGGTTGATTAAGATCAGCATACTCTGCAGATACATCGTTTCCTCCGATTAATATGTATTTGTATTGCGTACTCTCAATGATTCCTTTGACCAAGTTTTTTGGTATTCGCTTGGTAAGTTTGCTTCCACCAGTATTAATCACGATATAATTGGTAAGGTCCTCGGATATAGCGAGTGGAGCGTGCTCATCAATATACAAATCAAGACCGGCGCCATCATCGATAATATTCAATGACTTAACTGATTCGAAATGTCGATCAATGGTATGTGATTTATTAAGGAGATTAATCTTGAACATGAGCATCAGCCACTTACGGATTGGCATTTTGTCTGTCTTAATCAGGCTATCTTTTTGTCGGCCACTAATCATACGAGATTTTCGACTATTGTTCAGATCTATGAGATAGTCATACTGTTTTAGATCAGGCTGTCTCATCTTATGGGGGAATAAAATGGTAGATATGTATGGATTATGCTCTAGTATGGGTAGGTTGACTTCATTGGTCAAAAAATCTATTTCAACTGATAGTGATTTTTTAAGACACCTGACTATAGGTGTAGTAAGTATGACATCGCCGATCGATGATAGTCGTATGATTAGTACTCTCAAACTTTAGTGTAAACTCTTTTATAGTGAGTAACTTTATAAAGGAAGATATCTTAAGCTTGGATATAAAAGAAAAAACTATAGAAGAATATGCCGCGCTCTACTATCGGGGAGAGCGGATCAGCAATGCTGTATTGACTGTTTTGGGTCTCGCTGCTGGGATATGGACACTACTTCTTTATTTATGGCGTCAGGGAAATTTGTCATCAGGGTTATTTTATAGTGCATTGCCGTTCGCATTGTTCTATACGATTACTGGGGCATACAGATTTGTTAGATCCATCAATAGATTCAATAGTATTAAGGATTTCGGCATAAACTATATCACGTCGGATGAATATAAACATCTTGAGGGAAGGGTAGAGCGCTTTCGTCGAAAACTAAAGGTAGATATGGTTGGCATATTACTTGGGTTTGTACTGGTAGTCATTGTCATATTGTTCAACCGGAATCACATCTTTTTAGCCACGGCATTTAGTATTTTGGGATTTTCGGCAACGTTGTTGATGTTTGACTTATTTGGACAGTTTAGGACAGATGAATGGTATCGACAGATAAAAAAGATGCGCTAAACGATTCATTTTCACTCATTTCTGCATGTCACGTAGTCCAATAAAAATGGGCAGATCGGATTAATCTGCCCAACTCAACTACTAAAACCTAAACAAACGTAGTATTAACATTAAACTGTTGCGACAGCTAAATTATGTCGTTTTAAAATGGCTAATAATGGGGTTTACCCGATATTAAATGATTTTTCATATGATAATAGTGCAAATATATTATCGACAATTATTAATGGCCGAGTCTTCCTTGAGTCAATAGTTAAAGACTCCCTATATACTGGGATAAGAACCGATGGCCTCACTATGATATATTAGGTTCTCTTATCGATTGTGCAGTTAACATTAAGCGACGATATATAAAGTATCAGAAAGATGACGAGTTAATATTTCACGGTTCTGATCAAGATGATTGGGCTAC
>CAZFWJ010000153.1:0-3471 GCA_964522505.1 uncultured Saprospiraceae bacterium
TCGGCAACAATAAAAATATTGGACGCTGGCAGGATTCGACTACTCGAGTTATTGATTTAGAGGGCAAGACCTTGATGCCAGGTTTTGTAGAACCACATACCCATCCGATCGCTAGTACAGCACTGTACAATTGGATTGATGTCAGCGGGAATAAACATAAAAGCGCCTGGCAGGCGCTTAGGCACTTGAGGCGCGAAATTAAAGACATACCTGAGGGGGAGTGGGTTCTTGCGTTTGGTTGGGACTTGCTCAAACTAAGAGGAGCACCCGATCTTACAAAAGAGTATATCGATAATAACATTACCAGCAGACATCCGGTATGGATTATGACTCAGCCCATGCACACCCATTATTTCAACTCCCGCGCCTTAAAGAAGGCTAATATCTCTGAGGACACTCCAGACCCTATAGGTGGCGGTCATTATGTGAGGGATGAAAATAACAGACTTACAGGTATGACCACTGAGTCGTCGACAGTAATACCGATGGTTACTACCTTACCACCGCTCTCTGCTGAAAAAGCCAAGACTGAAATCTCTAAAATGTACAGTAGATACAACGCTGCAGGCATAACGACTATAGGTGCAACAGGAATCATCGGCATCATGCCAGGAATAAACCCCATAGATATCTGCCAGGATATTGCAGCAGACGCCCCCCTATCGCTTCGCCTATTTTATTATGATGTCGGTAATGGTAAAGTCTATGACTACAATGATGGCAATCATAATGAAACTATAAGCAAGCTCGGTCAAAAATATTGGGTAGATGGAAGCCCATATACTGGCAGCATGCTACTAAGGGAACCATACCTTAGGAGCTCATTGAATAGAAAATTGGGGGTAGAAGAAGATTCATATGGCCATAGTATGCACTATACGCCTATCTACAAGTCCCTCTTTAAGTCAACTCTCGATAGTAATTATCAACTATCTGTGCATGTACAGGGAGACAGTGCTGTTCAGATTGCAATAAATACCTTGGACTCTTTAAGACATAATGGATATGATTTGTCGACAGGAAGGCATAGATTTGAACATCTTGCTCTGGTTACTGAAGCTCAGTTGTCTCAGATGAAGAGCATGGACATCACCCCGAGCTTCCATATTAATCATATCTATTATTACGGCGATTCCTTGGCGTCGAGCATTATTGGACCAGAACGAGCGGCCCGTATGATGCCACTAAATGACGCCGCCCGGCGAGGTCATCGACTATCTCTTCATAATGATTCGCCGATGTACAGGCCTGATCCACTACTTGCTGTACGTACTGCTGTTACTCGACTTTCTCAATCAGGTCAATTGATAGGCACAGAACAGGCCATAGACTTGCGTACTGCAATCGAGGCTATAACAATTGATGGTGCGTGGCAATTGCATATGGATGACAAAATTGGATCCTTAGAAGTCGACAAAAAAGCAGATTTTGTTATCCTAGATGAGAATCCTTTTAATGTGCCAAAAGAAAACATTCATATGATAAACGTTGTTGGTACTTACGTCAACGGACAAAAAGTCCTCTGATGAAATATATCACATCGGTCATGACTTCGTTATATTTGCCAACATTGTTATTACTAGCTAATATTCTATGAAGAATAATACACGTACGGCGACCTTGGATGCGCTTGAAATTGAGATCCAAGACAAGCTCAAGAACTGGAAAGAAATTATAGCGCAATATCAAGAACCCAATAAGAAAAAGGCCATTCTTCAATTGTTTACTACGTTTTTACCCTATATCACATTATGGGTACTGATGTATTTTGCTTGGTCATATTCTATAATTTTGACCATAGCATTAGGATTAATCAACTCATTTTTCCTAGTACGAATATTCATCATCCAGCACGATTGTGGCCACCAGTCATTCTTAGGATCTAAGAGATGGAATAACGCCATAGGGACAGTATGCAGTCTTTTTAGCACGATTCCTTTTAAGTATTGGGCTAAAGTGCATAATCATCACCATGGACACACTGGACAGTTAGAAGAGCGAGATATCGGAGATATAGATTTTCTCACAGTAGAAGAGTTTCGCAATAGAGGATTTTGGGGTAAGGTAGGCTATCGGGTATTTAGAACCCCTTTTGTCCTTTTCTTCTTTGCGCCATTTTGGTATATGGTATTCTCTAATAGATGGCCCACATTTAAAATGAAGAGTTGGAATAAAATCAGACGTACACAAGTATTCAATAATATATTGTTAGTTGCAGTATATGCAGGACTAGCCTATTTATTAGGTTGGCAGAAATTTCTGTTTATACAACTGTTCTTAGTATTTACATTCTTCATCATCGCATTTTGGTTCTTCTATGTGCAGCATCAACATGAAGATGGCTATATGAGATGGCGCAAGAACTGGGACTTCTTATTAGCTGCTATCAGGGGGTCATCTTACTATAAGCTGCCGAAAATATTCCAATGGTTGACTGGAAATATTGGGATACACCACATCCATCACCTAAGTGCCCGTATTCCTAACTACAACCTTGAGAAATGTATGAAGGAAAACCCACTCTTCACTAAGTATGCCAATGTGATTACCTTTTGGGGTAGCATCAAGCTTACTGCTAACAAACTATGGGATGAAGAAAGCATGAGAATGATTTCATTCTCTGAATACTATAGGCTTGAGCGTATGAGACTGTCATAGGCATTGACACAATTCTCATTTTAATAATATAAGGTCGCTATATATGTATGGTGGCCTTTTTTTGTACGACTTACTATGACAAGCAACTGGCAAAAAATCGATTCTAAGCAAGTATATAACAACCCTTGGATCACCGTAGAACATCATAATGTGATTACTCCGACAAATGCTATAGGCATATATGGTAAAGTACACTTCAAAAATCTGGCTATAGGCATTATCCCGCTAGATGATGAGTTGAACACCTGGATAGTTGGGCAACATCGATACACTCTTGGTCAATACTCTTGGGAAATCCCTATGGGCGGAGGTCACCTTGATACAGACCCATTGATCTCTGCTCAGCGAGAGCTGCAAGAGGAGACAGGCCTAAAAGCAGAAAAATGGGAGCATTTACTTGACATCCATACCTCCAATTCTGTCACCGATGAGTATGGACATATCTATGTCGCCCAAAAGCTAACTGAAGGAGATACTGACTTTGACCCTACAGAGGACTTATTTATCAAAAAACTGCCATTTACAGAACTGGTAACCATGGTAATGGAAGGAGCTATAACAGATTCACTATCGATCGCTGGGGTGTTAAAGCTTAATCACTTGATGGCGACTAATCAGCTCGTTACCACATAGTTCGTCTAATTAAAGAATCATACTGTAGAAAATAAAAGCTCTATTGATCGCACATCGTCATATCTTAGAACTAATAAACTATTAATACATGGCTAAGTATAAGGCTACTGGATGTGCTCGATTTTTATTCTTCCTAATCATATTTGTGCCGATCGCATATTTCGGCTCTAAGTACTTAAT
>CAZFWJ010000154.1:0-3402 GCA_964522505.1 uncultured Saprospiraceae bacterium
TCGGGATACATTCCATATATCAATCTTTGATGGAGTAATCTTTTCTCTTCAAGTTCTCCGTGATGACTAATCATTTCCATCGTGGATACACCAGAAAGAATAATTTCTACTTTTCGACCGGTTAATGGTTCGCTGATATCCGCAGACAATTCTAGTGCTGATGATCCTGATACTATGAGTTTTACAGATTTGATTTTGTCGGTTATAAGCTTAAGAGTAAGTCCGATGTTCCTGATTCTTTGGGCTTCATCAATAATGATCAATTTGGATGTGCCAAATAGATTCTTAAGGGCTGTTGACGTGGTATCTGTTAGTATCTTCCGGATATCCGGCTCATCACAATCTAGAAACAGTGTTTCGTTATAATCAGCTGCAATATTTTGTAATAGGGTGGTCTTACCAACTTGACGAGGGCCCAATAAGATAACAGCCTTACTATTATTAACTATTTCTTCAATAAAAACTTTGGCAAGGCGCTCGATCATACCATCAAAAATAGTACATATGTCGGTTATAATCCCTAAAAAGCATAACAATTTTAGATTATAACCTATGAATGTCATATTTATAAAAGAAATCACAGTTGTGTGTACACATAAAAAAAAGGATGATCTCTACATGAGACCATCCTTTTTGCGCTACAGAAAAGACACGCTTATCCTGCCAAGAATGCTTCCTTGCTCTTCGTCACTGGTAGTTCTAAACCAGCTTTTCCGACTGCAGTTTGTAGTGCCTTCCAATCATTGTTGACAATCTTGTCAAGATCTGACATGGCCTTGTTATAGCGTTGAGTTACGGCACTGACAGTGGCCAACTCAGAAGTAGAGGGCGCGTTAAAGCTGCCTGCTATCTTGGAGTAGATGGTAGCCAGTTTCTCACGTAATTCTGGGTCAACAGTACCTACATAGTTATCACCAGTTGTGATTACTAAGGTCTCTTTAAGGGACGTCAATTTTTCTGAGACCTGCGCCGCCGTGTTCTTAAGCGTTGGCTTATCAGTCAGGGATTCAGCAAAAGATACCATCTCATCAACTTGATAAACTTTATAGGCGAGATGCTCTGACATATCATAGAGCTTATCAGTCATCTGTTGTTGCTGTTGCCGATCTGCTAATGAAATTGGAGAGTCCTGATCGTATATCACCTCAAACTCCTTCTCGAAGACTTTTTTCCCTTTATTCATTACCACCTTATAAGTACCCGCTGGCACTCTTGGGGCGGTGAAACCTCCAAAGGTGAAGCTCTTACCCTTAGCCATAGTAGGAAATGGTCTACTGAAGTTCCAAGTGATTTCATTTATACCTTTTGATTTGCTGACATTAACATCTGCTATGGTATTACCATCCATATCCTGTATCTCGGCATACATCTTACCGAAGATGTGTCGCTTCTTTAGGTAGTATGGCATCCTCACATTATTGGGTGCATTAGGACCTACAAAAGATAAATCTGTGGTCGCTGACCCAAAGCCACTTTGCTCATTCAACACGAACGGTTCTACATCAAAGAAATGAAGTTCTTTATCTGCTATTTCTGGAGTTAATTCCCGTAGTGGACTTATGTCGTCAATGATAATTACGCCTCGACCATGGGTACCCATAACGATGTCATATGTCATTGGATGCATTTCTACATGGTGTACCGCAACGGCAGGCATGTTATTAGTGAACTTGCTCCAACTCATACCGCCATCCAGGGTAATGTATAAACCGAATTCTGTACCAAGGAATAGCAGATTCTCATTGACGAAGTCTTCCTGTATTGATCTGGTAAAGCCGTGGATGTCATCAGTAATAATAGATGTCCAGCTCTGCCCATAATCAGTAGTTTTATAGGCATATGCATTCTTGTCATTTTTAGTGTGCCCATCAAATACTGCATAAGCAGTACCTGCTCCATGAACACTGGCTTCTATGTGGTAGCACCAGGTGTTACTCGGCAAGCCTGTGATATTGGCAGTTACATTGGTCCAATTCCGCCCGCCATCCTTTGTGACTTGTACGTTGCCATCATCTGTGCCTGCCCAGACGACTTGCTCATTGACAGGTGATTCCATGATGGTAAATACCGTACAATGGTTTTCTGCTCCTGAATTGTCTTTGGATAAACCGCCTGAATTTTCTTGATCTAACTTCGCCGGATCATTAGTGGTAAGATCACGGCTTATCTTGCGCCATGTGGCACCCATGTCATCAGATACATGGACAATATGTTCATAATTGTAAGTCTGCTTATCTTAAAGTCGCAATAAGCTGGAATATGATAAGCTATTTCCAACAATTAGACTTGTTTCAATCTTTTAGGAGATTTCCCATGTCATCAGTCATGGCGATTATTGCAACTGCATTGGCCATTAAGATCATCTCCACGGATGGCGATGTAGGTACAGAAATGGCTCCGATAGTCAGCCTCATGGTCGTAAGCTATTTTCTTTTTCTTGGAGGCTTAATCTCAAGATTGATTAGAGAATCAAGAGAAAATGCGACAAGTGAGTTGGTATCTATAGGCGTCTTTGGTGCACTCGCTATACTGATCTTTATTCTTCTCCCGGATGATTATGACCTATTAAACACCAAGCTATTCAGGTTTCCATTTTTCTTCTTTGGTATAGCTGCTATGCTGCATTTGATAATTGCCTATGTGCCCTTTATCTCGAGAGGTAGTGATGGTGATTTTTGGGAGTACAACCGTAAGGTATTTATACGAATCGTCGAGTCAGGATTCTTCTCAGGAGTGTTATACCTCGCCATCCTATTAGCTATGGTCGCACTAGACAAGTTATTTGGTGTTGAGTTTGAAGGGCGTGTCTATGGCTATGTAGCGGTGAGTGTATTTGGGATATTCAATAGCATCTATTTCTTAAGCAAATTTCCCGCACTTGACTACGATGATCAAGTAGAGCGGCCATTAAGCGCCTTCCTTGTCTTTACCCAGTTCTTGCTGATTCCTATTACAATAATCTACATGATCATCTTATATGCCTATGGTATTAAGATTCTGCTTGATGGGCAGCTTCCTCGTGGATGGATCGGGCATTTGTCTTTATGGTTTTCAGTGATAGGTGTATTTACCTATCTCCTCAATTATCTCAATCCGAGATTTAGTAATCGGGTGTTTGTAAGGCAGTTTATAAGGTATTTTTTCATCGTACTGATTGTACCTGCTATTCTTTTGATGATCAGCCTGTTCCGTCGGATCACAGATTATGGTGTAACCGAAGAGCGATATGCGCTTGCCATGATTGCATCGTGGCTTGTGCTTGTTATATTCCTATATGGGACCCTCCGTTGGCGATCCCTCAAGTGGTTGCCTATTTCTTTATCGGCATTGATTGCGTTTGGATTATGTGCAGGACCTTGGAGCATATTCGGAGCTACACTCAATAGTCAGCAGGGTAGATTA
>CAZFWJ010000155.1:0-3390 GCA_964522505.1 uncultured Saprospiraceae bacterium
AAGGACGGTTTTCATCATTATCCTAGATCCACTCCCGCAGTTCTATTATTATCTCTTTGAAATGCATCTACAGAATAGTAGATACTATAGGTAGTACTCAGTTATAAAAACAAATGTAATTTTTTTTTAATATGTTATAGTACCTTTTTTGCGGTATTTTTCAAATTACAATTTTACGTACTTTTTTACTATGTGCTCTAACTCACTGGCAATGATAACACTGTATATACCAGCGCCTAGTTCAGACGGTAGCAATATTTCCTCGATGTTATCAGAATTCTTGACTATTGTCTCAGACCATTTCAGCTCACCTATCTCGTTATAGATTTGACAGTTAATATGACCAGAAGGCCATGCAGGGCCTAATCTCAATCTACTCGGAGAATAACTTGGATTTGGATAAATCATAGCGCCAAGCTCCAGCAACTCAAAAGACATAGGAGTTTCAATTCTATTTAAGACCATCTTATTCTTGCCGCCATCAATAAACATTAATGATTCAAAATCGCCCGTAGAGTGTAGGTCATTAAGATTTATTAGTCCATGAAACATTCCGTCTAACTCTATGAGGATGTCGTCATAACTATTTTCTGAAATCCTAGTATATATGAGTCTAAGTTTATCATCATGTCTTTTATAGATCAATCCAGGCGTCTCTTTTATCTCCATCTCTATCTCGTCAGGAATAGTTAACTCAAACTGAAGTGAACTAAGTTCGTGTATTTCTGATGTCAGTATAGTTAGAGACTGCTTAGCAGCTTGGTTTACGGACTCTTTATCGCTAAGAATGTAATTAAGCGATTCTATACTTCTCGACTCGCCTTGATCAGCAGCATCTTGATCAATGTCGCCTTCTTTGGTTGCCCAGAATTGGATATCATTGAAGTCCTCAAAACTATCAAGTGCGAAATGACCAGTACTACATTTATCTAACTCGAGACAGACCAATTCTTTAGCAAAAATATTCCAAGGGCTTCTTTCAAATATTAGATTAGGTTCTTCCCCTAGCAAAAGTCTCTTCATCATAATAAAGTCAAAAGTATTAACTACTCCATCATTATTCATATCTGCACTTGCCTCTTCTAGTTGATTAGGTTCATACACTCCAATAAGAATTTCTTCAAGTAAAAAAAGATCATTTGAAGTTAGGTTTAAGTGCCAACTGTCTGAGCGCTCTACTTCTATATCAGTTGCATCTGATTCCATTTTAAAGGTGAATTCTCCTGTTAGGTCTGTTATTGCCCAATTAATTACTCCATCATTCTTACCTATTGAAACATCGACATCATCTAATCCACTTAGACCATATGCCAACACGGTCCCAGAAATGAAGTTGGAAGAAGTCCGACATACTCCAACTGTATCTAACAAAGTTAGATTCACTGGGCAGGTAACACTCGTACCATTACCTCCCTCCACAGTGAGATCCAGGTTATACTGGCCCAGCCCTTGTTGATCAATAAATGAACAATTAAATGAGTCAAGACCCACAGTTTGCCCAACCATCAATCCTAAGGAATTAAATGGAGCGATAAAATTAAAACTAGACCCTACTGAATTCACTATGCCACTTCCTGAGCCCGTGACAGCAATAATATTATCAGCACTGATAAAATTGAAGTATCTATTTAAATTTCCGATGCGAGCTATACTATCGATAGCTCCATAAAATAAAGTATCTGAACTCAAGGAACATTCAACCTGAGGTATTCTATTATCTTGAATTTCTACTAAAATCTCACAGGTGTCAGCGCTATACTGTCCGGATTCATCAAATGCAGTTACTAATACAGATACTGTCGTGCCAATATCAGCAGTGCAAAATGTTACATTCTTGCTAAATGCAGTATCCATTGGATCACATACATCTTGGGTTCTAGCGCCGACTAAAGTATAGTTCCCGCAAGACTGAATCGTACCTGTAAATATCCTATCAATATTTAGTTTTCTATTCAGATCGTCCCCTAAAGACAATGCAACGGCATGCCCATTACAAGAGACGATTGAAATCTCACTCGGTATACTCACAATAATGGTGTCAACAACACTCTCTAAAGGATCAAAGCAATCATTGAATGCATTGTATTCAATGATTACCGTATCACCATCTATAAGCTCTAATCTATCACCAGGGAAAACAGTTGAACCATTGGCAAGAATGGACTTGTATTGATCTATCACTGTCCCAATACCACTATTAGTCACCTCAAATTCAGAGATCTCGAGATTGGCAGCGCAGTCAGCACCTGTTTCTATTAATAAATCGGGAGCTATTATACGCTCAAGGGTAGTGTCAATAAATCTAATCGTTTGTACTTCCTCGGCGACAATCTCCCAATGTTGTACATCAACTATAGTCCAGGTCCGATTATACTTTAATCTTTTATCACAGTCTAATAAAAATGGTCCTTCGATACTCGTTACAATATTAAAATTGCATAGTTCTGGAATAGGTTCTCCTGCTACTGTTGGAACGCCAGTAATGTCAGTGCTCCTAGCGTCTGTCATAGAATGCAAGACAGTATCAGTCGGAAAGGAAATTAAGCTAGTATCTAACCTAGTGATATAAATAAATGAAGTGAATACCTCTGAGTTGCCATTTGGATCAGTAACCGACCAAATTCTCAAATCTCTCCTAATCGTATCACTCTCAGAATCAAATATAGAATCCAGCACTGTATTGAATGATATAGTAAAATCTTCTGCTGAAATACAGTTGTCAACAACTGTGACAAGGTCTAAAAGTGAGTCGTTTTCTAATTGACTTGTACATACTAATGAAGTATCTCTTACGGATATTGTAAAGTCACGCTTGTCCTCAACTATGAGATTTGACCAGCATCTTGATCCATCAGCGTTCGTAACTATCACACTGACTTCTCGATTGACGAAAGAACAATCAACTATTGTTAGATCAGGCAATTGGGAATTCTCAACTGCTATTGTATGTCCTGTTACATCTCCCCTAACAAACAAGCCAGGATCCAATTGAGCCTGTCCTCGAGAATCTAGAGAGACACGCACCTGCGCAATACAGGAAATCTGACTCTGTAGTGTATCAGTATTACTTAGTACTAATAGTAGTATAAAAAGTATGGAATATGGAAGGCACAAAAAATGCCTTCCATAATCCATTGTTGGGATTGATATTAAATCGGTTCTCATGTGAAAAACAGGTTCTATTATCCTCTCGGATATCTATTAATAAAGCGATCTAATGCAAGGGATGATATAGACTGATAGATGGGATGTTAACGTATTGCAAATATACGTAATATGTATAATTGGAGGATTCTATAGGGACCTTTCCATATATATTACTTTAACTTATATATGTGAGTAGTGAGTAGTGAGTAGTGAGTAGTGAGTAGTGAGTAGTGAGTAGTGAGT
>CAZFWJ010000156.1:0-1311 GCA_964522505.1 uncultured Saprospiraceae bacterium
GTTCACTTTTAATACCGTAATATTGCGGTTCATTAAAACTCAATTACTATGGCAGAGATAGCTGCAAAAGTTAAAAAAATCATAGTTGATAAACTTGGTGTAGACGAATCTGAAGTAACCAATGAAGCAAGCTTTACTAATGATTTAGGAGCGGATTCGCTTGATACAGTAGAGCTAATAATGGAATTTGAAAAAGAATTTGACATCGCCATTCCAGACGAAGAGGCAGAAAAAATCGAAACAGTTGGTCACGCAGTGAGCTACCTTACGGGGGCTAAAGCGTAACAGCTGATTTCTAAAAATCCAAAATCCGCAATCAGTGTTTCACAGGTTGTGGATTTTTTATTTTCAGCCATTATCTAATTGGTAAATTTATGATATGCGGAGAGTAGTAGTTACCGGTATAGGAGCACTCACCCCGATTGGCAATGACATTAAGAGCTATAAGGAAGGCTTGTTTAATGGAGTCAGCGGAGCAAGACCTATTACCAATTTTGATGCGTCGCAGTTCAGGACGACATTTGGATGCGAGATCAAGGGATATAACCCCGAAGATTTCTTTCATCGTAAAGAAGTCCGAAAAATGGACCCCTTCACACAGTATGCAGTAGTGAGCGCAGATGAAGCAATAGCTAATAGTGGTATTGACTTTGATCAAGTCGATCTAACTAAGGCCGGTGTAATCTGGGGCAGTGGCATCGGAGGTTTTGAAGTTCTGGAATCAGAAATCAGCTATGCCGCCCAAAACGACGGCCCGCCACGATACAATCCGTTTTTAATTCCTAAACTCATAATAGATATAGCCGCTGGTCATATCTCCATGAAGCATGGATTAAGAGGAGTAAACTATGGTGTTGTGTCAGCATGTGCTACATCGACTCATGCTCTTGCCATTTCTATGGATACAATACGTATAGGTCGAGCAGATGTTATTGTCACTGGTGGTTCAGAAGCAGCAGTGACGAGGACAAGTGTCGGAGGATTCGCCTCTATGAAAGCATTATCTCCACGTAACGAAGATCCTCAGACGGCCTCAAGACCTTTTGATAAGGATCGTGATGGATTTGTTATAGGTGAAGGAGCAGGGGGGTTTGTACTAGAATCACTTGATCACGCTAAAGCCCGAGGAGCAAATATCCTAGCCGAAATAGTAGGAGCAGGAATGACTGCTGATGCTCATCATATAACTGCGCCACACCCTGAAGGTCTCGGAGCTACCCAAGTAATGATCGATGCACTGGCAGATGCTAAGATGAACCATGACGAGATTGATTATATCAATGTACATGGGACCTCTACTCCACTCGGTGA
>CAZFWJ010000156.1:1411-3268 GCA_964522505.1 uncultured Saprospiraceae bacterium
CCTCAAGAAAGAAAAGTCAAAGCTTTCTTGAGTAATACCTTTGGATTTGGGGGACATAATGCGTCGGTTATCTTTAAAGCATTCGAAGAGTAGCTTGATATGATGACCATTTATGAGATCATGTATATAGTTTGATTAGAGAAACATACAATTACTATTTTTCAAAAGATAAATATCTAGCTAAACGGCTCAGACAAGTACTCGGCTTTACTCCCAAAAGATTGCATCTATTTAAGCTAGCGTTCTATCACAAGTCGATGAACGATGAGCTCACCCACAACAATCAGCATAACGAGCGTCTCGAATATTTGGGTGATAGTATCCTAAGTACAATCGTGGCTGAGTATCTATTTAAAAAATATCCAACACAAGATGAAGGCTTCTTGACCAAGATGCGGTCAAAGATTGTCAAGCGAAAGACTCTTAATCAGTTGGCTAATCAGATGGGACTAGACACGATCTTGAGTGATTATTCTCAAGGAAGATTGAGCAATAGTATGCTCGGCAATGCATTTGAAGCTTTAATTGGTGCGATCTACTTGGAAAAAGGATATATCAAAACAAAGTCCTATGTCGTCAATGAGATCCTCCTTAAAAATTTGGATATCCACATCCTAGAAAGTAAGGATGACAACTTCAAATCTCGATTGTTAGAATGGGGGCAAAAAAATAACATCAACGTGGACTATCGTCTGTTGTCTAAGTATAAGATGGATAAGAGGGATCGATTTAAGGTAGCAGTTGTA
Organism: uncultured Saprospiraceae bacterium; assembly: GCA_964522505.1. Classification (GTDB taxonomy): domain Bacteria; phylum Bacteroidota; class Bacteroidia; order Chitinophagales; family Saprospiraceae; genus GYS-P2D. Next base: position 2,158 of record CAZFWJ010000156.1, read on the forward strand.
GTAGACGGTGAGGAAGTAGCTACTTCTGATGACTTTAGCAAGAAGTCTGCTGAACAGTCAGCCTCAAAAATGGCCCTCCACAAACTAAAAATTCCGCTCGGCGAACAATAATGGATTCTTTGACGCAGATTACCTTAGGAGCTGCTATTGGCGAAATCACCTTAGGCAAAAAAATTGGTAACCGAGCTTTGCTCTGGGGAGCAGTTGCGGGTACTGTTCCAGACTTAGATGTATTATCTGGGCCCTTTGTAAGTGAATTGCAGGAGTTGGTATATCATCGTGGCTTCTCTCATAGCATTGTATTCTCAGTCATAGGCGCTTATGGAATCGCTTGGATCGTTCATCGACTCTATCGTCTGCCTTACCATCATTACCTTGCCAGTGTTCTTTGGTTTTTGGCACCTATAGGTGTAAGCTTTTTCTTAACTCGATTTGATGTCGGACTTAATCCAGTATTTGGGATTGGCATATTTGGAGGCACAGCATATCTCCTCTATAGACGATATTTCAGAAATCCTATCCCCAAGCCAGAGGCGAACTATCAGGATTGGGTCAGGCTATTCTTCTGGGGCCTCATCACACATCCTATACTCGACTGCTTCACTACCTACGGTACACAGTTATTTCTCCCGTTCTCTTCGTATAGGGTAGCATTTAACACTATCTCCGTAGCGGACCCATTGTATACAGTACCTTTTTTACTCTTCATTGTGGTCTCGAGCTTTCTTAGGACGTCCAATAGACTGAGGAGAAAATTGGCGTGGGCAGGAATTGTAGTTAGTTCAGGCTACATGATACTCTGCTTATTTCATAAATATCAAGTGCATCGTACGCTGATAAAGAGTCTTGAATCCCAAGAGATCACCTACAAGAGGGTCATGACAAGCCCTACGATACTAAATAATATACTATGGTATACTATGGCGGAAACTGATGATGGCTATTACTCGGGTCTCTACTCTCTCTGGGATCAAGAAAAGAATATAGAACTGAGCTTTACCGCTCGTAACGAAGGCTTACTTGGACTAGCTGCATCAGATACTGATAACACGATTACTAAGCTGAAGTGGTTTAGCAATAATTATTACTGCATTACCGAATTAGCAGGAGG
>CAZFWJ010000157.1:0-3264 GCA_964522505.1 uncultured Saprospiraceae bacterium
GTAATCTTCGTGGATCGTATTTCATTTTCAGACTTGAGGACTTCATCGAGCAATACCTGAGAGGGGTTGAATGGAAGTGAAAACCCTGCAGAATCTATGCGTACCCATTCATTGAGGCGATCATCGAATAGTTCGCTTTGATACTTAACTCCATACTGTAAGAAATGAGACTTGCCGTCATCAGTCTGATTTTGTAATTCTAAGCCACCTCTAAGTTGGACATTAGTAATTGTATTAAACAGTCTATTGCGACTAAAGTCATGCTCAGTACCTGTCCCAAGTACGGCAATCTCCTCTCCAAAGTTATCGCTACTAATATCTCCTTCTACTTGACTCAAGCGATAGAATCCTCGGATATCGATATTTTCTTCTTCTACACCAGCATAGGTTGATGCTAACAGCTTGAGGAATGTAGGATTGCGTTCTCGCTCCGGAATATAGGTAACGCTGGCGCCAACCATACCTGTTCTAAAAGAGTCATCTTCCTCACCTTCAAAGACAGTGGTCAATTGCAGCGACTCCTGTATCAGACCGAGCGCTGTATTACGAGTTCTGGGTATAAAGTTGAAATCACTTCTATTGTAATTACTCAACAATCCGATTTGGATTTCACGAGTTAAGTCATAAGTCAAGTAAGCCTGTATATCTACAAAATCGGGATTGTACTCACCTTGGGTATCGAGAGAGCCTAATAGGTATCGATTAGTCTTATAGCGTGCCCCGACAAGATATCTCAACTTTTGATAGTCCGAAGCGCCCAATGTTTTACTTCCCTCAATATGAGCACTGCCACCAAGTAAACTTCCTGATAATGAGCCTTTAAACGCCTCGGGGCGCTTATACTTAATGTCTAATACTGAGGACATCCGATCGCCAAAACGAGACTCATAGCCTCCTGAAGAAAAAGACAAGTCACGTATCAAGTCTATATTGGGAAATGACAACCCTTCCTGCTGCCCCGCTCGGATGAGTTGTGGCCTGAATATCTCAAAGTCATTCACGTATACTAAGTTCTCATCATAGTTCCCTCCACGCACATTATATTGTGAGGTCAGCTCTCCACCAGATCCTGATCTTGCCCCGAGCGCAATATGTGGCAATACGCTTTCAATATTTCCTGTAGTAGAAGGTAACAATCTGATTGCTTCCGCATTGGACGTGCCGACACCAGCACGCTCTATTCTATTGTCAGTTATCGTAACTTCTATATCTGCATCTTCTGCAGTCAATTGAATGTCTAAGGCATTGATCCTACCATTAAGACTTACATTGACTCTGAGATCTTCGTACCCTAATCTGCTAAATACCAACTCTCTGCTATCACTTGCTGTAGTACTTATGGTGTACCGTCCATCTATATCTGACTCGACAGGCTCATTAATACCATCAAAGAAGATGGTCACTAACTCGATCGGCAATCCTCCACTGGCATCTGTAATCTGGCCTTGATATGTTGTCTGACCGTAAGAGACGAAACCAATTATTACTAACCAAACACTCAAGATTCCTTTCTTCATCAATAGTGTTTAAACTCCTGAATAGCTTTTAACGAGACAATCGTGTCTCGGGGATTTTCTGATTTAAATACACTGCTGCCGGCTACTAAAACATCTGCACCCTGCTTCAACAAGGATTCTGCATTAGTTAAGCTAACACCACCATCAATCTCGATCAAGGTATCAGTATTGATATCTATAATCATGTTTTTAAGCCTTTTTACCTTGGGCAATGTCTGATAAATGAACTTTTGCCCGCCGAATCCTGGATTGACACTCATAATTACTACCAGATCAATCTCTTCGAGAATATCATGCAAAGCTTCCACAGGTGTATGTGGATTTAGTGCTACTCCAGCTTTTGCCCCCTTTGACTTGATCAACTGAATCGTGCGGTGCAAGTGCTTAGTTGCTTCGTAGTGCACACTGACGACCTCTGCTCCCAGGTCTACGAATTGCTCCACATATCGTTCAGGCTGTTCAATCATGAGGTGAACATCTAAGGGCTTTTCACTATGCTTCTTAATGAATGGCATCAGAACCTGACCAAAGCTTATATTGGGAACGAATATGCCATCCATAACATCTATATGTAGCCAATCCGCTTGGCTTGAATTGATCATCTCTATATCACGTTGCAGATTAGCGAAATCTGCTGCGAGTAAAGAAGGAGCAATTTTATGGGACATATCAATCTAATTACTGATGTCAAATGTACGGCACCGCTACTGATCAAGACTCAATTGCCTGCTATTTCTTCGCAACAAACCCATCAAAACATCTACATTGAGACCAAATCAACTGCTTTGCTAGAGCTTAGGCCAACTTGTGAAAATTGTAATGTATCACTAACTAATGATAGTGATCAGGCGATGATATGCACATATGAATGTACTTTTTGTAAGACTTGTGTTGAGACGATTCTGAACAATGTGTGTCCCAATTGTAGTGGAGGATTTACGGCAAGGCCTACAAGGCCTAAATCCCAACTGGATAAACATCCCTTGTCTCAAGTTATAGTACATAAGCCCATAGACATGGCCGCCTTTATCAGATTGCGACAAGCTAAAGAAAGGATTGACCCAAGAAATAGATAGATCATAACACGTATTATGAAGAGACATACCATCCACACGATAGACCTAAATTTTTTAGGAAATGCCAACGGTATTTGTGCATACCTTGTTGAGACGAGCATTGGGCCAATCTTAGTAGAGACCGGACCCCATAGCACCCTTGACACTCTTGTGGCTGGCATCAACGAAATCGGATATGCTAAGGAAGATATCAAGCACATCTTTATCACTCATATCCACTTGGATCATGCTGGTGCTGCCTGGTGCTTTGCAGAGCATGGCGCAAAAATTTATCTGCATCCATTTGGCTACCGACACATGCACGACCCCTCTAAACTATTGGCTTCTGCTAAGATGATCTATCAGGACAAGATGGATTTTCTATGGGGAACGCTGAAGCCTATTCCTGCTGATCAACTCATAGAAGTCGGCCATGGCGATCAGGTAAAAATTGATGACTTTGTAGTCTCGGCTTGGCACACGCCTGGTCATGCAAAGCACCATATCGCTTGGCTAATTGGAAAAGACTTATTCACAGGTGATGTAGGCGGCGTCTGTATTAACGATGGGCCCGTCATCCCGCCGTGCCCTCCGCCAGATATAAATTTTGAAGACTGGGAGTCGTCTATTCAAGTTATTGAAGAATTAGAAGATGTTGAAGCCTTCTATCTAACACATTTTGGCAAGGTGAC
>CAZFWJ010000158.1:0-3245 GCA_964522505.1 uncultured Saprospiraceae bacterium
GCTTCGAATATGGCGAAGGCGTGTACTATTTTGAAATCAAGAAAGGTTTCAACAACAACATTTGTATTAAGCGTGTAACATTGAGAAAAGCACTTGAAGCTTATAATATGTACTTGCGTACACAGCGTGATAACTGCAAATGGCTCGGCAAGTGGAATGGTAAGAAATTTATCGAAGACGACGTGGTTGCTCTATTTGAGCAAGAGAAAATCGTAGCATACAGCGCATAGTTATGGGTTTCTTAGACACACTTAAAGGAATATTCGGCGGCACAAGCAGTTCTTCATCTTCTTCATCGGGGAAAATGATAGGAAAAATTATTCATTTCAACTATCGCAAAGGATACGGCTTCATAGAATCTGATGGTGTTGAAAATAAAATTTTTCTACACGTTTCAGAACTTACTGGGAAAGCTCGAAAAGGTAAAAAAGTAGAATTTAAAGTCGAAAAGACTGATAAAGGGAGCAAAGCTAAAGAAGCTGTAATCCTAGATTAGTGCGTATTTCAGCTATTAGTATTACTTATGCTTTTTGATGATCAGGCTCTACTTGATCATGTAATTGCTTGTCTGTTACGGATATAGGGATATGGACGATTACCGATGTGCCTTTCTGAGGTACTGAGTCAAAGCTAATCTCTCCTCTGAGAAGATTTACTCTAGATTGTAGATTGCCGAGTCCGAGTCCTTTTACTACTTCACTCTCAATAAACCCAATTCCATTGTCCTCGACCATTAGCATGATGTGATTGTCAGTTTTATTGATCTGAACATCTATTTCTGTAGCCTGAGCATGTTTGAGCGCATTATTGAGCAATTCTTGGATAATTCGATAGACGTGGAGCTTTGCATTGTCTTCGAGCATGCCATCAATCTCATTGGTATGGAGGCTGATCTCCAGTGAACCTCGTGTATTATATCTATTGATTAAATCGCCAAGAGCGGCACTTAATCCAAGTTTTTCAAGAGAGTTAGGTTTAAGGTTACGGGAGATATCCCGTACGTCTTTACAAGCTACATCGATTAGCTTCATAATCTTATGGTATTCTGGGCTATCACTCAGGACATCATTATCTACTTGTAGACTATCATATTGTAATTTGAGAGTGGACAGCATTCCTCCGAGACTATCGTGCAAGTCTATAGCTATGCGTGTACGTTCAGCTTCTTGTCCATTAACCATGGCTTGGAGATTTTTTATTTTCAGCGAATTCTCTAGTTCATTTATCCGCTGTTCATTTATCTCTTTCTGTTGTTGAGTGATGAGATTTTTAGCCGCCAGTTTTTGTTTCTGCAAACGATAGAAGTAAACGGCTATTCCGGTAAGAAGTAACAATAATGAGCCAAGGACAAAAAACAATCTGGTACGCTTAAATAGTCTTGTCTCACTCGATTCAAAATCTTGTTCTAATTCACGTATCTCTCTATCCCGCTCAAGGGTCTGATACTTCACTGCGAGCTGATTGGAAAGTGCATATTTTTCTTGGCTGTATTGATTTTGGCGAAGGATATTGGCCCGCTCAGCTGACAAGTAGGCTTGTTCATAATTGCTCTCGTCCCGATAGAGGGCAGCCAAAAGATCATAGTTTTCTATTGCCATTTCATCATCGCCACTCAACAGTGTTTCCGAAAACTGAGCATAATTGAGGGCCTTAGCGTCCTGACCATCCTTGTATAGATAGCTTGCCATAGTGTGATAGACCTGCGATGATACTCTCTTGGTATTATATCTTTCTTCGAGTTTGATAGTATATAGACCTTGTTCTACGACTTTTTCAACTTTACCCAGCTTGCCGAATAACTCTATTATTAATAGTCTAATATCTAGTTCTTGATTGCGATCCTGGATGTCAATACTGGTGGCAAGGGCTTGCTCGGCATAGGGAATGGCTTTCTCGTAATCCTGCTTTTTTTGATAGACTTGACCGAGTTGTTTGGTAGCCACAAGTTGTCCTGAGCTATTTTTCTGTTCATTAAAATATCGAAACGCTTCAGAAGACAACTTGAAGGCATCATCTAGATAGATTTCCTCCAGTATATAGAACTCCGCTAATGCTAATCGAGACCTATAGTAACCATGGTCATCCTCTAAAAATTTATATAAGGTGGCGCTCTCAATCAAGTCACCGATGATGTCCTGATTACGCAATGGTATGTCAAAGTTTAGCTTGGCACGATCATAATAAGCTCCAGCACGGCTGTTTATATCGTTTTGTGTGAGTCCTTTTTCAATGCGATTATTTATCGCTTTGAGTTCGTCAAGATAAGTGTTGTCTCCTTGGGACCAAGCGAGAGAGGTACCCATCATTATATATACTAAAAGTATTCTCTTAAGGGTTAAGTATCCCATATCTACTAAACTGCTTCTTCTTGGATGGTTAGTAATTAGAGTAAACCCTATATTATCTGAGATAAAAACAGGATTACCTTGATCATGTAAATTATAGCAATGATAAAAATACTGATTGTTGATGACCACAAAATGTTTGTTGAAGGTCTTGAGTTTATTCTGAGCAAGGAAGACGACATTGCAATTGTTGAGCGATGTTTTGAGGGTAAAGATGTTTTCAATAGAGAGCTATTGGAGAAGATTGATATCATTTTGCTCGATATCAATCTTCCTGACATGAGCGGTATTGAAGTATGCGAGCGTATCCTCAAAATGAGTCAGACTGTCAAGATATTAGTACTGTCGATGCATGACGAAGAGAGCTATATAACAGCTGTCCTTAAGAGTGGAGCTCTGGGTTATGTGCTCAAGAACACTGGGCGTAAGGAGCTCGTTACAGCCATCCGTACGGTTGCATCTGGAAGGACATATTTTAGTGAGGCCATAACCAATACGATCATGAATGGCTTGATGAATAATAATAGAAAGGCGAAGCCTGTCGAAAAAGACGTCCCTAAGATTACTAGAAGAGAAAAAGAAGTCCTAGATCTAATCATGGATGAGAACACCAATCAAGAGATTGCTGGCAAACTATTCATCAGTTTAAAAACAGTTGAGGCCCATCGCAGCAATCTCCTATCTAAGCTCAATGCACGGAACACTGCAGGATTGGTCAAGAAGGCGATGGAGTTTAAGTTGGCCGGTTAAGATTTATATAGCTACTATTTCAAGATTAAGCACATCATGACTCATGGGGTGCTTTTCTATTTCAAGCCATAAATTAAAAAAGGCTGTCTATTTAAAGACAGCCCCGATTTTCTTGGCCATTATTATCTTTCTCAGGTAGAAAAAGAAATG
>CAZFWJ010000159.1:0-3198 GCA_964522505.1 uncultured Saprospiraceae bacterium
TCACTTCCTTCTAACGAACAAAGCTTTAATACCACCCCTTGGTTTCATATAGGCGTACAGTCCGATTAGCAGGAGTTCAACAACTATGAACAGAATGATAAAAGTCATCATAATTTATCCTTTATAAAATATCCATTTACCCAATTCTTTGAAGCTGGCCTTCTTGCCATACATGAGGATGCCGACTCTATAGATCCTTGAAGCTAACCAAATCAGAAATGCCACGGTTACTATGCAGAGAATAACCGATAGCCCGATCTCCCATAATGGAGGATTATTGGCTAGTCGTATTGGCATCACAACAGGAGAGGTGATGGGGATAATCGATGCCCATACCGAAACACTACTATTGGGGGCTTGCACTGCTGCAAAGCCTATATAAAATGCTGCCATTAATGGCAACATAACAACAGTAGTAAGACTCTGCGCTTCGTTGATATCGTCACCAGCTGCAGCACCAACAGCTGCAAATAATGAAGCATAGAGCATATATCCTGCGATGAAATAGAAGAAGTACAAAGGCACGATTAATGCCCAATTAATCTTTCCGAGCTCATTTATGACATTCTCGACCTGAGCTTTGAATCCTTCATCCTGCATGATCTCTTGGGCAACATCATTATTTGCCATTTCTGCCATGCTTTCGCTACCTATGCCAAAAAATGCCATCGCCCCAAAAGAGATAATAGTAATGAGAATAGCCCAGATGACGAATTGTGTTAGACCTACTAATCCGATGCCTACTACCTTGCCTATCATCAATTCAAACGGTTTAACCGAAGAGATTAACACCTCCACGATTCGGTTGATCTTCTCTTCATTGACACCCCGCATCACTTGCGAGCCAAAAATCATGATAACAAAGAATAACAACATGCCTACAGCACCGCCTAAGACAGAGCTCACTGTAGAGGTTATGGATGATATCTCTTTTTCTGTTTCAACAACATTCTTAGGCGCTATCGATATATCTGTATCAATTAATTCAAGACGGCTCTCGTCTATGCCAAAGGCTTTGACTTTAAAGTCTCTAACGCCACGCCTAAATTCTCGTTCGATAGCTGACATCTCATCAAGAGCTAAGGGCTCATCAGAGTGGTAGATGATATCATACTTCTTCATACTGCTATCTAGAGGAGGAAGTTCGATGACCCCATCAATGTCTCCATTCTCATAGGACTTAATGGCTTCATCAAGGCTCTTTGTTTCTAGGGTGAACCTGAGGTTGTTGCGCTCAAGCTCTATATTCTCGGTGATACCTGCATTGTCGATAATGCTGATGTTCTTAGTTTGATCCGAGCCGCGAGTCATTAGAAATCCCAATATCCCGTATATGACCACTATTGCTACCGGTGCCAAAAAAGTAGTGAGCAAAAACATTTTGCTCTTGACACGTGTCCAATACTCCCTGCCGATGATTAGGTTGATATTATTCATTGCTATGTCCTACTTTATTGATGAATATTTCATTGAGTGTCGGTAAATTCTCCTGATAGGATTTTATTTCTATGCCTCGCTCGATCAATCCTTTGAGTAATTCATTAGAATTGTGACCTTCATGTACCTGGATAATGAGGGATTTCTCGTTGTCCTCTACGATGCTGAAGCTGTCTGCGAGCAGATCTTGTGGCATCATGCCATCAAAGGCAATCGAAAATCGATTTGTCTTGTTCTCCGCTTTGATTTCTTCAACGTTGCCATGGAGGATGATTTCTCCTTGATGAATAAGCGCAATTTCTTCACATATCTGTTCTACCTGCTCCATCCTGTGAGTGCTGAAAATTATGCTCGTACCCTTCTGATTCAGTTCGTGAATTTCGTCCTTGATTAAGTTCGTGTTAATAGGGTCAAGTCCAGAGAACGGTTCATCGAGAATCATCAGCTTGGGTTCATGAACTACAGTTGCTATGAACTGTACTTTCTGTTGCATCCCTTTAGAAAGTTCGCCAACTTTCTTATCCCACCAGCTTGTAATTTCAAATTTCTCCAGCCAATTATTCAACTTCATGCGGGCATCACGTGGAGACAAGCCTTTGAGCCTTGCGAGATAGAGCAATTGCTCCCCGACTTTCATTTTTTTATAGAGACCACGCTCTTCAGGAAGATAGCCAATTACTTGCGGACTGTTGATGTTGAGTTTTTCCCCATCAATAAATATTTCTCCTTCATCAGCCCGTGTGATGCTTGTGATCATACGGATCATAGAGGTCTTGCCAGCACCGTTTGGCCCTAAAAGCCCAAAAATTTTTCCTTTAGGGACATCGAGACTGACATTATTAACGGCTACATGGTTAGAGTATCTCTTAACTACATTGCGCAGTGACAGTACATTCATAGTCAATAATTGATGCCGCAAGATGGCATTTTATTCTGTGGTTTTATATAGTCAATAGACTAATCGGGCAATTCTATAGATAGAGTATTGAATGACAACTCTTAACTTATTATTCACACTCATTTTTTAAACCAATAGTCTTATCATTATATTGAATCATTATCACAATTACTTAAAGACTTAACTCATGTCTAAAATCTACACAACAGCTTTTGCCATATTAATCTTTAGTATGGCCTTAAATGCTCAGATCACCGAAAAGGAATACAGAATGAGCGATGGTATACAAAATGCTCTATTGGTTGAATTACCTGGATCCTCATCCAAGAAGGCAGAAGAGGCCTGGAGGAGGTTTGCAAAAGAATTTGGTAAGGTAGACCGAAATCGGAAGCAAAAGGAATTCTATCTATATGATGTGATCATTCCAGCAATCGATCAAGAGCAAACGGTAAGTATTGCCACAAAATTTGAAGAGTTCGATGATTATACAAGGGCATACTTCTGGATGAAGTCAGGAGATGACTATCTAAATTCAGACGCCTATCCGTCTCAGATGGAAGGGGCTCAACACTTCTTCAGAGAATACGGATATGCCGTAGAAAAAGTAGTTGTGAAGGACGAGCTAGATTTTGAAGAAAAGACTATGAGAAATCTTACTAAAGATTATGAAAGGCTTCAAAAGGATGAGAAGAACCTGTACAAGGATATTGAGAAAGCAAAGGAAACTATCCGAAAAGCTGAGGAGGAGTTAGTAAGGAATGCTCAAGAGCAAAAGGAAAAACAGGCTGAAATGTTTAATCAAGGAGAGGTGGTTAAAATGGTTTCTGAAAAGCTTAATAAAGTGGGCAAGAACTAAGTGAAGC
>CAZFWJ010000160.1:0-3143 GCA_964522505.1 uncultured Saprospiraceae bacterium
AAAAAACAAAACATAACAATAATGTTGTATTGTTTTTCATGTACAGATTTTTATTTTGTGAAAAGAAATCAATTATAAGCAAAAGCTCTTTGGAACTGTCATAAACGAAAAATTAATACATAAATCCTAAATGAATACTCATAAACTATCTTTCCATGGACAAGGAAGCACATTTTTTGGCATAGTAGCCATCAATTTCATTTTGACAGCACTGACCTTAGGTATATACTATCCTTGGGCCAAGGCAAAATATCGAAGTTATATATGGAATGAGACAGAATTTGAAGGTACAAGGTTTGTTTTTCATGGCACAGGTCGTGAAATGTTCAAAGGGTTCATCATTGCCTACGGCATAATATTGATCTTCTATTTTTTCTATTTCAGTGTTTTTGCAAATGTCGATTTAGTCGGAACCTGGGCGGTAATAGGGTTCTTTGTTTCATTAATTTTCATCGTTTTCTTATTCACTCCTTTCGCGATCTTTAGTGCATGGCGCTATAGAGTCTCTCGCACTTCATGGCGGGGTATATACTTTTCATTTCACGGGAGATTCTCAGAATACTACAAGCAATATATCAAGTTTCTATTGCTAACCATCATTACATTCGGTCTTGCTTATCCATGGTTCAGAGTTAACATACAACAGCATCTATTTGGTCATACTCGATTAGGAAATATCAAAATGGACTTTCATGGTGATGGAAGCACGCTATTCGGAATAAATATTTTAGGATACATATTGCTCTATCCCACATTATTTCTGTACGTACCCTTCTTTTTAAAAGAAAGGTTCAATTTTACTATTAACAATATCACCTTATCTGATGATCACGTACGACGGTCATTGAAATCACATCTCAAGGGATGGGATTTTTTCGGTGTGCTAATTGTCAATTTGCTCATGCTTGTTTTCACTTTTGGCTTGGCCTTCCCCTTCACTAAGATGAGGGCGATGAAAGCGATGTATGATTCCGTTGAGCTTCCTGGGGATATTAATTACGACGATATTACTCAAGATGCAGATGGCTATAATCAAGCGACAGGAGATGAGATGCTCGACTTATTAGACATCGACTTAGATTTTTAGAGATTACGTAATGGCGAAGTATTTTGATGGTCTAAGTTCTAAACCTCACTATGTTGATCCTTCAATAGATGGAAATGTAATTTCTATTAAAATAAATGAGAGTCAAGAAGAATTAGATCGTTGGATACTAGCCGAATGCAAAATTGACAATCTCAATGCGGATAATGATGTAACGATTAGTTATGGGACATTCCCGAAGGCCATATTGCAGTTCCATGCATCTGACTACCCTGGTCTTTATGACACTTTGCTATCTCAGCAAAGTACTATCAATAAATCGTACCATATCCTAAATCGTTTTAATCCGCTCCAAATAGTCCTTGTTTCAACATCAGTAATAGTTGTTACGGTTTTTATCTATTTGAAGTATTTGGCTCCCTGGGTCGGAGGACAAGTTGTTAAAGCTATTCCAACAAGTTTTGATGCCAAGGTTGGTAAAACGGCGCTAAATCAACTATTGGCTTTTCAGGAAGTAGATACTCTACAGACTATGAGGTTGCAAGAGTTCTTCGACTTATGCGATTATCCCACTGACTATACGATTGAGACCACATATGTCAATGATGAGGTTGTAAATGCTTTTGCCGCTCCAGGTGGGTATATAGTTGTATATGACGGCATCATCAAAAAGACTAAAAGCTATGATGAATTAGCGGGCCTACTCGCACACGAACTGGCACACATCAACCAACGCCATAGTATGGTTAATATAGCAAGATCAGTCAGCGGCTATCTTGTATTATCCGTAATAACCGGAGATGTGGCGGGTTCTTCTGGAGTTATACTTGAACAAGCTAACCAGCTCTACGAGCTGTCTAACTCTAGATCATTCGAACGGGAAGCAGACCTTAAAGGATTGGACTATATGCAGAACTCTTTAATAGATAAATCGGGCATGCTTAGATTATTTGAGCATATCTCGGCTATCGATTCCCATGACACAAGCTATATGGACAGGGTGACGGACAACTTGGATTTTCTTAGTACCCATCCGAGCAGTGAGCAACGAATAAATGAAATCCAAGAAAACCTTAACTCTAAACCGAATACCTACGATCATCATCACAAACTTGACTCCCTCTGGAGTCTACTTATAGAATCAAATTAATTTCACCAACAAAAAAAATACTATTATGAATTATGCAAGTTTTGGAAAACGATTAGCCGCTTACATTATAGATGGTATCATCCTCTCTATTATTCAGATAATTCTGTCTTTTGCATTTATGGGCAGCGTTGTAGACACATCTTCGCCAAGTGCTGAATTACCTGCTGGATTTACATTAGTGTTGGGTCTTCTTTCGCTGATTGCCATACTCTATTTTGCTTACTTCGAAAGTTCCGCAAAACAAGGAACCTTCGGAAAACAAGCCATGAAGATCATTGTAACTGATAGTAATGGAGAAAGAATATCATTTCTAAGAGCCCTAGGTAGATTTCTGGGTAAAATAATTTCAAGTATGATATTGCTCATCGGATTTATCATGGCCGCCTTTACCTCCAAAAAACAGGCGCTACATGACATGATCGCTGGAACATTAGTTCTTAACAAGGGTGATAAACCATCACTTGATACGGATCTGGTATAGCAGTAACAAAAGCTCTTTGCTCATTGACGGCAAAGAGCTTTTTTAATCTTAGTTGATTAATTGTACAGATACCTAGATCTATTCTTGTCAATCTCTCTGAAGAATGGATCACTCGTATCTTTGATAAATCGAATAGCCTCCCCGGTACTCTTCATCTCAGGCCCTAGGCGTTTATCGACATTAGGAAACTTATTGAATGAGAATACAGGCACCTTGATCGCATAACCGTCCATATCATTGACAAGATCAAAGTCTTCAAGTGTGTAGTCACCTGTCATCACCTTGGTCGCCACATTCAGATATGGAACCTTATAGGCCTTAGCGATGAATGGCGTCGTACGAGAAGCTCGAGGATTAGCCTCTATGACGAATACTTCGTCATCTTGACTGATGGCAAACTGTATATTGATAAGGCCTTTGATATTTAATGCGAGTGCCAGTTTTTTAGTGTATTCGATCATAGTCTG
>CAZFWJ010000161.1:0-3083 GCA_964522505.1 uncultured Saprospiraceae bacterium
AGAATAAAATTTTTCATTTGTAATTTTTTAAAAATTCAGTTTTTTAAAGAATCAACAAATCAGAGCCAGAAAACCTGGACCAGAATATATGGTTCCTTTAAAAAAGTTGAAAGTAGGAGAAGAAGATGCGAGACTAGGCCCAATGACAGAGACTCCAATCGTCTCCTGCTACTTCCTACTTCCTAAAAAAAGTTAATAATAATATTTCAATATTTAGTGGTCAACACACCTTCGTGTCCGACCATAAAGTTACTTGTATCTAGCGACATAGACCATCACTATTTTTGGGGATTTTGACATCCCCAATACCATCCTATCGCTTTTTGCTTTGTGACCATACAATCTAAAGTCTTATCACCAGCAAAGTCATTGCCTCAAAGAAACTCCTCTCTACGATAATTTCAAATATCAAGCCAAGTAATAAGATTACGTACAACATTAACATTTGGTTGCTGTAATGACTGCCACAAGTCGCTAAGAGTCTATTTCAAATAACGTTTAATTACCATTGTAAAAAAAACTTAGTCAAATATAAGAGACACAAAAATCAGAAGGAATCCCTAAAAGTTGGGAAATTATTTCCTGCCCGTAGACCATTTGTAGAATCCACAGTGTTCAGGAAATCCTAAGCACTATGTATTCTTGAAATTTGAATCCATTTTTACTGCCCCACCTCGACTCTGGTGGAGTTCGATGATCTTCATCAACTCATGTAACAGTTGAGTCTTGACACTCAGAACTTTCTCTCCCATGTCAATTTGACTAAAAGGAAGCAAAAAAATCTCTGAAGCCTCGAGTTTAATTCATGTATCATCAACTCAAAATGAGACAATTGTCTTATCAAAGCTAAGATTTGAAAGTAATAAAAGTACATATCCCAATTTTTGAAGAGCGCTATAATCTTCGCAAGTTCATCTCAAATCATTTTCGAATAGACGTTCATCTAAAGAGCTAAGAGCTGATTATTCTTTAAAGTCTTGCATTCAGATGACTACCTTGCGAAATCTTGAAACTATTATATAAGATGTCAAACAACCATTTTCATCCTAGCTTACTTACGATAACATGAGTCTTAGCTCAACAAAAAGCTGGATACAAGCAGCAAGACTTCGGACCCTTCCATTGGCCATTGCCAATGTGTCGATGGGAGCCATACTCAGTCATTATTTCGGTGCTTTTAATTGGCCCATCTATCTGATGACCGTTATCACTGCAATACTGCTGCAAGTACTCTCCAATCTAGCCAATGAATATGGTGATTTTATTCACGGAGCAGATCACGCTGGTCGGACGGGACCTAGTCGTACAGTGCAGTCTGGTGCTATATCGGCTGCTGCAATGAAGAAAGCTATGCGTCTGACGGCAGGACTATCTATTATATCTGGTGTGATCTTGATCTGCCTAACTACGCTCTCAATACCAGTGAAAATGGTTTTTCTGGCTCTTGGCCTCATTGCAGTCTGGGCATCTATCAATTATACAGCAGGTTCCAATCCATATGGCTACCGCGGCTACGGTGATGTGTCTGTATTTCTTTTTTTCGGCTTGCTCTCAGTAGTGGGTAGTTTTTATCTGCAACGAGTACAATGGCAATGGAGCATATTGTTACCTGCTATATCCTGTGGTGCCTTTTCGATGGGAGTTCTTAATGTCAACAACATCAGAGATCTGGAATCAGACGCCATGGTAGGAAAAAACTCGCTGGCACTTAAGATGGGTCGAGTTAAGGCCGTCCGATATCACGCATTGCTGCTGATCATTGGAATCATAGCATCTGCAGTTTTTACGATCATACATTTTGAGAGATGGCACCAATGGCTCTTTATCATTATCACTCCCCTGCTGATCATTAACTTCAGAGCTGTACAGTTAAAGGTTAAGCCTATGGAGTTAGATCCGTATCTCAAGCAGATGGCGCTGACTACTTTGTTATTTGTCATAACATTTGGGATAGGCTTATTAAGTTCAAAACTGTTAGGTTAAAGCATGGACCTCCCCATTAAACTACTCCTTAAATACCTCATCTACCTCTACAGTAAATCCTTCTATTGCTTTACTAAAGACCTCTTCTCCTGACACATAGTGCTTACTACCGATATACTTCCCAGTGTTGTCAAGATTATATCTGATTACAGATTGCTGCATCGGCGACACCAATCAATATTCTTTAACCCCATTCTCCTCATATAATTCAAATTTATCCTTCATCTCTCTTATTGAGTTGCCTGGTGATAACACCTCAACAACGAGATCTGGAGCTCCTGTACAACCTTGCTCTGTCAGTTTATACTCATCACAAATCACACAAATATCTGGTTGAACTACCGTACTTTGGTCTTCATGAGATAGCAATACATCAAAAGGTGCGTCGTATACCCTGCAGGATGAGCCTTTCAAATGAAGCTTTAAATCAAAAAAGATATTACCCGAAATACTTTGGTGTATTCTATTTGGCACCGGCGGCATCTTTGCAATAACTCCTTTGAACAGTTCTACACGTTCTTAAAATGTCCAAGTCAGATAGTCCTGATAGGTGTAGCGTCCATCTGGATCTAATTGTGACAAAGAAGTGATTTCAGCCATGGTAGAGATTCAATTAACGTAGGAAAGATAACCAGGATGACAACGGAGTGCAATTATCCAATTAACTATTGAAGGTTTTGCAGTTAAACTGAGTAGATTCTGTTATAATGCAATAGATTCATCAATGTGAAAAGAGCCCAGTTCATAAGCATAACTATTCTGATTCAACTGTTCATCGTATCAGCTATGGCTCAAGACCTATGTGAAGGTAGCTTGGGAGCTAATTTATTTGAGGATGGCGATTTCGGTAGTGGTTCGAACAATAATCAATTAGAGGACCCAGAAATCGCTCCCGGATTCGAATATGTAACCAGTGGCCCTCCATTTGATGGTCAGTATATTTTGACTCAGAATATGGGCGCATGGAGCAATCTATTTGGCACTTGGATTCCGCTGCGGGAGACTAGTGCTGATCCCGATGGATATATGATGGTTGTCAATGCCTCTTTTGAGCCAGGCCTATTTTATGAAGAGGAAATCACCGGTATATGCGAAAATAC
>CAZFWJ010000162.1:0-3077 GCA_964522505.1 uncultured Saprospiraceae bacterium
CTTTGATGATCTGAGTGAATTCAATGTCTCTAATACTCCTGAAATAAGCTTAAATAGTACAAGTGGAGACGTCTCAATAACATCTGATGCTGCTGACGTTACAATAGACTCACCTAATGGAGGGACCGTGGTAACAACTGGAGACTTTGGAATTCAAGCAACAGGAAATGGTATAATCAATTATTCGGGTAATTCAACATTGAGGTCTGATGGACTCAACAGTATTGAATCAACAACAAACACGCTTGTATCAGCAGGAGACGTTGTCAGTATAGAAGGAGGCGACAGTGTATCTGTAGCAGGTATCGTCAAGTTAGATGACTATGGTCAAGGCTTACAGACAGGATCCGAGGCATTCTTAATAGCTACAGATGCTGCGGGGAACCTTATCGAAGTTGATGTAAGTGACATTGGAGGTGACGCCGATTTGAGTGGACCTGTAGATCTTGACGAAGACGGTGTAGAGGAAACAACTGTTGATGAGGCTATACAAGCAGCTAATAGAGAGATCGATAGTACGATCTATAACTTCAATGGAGTTTTGACTGGTGAGCGCACGATGGATATGAATGCTTTTGGTCTTACATTTCAGGGCGATTCTGCCGATGAAACTCAAAATGTATATATCTCGCCGGATGGTCGAATGGCGATAGGGAGAAATACTGTAACCGCTGCGATCATGCCAGGGCGTGAAGTGAAGCTTGACGTCAATGGAGATATTCTTGCAATCCAAGTTCACTCAAGTTCTGATGAACGGTTCAAAAAGAATATCAATACAGTGGATAATGCAATCTCCATGGTCCAAGAACTCAGAGGAGTTACTTACGACTTTAGAACAGAGGAATTTGCTAATAAGAACTTTCCAGAGTACAATCAACTTGGTTTCATCGCACAAGAAGTTGAAGCAGTCATTCCTCAAGTTGTACGCACGGATAATGAAGGATATAAGGCCGTTGACTATGCTAAAATCACAGCCCTATTAACACAAGCTATCAAGGAGCAACAGGATATAATCGATGCTCAGAAGGCAAAAATTGCAAGTCATGAAAAGAGCATTGCAATACAAGCAAATAGAATTGACCAACTTGCCGAACAAACTAGCCAAGTACTTGATCTCATTCAATCTTCCAATTATCCCGAATTAGAAAAAGAGATCTCAGAAAAGTAGAGATAATCTCAATAAAGAAGTTACAGAGGGGTATCGAGTAATCGATACCCCTCTTTTTATTTGATTTTGTGAATAAAACCCCAACATTACATTAAAGAAAATTCTCAAGTATAGAATATATTAATATTTTTACCATAAGTTAAAATCGTGCCTAAAAATCCCTCATTGAGGTTTAAAACGGTACGTTAGATCGTGCCTGAGAAATGTTTAGAATTGTCCTAATAGTAATGGCCAGTACATTATACTTGACGGGGCTCTATGCCCAAGTCAAGGTAGGTGACAACCCACTAATTCTTGATGAGGCCTCTCTCATCGAAATAGAAAGCACGTCTAAAGGTTTTCTTCCCTCACGAATGACATCTGACCAGCGAGATCTTCAACTATCCTGGAATACAGGTCATATCATATATAATCTTTCAGATTCATGTTTACAGATATACAGTGGTATCGAATGGAGTTGCCTCACTCAAGACGGCTTTGTCGACACAACAATTTATAATTCTAATGGAACGCTCACAGGCGACAGAATGCTGGAGCTGGGAGGTTTCGATTTAACATTTTCAGGCACGAACAATGTTACTCTTGAATCCACGGGAGAGCTAGGGTTAGGCGAACCTAACCCTGAAGCCCCTTTACACATTACTGAATCGATAGGAACACCCGCAAGCGCAAACTCTGGGACGATCATATTAGAGCACGGTAATGATGGAGGAGCAAGCTCTCTCGTATTTAAGAGTTCGACGGACGAAGGTAGTGATTTTGGTTTTATACAATATGATGATAATCGAGCTGGTGGCAGTCTCCAGACATCATTATTGACTATCGGCGCCGCTAACGAGAATGATCTAGATACTCGTGATGACATCGCCCTGCTGCCATCAGGCAATGTAGGGATAGGGACAATTAATCCCGATGAATTATTACATGTAGCGGGCAATATGCGTCTTGAGGGAGCATTTGAGGACCAGGATGGAGACGCTGGAACAATTGGACAAGTTTTAACGTCGACAGCGACGGGCACTAACTGGATCGATCAATCCTCCATTGATGCAGCCAACATATATAACACGAGTGATGGGCTTGAAGATGATAGAGTAGTAACAATGAGTGGCAGCAGCCTCACTTTTGATGGCTCTTCAAGAGACATGATCATTAATTCTTCAGGAAACGTTGGAATAGGAGTAGCTAACCCCGCAAGACCATTACATGTTGATCAAGCATTAAGAATATCAAGAGGATTTAATTCGACATCGTTCATTTTTGATAGATGGAATGGTTCAATTGACGATACGTGGGCTTCAGCAGGCTTCTTCTTAGAAAGTAATAGCGCCGGTACAGGCTCATTCTTTATCAGTAATTATAGACAGAATGTTGCTGGCAGCCCGAATGATGGAATAGCATTAGCCATAGATTTGGCAACTGATCAATTGTCATTTCCTCAGTATGGTGATGGTAATTTTGATAGTACGAGTCCATCTAGGCTATTAGGCATCAATACTGACGGAGATGTCCTCGAGATTGTCCCAGAGTTAGATTCATTTGCACTTAACGGGAATTCTTTAGTGATATCGTTGAACGGTGATGGGGTAGATCCGCTTACCGTAGATCTTAGTGGAGTATCAGGTAGTTCTGATAACATATATAATATTGATGGTAGCCTGAACTCTGCCAGAACTTTAAATCTCAACACGCATAATTTAACATTTGACGGGACTGCTGATGGAGATGTAATTATACAACCTGATGGAGATGTTGGATTAGGAACTCTGAGTCCTTCTGCTCGATTAGATGTTCAAGGAGGAACAGTTACTTTAGGAGAATATGGTATCGGAGCCCAAGCCGACACTACCAACGTCGATTATATACTGACAGCTAATAGTTCGGGAGAAGTTAAAGAGCTTAATACTGC
>CAZFWJ010000163.1:0-3035 GCA_964522505.1 uncultured Saprospiraceae bacterium
ACAACAGCTATAGTGAGCAGTCAAGATATCGTGGATATGATCAAAATATTGGTGGATCGTGGCTTAGATGATGAAAAGTATATCTGTTCTGCCTTTAACATTACGCATAAGGATTTGTATGAGGCATTAGACCATAAGAAAGTCGCAGCGTATCAGTCAGGGTGGAAAAATAGTTTAGGATCAATTTTAGGTCTATTCAATAGTAATAGTGATCAGGGGCTAATGTTAGCGGAGTGTAATATTGATTATGACAACCATAAATCGATCAATCAACTTGGTTTCACCTATCGCTCTATTGCAGAGACGATTGATTCTTAGAACATTCGCATACACACCGTCATTTTGAACGTTAGATTATATTAGCATTAATTAATGATCCTGCTATGAACCGATCCCATCATCTATTAATAAATATAGGTCTTGCCACCTTGATTTTAGGATGTATACCACCTTCGGGAGAAGTGGACACTAGTATTAATATAGACTGGTCCAAATCAGATATTCAGCAAATCATTGATTCTGGAGATGAACGCAGAGAAGACGTTTTGAATACTTATCTCAATGAGCCTGATGCAACTAAAAGATACCTGTCGGCCCAAGTATTTGGCTCAATCTTGGATCATGATGCCCATGATCAACTTAACAACATTCTCACTAGTGATCCTTCGGAAGATTGTAGACAAGTTGCAGCTTTTGCATTAGGCCAAAGCGCTAAACCAGAAATCAGTAGAGAGATGTTGGTTACAGCATTTGCATATCAGGATACTGTAGATATCAACAATGAGAGTCGTATGAGAATACTGGAAGCCGTAGGAAAAGTAGGTGATGAGAAGATGCTCGACTTCATTGCTGAGCAGTCGACGTATCTCAAGACTCATGACCACCTTTTATTAGGTCAAGCAAGGTCGCTATATCAGTTTGGATTAAGAGGAATGATAGATCCTAAGGGAACAGAAAAGATGCTGTCATTTCTATTGGATCAAGAGATCTCAGCACAAGTAAGAGTGGTAGCTGCCAACTATTTTTATAGATTCAGAAATTTAGATTTAACACTCTTAGATGAACAGCTCTTCCTGGCTTATAAAGAGAGTGATGATCCACGTATTAAGATGTGCTTACTTCCTGCTATTGCCAGAGGAGGGGATCAACAGTTGCTACAGCCCATATTGGGTGAAATAGCCAAAGCTACAGACTACCGCATTAAAGTGAATGGAATCAGGAGTTTGTCTAGTTATCAATATTATGCATTTCGAGATAGTATCATTGGTTATCTATCAGACAATAATCCACATGTAGCCATTACCACGGCAGAATTGATAAAAAACACGATTCCAGCCAATGGCATCAAACCTATCATAAGGTTATGTCAGGAAGATTTGAGACCTGAGGTCAAGGCTAGGCTTTATGCCGGAGTATTACGAGCAGTCCCGTACTATTTGTCCAATACGAGGAAGAGAGCAGCAGATGAAGTCCAGATTGCCATGTCCAAATTGAGTTCACCGTATCAAATAGCCAGTTACATAGACGCTTTATCATACGATCCAATTAATTATGAAGTATTCTATCAGAAGGGAATAAAGTCGAGGCAATTGCCTGTGGTAAGTGCCGCAATCGGAGCAATCCCAAATATTCTAAAGGCAGAAAAATTTAAAAATGTATATAGGACTAAGAGCGCAGTAGAAAAAGTGAGGTCAGATATATTAGGCTATTTGCTTGCGGTATTCGAGACCGATAATTCTGGCGCAATGGCCATAGCGAGTGTTGTGCTTAGAGATGAAACTTTAGGTTTTAAAGACGAAATCGAATCAATTGAATTGCTCCTATCGGCCTCTCGAAGACTCAAAATTCCTGAGCATCTCGAAACTAAAATCGAGATCGAAAAAACCATAGCCTATCTCAAGGATGAAAAATATCAAGATATCAAGGTTGACTACAACCATCCTATAGATTGGACTGAAATCGGGTCTTTGACTGATTCATCCATTGTTTACATACTCACGGATAGAGGTAATATCGAGTTGAAACTATATCCTAACGAGGCCGCTGGTACAGTAGCGAATTTTGCCAAGCTTGTAAACTTGGATTTTTATGATGGCAAGGTTTTTCATCGTGTAGTACCAAATTTTGTAGTACAGACAGGGTGTCCGAGAGGAGATGGCTACGGTAGTTTAGACTACACCATTCGCTCTGAATTCAGTAAAATATCGTATGATCAGGGGGGATATATCGGCATGGCCTCTGCTGGCCCTGATACTGAGTCGACACAGTGGTTTATTACTCACTCGCCAACACCCCATTTAGATGGCAGGTACACCATATTTGGCAAGGTGGTTTCTGGAATGGAGATAGTCCATGAGATTCAGCAGGGCGATAAGATTACGGATATTAGGATTATCAGATAAGACAATCGATATCTATTAATTTTTGTTAAGCTTTTTAGCAAAATGTTTAAACAATATGTTAAGATTGACATTTAAGGACTACGGGTTTTCGAAACATAATGGAATTACAAAGCGCAAAAAAGAAGTTTATTCAAGACTGGGGCGTCCTATGCAGTAACTGGGGAGTGAATAAAACCATGGGTCATATACATGCCTTAATGCTCGTATCCAGTAGAATTCTCTGTGCCGACGAAATCATGAAAGAACTCCAGATTTCACGGGGCAATGCCAACATGAATTTGAGGGCATTGGTAGAATGGCGGCTCATTGAAAAAAGACACAGGCCAGGTGATCGCAAAGATTACTATGAAGCCCAAAAAGACCTTGATGAGGTGTTTAAGATAATTGTTGAAAATCGTAAGAAAAAAGAGTTTGACCCGCTTCGAAAATTAGTAGATGAATTGGGCGAAGTTAAGCCACAGTGTCCTGATTCAAGCGAATTCTGTACCATGGTAAACAAGATTGGGGTCTATACTGATATGGTCGATCGCGCACTCAATGTCATCACAACTTCTAAGTCGGAACTGTTTTCTAATATTGGGATTAAGTGATCAAAAAAGTATCCGCTGATATCATCATTTCTGGTGATGGTCA
>CAZFWJ010000164.1:0-2961 GCA_964522505.1 uncultured Saprospiraceae bacterium
AATGGGAATGCCAATGGAAATACAGAAGCACTGTTGATCTCCTCATCGCTCTTCATTAGGTTGATGCCCAATATCATCTCAAGGGCAATGATAAATATGATGATCCCACCTGCCACTGCAAACGAATTGAGATCTACGTGGAACAGAGAGAGCAACCCCTCGCCGATAAATAGAAAGGCAATCATGATAATCCCTGCGGCAAGTGTGGCTTTGCCGCCCTCAACTTTTAGCCCCTTCTTCTTGAGGCCTAAGATAATTGGTATGTTTCCTACGATATCAATGATCGAAAAGAGAATTAACGTGATCGACAATATGTCTCGTGGATTAAGCATAGCACCTGGTTTTTGATAAAGCGGCGCAAATTGTAACCATTAACCTTATGATGCAATAGCCCTATGTAAAGAAATAGTTATGCTATTGTCAAATTAAAAATAGCCCCCACCAAAGGGTGAGGGCCGTGTAATCAAAGTCACTCTCAGGCTGACTCTAAATTCGTATGAATTTGGATCTTTTCGTACCACTGTATGTTCCTCGTGAAGTACATCGTGGCTCCCAGTATAGCGGTAAGTCCTATGGTGCCGATCAATAGGGCATAGTCATTGGACAATAGCGTGAAAAACAAGAACCCGTAGATGCCTGTCAATACGACTCCCATCATGCCAGCAAGCCGCCAAGAGCCGAGCACACTCTTGGTGTATAGGGATACAAGCAGGATGGTAGTCGATGCCGAAAGCAGGAATGACATATTGTAAGTGATATGCTCAGATAGTGCTAATAGCATGGTGAAAAATAGGGTCAATGCAAGACCGACGAGTATATACTGTAGTGGATGGATTCGCTTCTTATTCAGGATCTCGACTAAGAAGGAAACAAGAAAGTTGAGCCCGATAATCATCGCACCATACTTCGCTGATCTGAGGGATTTCTGATAGTGGTCATTGCTCTCATACATGGTGAATCCAAATCTGGAGCTCGTCTGTCTGATGAAATTCTCATCATTTGTCCACGAAGAAGGGTAGTTCCTGTTGAGTTGCAAGAGCTTCCACGTTGCCTCAAATCCCTCGTCTGTAACAATCCTATCATCGGGCAACACATATCCATCAAAACTTGGATCTGGCCAGCTCGACTTGATATTAATCTGGGTGACATCACCATCTGGAGTGAAGTCCATTCTGCCACTACCCTGAAGATTCAGATCGACAGAGAATGATATGTCCTCCTTGGCCCATTGCTCGAGATCACTGCAGGCCATGGTGATGCCAGAGCTGTATTCTGAAATTTTAGATCCTGATTCAACAGGTAGTATGTGGTCATTGAGTTTAAAATTGATCTTTTCCTGGATTCCTCTCAGATCCGAAATAGCCAATGTGATATAGGCATCTTTCCAGCGTATGTTGTCAAGATGTTTTTGATTGAATTCTGGGATCTTAATCTTACCAGAGAGGTTCAGGTCTGAGTCATACAGTAGTATTTTATAAATCCCTCTATTTCTCTCAGTGGGGATGACCTCGCCAGTAATGTTGAGTTCAGAGGGTAAGATCCGCAGATCGCTTGTCCAAGTGATCAGTTTTGTCTTGGTTTTTGAGTCGTCGTCATCAGATACAACTTCTTTGGTTTGCTTATAGTCCAAGGGTATAGTCAGAATTGGCCCAGAAATTTTCTGATTTCCAGCCCATTTGGAGCTGACCTCTTTTATGGCATTCTGACTGGAGGCTTTTCTTTCATAGATCAGACTGGTTATCATACTGCGAGGAATGAGTAGGCATAACATGATAATCGAAATGGTAATGAGCTTAACGGTTATGGATTGTTTAACCCAGCTTTTTGCTTTTTCAATGGTATTCATAATTATTGTTTTTAAAAGTACTTTGAAATACAAAGTGTATGGATAAAAAAATTTGTCTTCTATTTAAGTAGCTCTTCGATGGCTTTAATATGTGCCTTAAAAGCTCTTCTTCCCGCGTCAGTCATGTAATAGTCTGTGTTTGGTTTTCTATTGATGAATGATTTTTCAATTCTGATATATTCATGTTTCTCCAAGGTTTTCAGATGGCTCGCCAGGTTACCGTCAGTTACACCGATGAGTTCTTTTAGCCTCGTAAACGACAGGTGTTCATTGACCATCAGTGCAGACATGATCCCAAGTCTAATCTTATTCTCGAATGCCTTATTCAGTTTGTCTAATAGATTTTTCAAAGGAATCGGGATTTATGAACGCTTATCAGTGAAGTGCATAAAGATGCCATAGATGATGTGCAACACACCAAAACCCAAAGCCCAAAATACTAAACCATATCCGATGAAATAGGTAGCCAATAGTCCAAGCAAAATTTGCAGAATACCAAGCCCTTTAGTTTCCTTCAAGGTATAATGACTACCATTGACCAGAGCCAAGCCATAAAATATTAGGGTGAGTGGCGCAATGAGACTTATATACCCCTTGAGTAATAGTATGATACAAAATATGCCTCCAGTCGCCAGCGGAATCATTAGGTTACCCAAATAGGTAACTACCTGCTGGTCCCATATCTTTTGATTCTTTTGCTTGGCCTTCTTAGTGGTGAAATAAATGCCTGTGGTAACCGAACAAATGATTACCCCTCCTGCGATCAATAACAAGTGTAACATGTTATCGACCGTAATTTGGGCAATTCTATGACCTAAATAATCTTGACCAGAATATATAGTGATATAGGCTAAGTACGCGCCAATGAGCGCAAACACGCCTGCAAAAACACCTGATAACCCACTCAACGAGATAAATCGTGATGATCGATTCATCATTTCTCTGATATCCCGAAGGTCATCTATATACTTGTTTTTAGTCATTTTGAAAGTACTTTGAAATACAAAGTTATAAAACAATGACAAATTTTCAAATCAAGAATGCTGCCACAAAAAAGCCCCCACCTGAACATGGCGAGGGCTCGAAACTTCTAAACTAACTTAAACATGCTAAAA
>CAZFWJ010000165.1:0-2926 GCA_964522505.1 uncultured Saprospiraceae bacterium
GTCATCTCTTTAATAGCCATGGGCTCATAGGCTTCGAAGTCAAGCCTAAGCACCTTCTTTCCTTTAGTCTGATTACGCACCGTGCCGACGAATTGTACAATGCCTCCTACACCAGGGTCAGCTACACTGGCATAGCTAATTTTAGGATCTAATGGGTCTGAATGGATCTGAATATCTATCATACTCTTGCCTTATCCACCACTGACAGGAGGGATGATAATAACCTCATCATGCTCTGACAGCACAAAATCGTCGTCTTGGTACTCATCCTTGACGGCGAGAGAAAATGTAAGTAGATCTGCAAACTTGGGATAATTCTCGATCAAATATGCTTTGACATCACCAGTAGTCCCCACAGCACTTTCGCTTAATTCTATGACTGACGACCCAATAATATCTCGAGCTACACCAAATGCTCTCAACTTGATATGCATAGTACAATTATTATAAGCTGCAGTATAACGCATCTTATAGACATATGCTATACCTTAGGCAGTCCTAAATTGTCAAGATGTTATATGATAACCATGGTAGAGTGATCAATTATCTGCGTATCGCAGTGACAGATCGGTGCAACCTCCGTTGTCATTATTGCATGCCTGAGGAGGGTATCACCTATGTTGATCGATCTGATCTATTGACATTTGAGGAGCTCGATAGAATTACAAAAGTATTTGCCGGGCTCGGCATCAACAAAATCAGAATTACTGGTGGTGAGCCTTTCCTGCGCAAGGGAATCATGCAATTCTTAGATACTATGGTACATACAGACGGTATCCATAGCACTCATATCACCACTAATGGCACCTTGACCCATGATAAAGTCAAGCAGATTAAGGATTTAGGCATTAGTTCAGTTAATCTGAGCCTCGATAGTCTTGATCCTAAGCGTTTTCAAGAAATTACTCGACGGGACACTTTTGATCAGGTAATGACGACGCTAACTGAACTGATCGAGTACGACATCCCTACTAAGATCAACATGGTAGTGATGAGTCGACATAATATTGACGACATTCTACCGATGATCGAGCTCACCAAGCACAGTGATATCAGTGTCAGATTCTTAGAAGAGATGCCATTTAATGGTACTGGCAGCCATGATGATCTTAAGACTTGGAATCATGTTCAAATATTAGATTACATCAAGGAACATCACCCTAGTCTGAGTAAAATCGCCTCTGGACCCAATAGTACGTCAGCGGACTATAAAATACCGGGCTATGCGGGATCATTGGGCATAATCGCGAGCTATACACGTACTTTTTGTGGGACCTGTAATAGGATTAGACTGACCCCAACGGGCACGTTGAAAACATGCCTATATGATGATGGTGTGTTTAACATCAGAGACTTAATCCGTAATGGTGCTACTGATCAAGATCTTATTAATGCACTTACAGATGCTCTGAGTCACCGTGCTAAGGATGGCTATGAAGCAGAAAGCAGTCGAATTAATACCCGAGTCAGCGAATCTATGGCAACTATAGGAGGGTGATCAATAAAGTGTTCTTCTAAAAGAACACTTTATGAATTTGTTATTTTTATATAACGTTTTTTGTATTTGTTATTTTAAAATAACAATAATACCTTTGTGTGGCATATGGAATTGGAGGCATTGCATAAGATTAGCGAGCGGATTATTAATAGCATAAATCTGTCATTCAAGAGATATCTCTATCGAGAGATAGACTTCAACTCACGCCTCATAATCATCAAAGGCAGTAGAGGTGTTGGCAAAACAACCTTAATCTTACAAGCAATCAAAGAAGTCTCTGAGCCAAAGAAGTCTATTTGGCTTAGTTTGGATCACATATTATTTACTACTGTAAGAGTAGTTTCTGTCATAGACAGCCTGTATGAAAAAGGGTATAGATTGTTTGCTTTTGACGAAGTCCATAAATATCCAGAATGGTCCATAGAAATCAAAAATATATACGACAGCTATCCTGACATTAAAATGCTCGTCACCGCCTCCGATGCGCTAAATATCATGCAAGGCATGGGTGACTTGAGCCGCAGAGCTGATGTCTATCATCTTAAAGGGCTCTCCTTTAGAGAGTATCTCGTACTTGACCAAGGCATCACCTTAAGAACCTACAAATACTCAGATCTTAAGGCTGATCATATATCAATTGCCGAGGAAATCACTACTGACACAGATATTCTGAAGCACTTTAGGAATTATCTCAAGATGGGTTATTATCCATACTTTGTAGAATCAAAAAAGCGCTACCCAGACAAAGTAAAACAAGTAATCAATCATGTCATCGAAGTTGATTTACCCCCCATATTTGCAATCGACTATAACAGCATCCGACAGCTTAAAAAACTATTAGCCCTCTTGGCAAGATTAGTTCCATACACCCCAGAGATCACCAAGTTGTCACGAGATGTAGGCATCGGCAGAAATAGGATATTACTCTTCTTAGACTACTTAAACAATGCAGGTCTCATCAATTTGCTCAATAGCGCAAGAAAGACTGATAGTGTTATGTCTAAACCTGATAAGATATTCATGGAAAATACAAATATCATCCATGCCTTAGGACTTGGAGTAGCACATGCCGGGACCATAAGAGAAACCTATGCCATGAATGCTCTATCTACAACAGAAGAAGTACATACACCCCTCAAAGGTGACTTCATGATTAACCATACAGATATTGCTGAAGTAGGAGGCAAAAACAAGAATTTCAAACAGATCTATGACATGCCGAACTCGTACCTAATTAAAGATGGTATCGCAGTCGGAGGAACCGATGTAATGCCACTCTGGTGCTTAGGGCTCTTGTACTAAGATGTCTTTATCAATTATTAAAGATCATCTCATAATCCTCATAGAAGAACTCTCCTCTTACGTATTCTTTATTCCTTTCGCTATCTACTCGGTGACTTATACGATAGGTATTCATTACAAGAGGTA
>CAZFWJ010000166.1:0-2719 GCA_964522505.1 uncultured Saprospiraceae bacterium
CTACAGGAGACCCTCTTTTCTAAATAGTAGTAATAATGCTGTCAAAAACAATTAACCATAATTCCTGACTCAGAAATCGTCAATTTCGATTTATCAGGATGCCATGGATCACAGTGGCCTGATAAGTCGACCCAATCTAATCCATGATGACTTTTAAATTTGAATTCATTTCCACTCTTAATCATTTCAAAAGTAAATTGGGCCTCATGATTTATGCTATTGGCAATACCAAATTCGTCAATGATCTGAGGTGCGTCATCTCTAATCGTAAAACTAAGATCTGACCATGCGGCATTAGAAGACGTTAATATAACCTGATCATCTTTATACCTAAGTGTAAACTGGAAACCTTGTCCATCTTGAGGTCTAATGATCATGGTCTCGTTAAAGGTTTTTGGGTCATAGATGATGAGGGTATCTATTTCCTCTCCAACTTGACCTTCCGAGACTTCACTTTCTAATTCCTCAAGAGTTGTATGTTCATGTACAAGCACCCCATTCACAGCATAAAGGTGTGATGCTCCCACCGGTATTTTCTTTATACTCCTGAGGTGTTCTTCATCGATCTGAATCTTTGAGGGATCTGTATAAATAACTTCATAAACCATTTGAGATCCGTCTGTTCCATATTTCTTCTTCGCAACCTTAGGCGAAATTCTCTTATGCTCTACAAACCTGCCTATACTATTAGGCATATACACATATCCAGATTGGCGTTTAGGCAGTTCAGTCTTATCTAATGAATTAGCATTAGTAAATCGAATACTAACAGTTGTTGAATTGTTAATTAAAGATTTATTGATGATATCAATACTTCCAGGTTCTTTGAGGATTATATAATCTTTATCCAGCGTAAGCATTTCATCATCGATCGAAACAACTAAATCCTTCGCATCAAACTCTCCTCCGATATAGATAATCGAATACTTTACAGTTACTGGAAATAAATAAACAGGTGGGTTATTTTGACCATTATCCTCTTGATATCTTACATGAACTTGTTTGCCAGCCTTGTTATAAGCTTCATTAATGATCCTTAATTTTCCAGCCTCTTCATCAATAGAATAATCTACATCCTCACTTAAAATTTCTTCTTCTACTGAAACGACAATTCCTTCTTTTTTAATTGGTCTTTTGACATTTACTTCATTAGTAAAATCACTTATGCGATAGAAGGAATTTATTTGCCTTGTTCTATGCAGTGCTCGAAAATCAGCCAATATAGAATCTGTGTCAGTTGAGACAAAATCAGCATCTCGTGTTGAATCACGACGTCCATCAAAACCGATCCCCGATACCTTATCGAAGCTTAATGTACAGGTAATGCTGGACGAAACTGATGCTTCATTTTTAATAGCTGGAATGAACGGCATTAACTCTTCATTCAGATCAACTAATAGACTCTTAATTGCCTGATCTACCCGATCATCGAGCTCTTGATTCAATTCGATATCATAGAGCTTGCCGTACTTGCCAATGGTCATCGAGATTTCTATCGATTTACCTGAAATAAGATATGATATAGTCGGATCTGAACTCAGATGATTGTATAAATAGGCACTTAAGTTAGCGCTTGCACTTTTTCTCCTCTCTTTTAAATTATCAATAGTAGTATCATATTGGCTAAACATTGGGGTTTCATCGACATCTGTCAAGACATTAAGATCAGTTAATTCGCAGGTGAGTGGATTTAGATTTTTATCAGAAGAAGTTGATATAGTACTCGACCGATTAGCAAACACCACTGTCAGGACAAATAAGACCGGTACCGCCAAAGCATACTTCAGCCATGCCGATCGACCAGATTTCTTTTGATACATCATGTTTATACGTTTTTTGACATGTGAATGAAAGAACTGATGTGTCAGCGCAATCTCCAATCCGGAAAGAGATTGCTTGAGTAGCATCGTACCATATGTTTTACGAGAAGTATGTTGGAGCACTGCAGCGTCAGCTAAGTACTCATGCGTCTGCCTCAGGGCAGTCTTATACAGATAGATCATCGGGTTAAACCAAAACGTGATCTGAATCAACTCTATGAGCAACACATCAATAGAGTGGCGACTCTTAACATGTGTGCGCTCATGCTTTAGGATATCTTGGAAGTCATGTGTCAGCTCTACTTGCTCACTGATATATACTCGATCCCAAAAAGAGAATGGTAGGTGTTCTGACTGCGTATAAACCACCTTGCTGCCGTCAAGATCGACCTTGCGTCCGCCTGCATAGAGACTATAGATACGGTATAGTGATCGCAACAATCTCCATCCAAAGAATATCAATCCTAGAATATAGACTCCCCATAATACTTCGGCAATGATCTCTGACCACTGGATGGTAGCCTCTTCCATTGTGACCGCCACCTGAGCTGGAAGCTCCTTAACCATGATAGCTATAGGTATGGATTCTGAGATCTCCTCTTGATACATATTCAGCTCGATATATCTCAACTGTGGTATCAACATCCCCAAGATGAGTGAGCCCAGCAGGTACCACCTGTTCACAGAGAAGAAGGTCAACTTCCGCAACAGCCCGAAGAAGATCAGGTAGAACAGTGCCCAGCACAAGGTGACTTCGAGGATGTATTGTAGCATTGGGTTTAGTTTATTGCTGGTTAATTTTTAATTATTCTATAATCCTCAAAAACAGTTTATCTCAACACCTGACTTAGTGATCTCCGTATGGGAATAAATCCATTTCTTGCAATTTGTCTCCAATT
>CAZFWJ010000167.1:0-2716 GCA_964522505.1 uncultured Saprospiraceae bacterium
GACAGCTCGATAAGCTTTGTCGCTCACGATTGGCTCCGCTGTAGCATAAAACAGGTCAAGCTTGATTCGATTAGCGTAAGAACGCTGACCGAAGAGGATGAAGATGTGTTTCCATTTAGAGTTCAGCATTTCAAACACGCAGCTTACTACACTGCTGATGGAAAAATAAAAGTGGGTAGAAGCGATGGTTCAATCGAGTCGATTCCCTTCACTGTGGAGCTACCTGTCCATGTGGGTACATATGAGCGCAAGACACCTAAGCTGAACATTGCTGAACCACAACAAATCAAAGGTATACATGGACCAAAAATATCTCCGGATGGATCTAAGGTATGCTTCGTCGCTCTCGGTGACGTTTGGGTAAAAGACTTAAGGACAGAATCCTTAACGAGAGTAACTCGCGATAGATATGTCCAATTGATGCCGAGCTGGCATCCCAATGGAAAGCAAATAATCTACGCCTCTGACAAGAATAACGACAATGCACTATGGATCTATAGTCTATCCGAAGAAACACATCGCCAAGTCGGTGTGATCGGCGTTATGCCAAGTGGTATCTCTGTACATCCCGATGGGCACTCAATAGCCTATACGATGGCTTTTGGCCCGAGGTCTGGGCGACTAGCGATTATGGATATAGCGTCAGGTTTATCCGTCAGTCCTAGAGGCAATTTTCCCTATAGTACAAGTAGTCCGTCATGGCATCCTGATGGCAAGCGCATATTGCTAAGCATTCTGCAGCCCTATTCGGGGCTATATCGTGAAGGTATTGCGCGCAATGTCATCGTCGATATGACCACAGGCGAAACCACTTCACAGGGAGCACCTACGCATCTATCGTTTGGGGCACGGACGAATGATCCTCCCTTGATCATCGATGATGCAACGAAGCTGCTCTATATCTCACAAGGTCAGCTCAATGAAGTACGTATAGATGAGGAAATGAATGTCATAGATAGTGCTCAAACTGTCATAAGCTCTCTTGTAGATGCTGCGAGCGTAGATGCCGACAACCGATTCCTCAGTTATATGTCTGGAGCACAGCTCATGCTTCATGATCGACAGAGCAATAGCAGCTCAACAATTGACATAAACCTCAATTATGGCCAGGCCATCAATACGCCCAAAATGGTTATTCACGCTGGCACAGTTATCACTATGGATGGTCGACGCTTGACTAATCATGACATCGTGATCCAAAATCACAAGATTACATCAATTGCTCCACATCAAGAGTGGGGCTCCGATATCCATCTTATCGACGCTTCAGAACAGTACATCATACCCGGATTGATAGACATGCACGCTCATCAAGGCAGCGATCTCGGCACATCACTCGGCTATAAATGGCTGAGTTGGGGAGTCACCAGCACTCGTGACCCTGCTACCTATCCCTATGACGCCCAAAACAGAAAAGAAGCCCAGATCAATGGAGACATCTTACATCCTAGGATATTTTACACGGGCAGCCCTATTGATGGCAATAGAGTCTATTACAATGGCACCTATACCCAGATGTCATTGGAGCAGATAGAGCGTGAGCTGACCAGATCTCAAGACCTAGATTACGACCTCATTAAGACTTATGTTAGATTACCAGATAGTCTACAACGTGCAGTAGTTAAATATGCTCATGATCATGGCCTTCCTGTCACATCACATGAGCTATATCCTGCTGCTCTAATGGGTATTGATGGCGTAGAACATATATTAGGCACAAGTCGCAGAGGCTATACACCTAAGATGAGCCTGACCTATAAAAACTATGAGGACGTAGCCAAAGTCATTACATCAGCCGAGATGACATTTACCCCTACGATAGGCATATACAGTGGCTACAACTACATGCTTCACAAGCATCCTGAACTCATCGATGATAGAAGGCTTCAGCTTCTAGAGAGTGACTATGCACTAGCTGGTGCAAGAGCGGGCATATTAGCAGTAGATAAAGCAGAAGATGACTATAAGACTATGTTCAATCGACAAGCAAGTTTAATTAAGAATATTTATGATCAAGGCGGAATCATTGTTGCAGGCACTGACTCCCCCATCCTACCCTATGGATTTGGATATTATATAGAGCTGCTGTGCTATCAAGAGGCAGGACTTGATCCATATGTCGTACTTCAGACTGCCACTACCAATGCCGCTGAAGCCCTAAATGTCGCTGATCAAATCGGATCCATAAAAGAAGGGATGCTGGCTGATATACTCATATTGGATCAAGATCCAACCGCCGACATCTACAATTTAAAATCTATTGATAAGATCATCCTATCTGGAAGAGTCATGAATCTCGAGGACTTGCTCACAGAATATTCTTCATCTGAGGATTAGCACGGAGGTAGGACATCTTAGACTCGAACAGAGCGCCCATAGTAGTTGCTCGGTGAATACAATCGTCAGCAATGGGGCCTACAAAATGCTCATTAACAGTTTCTGCAAACAGCTTTAACCATCGATCAAAATGTCTTTTCTCTATCGGTAGGCTTGCATGCTTGGCAAAAGTGTTTCCATTGTAGCTATTAGCATTAAATAAGGCGCTATTCCAAAAATCGGTGATCAGCTCGAGGTGATCGTGCCAATCATCATCAGCAACCGCTGCGGCAAATACCGATCCTAGCTGCATATCGAGTCTAGCCTTACTGTAAAAATGTTCTACAATCAACTTTAAATCTGTTCTGTCTACGATATCTCTCACGCCTAATGATTTGTA
>CAZFWJ010000168.1:0-2686 GCA_964522505.1 uncultured Saprospiraceae bacterium
ATCTACTCTCATTAGCCAAGCGATCTGTTGATCTGAGTAACCCGCTTCTTTCAAATCTCTGAAAAATTCCTTTGGTATATCTTCTGGCACGTTAAACTTCTCAAGCTCCTTTTCCATCTGGACGAGGGACTTGATCTGCTCAATATACCACGGATCTATCTTAGTCAACTTATGGACAGTTTTACTCGGCACTCCCAATCTAAGGGCATCTTTTAATCTGAAGATTCGGTCATCGCTAGCCTTCTCCAGTCTTTCAAGGATATCCTCTGTCTTGATCCATTCCTTCTTATCAGAGCCTAATCCGTGTCTGTTATTCTCAAGAGACTGACATGCCTTCTGAAGCGCCTCCTTGAAGCTTCTACCAATAGCCATCACTTCCCCTACTGACTTCATCTGTAATCCTAATGTCGGATCTGCACCAGTAAACTTGCTAAAGTTCCATCTCGGCATCTTGACGATAACATAATCTAATGTAGGCTCAAAGTATGCCGAGGTAGTCTGAGTAATCTGATTCTTCAGTTCATCGAGCGTATATCCTATGGCCAGCTTAGCAGCAATCTTCGCAATCGGATATCCAGTTGCTTTACTGGCAAGCGCTGATGATCTAGACACCCGAGGATTAATCTCTATACAGATAAGTTCTTCCGTTTCGGGATTCTGCGAGAATTGGATATTACAGCCCCCAGCGAAGTTGCCCATCGATCGCATGAGCTGTATGGCATCGTTACGCATCTTCTGATAGGCAGTATCTGATAGCGTCATGGCAGGAGCCACTGTAATACTATCTCCCGTATGAATACCCATCGGATCGAGATTCTCTACAGTACAGATTATTACAACATTATCGTTAGCGTCTCTGAGGAGTTCCAGCTCGTATTCTTTCCACCCCAATACAGCTTTCTCTACGAGTACTTCATGTGTTGGTGATGCATTGAGTCCTCTCTGTAGGGCTTCATCAAAATCCTCTGCCTTCATCACGAAGCCCCCGCCATATCCACCAAGGGTATATGATGGCCGAATCACTAATGGAAATCCAATCTTCTGGCCTGCATCCTTTCCTTCAAGGTAGCTGTTAGCGATATATGATGGAGCCACATTCTGGCCTAGTTTAATTACATGTTTTTTGAATTCCTCACGGTTTTCTGCAAGCTCTATGGCTTCTAAATCTACTCCGATCAACTTCACCTGATGCTTATCCCAGAGACCTTGCTTGCCAGCTTCGATAGCCAGATTTAAAGCCGTTTGCCCACCCATGGTTGCCAAGACCGCATCGATCTTGCGCTCCGTCAAGATTTGATCCAAGCTTTCCACTGTTAGTGGCATTAGATAGATATGATCTGCCGTAACTGGGTCCGTCATGATCGTCGCAGGATTGCTGTTGATCAAGCTTACTTCTATACCCTCTTCTCTTAGTGATCGAGACGCTTGAGATCCAGAGTAATCAAATTCACATGCTTGTCCTATGATGATGGGTCCGCTACCTATGATTAGTACGGATTTAATTGAAGTGTCCTTCGGCATTCTCAGAAAAATTTCGCAAATATAACCATAGCTAACAGAAGACTAAATTTGTACTCTACTATAAATAAAAAAGACTAATATGAAAAGTGTCCTCGTCACAGATAAAGTTCACCCTTTGCTTAATGAGGGACTTGAGCAGATGGGTATGACAGTGGTCTATGAGCCTAAGATGCCCTATGAAGAGGTCAAGAAAGCTGTAGCTAACTACGAGGGTATTATTATCAATAGTAAAGTCATCTGTGATGAGTCATTTTTACGTACCAATAAGCATTTAGAATTTATAGGGAGGCTTGGATCGGGACTTGATATCGTAGATCTGCCTGTAGCTAAATCATTGGGTATAGAAGTCATCCGGTCACCAGAAGGCAATGCTAATGCAGTTGCAGAACATACCATAGGGATGTTGCTATGTCTTGTCAATAATATCGCACGAGCGAATAATGAGGTGAGTCAATTGTCTTGGAACCGTGAAGCTAATCGAGGGATCGAACTCGAAGGGCGCACATTAGGAATTTATGGTTTTGGTTATACAGGCAGCGCTCTGGCTAACAAGTTACAATCGTGGGGTATGAATCTGATCACCTATGATAAGTATCGAACTGATATCGACAAAGAAGCACCCTATGTGAGAGAAGTACCACTCGATGAATTAATAGAAAGCTCTGATATTCTATCAGTACATCTACCGCTAACTGTGGAGACCAAAGGAATAATTAATAAAGGCCTCCTCAGTAAGTGCAAGCCAGGAGCAATCATCATTAACACCTCTCGTGGGTCTATCCTCAAGACACAAGATCTACTCCATCACCTCAAGAAGGGTCATATCAGTGGGGCTTGTCTCGATGTACTTGAAAATGAAAAAATGGACCAGCTCACTCCAAATCAACGCAGCGTGTATACTGAACTCTTAAGTATGGATCAGGTGATCGCCACACCACATGTGGCTGGATGGACCCAAGAGTCTCTGGTTAAAATAGCACAGTATCTACTGAATAAGATAAGTGCTTTCTACGGTAGGTAGCCTGTCGTTAACAAAAACTCTATATTTGAATCATTGAGGACGTTCTTGCTTTGCAATGACGTCTTTTCTTATTAAATATGGGCAGTCAGACTATTTCTCGGAACTTTTGAGCCGAGACTTTTATTTATACCCTCATCAAGGGTA
>CAZFWJ010000169.1:0-2671 GCA_964522505.1 uncultured Saprospiraceae bacterium
GCTTGTTCTTGATCATACTCAACCTCATGCCCAGCCATGAAGCTTGGATGCAATTCATATCCTTTGGGATGAGTTACAGTCACCTGATGCCCAGCACGGTGCATCCATTCTAAAAATGAATTAGAGACGGCCTGAGGCAATGCCTTTGGATGTGGGGCCCAGCTAAGCACTATTTTCGGCTTTTCCTTTTTTACATGCTCCTTAATTGTCAGTAGATCTGCCAAGGACTGCAGCGGGTGACGTATAGCAGACTCGAGATTGATCACAGGCTTGGTACTATACTTCATGAAGTTCTGTAGTACTTGATCTTCGTAGTCTGCGGTCTGATCCGTAAGACTTGGAAAAGACCTAATAGCTATGAGATCTGCATATCGACAGATCACATTCGCTGCTTCCTTAACGTGCTCTGCTTTATCAAATCTCATCGTCACACCATCTTCAAATTCCCAAGCCCAGCTATCTTTCATATCCATGCTGATGACTTGCATGCCTAAGTTCATAGCAGCCTTCTGAGTGCTGAGCTTAGTCCGTAGGCTGGCATTGAAGAACAATAGCACCATTAATTTACCTTCACCTAACTTAAGGTGTTGAGTCGGGTTTTTCTTGATATCTATTGCAGTCTGCAATAGCTGATTCAGATCAGTCGGGCTCTCTGCGGAGTAGAAGTGTTTCATGACTTATGACTTAGGTGGAGATTGACAGCTTTGGTGAGTTTCTGCTCAAACTCCTCAAGATGTGCTGCATTTATATTTAATGGAGGTAATATCCGCAGCAGATTCGGATTTGCGGAACTACCTGTGAATAAGAAAAGATCTAAGACCATTGACTTACGCATTGCTGCTACAGGAAAGTCAAATTCTGCTCCGACCATCAATCCACGACCTTTTATAGTCTTTATGCCAGGTATGCTTGTTAGAATCTGTGCTAACTGTTGACCACAGCGTTGTACATTATCAATTAGTTGTTCATTTTTGATCACATCCAAAACAGCAATTCCTGCGGCACATGCTAAGAAATTGCCGCCATAGGTAGTGCCTAAACGACCCTTAGTTGCAGGAATCTTAGCACTGTCTATAATGACAGACCCTATTGGGAAGCCATTACCCATCCCCTTTGCCGTAGTGATAATATCTGGCCGTATATCCGCAATCTGATAGGCGAAAAAATGACCAGAACGTCCATATCCTGATTGTACCTCATCCATTATCATTATGGTATCTGTCTCGTCACATGCTGCTCTGATGGCTACGAGAGATTCAGCACTGATATCATCAAGACCGCCTACACCTTGGATAGCTTCTATGATGATGGCTGCAGCATCACCTTTCCTGATTTCTGTGAGGATAGCTTCTGTATCTTGATAATGTACGAATGTCGCCTCAACTCCATGATTAATTGGGGCCTGATGCTTAATGCCAGTATGAGTGACATTAATAGCTGCAGAGGTTCTACCATGAAAGCTATTCTCCAAGGCAATAACTTTTGAGCGACCATTGTAGAAGGATGCCAGTTTAAGTGCATTGTCATTAGCTTCTGCACCACTATTAATATAGAATATATCATATCCCGATATCCCTGCCGCAGCTTCTAATTTATCTGCCAATTCGATCTGAAGAGGGTTCTCAACTGAGTTAGAGTAGAATCCGATCTGCTGGAGCTGCTCCGACAGCGACTTAACATAATGTGGATGACTATGACCGATACTTATGACGGCATGCCCACCATAAAAATCCAGATATTTTTGCCCTTTAGCATCATAAACATATGAACCCTGTCCTCTGACTGGTGCGACGGGGTAAAAGCTATAGACGTCGTAGATATTCATAAGGTTGTCATTTACCAGGTTAAAATGCACTGGGCTTCATTCTCAGGCCCATATCTTCGGGAAAGCCCATAACCAAGTTGAGATTCTGAATAGCCTGACCTGCAGCACCTTTTTGTAGATTATCTATGGCGCTTTCTACCCTTAATTTGTTCCCGTGCTTGGCGACGAAGAGATATCCATTGTTGGTATTGACGACATCCTTAACACTGATCGGAGCATTGCTCAAATGAACAAATGGAGAGTCCTCGTAATAGTCCTTATATAATTTAAGGGCTTCCTTTTCGTCGAGGTCGCTATCAAAGTATACACTGGCAAAAATACCTCGGGTAAAATCGCCACGCATGGGGATGAAATTAATTTCCTGATCAAATGATGGCTGCAGCTTTGTAACACTCTGACTAATCTCGCCTAAGTGCTGGTGAGAGAAGGGCTTATAAATTGAGATATTGTTGTTGCGCCATGAAAAATGGGTCGTGCTTACAGGCTTCTGCCCAGCACCTGTGGAGCCAGTAATCGCAGTAACATGGACTTCACTGTCTAATTTTTTAGCATCTGCGATAGGCAGTAGTGCCAATTGAATACAAGTAGCAAAACACCCAGGGTTAGCTATTCTATTGGATTTCTTAATATCCTGTTTATTCATCTCACAGAGCCCATAAACGAAGTTGCCGGCATCAGCATTCAATCTAAAGTCTCTGCTAAGGTCTATGATTACGGTTTCTGATCGGACCTCAACCTTGTCTAAGTAATCGCTGCTTTTGCCGTGACCCATGCAGAGTATTAGTACGTCTACATCTGTATCATAGCTATCGCTGAATAAGAGTTCAGTACTACCGAGTAGATCTC
>CAZFWJ010000170.1:0-2669 GCA_964522505.1 uncultured Saprospiraceae bacterium
AAACTCAGTAGAGCGAAAAGAAAAAGAAACGTAAAATTCGATCTTTTCATGAGATTGAGTTTAGTTATTAAAAGTTTTTGAGTAAATAAAAAATCGGTTTGATCCTCTGATCCATTTTTTAATAAAATGATGATTTCGTCTAGAATCTTCAGATCGTATTAAATGATTTTTAATACATGTGATCGTCACTTTTGACCTTCACGTTCTTGTTTTTACCACTTTTGATAATCCAAGTTTGTTTATCCACCACATCTGATAGGACAACTAAAAATCGATGACTACATCTAGCCATATACTACAATAACCCTAAGCCACCTCTGGCTTTGAGTCAAAAGAAACTTCCGTACTTTCACGGAATTTCGCTACGCCGTAGCGTAACTGATTAGACTAAAATGGATATAGAGAATCTAACTGATGAGGTATCACCCAATGCTCGCCGAGTAAAACGAGCCCTGATTTCGTCTTGTTGGTGGGTAGATAGAGTATCCTCTACAGAGATTTCATCTTTTCCTTAATAACGAATGACACCTTTCGCATCATCAGCAACAAATATAGCATTTAGACCTACCCTTCCATCTATGCTTTCGAGGTATTTATAATATTATAAATATTTATAATGTGTTAGTTTCCAATACCTTATGCATTTAGATTTTCCTCTTTGACAAGGAAATTCACTACCCAACTTGCTTCTGTGAATAATCGAATTTAGCTAATAATATATGGTGAATGATGCTCGTCGCTAATAATATATCACGAGTAGGTATTACATTTTGAAGTAGTACTCAGTGATCATGATCTATTGAGCCATTAGAAGTCACTTCAATAAATTAAGAGAGAAAGAATGTCTTACTGCGCTGATTCAGTTTTTCTTGTATAAGGTTGAAGTCTCAGCCTTAAGCTTAACTCATGAGAGCCATTGTTAAACTGCTGGAACTCATGAAAAGAGAAATTATAAGAATAACCAAATCCAAAATTTTGGATTTGTGTACCTATCATAAATCCAATGCGTTCCTCTGCACCCACTGAATAGGTCAATGCGGTGGACAATTGCTCATCAAGGAAATTTGCCTTTAAGTTAACATCAACATGAAATGGAACTAACATCAACTGACGTGCCCAAATGGATGGCTCAAATACAATATCTTTTTCTGGCACCTCTAAGCGATATCCTAGATTAGCAATAAACCCAATTCCTGCATCTGCTTGATCGCCTTCAGGACCACTTACCTGCGAACTCACCAAAGAAGGCAGTGCCAAGCCAAATGTAATTCTATCTTGATAAGACCCATACACACCAATACTGGCATCAAAAAATCCTGCTCCTTCTAATCCCGCAACAATCTCTGGATCTAACCCTTCTACGAAAGGATTATTTAAAATATCACTACCATCTAGTCCATGTTGAATATATTCTGCAGACCAACCTAAGCCAACCTTGACATCAGGAGTCTCAATAGTATAAGATAGACTAAGCGCTCCTTTAGTCGTTCTAAGCGCTGCAAAACTGTCCGTTACTCCTACCAACCCAATACCAATACGATTTCCAATACCACCATCATATCCGATGGTAACAGTTTTAGGAGATCCTGGGAAAGAAGTCCAGGCATTTCGATAGTAGGTAACTACTTCACCGTAATCTCTTTGTCCGGTTGCTCCAGGATTAAGTAGAAATGGCGTGTTATAATACTGAGTATATACTGATCGCTCTCCTATCAATCTAGTCTGGGCATCTACACTCATACTTATCAATATGAAGGCGCAAAGTGTGATAACTTTTGTCATAGTCTGAGATGTTAATCGGCTCATGATATTGTAATAATTCATTCTAGTGAATGCTAATTGAGGAATTATATAATTAGTATTCATTATCTCAGCAAGGTTAGTGTTCCTCTAAATATTTCTCTTTGTGTAGGTGGTCCAATAATAAAGACCCACATATATCCACCTTCATCTAATTCATCACCATTCATATCGGTACCATTCCAGCTATTGTCATAGTTATTGGCATTGAACACAAGTTGACCCCATCTATTGTAGACTGCTAAATCATTAACCGTGGCAGCATTCGCTGGGTCATTGAGACAACCTATAATGAAGCTTTCGTTAGTCCCATCTCCATTTGGACTGATTATAGTGCTTACTACATCACAGTCTGTAGGCCCTCCTGTTGGAGGAATAACTGGTGGGCCACCACCGTCTTGACAACCATCAAAAGTGAATGAAAAAGTGCTTTGACATCCCTCCGCATCCTGAGCTGTGAATGTCACAACGCCTTGACCTAAATTGAATATGCTGGTGCCATCAATACTACCCGCATCAGTTTGGACAATGGAGTAACTTCCAGCACCGCCAGTAAAATTAACCTCTATCTCTCCGTCACTAGCCCCATCACTAAAGCATAGAGTGTCAACACTGAGTATATCTATGGGTGATGGATCTATAAGTGTGAAGCTTTCCATCACGCTCATATTGAGCTCATCAGTGACAGTCAGTGTATATGAGCCTGCAGTTTGTCCAAGGAGATTACAATTATTAGTAACAAGTTCTCCATTCTCATCAACCCATGCACAAGATAGCGCACCTGTAAGATTCACAATGTCTACGAGGACCGAACCATCACTATTACCTGGACAAGACGGATCAGTCAAAGAAACTACATCAATCCTTGC
>CAZFWJ010000171.1:0-2604 GCA_964522505.1 uncultured Saprospiraceae bacterium
TTGTTTTGGTCCTATGCATTTGCTTGGAAGATTGATCTTGACGAGCGATTAAGTGATGCCGAGTTGGAGCGATATCTTGAGTTGTACTTTGATGGCTTGATGACTGCAGTCAATAGAGATAAAGAGCTCACTGTGCCAGTAACTAATGCACTATTTGAATCAACGCCCATAGAAGAAGCCTTGTCCTACAAAGGCAAGATTAAACTCTATGATGCCTTTTTCTCCAAGGATATATTGACACTCCACGTCAATGGATCTTATGAATATTGTATAAAGGAGGATAAACACATCTACCTATTCCGATTGTCAGTTAAAGAATTGGATCAAGTAGAATGGAATCACCTCAATCAGGCAGTATTAGATAGTGATATATGTGTCGGCAAGGATGAATAGATTATTCCAGATGCTGCGATGATTTTAAGTGTTAAGATCATGTCCATTCGCTGTCTGTATACCACAAATTATCAGTCGTGTACAGCTAAAAGTTTATTTTCGCATCTACTTCAGATATGGGAGAATTAGAAGAGCTAAAGCAAAAATTATCTACACCTAAGCCGGTCGCTATTATCACGCATCGCAATCCTGATGGAGATGCCATTGGTTCGTCTCTTGCCCTCAAGTTGTTTTTAGAAAAATCCGGTCATAGTGTAAAGGTTGTCCTGCCATCAGACTATCCAGTGATATTTGAGTACATGCCACGAATTGTCGAGGCGATCATCTATGATCACGACAAACAAAAGGCGATCAACGCCTTGGCGGAAGCAGAGGTGTTATTTTGCCTCGATTTCAATGGTTTAGACCGTGTAGATACGCTTGGCCCTTATGTACAAGATGCTAAAGCCTACAAGGCACTGATAGATCACCATATCGACCCTGAGCCCATTGCGGACTATTTCCTATCAGATACATCCGCGAGCTCGACTTGCGAACTGATTTATCAGTTTATTGGAGATCTTGGGCAGATTGATAAGATGGATCTGGATATAGCTACATGCTTGTTTACGGGCTTAATCACGGATACGGGGTCATTTACTTATGCGACCAATCCCAATGTTTATAGAGTAGCGGCAGATCTAAAGGAGATCGGGGTAGATGATTTTCAGCTGAATGATTACATCTTCAACTCTTGGACAGAGCGACAACTGCAGATCTTAGGACATTCGCTCCGCAATAGAATGAAGATATACCCCGAACTAAAAGCCGGAGTCATTCATTTAACTAAACAGGATTATAAAAAATATCAAATCGCTCGTGGGGATACAGAGGGTGTGGTCAACTACATCTTCAAAATAAAAGGCATGCAAGTCGCTGCATTTATCAGAGAGATGCCTACAGGAGACATACGCCTCTCGCTACGCAGCAAGGGAGATATCTCAGTGCAAGAACTTGCAAGCGAACATTTTAATGGTGGTGGACATAAGAACGCCTCTGGTGGATCCTCAAAAGAATCGTTAGAGGCAACCGTGGATAAGTTCGTGTCAGTCTTGCCATATTATCTCAAGTAATTTGACCAAACAATTAACAAAGTCTATTATGAAAAATCAATTTGCTCTTATCATATTGATCTGTACGATGATCACTATGTCGTGTCAAGAAAGTGCCACAGGTAAGAAGAAAGCCGCTATCTCAGGATATGAGTATGAGGTGTTTAAGGCAGGGACTGGTGACAAGATCGAAGTAGGAGATCACGTCTACTTCCAGATGGATATAATGGATGACAAGGGTGAACTATTACGGACCTACCGCAATCAAAAGGTCGCACCTTCTGTTAAAGTTGCAGGAGCTGAAGAAATAACTCGCAAACTGAATCCTGTAATAGATGTAATCTCTCATCTCACCGTCGGAGATAGTGCTATAATTGCGATTCCTACGGATTCTATCCCGGGACTTTCGCCAGAATACTCTGAGATTGAATATTTTAATTATGCGATAATTGTCTTAGAAAGTCTGGACGAGACCGCATACAAGGCGCGGATCACAGAACAACAAGCAGCACTACAGGCTGAGATGGCAGCCATCAAGGCTCGCAAGCCAGAAGTGGTAGCGCTTGTTGAGCAGACTATTAAAGATTACAATAACGGCAATCTCAATGTCCAGGAGACACCTACAGGATTACAATACTACATACACGAATTAGGGACTGGTGATATGCCTGTTAATAATGGTACGCTGACCATGCAATACTATGGTGCATTGACGGAAAGTGCAGAGGAGTTTGATAACTCATTTGATAGAGGACGCGGTATTCCGTTCAAAGTGGGAACTGGAGGGATGATCGCAGGATGGGATGAAGCAGCCTTACTGCTACCCATCGGAACAAAGGCTTCATTGTTCATACCGAGTGAGCTGGGATATGGTGAGCGCGGCAGTGCACCTGTTATTGGCCCTAATGCAGATCTCTACTTCTATGTAGAAGCAGAAGATTTCTTCTATTAATCTGACGATAAACTAGTTT
This sequence comes from uncultured Saprospiraceae bacterium, assembly GCA_964522505.1. Classification (GTDB taxonomy): domain Bacteria; phylum Bacteroidota; class Bacteroidia; order Chitinophagales; family Saprospiraceae; genus GYS-P2D. The sequence goes on from CAZFWJ010000171.1 coordinate 2,456, forward strand.
CTTAATAAGCTTAAACGAAAGGACAGATGACTGCAGAACAACTAGCAGACTTACAAGCTCGACTGTCGGACTTGAGGAGGTATCTTTGACGTCGATAACCGAAGATTACAGATAGAAGACAAGGAACAAGAATCCTTAGACCCCAACTT
>CAZFWJ010000172.1:0-2600 GCA_964522505.1 uncultured Saprospiraceae bacterium
GAACAGTTGTTCAAAATGACCGTGGGTAGATTGAATATTCTCTGATTGCTCTTTAATAATTGGGGCCCACTCTCGACGATTCATAGATAAAGCGGCCTGTATAGCATCTGCGCAGGCTTGAGCATTTCCTGGTTCATAACTGACCCCATACCGGTCATTGATGAGATCCGATGCTCCTCCTATAGATGGACCAACCACAGGCAATCCAGAACAAAGTCCTTCGGCGACCCCTAAGCCAAACGTCTCTGCCGCAGATCCATGAAGCAACAAGTCGCTTGATGCAAGGGCTTGTGCGAGTTCTTCTCGGTTACTGGTGAATCCTGCCAAGTGTATGCCTGGGCTGTTCTCTGCATATCGACGATGCCTGTTTAGTAAGAATCCCTCACCAAAGACGATATGGGCTACGGGTTGGGTCTTATTGACGATATTGACAGCCTCAAACAGGCATCGAAGTCGTTTCTCTGGATGAAAGCGACTGACCGTAATTAATAAGGGCACATCCTCCGTTCTGCCACATTGTGCAAGCAAGCTTCTGCGAGCTTCATCATTACGGTTCCTTACTGAGAAAAATTCTTTGTCAATACCGAATGGCACGACTACGGGATTCTTGATATTGAATGATTCTAATCGCTTGCCTAACCATGCTCCAGCCACCACGGTACTGTCGTAACCTTTCGATACTCTCCTAAGCTTACTCCAAAATGGATAAAACAGTCGATCTATCTGATCCCTATTGATAAATCTATCAAAGAGGCTATGCCCATAGGCAGCTACAAAGTCTTGATGGAAGATCCACATCTTCTTAGCCTTCCCGGACCAGTTAGATACCATCTCACCACCACACCACACAGACCCGCCCTCAACAATATCAGCTTGTTCTTGATCAAGAATCTGATGTACAGCTCGTTCGTTTCTAAACACGCCATACTTCTTATCAACCATCAGTCGTGGACCTTTCACCCAGTAAATCTTCGCTCCATTGCGATATTCGATCTTATCTTCTTGGCCTGGAGCCAGAATAATCATTTTAACGCCATTGGCCTGAGCTGCATCAATCTTATTATTGACATAAGTCCTCACCCCTCCGCCACTGGGTGCATAATGTTCTGCTACATCAATTACTTTCATAGGTTCATTTTTTTTAAGAATGATGAAATAACTCGCCTATCAGCTGTGACTGAGCGCTACAATGGGTTGCTGTTCTCTTTTGATAATTATGAAGAGCAGGCCACTTATGATGATCCAAAATAGCTGTCGTGAGCGTCTCACGATAGATGCCGCTACCCATAGTCCAGTAGCCTTGATTCCGACAATAGAGAGCATGACCTTATTAGAAAACTCTTCTACTCCCAATTGACCTGGGATAAAAGCACCAAAGCTCTTTAGTACCAGGACGCCTTGATCGACGAGGAGTGCATCGAGCACACTGATCTGAGTCGATAGAAAGTAAAAGATCAACCAAAACTCTAAAGAGCCTATCAGCCAGTTGAGTACATTGAAGCCAACGGCCTTATAAAATCTCTTCTTATGGTTGCGATAAAGCGACCTGAGCTGTACGTAAATCTTTTTGAACTTATAGATCAGGCTTCTCCATCCTAATCGAGTTAGTACCCGCTGGACTCCTCGGCCAGTCAATCCAAACCTTAGGATCAAATAGCCTACACCTGCCAAGAGGAGTATGAGGACCATAGCTCCTATGGTAATCCACTTCAACAAGGCTGATCCTTCAACAGCGACTGCAAATATCAGAGCGGCCACGATAAATGTCAGAATCTGTGTGGACATCATAATCATCCTCGATAGGACTATTGACGAGGTACTCTTATGATATGGCACCCCCTCTTTAGACAGCAGATAACCTTTGTAGGCATCGCCACCGATAATATTAGATGGGTTGAGGAGTCCTATATTCTCCCCTACTAATCGGATCGTGAATAGCTTTAGAAAAGGTATGTGCTCTATTGATCCTTCATCAAATGTGTAACGCCAAGCAATAGTACCCATCAGCATAGCTACAAGCGTGACTAATATGATGTACACGTAGCCGAAGCCTATCAATTGTAGATACTTCGACACTTCTGCAAAATTGGTCTGTCGTATGAACAGTAGCAGGCTTCCGAAAATAATCAGGATCAGGAGCCACTTAAGACCAGAGCTAATATGTTGTTTAGAAAACGTCAATAAGGCAAATTTCTATAGACTACTATATCACCTACTGCCAACTAAGCGGAGAGGCTATGTGTATATATGGGTGTAGAGACTTCTTCATAATCACTCAGCAATCCATCTACGAGCGTGTCCCATGAGAATTGCTGAACATCAGCTAATGCATTATTTATGATAGTCGCCTTGAGATTAGCATCGTTCTCCAGAAGTTCTATTTTCTCTAAGTACGCCTCAGCATCAGTGGGTTCTACCTTATATCCCGTTACACCATGATTGATCAAACTTCTTGATCCTCCCCCATCGGCTATGATAGATAGAAGACCTGATGCCATCGCTTCTATGATTACATTGCCAAAGGTTTCAGTATCTGAGGTGAATACGAAGTAATCGGACGAGGCGTATAAGACGCATAACTCATCGTGATCTACATGACC
>CAZFWJ010000173.1:0-2591 GCA_964522505.1 uncultured Saprospiraceae bacterium
TCACCCAAAATTTAAATGATGAAATCATTCATGCTAATCTTCAGCACGTTTTTACTGACCACTTCGCTGTTTGGAGGAGTATCTATTGGTTTTTCAGTCGAACCAGAAAATCCTATTGCAGGAGAAGAGGTTACATTTACAGTAACTAATCTTGAATTTTTCTGCAAAAAAGATAAGGATATCAAAGACGAAGGAATCGGACCTACCCTAGAGCCAGGAGATGGATCAGCAGCAATAACGCTATCTAAATCAGAAGAAGGATCATATGTTGGCACACATACCTATACGACGGCAGGGTCCTTTACACCTTCAATATTTTGTCCCTTTTCGACTACTGCATTGTCTATCTCAGGAAACCCCGTCATAACCGTATCTGCCGCGACAGCCATTCCCACCCTCGGAGAGTGGGGTCTTATCATTATGAGCCTGATTATGCTGGGAATCGGGATGGTTTATCTCAGACAGCGAAAGCGAAGTGCTCAGCGCATTGGCTAAGTTTACTTAATCATGAATAAAAAAATAGATAGCATCAATATTGTATTGATGCTATTTTCATTTATAGCGGCATTGATTTACCCCTTCGAGCTGTTTCTATTCAGTTATATCATCTTGGGTCCATTGCATTATATGACTGAGCTGTCATGGCTAAAGGAGCGCAACTTTTTTACTCATGCAGCTTCTCTTTGGCCTATTTTACTTGTCATTGGGCTTGCCGTGGTAGCTCTGATCATCTTGATCGATTTGGATCATACACTCGGCCTTGTAGACCATCCACTAACTACAGAAGTATATATATCCAGGGCTCTGATCGCACTCATCGCCGCTGCCTTCTTTCTTTCCTATTTTCTAAACAAGCCTACTAAAAGGGGCATATTGGTTGGGATTGGATTAATTGCCTTCACTATAGGTCTATTCCTGTCCAGCAACTTCTATTTCTCAATGATTATTGGGATTTTAATCCCTACATTAATCCACACGACTCTATTTACCGGAGCTTTCATATTAGATGGCGCGCTTAAGTCTCGATCGACCTTGGGCATCCTGTCTTTTGTAGTGTTTGTGATCTGCAATCTACTTTTCTTCGTAATCCCAGATATAGATGGGAGACTATTGAGTAATCCATATGTCCAAAACATATTTTTAGAAGGTGATTTCTTTAGGATCAATCAGAGTGTGAACTCGGTGATTTATTCCGTCTCTGACACCTTCGTATTGGACTCACCGAATGGTCTGAGGATACAGGGATTTATCGCCTTCGCCTATACGTATCACTACCTGAACTGGTTTTCTAAGACGGAGGTCATTAAGTGGTATAAGGTTCCTAAGGGCCAACTTCTGCTTTCTGCCAGTATCTGGATACTCTCGATCGCACTTCATCTTATAGATGTTAAGGTGGGCATCATGTTCATTGCGCTGCTCAGTATGTTGCATGTAATCATGGAATTCCCACTTAATCACAGATCCTTTGTCAGTATCGGCAGGACACTCACTGCCCCTTTGCGATCTAACTCATAGGCTGTAACAATCATCGATCATAAAGACTGACACTTTACTACTTCTTAGATTTTAGCTATTTTGTCGAAAGAGTTAATTAATCAGGAACTTTAGCAATAGATTAGGTCTTAAATCTACAGTAGTTATTAGGACAATATGGATAATACTTACAAGCCAAAATCATTTTGGCGCAAGCCGGAAGGAGTTACTGGAGCAATCACCATAGGAGGAATATTAATTGGTGGTGGGTGGCTGATCTTTAGCGCACTACCTGCCATAATTGCGGCTACCTCTACAATGTTGGGTTTAGCGGGAATAATTATGATCCTTGGATTGATCATCTATATGGCCCTCGACAGTAAAGCTCGCGGCCTTGTGTGGTATATGTACAAGAGTATGATGAGATGGATTACCAGCCTCTTCGTACAGATAGATCCTATCGGTATCCTTAAGAATTATGTGGATGAGATGACTGGCAACCTCAAGAAGATGAATAAGCAGATTCTTCAATTGAGAGGGCAAATGCATAAACTAAAAGAGCTCATCCTTAAGAATAAAAAAGAAATCTCCTCTAATCTTTCGCTGGCAAAAGCCGCGAAAAAATCTGATGAGAAATCTCAGATGATTTTGCGAAGTAGAAAAGCTGGTCGCCTTAAAGAGTCTAACATCAAGTATGAAGCGCTCTACAGTAAGATGGAGATACTCTATCGAGTGCTTAAGAAGATGTATGACAACTCTGAAATCCTGAAAGAAGATGTGGCTGATCAGGTGGAGATCAAAGAGCAGGAACTCAAAGCCATGAAGGCCAGTCACAGTGCCATGTCTAGTGCGATGAATGTGATCCGAGGCAATAAGGATAAGAGAGCTATGTTTGAGATGGCGCTTGAGCAAGTGGCTGATGATGTGAGTAATAAAGTAGGTGAGATGGAGCGGTTCATGGAGATGTCCGAGAGCTTCATGGGCAGCATAGATTTACAGAATGGCATATTTGAGGAAGAAGGGCTCAAAATGCTCGAGCAGTGGGAACAAGAGAATTCACTCATACTACTGGACGAAAAAGAAACACTCTTGCTCGAAGGCGAAGAAGTAGAAACCCT
>CAZFWJ010000174.1:0-2539 GCA_964522505.1 uncultured Saprospiraceae bacterium
GAGAAGATTTTTGTAAAGCCTTTAGCGTCTTCTCCTGTCCATGCATTATTCATCTCGCCATACTGCCCAAAGGAGCTATTCATGAGGTCGTTTTCTGACTCGATGCCTATGAGCTCAAATCGGTATGGCGATAACTTGATGAAGACGGTGCCATTGACGGTATCTTGGCTGTCTGTTAGGAAGCCTTCGATGTTTCGCATTACTGGTTCGAAATACTTACCCTCGTGTAGAAACATTCCATACCAGTTCGCGAGTTGCTCTTTCCAATAAGTCTGCCACTTGCTCAAGGTATGCTTCTCGAGGAGGTGATGTGCCTTAATGATCATCAAAGCTCCTGGGGCTTCAAATCCGACCCGTCCTTTAATTCCGATAATGGTATCTCCGACATGCATATCACGACCTATAGCATATTGATTACCGATTGCGTTCAGTTCTTTAATGAGCGCAATGGGCGTATCTGTTCGCTCTCCATTAAGGGCGATAGGTTGACCCTTACTGAAGGTAATACTAATTTCAGTTGGCTCCTCTTGCTCGCAGTGATGGAGATATGCTTGCTCGGGTAGCGTCTCTCGAGAGCCTAAGGTCTCTTTTCCACCAATACTGGTTCCCCATAAGCCTTGGTTGATTGAGTAATCTTTCTTTTCTGACTTCCAGTCAAATCCCTTGGCATTGATAAAGTCAATCTCCTCTTGTCGTGAGAGTTTTTGATCCCTTATCGGTGTGATCACTTCGATATCCCCTGCTAAGCTCTCGAATACTGTATCAAATCTTATCTGGTCATTCCCAGCCCCAGTACTCCCATGAGCCACATACTTGTATCCTTTTTCTACGGCATAATCCAAGATGACTATAGCCTGAAATGCGCGCTCGCTACTTACTGAGAGTGGATAAGTATTGTTACGGAGGACGTTACCATAGATCAGATACCGCACACACTTAGCATAATATTCTTGTTCGTTATTGATGCTCTTAAATGATGTAGCTCCCATCGATAGTGCTCGTTCTCTGAGTTCCTCTATTTCCTGCTCAGAAAACCCTCCAGTATTAACATTTACGGCATGGATATTATATCCCTGCTCTTTTAGATGAAGGATGCAATACGAGGTATCGAGTCCGCCACTATAGGCTAGGATCAAGTCTTTATTCATGTCATTATTTTTTGAAGGTGCCACCATCGCAGTGCAGAGACACATTTTCTTGTTATTTCTAGTTAGGATGTCATAATTGGGGCAGCTGCTACATCCCTTCCAAAATTCTTCATCAGAGGTAAGCTGGTTAAATGATACAGGCCTGTAACCAAGGTCGCTGTTAATATTCATCACAATATCACTCGTTGTAATACCGAATACTTTTGCATCTGGATTAGAGCCCTTTGCATGGTTAAATGCGACTTCTTTGATCGTCTTAGCCAGCCCTCTCCCTCTAAACTCATGTGTTACAATGAGGCCAGAGTTGGATACATATTCTCCAGAACTAAATACCTCCACGTAGCAGAATCCTGCAAGTTGCTCTCCTATGAAGGCGATGATGGCGTTACCACTTCTGATCTTCTCCTCTAGGTATTGTGAGGATCGGGTGGCGATGCCAGTGCCTCTCTCCTTGGAGGACAGTACATACCAATCAGAGATAGTCTGGCAATGTATGATGTCCTGGGTGCTAGCGACACGAATCGATACGTTGTTATTCATTGTAGTTAGAAAAAGAAGTAAAAGGAAAAAATAAATTTATTGTAACAGGGTACAACACCCTGCTTGGGAGAAAATGATATTTAGGACCAAGGGGTCCTACGCCTGTTGCAGCGCCTAGCTGAAGATCTGTTGATGTGTGCTAATATTCTCACCCTTCAAAAGTATACTCTTTTTTAACAAATCATATACTATGGCCACTATTATTCCAGATTGCCAGTTTTGTGCATCTCTTTGGCATACTCATAACCTTCCTCCCACCAGGCCTCCATTTCCTTAGGGAAAAAAATAAATGAGTGTTCCGTTAAAACTCTTGGAGTGAAGATGAAGTTGACATGGACATTGTTATCATACACGCTCTGAAGATGGCCTATGTAAATATCGTGTCTACCGATACGGTTATGCATGAATTCCATTGCCTTAAGTAAGACATCAAAAGCATTATTGATACTTTCTTTCTCTGGAATAGAATATTTAGGACTCAAGACGATCACATCAACCTCTGTAGCTCCGGCATTGATTGCTTCTTCTATAGGTATACGGCTACCAAATCCGCCGTCGGCATAGTCATATCCATCTTTGTTAACAATACTCATAAATGGAATGAAGCTCGTAGATATCCACATCCATTCGGTAAACTCTTCATAACTACAGTCAGCTATGTACTTATATTCGACGATGTTAAGTGAGAGGTTTGCAACAGTGACAATTACCTTTTTATTACTCTTTTTGATCATCTCAAATTCCTCCTGAGAAAAAGTCCTTCTAATGGTTTTTAGTAGATTTTGATGCTCTCCAAAAGTCTTTTTACCCTTGAGAAACATTTTGAGGATATTGAAGTGATTGATCTTGGT
>CAZFWJ010000175.1:0-2392 GCA_964522505.1 uncultured Saprospiraceae bacterium
CCCACAGATGAAGTTATTCTATTATTGCACTTTATTCCAGCTTTCATATGAATCAGAAAGAACTTGATAAGGTAAGATCGTGGCCCCTGCATTTCTCATGGGGATTACAATCGTTGCATGTCGATCAAGGTACATCAAGGCTTGCCGTCAAGGTGACAGAGGAGATGATGAACCCGGCTGGAGTCATGCATGGTGGGTTGATATATGCCCTATGCGATGTTGCGGCTTATAGTGCGCTATTGAGTATGATCGATGAATCTGAGTCGGGTGTCACACATCAGATCAATGTGCAGGTCCTACGCCCTGTAAGATTGGATGCTGAGCTCTCTTTAATTGCAAGTGTCGTTAAGCGAGGTAAGAGTCTGGCATTCATCGAATCTAAGGCATATGTAGCTGATAAGATCGTGGCTAGCGCATCAATTACTAAGTCTATAATTAAGCTGAGTTGAGGCATTAGTAAGGTATGAGCAAGACTATTAACAATGAGCTGCGTGAGGAAATTCTCAATAAGAGCATCTATTCTCTGATGATCAAGTTTTCGTTGCCGGCCATTATAGCCATGTCTATTAATAGCCTTAATACGTTTGTGGATGCACTGTTCATAGGACAGTATGTAGGACAAGAAGCTCTTGCAGCCGTCTCGTTGGCATTTCCGTTGACGATGTTGACGAACGCCTGTGCGGCTATGGTCAGCGTAGGAGGTTCCTCACTGCTAAGCATTGCTATAGGAGCGAATCAAGTTGATATTCAAGAGAAGATTTTTGGGAGTGCTACGGTTATATCTATAATCGTATCATTGTTGCTAACCACGTTTGGACTGTTCTTTGCCGAGGAGTTGATCCAATTAATGGGAGGTTCGGGCAACTTGGTGGTAATTGGGGCACTATATTATCGCATTATGATGATAGGAGCTTTTGTACGGATATATGGTCTCGTACTCAACACCTTGATCCGCGCTGAGGGAAAAATGAATGAAGCGATGACCTATCTCATCGCAGCTACCATCCTCAACATCATCCTGAACCCTATATTCATTGTTGTCTTAGGCTGGGGTGTAGAGGGTGCGGCTTGGTCAACCGTGTTAGCAATGTTCCTACTCACTATAGCGGGGTTGGTTTATTTCTTGCGAGGACGAGCGAGCTATAGAATTAATTTCTCGTACTGGAGCCTTGAAAAATATATTGTCAAGCCTATCCTCAGTGTAGGTGCTTCTGCAATGATGATGCAGCTGATGTTTTTGGTTCAGCAGATATTTGTTTTTAGGTCTATAGCACACTATGGCAATGATTGGCATATTGCCTTTATGGGTGCCTGCTATCGCATCATGATGTTTATGGTGATGCCGATATTTGGCTTTTCGCAGGCGTTACAGCCTATCGTCGGGATTAATTTCGGCGCAGAGCAGATGACCAGAGTAAAAGAGGCGTTTGTGCTGTTCGCTAAGGTCTCTACTTTTATGCTGTTCGTCTTTTGGGTATTGGAGCTCATATTCCCGACGACTATACTATCGTGGATGCTCCCAGATGCGACTTTTACGGCAACGGATATCTCTAATTTTAGGATACAGATGCTTAGTTACATCGTTTTTCCATTCTTTTTAATGGGCGTAACGATGTTTCAATCGATCGGTCGAGCCCGGATTGCTGGATTCATGTTAGTAGCAAGAGAGCTTGCCATATTCGTACCAGTCGTTTTGATATTACCGCTGTTCTTTGGGGTCAATGGCATTTATTATTCCATGCTCCCGGTCAATCTTATTGTTTTTATTGCGGCAGCTTGGTTAATCAGGACAGAATTTAAGAAGTGGACTTTGCTATAGTTCTATTAGTAACCTGATTGTTTTCAAGAGATTCAAACCTCATTTCAAACTTACCATGTTCGCTTATGACCGACGTAATACTTGTGGTCTTGACTAGGTCGTGGTAGTTCATAACTACATCTGATTGAGGGTTTCCTTCTCCACCATTCTTGTGAAATGATAGTATGCAACCTTGATTCATACACATAGTCTTGTCCTTCCACTCTTTGAACCACTGTTGACGCTTTCGTTGGAGTTCCTCGTTATATAAGGTCGCTGATGCCCATAAGTGCATCTGGGTATGTTCAGGCTTCTTAACATGAAGCTCATTACTGTCCCACTTCAATTCATAGAGTATGCCTCCATCAACGATGATCAACGTAAAGGGCTCCATTCCATCAAACTCAAACTCCTTGATAAATGCATCAGCATCAGAATAGGAGAAGAACTCCTTGGCCATTACTCCTCTGCTCAGTCGATAGGGTAGCTTACGCTCATGTCTCTCAAAGGCTCCATTCAGTATACAGACCAGCTGATTAGTATCAGAGATGATGATCCAAGAGCCTGATGATTCTTCATCTTTGGGATAGATCA
>CAZFWJ010000176.1:0-2380 GCA_964522505.1 uncultured Saprospiraceae bacterium
GCAGCTGGGGTGATCTTTACCATACCTGCCCTTGTTTTGATGGGCTATTGGTCGGAGTTCAACTATTGGGAGACTGTCCTCATCGCCTTGAGTGGCGGTATTCTTGGAGTTCTCTTTACTGTACCTCTTAGATCAGCATTAATAGTCGAGCAAAAGTTGCAATTCCCCGAGGGTGTTGCGACATCGGAGGTTCTTAAGACTGGTGAGAAAGGGGGCAAAGCTGTCAAGTTTCTATTGATAGGTTCGGTAATAGGCGCACTCGTCAAGCTGAGCGAATCAGGACTGCGCCTGTGGGCAGGAGTTAGCGAAGGTGCCAGCTACTTAGGCGGCAAGTTTTATGGATATATGGGCGTCAATCTATCGCCGGCGCTGATTGGCGTAGGATACATTGTAGGTCTGCGAATCTCCTTCCTTGTATTTGCTGGTGGTGTAATCAGTTGGTGGATAGCTATACCGTGGCATATCATCGCTAATGACATATCTGTCGGAGGCGGTCAGGAAGCTATTGATACAGGTTGGCAGATATGGACCTCACAGATCAGATACTTAGGCGTAGGTGCCATGGTCGTTGGAGGTCTCTGGGCGCTGATCAAGCTACGCAGCTCAATAGGATTCGCTGCAAAAAGTGGACTGGATGCATTAAAGAATAAAGTGGATGTCTCCAAGCTGAAGCGAACTGAAAGAGATACTCCCATGTCATGGGTGATGGTCGCCATAGGGATTATGATCATCCCTGTATTTATCATCTATCTACGAGAGATCCATGATGTGGTCATTTCTGGTATGATGGCTGTATTTATGGTGATCGCTGGATTCTTATTCTCCGCAGTAGCGGGTTATATGGCGGGACTTGTGGGTAGCTCTAACAATCCGATCTCAGGAGTTACTATTGCTACTATACTTACTGCCTCGCTCATCTTAGTGCTCATACTCGGCAGTGATTCTGAGAAAGGACCCGCAGCAGCTATATTAATTGGTGCAGTGGTATGCTGTGCTGCAGCTATCGCTGGTGATAATATGCAAGACCTCAAGGCTGGACATATCCTCGGTGCAACGCCTCAAAAGCAACAGATTATGCAGATGGTCGGCGTCATAAGTGCGGCCATCGTTATGCCCCTTGTACTACAACTATTACATAGTGCATATGGATTTGGACCAGCTACAGAGGCTAATCCCGATTCGCTTACTGCGCCACAGGCGACCCTCATGCAGAGTGTCGCAGAGGGGGTCTTCAATGGTAATCTACCATGGCCGATGATTTATGCTGGTATGGCGATAGGCGTTGCCATCATCTTACTTGATGTATATCAGGAGAAGCGAGGATCTGACTTTAGGATTCCCGTATTAGCAGTTGCAGTAGGCATCTATCTACCATTTGAACTGGATAGTGCAATCATGCTGGGAGGGCTGATAGCATGGGCGGTATCTAAGTATCAAAAAGACAATGCCTCAAAAGTTGCAGATCTCGAAACCAGTAAACAAAGTAGCGAAAGCACAGGACTACTCTTCGCTTCAGGCTTGATCACTGGTGAAGCACTTGTAGGAATAGTTCTAGCAATACCTGTTGCTATCTATGAAAGTGCTGATATTTTAGCTATTGCTGAGCGCCCATTTGGAAGTATCCCTGGTCTAATTGTTATTGCAGTAGTATGCTTCTTGCTATATAATTATGCGAGTAAGGCGTTTACAGAACAACATGATCGCTAAGATGATATAAGTGATTAATATCGATTCTTGGTGGATTTTGGGATCATGTCCATAAGATATTATGGTTAAGTGCTAAGAAGGTCAGAATCTTTCATAAATGATCTAATACCCAATTTTCAAAACGACGATAGGAGCGACTAATTAGTCGTTTGGTGAGGCTTCCGACATCAATGACCTAGTAATGTTGTTAACCTGCTTTTCATGCCGACCAGCGTGGAGGTATTTTCAACTTGATTTACACAATCATTGTTCTCTGATGTATTATTGTTCTTTTCCTTAGATATAAAGAGCCAAAAATCAAGACCATAAAATCGCTAAGGTATATCTATCAGTCGTAAGGTGCTAAGGTCTAAGATTAACCTAAAAGACATTTTTTTAGGCTCTGAACTTTTTGTTCGGGGCTTTCTTTTTTGCCGTCAACATTGAGGCTTGCATGGAGCGTTGTGCTCCCAGTATGTCGTAGCAAGCGCTCAGCATTATCAAGCGCTACTCCACCACCTATGAGTATGTCAATATCCTCAGACCACTGATGCAGCTTTTGAAGGATTCCTATATTGTTAATTGCCGCTCCTGGCCTACCAGAAGTTAAGACGGTATCTATCTCATATTCCTTCAGAAGAGTAAGGGCTTCCTGTTGATCCGAGATACTATCAAATGCTCGATGAAAAGTCAT
>CAZFWJ010000177.1:0-2376 GCA_964522505.1 uncultured Saprospiraceae bacterium
GACAAGCTATTTGAGATTGCTAAGAATCTCGAGATATTCACCAATGTCTATAAGCAACTCAATACGCATTATGTCGATGATATAGAACCTAATCAACTCATGCGTACAGGTATCGATGCCATGATGAATAGTCTTGACCCATACACTGTATATTATAGTGAGTCGCAGGTTGAGAGTTATAGAATCTCTACTGATAATAAGTATAATGGTCTTGGCGCTGCGAGTAAAGAGATAGATGACAAGTTTACGATCGTAGAAGTTTATGATCAGGGCCCTGCTCAAGAGGCAGGATTAAAGGTAGGTGATCAGATTACTAAAATAAACGGAGAGTCTGCCGCCAACAGGTCTTATGATGACGTTCTTCAGTTCATCCGAGGTTATCCTGGCACATCTCTGAATCTGACAATTAATCGCCCTGCTGAGGGTAAGAGCTATCCGATTATATTGACTCGGTCAAGTGTAGAAATACCTAATGTGCCTTATTCAGGAATGATCAGTGACAATGTAGGATATATCAACCTCACCACATTTACGCAGAACGCCTCTAAAAATATTGCTAAGGCATTCAGAGAATTGCGCAATGAAGATGAGTTGGAAGGCATAGTGTTAGATCTTAGGTCTAACGGTGGTGGATTGCTGTCAGAGGCTGTAGATATACTGGGACTGTTTATTCCTAATGGCACACCTGTGGTGTCCACCAAGGCTAAGGTTAGAGAGCGAGACCAGAATTATTCGACAAGAAGGTTACCAATCGATACCGATCTGCCTCTTATTGTATTGGTCAATAATCGATCTGCCTCTGCCTCAGAGATAGTTTCAGGCAGCATTCAAGATTTAGATCGAGGTGTGATTATGGGACAACGCACCTATGGCAAGGGCCTCGTACAGAATCATCAAGAAGTAGGTTATAACTCAAGAATTAAGGTCACCATATCTAAATACTATATTCCGTCAGGACGATGTATCCAAAGTGTGGCCTATGAAAATGGAGAACCCAAGGATATTCCTGACTCAGAGCGTGCTATATTCCATACTAAGAATGGCAGGCCCGTACTTGATGGGGGAGGTATCATTCCTGATGTGAAGCTGGTCCCGGCTAAAGATCCTGAGATCATAGAGGCATTGAAAGAACAGGATATGGTCTTTAAGTATGTTAACGACTACGTGAACGGTATAGACTCATTAGAGTCATTTGAGGCATTCCAATATGATGACTATGCGGGCTTTAAGCGCTTCTTGAGTGATCACAAATTCAGTTATTTGACTGATGCCGAGGAAGAACTTGCAGATTTAAAGGAGGCAGCAGAGAACCATGAGGTAACTATTATTGATACAGATATTAGTACTATCGAAAAGAAGATAGCTGATCTTAAGGCAGATGATCTTGATGAATATCAGGCAGCAATTCAGGATGAGATAGAACTGGAGATCGTTAAGAGATACTTCTATCAAGAGGGTAAGACGAGACAGATGTTAAAAAATGACACTGAGGTTGTTGAGGCAATCAAGTTAATTAACGATACTGAGCGTTACCGATCATTACTGAAGTAGCCTATGTCATTAATCCTATGCATTGAGACAGCTACAGAGACTTGCTCTATAGCCTTGTCTCAGGGTGGGGCATGTCTTAAGGAACATACACTTGATGATCATATGCGCCACAGCAGTGCATTGACTCCTATGATTAAGCAGTTGCTGCGTGCCACGGCCCATAGTATGTCAGCTCTAACGGCAGTATGTGTGTCTGATGGTCCCGGATCGTATACAGGGCTCCGAGTAGGAGTATCTACTGCCAAGGCCATATGTTATGCTCAGAATATACCTCTGATAGCTATATCGTCTCTTAAGAGTCTTGCCTATGGAGTTAGCCATGACGCCTCTATTGATCATGGCGGATTAATCATACCTACTATAGATGCACGTAGGATGGAAGTGTACTTAGCCATCTATGACCAGGAACTCAATGAGGTTAAGTCAGCGCATAATCACATATATTCTCAAGAATCAATTGATGAGCTCTCTAAGCACTATAAGAACAGACCTATATATATATGTGGTCATGGAGCCTTGAAACTGCTTGAATCGGATATTACCCTCACAGAGCAAATAATTGTGCGCCCTACTCAATGCAATGCGGGTAATCTCTGTGATATGGCGGAGAAAATGTACCAAAAACAAGAGTTCGTAAGCGCTATCTACCATAAACCCAACTATTATAAAGCCCCTCATGTCACGATTCCTAAGCCTAAAGTTTAGTTAAAGGGAACTTATTAAAAAACAGTATAGTTATTAAGATGTTGAATATCAGCAACTTATGCATGGCTATATCAAAATATTTAAGGGTTTTTACTTTTCGGCACAGTGTTTGGTTTTTCA
>CAZFWJ010000178.1:0-2283 GCA_964522505.1 uncultured Saprospiraceae bacterium
GCTTTGGCGGTGCCGGTCCTTTTTGTCCTGACGATGGTGTTTGCTAATCGGACAAATAGTTCTATAGAATCTCCAATGTACTCCATAAGTGATAATGATGATTGTGAGGTCTACATCCAACAGTCTACAACGGAGTTTGATAAAGAAGCCTTGTGGGCTAAAATGTCTGAAGTATTAAAAGCTAATCCAGGAAACAAGGAGGCTATTGCTGAAGGATTGGAAATAATAGCCAAAGACTATTTTAAGAAGTATCCAGATGATCAAAGTGAGATTATGATCGCTGTTATAAGCTGGGGATATGAAGAAGGATATAGTATAAGGCCAACTTCTCAAACGAGAACTAAGGACGGAGCAGTATTCCACACGTATTCATTTAATGATCTCAAGTCCTTAAAATTTGTTGTTCAAAAACGCAATGAGCACTCATTGCAGAGACTCAAGGGAGATGAAGATCATAGCGTAATAACCAAAAAGAATATAAAGGAGCTTCTTGATATTCTGTACACCAGAAAATTTGATCACCCTGAAGCCTTGGCAGACTTTATCAATTTCAGCTATAACCACAGATCGAATCCATCTAAGATTGAGATTCTTATTCAGAGGTATAAAGAAGTATTAACTGAGGAGAAATTAGACGTTTATGATGACTTCGAAAAAGTCCAAGTTTCTGTAGGAACTATTCTTCCAAAAGAATTACTATCAATCAAAGACATTGATCTTGACGATCCGTCTATACCCGTGATCTGGACACAAGAGGGCATCCTTTCACAATCAATCAATGAATTTATCGACGTCTCAAAACCCATTGATGCCATCTATTATCTAACCCCAGCTGAAGCTGTCAAAATATTTGGGGAGAAGGGGAGTAAAGGTTTCTATGCCTTAATGGGATATGAGCGACCACTTTCGCATCCACAGAAACAACGAGAACTGCTGGAATTTGAGATGGACAATTACTTTAGTACGCTGTCCAACCAAGTTAATGAGCGAGACTGGGCAGAACGACTAAAGAAAATCCACAAGAAGATGCAACAGCGCTATCCAAAGGTTAGTGATTGGGTGACTCCATTCACTACCAAGGCACATAAGTATAACATCAATCTGGTCATCAAGAATAAGGAGATTATTGCGGCGTATCGTGATGGTGTTGAGCGGATAGATGAAACCGTAAAAGACGAAGACATCAAACTTCTACTTGAGTATAAGAACAAAACTCATGATGATTCTGATCTTACGCTCATTCAGAATTTCTACAAGCAGGGTAATAGACAAACACCTTTAGTTGTTATCGGTGATCAGAAAGCAGACATGCCTCAACTGTTAGCTCTCGGTATGGGTGAGATTAAATCAATTTCGATCATGACTGCGGTTGTAGGGATAAAGCATCATGGTGAAGAAGGGAAACATGGCGTAATTGAGATCAATTCTACAGCTCGCCCTTCTTTTAACAACTTAGAAGTACGTGAACACGCTATAATCACGCCGCAACCTGATGATGACGAGCCAAAGAAGAAAGAAGACGTATCAGAGCGTCAGAAATGGTTTAGATCTATGTTCATTAATGGGTCCTATCCAATTAGTGAGCATAATAGCTATATATATATAGGAACTCCATTTGGCAAGGATTATCTCAAAGTGTCTGCCAATGGAGAAACACTCCAAGAAGGAATAGATTATACAGTAAATGAAGAGAAAGGATTCCTTACAGTACTAAATAAAGATCTCATAAAAGCAGCCATACCAGTTAAAGTAGAGTTCAAAGATCCTCCTCATTTACTCAACCCTACAATGGCACTTTATCCAGGATGTGATGATGCCGAATGTAGCAAAACCTCCTTATTAGAATATCTCTACAAAAACATCAAATATCCTAAATCATTGAGAACTAATCTTGTTCAGGGAACCAATTATGTCGGCATACATATAGATGAAGATGGAATCCTTGGAGAAGGTTTTACCATATATGAAAGCAGTGGGATCGACGCTAATGCTGAATTTATGTCAGTGTTCGACGGATTAAAAGAAAAAGGTCGATGGACTCCAAGAATGGTGAATGGAAGATCTACAAGTACAGCGATTATTATTCCTATAACCTTCCGATTACAGGATGAACACAGAGCTCTTATTGACTATAAAAAATCAACTTTCGATGTCCCTGATCGCTACGATGTCATCTTCGATGAAATTGTGGTAACTGGTTTTGCCAAATCATCTAAAAACTAAACCCAATGCTACAATACATCCTCGAAGTCACCTTATGCTGGGCACTATTTTACCTGATCT
>CAZFWJ010000179.1:0-2201 GCA_964522505.1 uncultured Saprospiraceae bacterium
GTATGCAATAGATGTGATGGTCATTTAGGGCATGTATTCATAGGAGAAAGGTTCACTGCTAAGAATACCAGGCACTGCGTCAATAGTGTTTCATTAAAATTTAGTTCGGATAGCAAAGAGATCTGAAGATGTTAGCCACCACATAAGCCATGGATGCAGCGTGCCCGTAATTTAGGTAAGAAGAAAATTGCCATAACTAACTACAATCCTTAGAAGCAGGTGTGCTAATAATCAAGCAATAGCGACTGTGGCACCAATTATTCTGGACGTAGTAGTACTACGGCGTTGCAGAATTATACTTAATATCAGAATAGTAGAGCGTAGCTCACTCAGCTTTTTGGAAATCCTCCCACGACATCACCTTATACTGCTCCTCTTTAGCAAAAGTTAGTTCTTGCAAGAGTTGAGCTTCTTGTTTGTATCCTGGAGAAATCATAATCCGCGCAAATGACTCGTCTAACATAACAAATGCTGGATAGCCTAACCGACCATCTAATAATGCATAGGCTAGCTGATGGACACCTCTTTTTCCTGATTGTACAAAAGTAAATTCATTGTTGTTGAAGGTGATCGCTTCTTTCTGCTCGGCGTTGAATTTAACAGGGTAAAAATTTTCGTTGAGGTACTTGATAACCTCGGGATTCTTGAATGTCGTCGCATCCATTCTTTTGCACCATCCGCACCAGTTGGTATATAAGTCTACAAAGATTTTCTTCGGGTTAGTAGCAGACATCTCTTGAGCTTCTTCCCATGTGTACCAATTGATGCCTTCATCTTGAGATGCTGATTTCTGTCCTGTCGCTATGTGAGTTGTACCCAATAGAAAAGCGAAAAGTATAATGCGATATAGTATCATATTCTTTTGTTATTCTGCCTTTACATGTAAAAGCAATATTCGTACCTAAAGTTATGACCTATAGACGATCAAATAAAGCCCAAAGTTCACTTAGCCTTACTTTTTTGTTTTATTTAAGACATTGCTGTAAAAAAAAGAGCTCAGAAAAGGCCAAAACGGAAGTGTCCAGAAGATTTTGGTTTCTTCCCATATGGAAGTTTTCTCATTCAAAAACTTAAATATCTCCTGTGGAGAGTTATGCTGAAACATCATTGAAAAGATATGTTTGGCGCTTTTCTTTTCTCTTATGATCACGTCCAATAGAGTCCTATCATACCATCTAAATCGTCCTGTGCGCCTAAGAATGATGGACTTTTGCTCTGTCAACAGTGTTATGATTTGATCCGCTTCTTCTTGGATTCTAACAAAGGCATATCCCGACGATGGCTTAACCGCATCATTAAGAGTGCCAATCGGAATAATTGATCTAGAGCGCAGCCTACTAAATCGGCTTGTACTCATAGGTATGGCTCCATACTCAACCTCTACTTTTTTATAGTTTCCCAACTCGAGATAGTCTGATATATAGTTTCTGATCAATGGGTCATACTGTTCTGCTGGCCATCGCTCCTTAGAAAATATAGTCGCCTCAATTAGTGCCTTATTCTTAGAATATGGCAGCACATAAAAAAACCGGGTCTCTCCATGCTGATCAATTCTGAAATCCATAAATGTGGCAGTTCGATCATCAAAGGCCTCATCTTTAGTTTCAATGACCCAACCTTTGAAATGCTGCCATACGAAATGAAAATCTTGGTCAGGAAAATTGTCAACGATACTGGTGAATACTACCTGTCCTAAGTAGTCACCTGTATTGGTAGACACCTTGGCTATACCAGACGCTTCTGAACTGATATCGGTTACAGCTTCATATCTGATGTCTATATGTGTGCAAGACTTAATAGCCTCAAGTGTGTATCGATAGAAATCTAACCCTCTGATAGATTGATAGGAATACGGATTGATGTCGAGCAGATCAAGCTCTCGATCCCCATAGAAGTGGATTCGATCCCAGCGGTGGTAAACGATGTCATCGTATCGATGGGGCTTGTCAGTCCAAAAGCTCCAGGTGCGATCATTTTCAGTTTTGGGAGATTTGTCGAGTAGCAGTATCTTTTTATTTGCAAACCTATCATCAGACAATCGATGGGCTAAGCTAAGGCCCGCGCATCCAGCGCCACATATGATGTAGTCATAGTCAACCTTATGTTCGTCTTGAGAATTAGAATTATTCAGTACTCATCGGATTATGGAGTAATATAAAATCAGTTATTTGCATTGTGACTTATCAAGAGACTATTTCTTT
>CAZFWJ010000180.1:0-2146 GCA_964522505.1 uncultured Saprospiraceae bacterium
CCGGTGGTGTATCAGATTGCGCCTGTAGAAATAATTGGAAATAGACTAGACGCCTTTATCATTGGTAGAAGCGAAAACAACAAAACCACGACGGTCCATACTGGTAAATCGAATTATGGGGTGGGCAAAGAATGGGGGTTAAAAATTGAATATCCCGGCAGCCCATATTATATCAAGGAGGTCAATTTTCATACAAGGTTTAATACGGTGGATAGTGTTTTGTTTAGGGTGAATGTTTATCAGATAAGTGACTCAGGATTACCACAGAAATCGCTATTAAAAAAAGAGGCTTTCGCCAAGAGCTATAGAAAAGACAAGTGGATTTCTACAAACATCATTGATCGAGCATTATTAATTGAAGAAGATATTATTGTAACCTTTGAAACCCTCCGCATATGGTATCGAAATAGAGGGAAAAACTGGTTGTTCTTTAGCCATGGAGAAGGATATGAAATAGGTACGACCTACTCAAGGGCGTCAAGTCATGATCATTGGCGGATTAACCAGGCTGGTCCGATTGCACTCTATATTAAAGGCATCTATAAAGAGTAGATGATTTCATCTATTCCACCAACCGTGTCTCTGGATACGTATTAAACCAAGCAAACCAAAACATATTATGACTCGGAAGCTGATGTAATATCTTATCCTCAGGTCCTTTGAGATAGGTGTCGTTAACCATCCAAGCATTGCCTTCACTATCAATTAACTGTTGATCATCAAGTGAGACAAACTCTACTCCAGCACTATTATAGGCTCGTGATGCACCAGTATGATCGGCTACAACGACAAAGTCAGTGTCGCCGATCATATCCTTATGAAAACGTTCTTTTTTCATATGCTTAATCGAGATGGCTAGGGGATCCGTAGTAATTTCTGCAGCCCGCACAATAAGGACTTCGTCTTTGTTTTTTAATCTTTTATCCGTTAAGGGTACTGGAAACATCAGCTCATCAGTGTTGAAATATGATTGGTATGCAATTCCTTCGCCGTAGTCCCTACGGTGACCTGTATTAAGGGATAGCACCTGAGTCTCTGGATGTTGGGCTTTCCACTTGCCCCAGGTCGTCGTGACTACGGGATATACCTCAAGCTCGATAGGCTCATCGGCCAAGGGGCCTAAGATCGGCTTACCTTCAATGGTGTTCCATAATGTCTGGGTAGCTCTGTCATACATCACCTTATTAGACCGGAAGAGGAACCCGCTGGTCCCAAGCTCATGACGTACGCCTTTATGTTCTGTCTTATATGGGATCACCGTACCGCAAAGAGTACAGTAGACACCTGCTATCTCAAGACCATCAAATTCATCTATGAACATCTCATGCCATGCCAAGATGCGCTTAGGATATGCCTTAGCAACACCGTTAACATACATACCGAACACAATATTGTCATCATCGAGATACCTAGCCTTATCGGCCGAGATCAGTTCTGGATATCGTAATGGCGGGATACCATCTTGTACCACGCCGCCCCACACGATTTCTTCCAGTTGTACATTAGATTCACCAGATCGCTCTCTGAAGTAGGTCGCGAACTTCTCATCGATACTTGTATATAGGTCAGCTTTAAATTCGAAGTAGTATGGTTTGTTAGGAATTTTGGCTTCCCATAACCAATCCATCCACTCAAAAAACTCATTGTGCTTTTGACCAGTCTTATCCTTTAGTAGCGTGTTGATTCTCTTGAATAAGACTCTATCTGATATTAGGCGCTGTATTTCTACCATGGGTGCTATCATGCCATCTTCCCAGTTTCTATCAATTAGTTCGAAGACAGCATCATTATTTTCATCAGAATAAATTAATAGCCTTAATAACATCAATCTGTCTTCATCATTCATTGTCGTGCTCTCTTCTTGAGCGTGTCCGCATGAATAGAAAAACAGTGCTGTAAAGAAAATCAATAATACTCTCATAATGACAAATCTATATCGCTTAGCACTCTTATGTTATCCGCCAGAAGACAAACGGAGAGGGGCCAATGTCAAAGTCTCGTTAAGAAAATTGGCAAAAGTTAATGTGTGCTAAAATGAGAATCAATTGTAAACAAAAGGGGTGTTAAAGAATCAAATAATACGCCTCACCTAAATATGCGGCATAAAACTTGCCGTAGTATGTAGGAGCGTATATATTTGCGCTCC
>CAZFWJ010000181.1:0-2139 GCA_964522505.1 uncultured Saprospiraceae bacterium
ATATAGTTTTATAGTCTTAATGACTTCGACAGACGATGATAGACGCTTTATAGACGAACTGTTAGATACTCCGAAACTACATCATGTATAATCTACTATTCTTGATCATTGTTGCGGCTTTTGTCGCTATGCTCGTAGTAAACATTTACTTCAGAGCTAAAGTGTTTAAGCATTACAAGTATCTGGTTCAGAATAAAATACAGTTCAACACCAGTCATTTTTTCAATAAGGAGAAAATGGAGAAGGAAGTCTTGACCAGATATCCTGAGCATCGTGACGAGATCCTGCTATTCGTCAGTATGATCCATAAATCAGTCCAATTAGCCAGTGTATTGCTGGTGATCATCATAGCATTCGGCTATCTCTTACTCCGATTTAGATAGGATGAATTTTCATAAGAGATTCATATTCTTCTATCGATTAGTGGACTGGCTTATAGCTATTTCAGTCTGGACCCTGTTTTTTTACTATCGCAAGGTTTTGATCCATCCAGAGATCAAGCTACTCGACGCCATTTCTGATGACCCAAAGTATTGGTATGGCATAGCGCTGATTCCAATATGTTGGTTGATCATTTTTCAAATATTCGGTAGTTATCAACCATTTCATCAACAGTCCTATTCGGTTATAATAGTGCGTAGTTTTTGGGCTATCGTCGTTGGCTCATTAGGACTATTATTCACTGTGTTTTATGATGACTTGACCCTTGAACAAGTATCGTTTGTGGAGACCTTTGCAATCTTTTTTTTACTGTCATTTTTAGCTCATTTCCTCGTAAGAGCTTTGCTCTATACTGTGTATAATGCTCGAGTAAGCTCTGGCAAAAGCCCCCTGAGCACCATACGGATCGGCAATAAGGATGCTGAACAAAATGCGATCAGCACTCGATTTCAAGTTTCTTCGCCAGTATCACTTGATGAGCTTCTGGAGAACCTTAAGCTTCTGGAGACCGCTCAAGAGATAGTCATCAACTCCTTGGACTATGACGGTGTCAAGAAGCTCTTGAGTCTATCACCATTTATAGGCTCAGAAACGAACATTAGAGCCATAGCAGTTACAGATCAAGCCAGGCTGGCTCACTTGAGTTATGCCTACGAGCTGGACACTGATACGATCAAGGTGAAGTTAGACACCATGAATGTCTGGCAGACTAATCTCAAGCGGTTGATCGATGTGATTACTAGTATAGTCGTCTTAGCATTGTTCTTACCCATTCTTGCTTTAATTGCATTGATTGTCGGTTTAACAAGCAAAGGGCCTATAATCTATAGCCAAGAGCGCTTGGGTAAGAGGATGATCCCTTTTAAGATTTACAAGTTTCGTACGATGATCGATGGAGCTGAGGAGGGTGGACCTCAACTCTCCAATGAGGATGATGGCCGTATCACAGGAGTAGGACGAATTCTAAGGAAAACTCACCTCGATGAGCTACCTCAATTTTACAATGTGTTGCTGGGGGATATGTCTATAGTGGGGCCGCGGCCAGAGCGACCTTATTACGTCTATCAGATTTTAGATATTAATCAACAATTACGTCGGCTATACTCAGTGCGTCCTGGCATCACCTCGTGGGGACAGGTGAAGTATGGCTATGCCTCCAATTTGGATGAAATAATTAGGAGGACAAAATTTGATTTATTATATCTTGACAATCGATCACTATTTTTAGATTTCCGCATTATCATATTGACGATCAAGGTGATTCTGTCAGGGAGTAAGTAACATAAAACGTCATTTATTGAGAAAGTTTGGATTAATAGGCTATCCGCTATCACATTCATTTTCACCGAAATATTTTGCCGAGAAGTTTAGCAAGGAGGGCATAAGCGACTGTCAATATGATCTGCTGGAAATTCCCACTATCAAGGATGTCAAAGAGCTTCTTGACGGGAGCGTGGAGGGAATCAATGTTACTATCCCATATAAGGAACAGGTGATACCATACCTGACAGCACTAGATCCTGAGGCAGAGGTGATTGGTGCAGTCAATACCATCAAAATTACAGGTGGAGAGATCACCGGATACAATTCAGATATTTATGGATTTGAACATTCATTGTTAGGGTTGCTCAATGACGACCGACCTACAGGAGCATTGATCTTAGGGACGGGTGGGGCTTCCAAAGCGGTAAAGTATGT
>CAZFWJ010000182.1:0-2112 GCA_964522505.1 uncultured Saprospiraceae bacterium
ATTCCCAGGCAGAAGAACAGAAAGCCGAGCTATTAGAAATGCTGGACTGGATATTACAAGCTGCAGGCTGGGAGCTCGTCACGGAAGAGACGGTGCTGTTGAATTAGGGTAATTTCGCGGCTATACTTCAGTGCTCAATTCTGTGTATTTCAAAAACCTATCACCGACAAAACAAGCACTTTGTACTGGACACTCGGTACTTTCTAACTCTCCTACTCGTTTCTTCCAACTAATAATCTATTTTTAGGGCTATCAACAACATAAATCAATCTAATGAGTAAGACATTTTTTGGGCACCCTAAGGGATTAGCATATTTATTCTTTGCAGAACTCTGGGAGCGATTCTCATTCTATGGCATGAGGGCCTTACTGACCTTATATATGGTCGAGGTAATCTTTCAGGCCCTTGCTGAACGAGATTATGCCACAGCCGCAGTTTACGCCTCTTATGGTTCTCTTGTCTATGCTTCCACGGTTATTGGAGGTAAGGTATCTGATACCATCTTAGGAATGCGAAAGTCCATCTTCTTAGGGGGAATCCTCATGGCCTTAGGACACTTTGTCTTAGCCATAGAAAACAATGTAGCCTTCTTCTTAGCCCTTTCTCTGATCATCGCTGGAAATGGCTTTTTCAAACCCAATATCTCAACCTTTGTGGGTACGCTATATGAAGACGGTGATGCTAGGAAAGATTCAGGATTTACCATATTCTACATGGGCATCAATATCGGAGGTTGGGTCGCACCTTTACTCTGCGGATGGTTAGCAGCTAAGTATGGTTGGCACTACGGATTCGCTCTGGCCGGCTTTGGGATGTTAACAGGCTTGGCATTTTTCTGGTACGGCATACGAGATGGCGTATTTGGAGATCGGGGATTACCACCTGATAATGGTGCAATTGACAAAAAAGTGATGGGCATCAGGCAAGGAGTCTTAATCCCTATATTGGCTTTTGCCTCGGCGCCACTCATCGCATACCTGCTACAATCCTACAAATCTTTAGGCGGAGCAGGATCATTATTTGAAGGAAAAAGCATCGTGAATGTGTTGTTCTACCTGATCGGTATATCCATTGTTATCTATCTGGGATATATCATGGCAAAAGCCACTGTAGATGAACGAAAGAAACTTTTTGTGGCTGTATTAATCACGTTCTTTATGACCCTTTTTTGGGGATTCCACGAGTTGTCAGGTAGTGTAATTACGCTTTTTGCTTCTCGTAATGTTGACTTAGAAGGAATCATGACCGCTGCACAAACGAATTCCCTGAACTCTATGTGGATCATAATTCTGGCCATCCCAATATCCATGCTATGGACATGGCTCTCTAAGAAAGGTTTGAATCCGCGAACTCCGTATAAATTTGGGATGGGTCTCGTCCTTGCTGGAGTGAGTTTTTATGTCTTGTACATAAGTGGCACTAGCGCTAATGAAAGTGGCCTTGTCCCATTCGCATATCTCTTGCTGATGTATTTTCTTATCTCATTAGGTGAGCTCTTTATGTCGCCAGTGGGATTATCCAAGATTACCGATCTCTCACCTAAGCGTATTGTGGCATTTATGATGGGTGTCTGGTTTCTATCTTCGGCTTTCGCCTTCCAGATCGTAGGATTTATTGGTAAGCAACTTGCAATCGAAAGTGATAGCACCAATGTTGGTGGCATGGAGACCTTAGGCGTATATACAGATGGCTTTCTTCTTATTGCGAAGTACTCACTAGGAGCAGGTCTAATTGTTCTTTTATTCTCTCCTCTTATCAAGCGATTGATGGGTAAGGTTCATTAAAAAAATAATCAACCATGTCCGAAGAACACAAGTCTTATATACCTCATACAACTAAGCTACCTGAGACAACTGTCAAGGCGTTTATCCTCGGTGCGTTACTGAGTATGCTACTAGCTGCTGCGAATGCCTATCTAGGTTTGTTCGCAGGGTTGACCGTATCAGCCTCAATACCAGCAGCAGTGATGTCGATGGCAATCTTGCGATTGTTTAAGAATCATAATATTCTGGAGAACAACATCGTGCAGACCGCCGCATCTGCAGGAGAGTCGGTGGCAGCTGGGGTGATCTTTACCATACCTGCCCTTGTTTTGATGGGCTATTGGTCGG
>CAZFWJ010000183.1:0-1953 GCA_964522505.1 uncultured Saprospiraceae bacterium
TGCGATTGCCTTGCGTTGAACAGGATTGATCTTATGATTGATGCCGACGGTACGGTCTCCTTGCACGTTACTGTGTCCCCGCACAGGACAGGTGCCAGCGCCGGGCTTGCCGATAGCCCCTTTCATCAGGAGCAGGTTGACGCATTCATAGATATTATCAATGCCGTTTTTATGTTGTGTCAGACCCATGGCCCAACAGATGATGATTCGTTTTGCGGGCTTTAGGATCTTCATTGACTCCTCAAATGATTCTTGCGACACACCAGATCTCTCGATAAGATCTGTTAACTCATAAGCTGCCAAATCCGCCTCAACAGCTTCAAAACTGCTCGTCTTCTCCTTGATGAAGTGCTGATCGAGGTGTTGATCATTTGATAGAAGTTCCTTTTGCATGGCTTTAAGGAGTGCGACATCTTCGTTTATCCGAACCTTCAGATATACATCCGTTATCATCGTACCCTGACCGAGCATATCTAATACCCGCTGTGGATTGCGAAATCGCTTCAGTCCTGCTTCCTCCAGTGGATTGATGGTGATGACCTTAGCACCTTTTTCTTTAGCCTTTTGAAGTGCTGTGAGCATACGGGGATGGTTGGTGCCCGGATTTTGCCCGAGGATCATGATGACCTCTGCTTTATCCAAGTCATCGAGCGTTACTGATCCCTTTCCGATACCTAGTGATCGTGACAATGCCACTCCCGAACTTTCGTGGCACATATTAGAGCAATCGGGAAGGTTGTTAGTCCCAAGTCTGCGTGCCAAGAGACTATAGAGGTAGGCCGCTTCATTAGACGATCGACCAGAGGTGTAGAATATTGCCTCATTAGGATCATCCAAGCCCTTCAGCTGAGCTGCAATCATCGAGAATGCCTCTTCCCAGGAAATAGGTTGATAATGACTTTCACCGGCCCTGATGATCATCGGTTCGGTGAGCCTTCCTGATTTACCGATCTCATAATCAGACCAAGATTGGAGCTCTTCAATACTATGCTTAGCAAAGAACTCATTTCCTACCTTGCTCAATGTGGCTTCTTCTGCGAGTGCCTTAGCACCATTTTCACAATACTCCCCGAGTACAGATCTCTTATCATCTGGATCGGGCCATGCACACCCAGGACAATCAAAACCATTCACTTTATTCATCGCATTGATTGCCTTAAAAGCTCGCACTGGCCCCATCTCGCTGAGGAGATGATCAAGGGTCTTTTTTATCGCCCACGGTCCAGCCGCATACGCCGCTGGCTTATCAAGTTTTAATCCGGTGAACTTTTCAGAAAAAATAGATTTCTCTTCCATGAGTTATAAAGAAAAGCCTTTTAATGTTGTTTACAAATTAGCTTGGTCATGCAAGTTTAAGTATGCGCGATATAAAAAGTGTTCTGGGTAGCGCAATCTGTAATTAATGAGACTTTTGCACAATATCGACTAGCGACCCTCTACTGAAGCCTTCGGCGAGGCACTTTTGCAATCGGCAAAAAGTCCCCAAAACCCTTGGCCATCAGAGGCTCTGCTACGAAGCTGCTCCCGCTGCCCCCTTAAGATGCCCCTTCCTGACCCGCCGCATTCTTTAAAATACTTTCTTTCTCTAGTAGAGGAACAACAGTGAAGTTGCTGTTTATTGCTAAACAATATGTACGCATATAATCCCTACATCATTGAGCCGCACTCAAATTCATTTTACTATCTTAAGCAGATTAAAGTAAAACTATGACTCGTCGAGAAATTCTAAAATATACCTCGCTCTTGACAGGTACGGCGATAGCTGCACCTCTCATGACCAGCATCATATCTGGATGCCATGAGGTTCACCAGATCCAGTCTGACTATCTGCCTAAGTTTTTCAGCACTGAAGACTTTAAACTATTGACAGATATCGTTGACATCATACTGCCAAAGACAGATAGCCCGGCTGCTTCAGCCGTAGGTGTACATCAACTAATCGACAGGATGGTT
>CAZFWJ010000184.1:0-1912 GCA_964522505.1 uncultured Saprospiraceae bacterium
TGGTCACTGCAACGATGATAATCTGACCTAATTCTACGCCGATATTAAACGCCAAGAGTGGTTGAATGATACTCTCTTCTTTGCCTAGTAATGCTTTAAAGAAATTACTAAACCCTAAGCCATGAATGAGTCCGAATACTGAGGTCATCACATAGTGTATGGACATATTGGAATGATCCTTTTTGGCGATGTTATATATCGCCGTCAATAGGATAGTCAGCGGAATCAAAAACTCCACTAATCCAGCATCTATGGTCACTATCTTAAGTGCAGATAGAGCAAGCGTCAGGCAGTGTCCAACTGTGAATGCCGTCACCAGAACCAGTAGCTGACGCCATTGGTTGATAGCAAATATCGCACACAGCGTGACTATAAACAGGATATGATCATAGCCTTGCAAATCAAGGATGTGCTCGAATCCCAATTGTAGATAAGTCTTAAACATGTTGCAATAATAACTATCTGATCAATTGAAAAGTCCCAACTTCGTCAATCGGGATACCATTTATTAAGGCACCCTTCAGATGGAATACATAAATGCCCTGTTCGCTGGGGTCTCCATTAGGGGCATTGCCATTCCAACCAGGCACTAGTTCCCTCGCTGTATACAGCAATTCTCCCCACTTACTATAGATGTTGAGATGTTCTATAAACTCTATACTTCTTCCAATAGCAGAAACAATGAACTCATCATTGATGCCGTCATTATTAGGCGAAAATGCATTTGGCGTATATATACGGAGGTCTTGATCTACTCTTATAGTCAAGGTATCAGAATCGAGGCAGGCAGCTTCGGACTGAGCTAATATGATTAATTCTGAGTCCTCAAATGGTAGAAATATAAGATTAGCAGTGTCCGCTAGGCCTGGTGGTGCTGTTAGCACAGTGGTATTTGTGACGATCTCATTGGAGATGATGTCTAATACAACTTCTTCTCCTAAGAATATATCTCGATCTGGCCCGATCGAGGCGACGAATTGCTCGGGATCAACTAAGACGACTTCATCTTCTAGAAAACACCCAAATCGATCAAGGATACGTACCTCATGCCTGCCCGCCGCTATCCCATCTGCGAAGGTGCTGGAAAACTCTTGATTCGCTACTGCTAGATGATAGGGTGGAAACCCATTGGAGATATCGTTTGCCTCAATGGTGCCAGTGGCGGTGCCGAAGCATATGGGATCGCTAGTTGCGACATCTGCAACGATGGTAGCACGTGCGATGGTGTCGATAAAGTAGGTGATAATGCTATCACATCCAAACTGTGATACCAGTTCTTCTACAAAGATGCCAGGCTCAGTAATAGTGAACCCGGTGATGTCTAATCCTGTACCTCCGCAGATGGTATCCATGATTTCATAGTTACGCTGAGGCACAAAAACGGTAAACGGCTCCGAAAAAAATCGACAGTTCTCATTATCAAAATTAGCTTCACCGCCTGCGAAACTAAGACGATACCTGTTGCTATCAGGTGATACATCTGATATGGATATCGATGCGGCATTGGAATTGGGTATCGGAATCCAATCTTCACCATCTTGAGATTGCCACTGATAGAATGGTTCTTCAAGATTCTGGTCAGACTGAAGATCAGCTGTTAAAACCAAAGGGGTATCTTCTGAGCAGAATATGCGATCGCTAATGTTAGCGGTGATTTCGCTCGGTGGTCCGCAGGCCCTGAATTTGATGTTGTCCAGAGCTAAGTCATTACCTATACCTCCTGGAGCATTATTCATAAGAGATAATTTCACAGAGCTTTGGCCTGGATCTGTAGTGAAAGTGAATGCGAAGGTCTCCCATAGTTCGTTCTGTGGGAGATTTCCAGTTTGGAGGACAATCACATCATCTATGAGAAAAGCCACATTGGGCTCGATATGGTCTGTCACACCTCGGCGTATGACATTGATGAGGT
>CAZFWJ010000185.1:0-1894 GCA_964522505.1 uncultured Saprospiraceae bacterium
GCCTTTCCTTAAAGGCTCACTATAAAGATGCCAATGCCGGGAGTCTCATTGCTGAGATGCGCTATGGCAGTCTTAAGCTGAAAGGAAATTAGGACTATAGTTTACATTCTTGATACGATCCTAAAAGATCATTTTTAACAACTGTCTTCATTCACTATATACATGCTGCATTATACAGCTACAGTTCTCCTATACTTATCTCTTGTCCTTCCGATAATCCTCCTATCAGCCAAGGATATTAAGAAGGACCGGAAAATCATAGTCCTCTTTATTACATTCTTCATACTTAATCAGATACTGCTGGTAATTCCTTGGCACATCCGAGAGTTGGCGCTTGGGACGCAATGGAATTGGACAGGTAAATTGGCTGCCATCATCGGGTCTATTATATTCTATCGAATCTTCCGCTCAAATTTTAAAGAAAATGATTTCTTCACCCTCAAGCAAAAGCCAAGGTCCGTTAAACCCAATATCGTCCTTACTCTAGTTATTACATTAATCGTAGTGGCAATGGGCATCTTTCTCTACGGAACAGACGAACCTGACCTTGAAACATTCTTCTTTCAATTAGGGATGCCCTCATTAGATGAGGAATTCGCATTTAGAGGTATTATGCTTGGTCTCTTAAGTACTGCGCTTAAACCAAATCTCAAAATAGGTGCTATGAACCTTGGTAATCCAGCAATTATCGTAACAGCTATATTATTTGGCCTTGTTCATTCACTCAATATAAATAGCAGCTGGGAGTTGAGCCAAGATTGGCTGTATTTCAGCTATACGTTTGCCTATGGTCTCGCATTGGGATGGATGACGATCAAAAGCGGGAGCATCCTTGTTCCAATCATCTCTCACATTCTATCAAACGAAATAGGTACGATGATCCCGTGGCTCAAGTAATTACCAAGAACTCTCGACTACAATACAATTGATAGATCAGATATTAGCCACAATCGGCGAACATCTCTTGAAAGCACGTAATGAATTCTGCTTGAAGCTCTTCATCAGAATTTATAGTCGCAGTTGAACCATCTGGTGATATTATGTCAATAGGGTAAATCAGCTCGAGATCAAAATTAACAAGATCCTCTATTTCTTCGATACCACATAGGGTTCGCTGATCCAAGCCTGATATCGTTTCTATAGAGCCATCCCCACATACTACTTCAATTGGAAAGACAACATTAAAGCAAAGATCTTCTAAGTTATCTATATCGAGATCTTGGAGACATTCAAACAATCCTCCAAAACAATCCTCTAATACTGCAATGAAATCCTCATCACTATTTATCTCTTGCTCACCTGTTTCTGTTTCTAAACTGATTGGATAGACGAGCCTTGGCTCTTGTTCTATGTCAGCGCCATTATCTTCTAACCACACTTCAATAAAGTTTTGAAGCTCTTCCTCACTATTGAATTCTTGAAGATCTCCATCAGGGAGAACAATAGTGATCGGATAATTGATGGAGAAACATATTAGATCACTTTGGCCAAATCCACTAGGTCCTGATCTCGGGGATGCCAATAGAGAAAGTCCAGCCGTAGAAAGATTTAAGTCTTCTATAGAATCATTCTCATCAGATGTAGCACAAGAGGCAAGGATGAATGCAAAGAGGAGAACAATGCTCCAAACTTTAAAATTTCTAAGTGTATCCATAATAATTGCTTTTGACCGGGCTATAGAATTATTCAATTATAACTGCAAGGAAAGAACGTCGCAATAGCCTCTTTCATGTTCATGGTTCAATACTTTAACAGTAGAAAGAACAAGCGCCATAACTACTGATATCAACAAAATCAGACTCGGAGAGAGTTTCAACTCGATACAGAGGAATCTCAAAATCCACATATCCACTACAAAAATCTCTCGATTTGATCATTTCTTCGAAAACTCACT
>CAZFWJ010000186.1:0-1875 GCA_964522505.1 uncultured Saprospiraceae bacterium
GTCAGCAATTGCGTACTCAATCTACTACCCACTAAGGACAAGATATTTCATGAGATACATCGGGTACTCAAGCCTGGTGGTCACTTTAGCATATCTGATGTCGTATTGGAAGGGGATCTGCCGTCAGAGCTGACTCAAGCTGCTGAGATGTATGCGGGTTGTGTATCTGGCGCTATCCAAAAATCAGACTACCTATCTGAAATAGCAGAAGCAGGATTTGATGGAGTAACTGTACAAAAAGAGAAAGCCATTATTATCCCTGACGACATACTTCAGGACTACATGAGTCAGAAGGAAATCGACAGTTTCAAGAATGGAACTACTGGGATCTTCAGTATCACCGTGTTTGGCAAGAAAGCTGGTGTCAAGAATAATACAATTCCAATCATCGAAGGAGGAGCTGTTTGTACACCAGGTGGTGGATGCTGCTAAATTCCGGTCTATTTGATTCTCAGATTGTTGAGCTAAATTTTTTATAGTAGGAACTAACACCTATTGTTTCATCCTTTGAGATATTAGATGGTGAAGGTAGATCAGAAAAATGCAATGGCTAGGATGAATGAGCTCAGCGCTCAGGCAAAGCCATTTGTGTTCTTCATAGATTTTGATCAAGAACAGATCATTATTTCAGAAGATCCTGAGAGAGATCAAATCTACTTTGACTTTTTAGGTTATAGGCATGAGCCAACTGATGAATTAGTTAGCTCATCGCAGTTTTACATTGATTCATTTCCGATCCCTTATCAAGAGTATGAAGTGGCATTTGATCAAGTCATGCTGCATCTGAGACGAGGAGATAGCTATCTACTTAATCTAGCGTTTCCTACTTTGATTCAGACCAATCTAAGCATGAGGGACATTTACCTGATGAGTGAGGCCAAGTTTAAGGCATTCATTCCCGATCAATTCGTTTTTTTCTCTCCCGAGCGATTCATAGATATCATCGATGGGCAAGTGGCGACCTATCCAATGAAGGGAACTATAGATGCGCAGATACCCAATGCTTCACAAAGACTTTTGAACGATCCAAAAGAACTAGCGGAGCATAGCACTGTGGTAGATTTACTTCGTAATGATCTGAGTCAGGTATGCACGCAGGTACAAGTCAAGAGATTCAGATATATCGATCGAGTCATCAGTCAGGATAAGGAACTCTTACAGGTGAGCAGTGAGATCACTGGTCAGCTCACCTTACCGCTGAGCGGAAATCTTGGAGATATCTTGTTCCTGATGCTTCCAGCAGGGAGCATTACTGGTGCCCCTAAGCGTAAGACCGTAGATATAATCAAGGCCGTTGAGCCTGCTTCAAGAAAGTATTACACTGGAGTCTGTGGCTATTATGACGGCACGAATCTAAGAACCGGCGTAATGATCAGGATGATACAGTTAGATCAGCAAAATAACATGTACTATTTTAGTGGCGGGGGTATTACCGCACAGAGTAATCCTCGTACCGAGTATCAAGAACTAATTGACAAAATTTATGTCCCGACTACTCGAGACCATCAAGATTCAAGACGGAAAGATCTGGAACATAGCCTATCATAATCGTAGGCTTAACGAATCAAGGAAGGCACTCTTTGATGTAGATGATATTCTTGATCTTAGGGATCACATAGACTTTCCTATGGATTACTCCAATGGTGTCTACAAGTGCCGAGTCTTATATCGAGAAGAAGTAGAACAGGTAGAATTTCATAAGTATCATTTCAAGGCTATTAATAGTATTCAAGCTGTAAGATGTGACAACATAGATTACTCCTATAAGTATGAGGATCGATCGCAGCTTAATAAGCTATATGACTTCAAGGGTTCAGCTGATGATATCCTAATCATCAAGAGAGGATTAGTCACGGATAGTTTCTATTGCAATGT
>CAZFWJ010000187.1:0-1875 GCA_964522505.1 uncultured Saprospiraceae bacterium
CTATGCCTCCCGCTCGATTGAGCACTTCTGCGATGATGATATAAGTCCATGATATGGCTGTGAGTACTCGGATGTCGTCAAATATTACGCTCATCACAGAAGGAATATAAACCGTCTTGACTGTCTGCCAGTCAGAAGCACCAAGGGTGAATACGGTCTTAAGATACACGTCATTGACCTCCCAAATGCGCTGTACTACTACGGGTAGCAAGTAGACTATAATACCAAAAGCCAAGAAAGCGACTTTCATTGGATCATCTATACCAAACCATAGGATAAATAACCCTGTGAGCGCTGTAAGCGGCAAGAAACGCATAGCATCTACTTGCCTACCAAATAGTCCTCTGAATAACGGAATAAGGCCTATAACAAAGCCTATGGGGATTGAAATTAGTATCGCCCAAAAATAACCTTGCAGGTTAATCCATATGGATCTCATAGCATTGGGCACCAATTCATCCTTAGAAATCAATGACGGATAAGACTTCACCACGGCTAAGGGGGTCGGAAGTATTTTATAAACCTTCTTAAATTCCGTCGCATTAGCAAAAAGGATGGAATCCGCTCTCGCAATAGAATCCAATGTTACCAGATCTACATCATCACCTATGCTACTCGGCAGTGATTGATTATACCCTTCAAGGACTGGGATTTTTTCAGAGAATAGCTCTGCCAACAACCACCAGAATATGATGAGTACTATAAATCCCAAAAAGCTATATAATAGACCCTGAGATCGAGTGAGTTCCCCTCGTAGTTTAAATAGTGAATTCATCGGATGCGCTGCACTATTTATTTATTCCGTGGCTACTAGCTCAAAATCGGTACGACGGTTCTGGGCCCGGCCTGACTCAGAATTGTTACTTGCTATCGGCTTATCAGGGCCATTACCGACAACTATAAATCGATTGCGAGGCATCTGATAGGTGTCGATCAGGTAATCTACTACTGATTGAGCTCTTTTCTTAGATAAGGTCACATTGAGATCATGATTACCTGTATTGTCTGTATTTCCTTCGATACGGATACGGTTATTGGCAAAGGCTTTGGCTATTGCTACAAACTCTTTGTCGATGATATATTTAGCATTCTCGTCAAGTTTAAATTCGCCTGTACGGAAACTTATACTCACCTTCTTACTTGCTATAGCTTCTTTCTTAGCATCGGCGCTAGTTGCTTGTGTAAATGACTTAGCGCCTTCAGCGGCATGTGATGCTCCTGCAAGCGTAGATCCGGCCACGAATGATGGAGAGGCTATTTGGCGCCAGTTAGGTACTCTACCTTCGATGAAACCAAGGTCTTGATACTTGATAGACATGCTGGAGTAAAGATCATTGCCTGTAACACCCTTATAACCTGAGTTGAGGCCAAAGAAGTTTTTGTTGTCGCCATGGGTGGTCAATCGGACATTGCCTATCATCTCATCAGCTTCCGCATCAGTTAATGCGGTACCTCTCTCAGTAAATTCTCTCGCCAGAATCTCGGCAGCGTGTCTGCGAGCAGATGGGTCAGAGTTAATCTCCGCAGCACCTCTCATCCAGCCTTCATATATTTTTTTCAACTTGTCTTCATTGTCTTTGACGTAGCTTCTCTTAGCCATGAAGACATCGG
Organism: uncultured Saprospiraceae bacterium; assembly: GCA_964522505.1. Classification (GTDB taxonomy): domain Bacteria; phylum Bacteroidota; class Bacteroidia; order Chitinophagales; family Saprospiraceae; genus GYS-P2D. The sequence goes on from CAZFWJ010000187.1 coordinate 1,612, forward strand.
CAATAATATAGGCAGCTGATCGAGTACTTTCTAATACTCTTGAGCCAGGAACGGCCTCAAGACTTAGGATGTCATCTGGACTCCATACAACAGCGGCGTCTACACGCTGAGCCTTAAATACCTCGGCTGCATCTATCGCACTGGCTTGAGCTACAATGGTTACATCATCCAATGTCAGCCCCCCTGCATCTAACATCCAGAGTAAAAATGAATGTGATGGAGTCAACTCCGCAACAGCAATCTTTTTACCTTTTAAATCGGATA
>CAZFWJ010000188.1:0-1866 GCA_964522505.1 uncultured Saprospiraceae bacterium
ATTTTGAGACCTTAGTCGAAAGGGCCTGAGTTTGATAGCAAGCTTGGGCTTTTTTTATTCGTTGATTGCAGTTTCTCGCAATCTCTTCAAGAATGGGCTGGCAAAGATGAAATCAAGCAATATTTCATCTTTACTATGCAATACCTCGGACTTAGTGCCCTGCCAAGCCAGCTTTCCTTCAGATAGCAGGCAGATATTTTCTCCAATTTCCATCACAGAGTTCATATCATGAGTATTGATAATCGTAGTCATATTATGCTCTACAGTAATGCTGCTAATCAATTCGTCTATTGTGATTGCTGTCTTCGGATCCAGACCCGAGTTAGGTTCATCACAAAACAAATATTTAGGATTGAGTACGATAGATCGAGCTATCCCAACTCGCTTCTGCATACCACCACTGATCTCAGAAGGATATTTCTTATTGCTGCCCTCCAGGCTCACTCGCTCGAGGCAATAGTCCACCTGAACCTGTTTCTCCTGGGCAGTTTTATTGGTAAACATATCCATTGGGAATCGAATGTTTTCTTCTACCGTCATGGAGTCAAACAAGGCATTGCCTTGAAACAACATGCCTATTTGCATGCGTAAGGCTCTGATCTCGTCCTTGTTAATACAGCATAAGTCAATATCATCATACCATATCTCTCCTGCACTTGGAGTGAGTAGGCCTACTAATATTTTAAGGAATACGGTTTTACCCGCACCACTCTTACCTATTATAAGATTAGTTTTGCCGGCCTCAAAAGTGAAGCTGACGTCCTTGAGGACATCCTGGTCCCCGAAAGACTTAAATATGTTGGCGGCCTTGATCATGCTAACTCATTAGAACTAATGCGATTAATAAATCCGCTATTAAAATGATAATAGATCCAAATACAACAGCTCGCGTACTCGCTTGTCCCAACTCAATACTTCCTCCTCGCACGAAGTAGCCTTGATAACAGGCCACAGAAGTTATAATAAATGAAAAGGTGATCGCCTTCACTAGCATGATTACAACATTGAACGGGGCAAAAAAGGATCGAAGTCCACGGACGAACTCTGCACTGGTGAAATCAGCTACTGTAATAGCAGCGAAGTATCCTCCTCCGATACCGACTAATGCCGCAATAATAACCAGTATGGGTATTATTACTACTGAGGCTATAAGCTTGGGCATAACTAGATATGCTGATGTATTGACACCCATGATTTCCATAGCGTCTATATGTTCCTTTTGCCGCATGCCTCCAATTTCGGCTGCCATAGTAGAGCCGATTTTACCAGCAAGGACAATAGAAGTAAGGGTGACGGCCATCTCAATAATCATCATATCTCTGACGATATAACCGATATAGTAGTTTGGGATCATGGTGCCTTCTAACTGATAGGAGAATTGTATGGAAGTAACAGCCCCGATAAATCCAGAAATGATCATTACTATGCTAAGAGACCCAATGCCAATGTCATACATCTGCCGCATAGTCTCTTTATAATACATCTTGGTATTCTCAGGTCGTGAAAAGATGTCTGGGAGCCAAGCTATGTAATGTCCGAAATCTTTAATTAGCCTCATGAAAATTGAACTGATCTATGGCAAAAATAGTTCTTGCCAATTCTGACGGCGAAATTAGCCTAAATTTAGTGCGTAATTAAAATGATTATGAAGGTTGTCGTAACAGGAGGTACAAAAGGTATAGGTAGAGCAATAATAGAGGTGTTTTTTGCTCAAGGTGCGGATATAGCCTTTTGTGCACGTAATGCAGATGATGTAGAACAACTACATCAAGAATTGATAGGGAGGGATTCATCTCGATCTATTGTGGCAGCTGTTGCTGATGTAAGTAAGAAAGAGGAAGTCATTTTATTTTCTGAAAAGATCAA
>CAZFWJ010000189.1:0-1865 GCA_964522505.1 uncultured Saprospiraceae bacterium
CCTGCAATTACTCCGCTGCCCAACTCTTGATCACTGAAAATTCGGTACCTATCAGTTATACTCAAATAAAATATTACCTGATTCTGCTAAAAAGTCATCATCTTAAGACTCAATAATAGATTATCATGAGACATAGCAGGAGAGACATACTAAAGCAAATGAGCATGGGCATGGGCGGTGCCTTCTTCATGCCGATGATCGGTCAAGATGAAAATGGTCAACGCCTCATCAAGCCACACCCCAGCGACTTAACAGGGTTAGACCATAAGATCACTGCCATTACGCTTGGCGCTGGGTCTCGTGGCAATGTCTATGGTAACTACTCAATAGAGTATTCAGAGCTACTGGACATCGTAGGTGTTGCAGAGCCGATTCCGATCCGTAATGAACGCTATAGTAAGAAGCATAGCATCAAAGACAGCAATCGATTCGATACTTGGGAGCATGTCTTTGAGCGTCCTAAGTTTGCCGATGCTATCATTATTACCACTCCAGATGACCTTCATTATGGCCCGTGTATGCAGGCTCTGAAGATGGGTTACGATGTGCTTCTCGAGAAGCCCATATCACCGACAGAGCAAGAATGTCGAGATATCCTTGAGCTGGCCCAAAAGACTCAACGCATCGTAGCAGTCTGCCATGTCCTACGATATGCGCCCTACTTCATCGAACTGCGAGATTTCATACAGTCTGGGAAAGTAGGAGAGCTTGTGAGCATCTCACATTTCGAACCGATTGAGCATATACATATGTCACACAGCTTTGTGCGTGGCAATTGGCATAACAGTAAGGAATCCACACCGATAATCTTGCAAAAGTCATGTCATGATATGGATATCATGCGCTGGGTTATCGATGAGTCCTGCAAGAAGGTATCTGCCTTTGGTAGTCTGAAGTGGTTTCATGAGGATAACAAACCCGCTGGTGCTACCAAACGATGTATGGATGGCTGCGCCATCGAGGCTAATTGTCCCTATAGCGCCATGAAAATCTATCATAGAGATAGAGACTGGACTTATGTGTTTGACCTACCTGATGATCCGGCGGAGCATGGAGATGCCATCTTGGAGTATCTCCGCACGACGAACTATGGTCGCTGTGTCTATCAGATGGATAATGATCAACCAGATCACTATGTAGCTAATCTGCTTTTTGATAAGGATATTACAGCATCATTCAGTATGGAAGCCTTTACTTCTTATCACGGTCGCAGAACCAGAGTAATGGGTAGCCACGGCGATATCGTTGGAGATATGCGCAGCTTTGAGCATACGGACTTCTTAACTGGAGAGAAGACCAAATGGACTATGGACTCAGACGGTCATGGTGGCGGAGATTGGCGCTTAGTTACGGACTGGCTCAAGGCCGTTGCGACGAGAGATGCGTCCCTGCTCTCTTCTACTATCGAAGCTTCTGTAGAGAGCCATCTTATGGCCTTCGCTGCGGAGCGCAGCAGATTAGGAGGGACTGTTGAGGATGTATAATCGAAAAATAAACTTATTCAACAACGCTCACAAGTTGAACGAGATAGAGCCGCTTATTTTGACCCTGCTATAGTTCCTATAGCATAAGAGTGTCCGCCAAGAATTGGAAGAATGTAACATATTGTTGTATGCCAAAGGGATGAGAAACGGTGACTTTTTCTTATCCATTATTCAGGTCAACAAACAAAAAAAGAGACTGACTCAACTTATGAGACAGCCTCTTCATTCATTTTAAGCATCACTGTGATGAAAACATGAACGGCAACCAATACCGTTCATGTTTGAATGATCATTAGATTTTAAATTTTAATGAATTTGAGTGTACTGATGTTACCTTCTGACCTTATTACGATGTAATAAACTCCAGATTGTAGTTCACTT
>CAZFWJ010000190.1:0-1851 GCA_964522505.1 uncultured Saprospiraceae bacterium
GTAACATCAGAGATATGTTCTGAGGATCCAGGTTCATGAATCTGATCATTACAGCCGAAGATGAATAAGTAGCCGATGCAAAGAAGTAGAGTAGATAGTTTCATGCCTTATTCGATTGTTTAGCCAAAGTACAAACAAATATTTTGTATCGAGGTGGTGAGATAATTCAGAATTTGGCGAATGGGTTTAAGAAAATATAGGAGATCAAGCTCTGAAGGATACATTACATTGTTAGAATGGTATAGTTCTTGTTCATATTAAATAAAATTGTAATATGAAACTTGCATTATATCTGGCCTTATCATTAGTGATTCTAGTTGGAGCGTGTAAGACTCCCCAGGCATTATACAATGGTAATATTGGAGATTGGGAGATAGCCGGAGACGCAGAATGGAGCTTGAGCGCTACTGAAATTGTTGGAGAGTCAGCAGGAGAAATGGGATTTATCAAGACATCTAAAACATATGATGACTTTGAGCTGAGGTTGGACTTCTTACCTGATGCTACTATTAACTCGGGCATATTTGTCAAATGTCAATCTGGTGAGATCACTGCTGATAGCTGCTATGAAATCAATATATGGGATAGCAATCCAACAACGGAAAATAGAACTGGCTCAATAGTGAGAAGGGCCCCTCCTAACCATGAAGTGCTGACCACTAACAAATGGAACACCATGACGATCAAGAGCAAGAATGGTAAAATCACTGCTAAGATCAATGGTAAAAAGACTGCATCATTGAGCAACGATGATTGGCCAGCAGGGCCAATAGCCTTTCAAGCAGGCAAAGGTGGTATGATCCGATTTAGGAATATTACTATTAAAGAACTATAGAGAAATACTGTATTCTTAATCGAAAGAAAAGCGTGCCCGGTTTCGGGTGCGCTTTTTCTATTTCTTAGTTTTTTAATTGAATGAAGCCGAGTTAGTTTTTTTCTATATCTCCTCCTGAACTAGAGCTATTGTCCACATTAGTTGGGTTGCCATAATATACGATATCCGCTGAGTTGTTTGCCCTTGCCTTGAGTTTACTCTTGGCGTGTATGTAGACATCGGCGCTGTTCCTTGCCGTAACTTTGACTTCATCGACGACCAACTTCTTGCCATTTAAGTCGGCGCTATTACTAGCATCAATCTGTGCTTTATATGCTTTACCTTTTATATTTAGATCGGCACTATTGCTCACATCTATGTCGAGGGCCTGAGCATCAACCTCGACGTTCATGTCTCCACTACTGCTCACTCTGATCTTTAGTTTGTCACTATATACAACGTCTTCGACAATTAGGTCAGCGCTCGAGCTGACCGATAGATAGCTAAGTTCATCAGTATAAGTAATGACGGTTTTGATTCTTTTGCCGCTTCCCCAATTGATATTCCAGCCTTTATTATTCTTCTTGCCGACGTATAAGACGCCATCGTCGATCTCTACCTTGATGTCTCCAAGGTCGACATTTTTGACCTCTACGTAGATGTGATTCTTGTCTCCCTTAACCAGCGTTGCCTCAACAGATGAGGATACTGATACGCCTCTAAATGACTCTAAATCTTTCTCGCCACTATCTTGAGCAGTGATTAATAAGGTAGAAAATAAGAGGATGAATGTGCTAAAATATCTCATAGTTAATGTGTTTTTATCTAAGGACGATAATTAAAACAGAAGGGTTGCATCAAGTCGATGAATGGGCAAATTCAATCGACCGAGTCTGTGATAAGCGCCAACAATTCTGATCTATATCATCAGGTTATATCCTCTCAATGATTTAGCGGGATACCTTTGTAAGATGTCATCCATAGGCCTCAACACAGATAAGATATTACAGAAGCTTGGCATCCAAGAGCTCAATGAA
>CAZFWJ010000191.1:0-1807 GCA_964522505.1 uncultured Saprospiraceae bacterium
ATTTAAGCTTATTTCAGGAGTATTAGAGACATTGAATTCACTCAGATCATCAAAGCTGAGATTAGTTATTCCGCCTCCAGAGGCTGTTCTGCTTGGATCGTCAAAAGCATTATCGTTGAGATAAAAGTTAAACTCTCTCAACACTGCAGCGGTGTCAGCTAACTCGTTTCTCACATTAGTTATAGTGGTATCGAAATCAACATCAGTTGTAAACAATGGGTCGAGATCAATGGAGGTGACATTCTCCTCTGCCGGAGTGGCACTGGCGTCAATGTTCTCAGTGATTACTAAAGTGGTTGCAGGAAACCCTGAGCCACCAAATTGTAAATTTCTAATCCACTCGTTACCTGTTATTGTATCCCCATCAGAAGCATCAGATGACGCTACGAGAGTCCTTATGGTATTGATCGAATCCGATAGCTGCGTATTACTTGCAAAAACAGAATCTAATTGCACTGAACCAAAGAGAATATCCCCATTATTAATGGACAATTCTCCAATATTGGTTGTGGAATTGAGATCTAGCGTTAGTGGAAATTCTAAGATTTCTCCATTGCTATTTGTTCCTAAAAAGTAATCTTGATTACCATTTGATCCTCCTGGGGAAAAAAGACTAGGTGCCTCCCCGTATCCAAATAGTTTGAGCATCAATGGATCATTCGTTGTTGTTGCAGCCCGACCAATAGTCATGCCTGAAGAATCTTTAACTAAAAAGTACTCTCCCCCTTCTTCAATTTCTAGAAGTCTGTTGTCAGAGATCTGCAAAGGATTGTCTCCTATCTTAACCTGTGCTCTAATCGCTGTGCACAGCAAGATGAATGCGCCGGTTAATAAAACCAGATGTGTAGTTTTCATCAGTCGATTTATTGAATTAATGAATAATGAGATGACATCGGGGTCATCTGTTTAGGTTCTATTCATCAACTATGTAGGTCGACTAAAATTCTGAGTCCTTATCTGTAGTTAGTGCAATAATAGAACATAATAACATATTATAAAAATATTTAATGTGTTTTTTAATAAAAAAGCCCCAGATCTCTCTGAGGCTTATAATATAGTATGTTATGACTTATCCACTAATCTTCACTAACAACCGATTTTTGTCCGGATGCTTGAGTTAATTCTTTAATCATTGACTTGATACCTGCAAGCTCATTTTTGAATACCGCATTTTCGCTATGAGCAAGTTCGAGCTGCTTAGTAAGATTTTCAATTTGATCTTGTTGCTCTTTTATAGCCTCATTGAGCAATGCTGTAATCTTAGAGTAATCGACAGACTTATAGCCTTCACTGTCTGTTCTTACCACTTGAGGCATTACCGCTTCAACCTCTTGGGCTATGAAACCAAGCTGATTGTATTCTGGGAAATTCTTATCGGCAAATTCATCGACTCTAAAGTCATAAGTAACCCCTCTTAGCTCCTGAACTTTTGAGATTGCATTATCTACTGTTGTAATGTTCTTCTTAAATCGCTCGTCTGAACTTGAGTGCACCTGGATCGCAAGGATATCGCCATTGACATCCAATTTCACCTCTCTTCCCGCCATCACTGCTGCCGTTACTGTATTTCTCCCAATTGCCATGCGACCATCTGGTGAGATATAAACATTTTGAGTTTCATCGGATGCATCTCCTTCGAATGTCAATCCAAAAGAATTCATCTCCATTGTTCGTTCACCAATTAAGACTCCATCATTGTTATAAATCGTACTATCGACTTGTGCACCGAGAATATCATCTGCCGTAGTCTCTAATATGTTACCAGCGGCATCTACAACAAGTATCCGCTCAAAAACGGGGGTGTCGT
>CAZFWJ010000192.1:0-1706 GCA_964522505.1 uncultured Saprospiraceae bacterium
ACTTGAAGTTGGCCTTCACCTGCTCTGTGTCGATGTCCTCAGGAAGTGCGAATGCCTTCTTGAATCCCGCATAGTTGAACTCTCTCAGTCGATATCTTGTCGTGCCTTCCTGCTCATCAGACGCATCCTGCTTTCCTTCAATCGTCAAGGTGTCTTGGTCAATAGTAATATTGACATCCTTCTTGCTAAATCCTGGAAGTGCAATCTGCAATACGGTGCGATCATCATAAGTGATGACGTTGACCGCTGGATTGGTGAATGACTGCTTAGACTCTGCCTTCTTATAGACATCGCCAACAGCCGTGTTAAAAAACTCATTGATTAGGTTGCCAAAGATTGGCTGCGAGTTAACTCGTACTCTTGGTCTTCTTACTGTGTAATTCATATGTTATATACTTTATGTTTTTAAAAATGATTTTTATCAAAATCTGACGCCAACCATAGATCAAGGGATGTGCCATGCCAGTTTTGGGGCCGTTTTGGCAGGAATACGCAGATTTATAATGCCATAATGACAGCAATTATCAAATACATACTGACAAATTGACACCTTGCATGCTTGTGTCCAATAAGAGACATGATAGTTTTGGGATCCCTTTCGCCATATTTGATGATTAAACTGGATCAGTATTAGTGGCACAAGCATTAGAGATTATATATCGAGATGACAAGTTCGTTGCCATCAATAAATCTCATGGTCTCATAGTCCATCCGACACCAATGGCCCGAGATGCAACAGAATCTGCATTGTTCACCTTGAAACATCAAATAGGCGAGTATCTCTATACAGCGCATCGTATCGACCGTAAGACTTCGGGGGTATTAGTATTTGCCTTAGAGAGAGAGGCATTACGGCAGATCAGATACCAGTTTGACAACCATCTGGTCCAGAAGACATACATCGCCATCGTCCGCGGTTATTTCCAACCGGAGGAGCTAGTATTAGATCATCCCCTAATTAATGAAAATGGTGTAGAGCAACAGGCTGTTACGACATTCAGATTACTGGGACAAGCTGAGATTCCCATATCATCAGGGCGCTATGACAGCTCCCGATATTCAATCATAGAGTGCATACCTAAGACTGGGCGGTTCCATCAGATCCGCAAACATCTGGCCCATCTCAGGCATCCCATTATCGGCGATCGCCCTCATGGATGCAACAAGCAAAATCGATTTTTTAAGGCTCAATGGAATATGACAAGCATGCTATTGCATGCGAGGCAGCTATCGTTTACTATTGAGGCGGGAACCTACCAGTTTGAAGCCAGTTATTCAGAGGTATATAGACAGATAGCCACACAGTTGGGATTAGCTCAATATCTGAAATAGGTGAGTTCGGTTATATATTCACTTCTTCTCTATCATTAGACATAAGACTTACAAATCCTCTGGATAATATCTATATCGTAACTGGCGAGGGCGTAGAGAGTAGAGGGAATAACAGGAATAGCACTTGAGATCTCCAGTTAGCTACAATTAGACAATATGAAAATAATCGAGATTAGTTCTTTTAAAGAATTCCATAATGCAATACAAAAATATTCATCTCCAAGCATTCTGTTTAGAGGACAACAAAATTTCGAATGGCATTTAATACCTAAAATAGAGCGAGTAGAGGGACTAAGCAAGATTTTGCAAAATCGGTTCCAAAGTACTTTTAAATATTCCGTTTATATAGGATGTCTTGTGTGACCCTAGTATGT
>CAZFWJ010000193.1:0-1705 GCA_964522505.1 uncultured Saprospiraceae bacterium
AATTGATTATCAATTAGTTACGCCTATAATTTACGTTATGTTAAGTTGAGATCTTATGCGGCCATACTGCGTTACCGAGTAGACCTGGTAATACATTGCCAGTCTATTTGTAACCGTCCGATCTCTCAATTTAAGACTGGCAATTCCAAGGAGTCACGTGACATCACATCACACGGAACCTCTATCGCAATTACTTTCTTATTAAACTTAGAAAGGCCAAGACATCTACCCTCACTCAGTTGACTACTTATGCACCTACCTACTTTTAGACCTTTTCCAAAACACAGTACGGCCTTGGGGTCTATATGATCTGGTAGGGACTTATCATCATTAGACTCATCTCCAAACCAAAACAATCCTTGAGCATCAACGGGCGGGAGATTAGGGTTATTAGCAGACTCGCAGCTCAACAGGCACGAGGTTATCAACAGTAGGATCATGCGAAATATCAAATTCATAGAATTAATATATATGAAATACTAATGATCTGCACGATCATTAGAACAGTCAATAGAAATATTGGTAGTATTTTTGTTCTTGTGGCCGAAAGCTTATAATAACGAGCAGATTGGACATCGACTAGAGAGTATGATTAAACTTCGTAAAATACATCATCGAGGAAAAGATCGTTTAGGTCTGTTCTTTAAATATGATAGCGCTCTAATCAGCGAGGTTAAAGAACTACCACATCGTAAGTACAGCAAGACCTATAAATGCTGGCATCTCCCCTACAACAATACAAATCTGAATCGCGTACTTGACTCTGGATTAGATGTTGATCTCGACGAACTAGAAGATGACATCCTCAATCCTGGGTTACCCATTGAGGTAAGCTATTTTATAGAAGAAAAAGCACCTGAATTGATGGGATTGCGTAGGCATGCGAATAACACCATCTCTACTGATACTCTTGCTAAGCTTAAGACAAAAGTGGCTAACTGGCAATAATCTTACTGCATCAGCGGATGCCACAGCTCATCTCTGATATACTTCTCTATCTTCGCTACATCTAATATTCATAAGCTATGATTAATGAAGGAGCGTTTCATGAAGTGTCAATGATGGTTACCGAGAAGGACACTGCTGAAGCACTAGCAGATAGTATCGGTGGAGAATTTCCTGCCGTCTATGCAACATCCAAGATGATTGCCCTTATGGAATTGAGCGCCGCCAACCTTCTCATTCCGCTGCTCAGTACAGCTGAACTGTCTGTAGGCGTCGGCGTGAACATCACGCATATGGCCGCAACTCCAGTTGGAGAAGAGGTCACTGCGAAAGCCACCTTTTTAGGTAAGGAGGATAGACTATATAAGTTTAAGGTAGAAGTATCAGATAGAGGAGGTGTTGTTGGCAAGGGCATTCATACAAGAGCGATTATAGAAGTAGCTCGGATTATGGCAGGCACGAAGAAACGACTTTCGTAAACGAGTAAACTAATATGATCCTAGTAAGATAACGACAGGATAATATGTCGTTTTTGCTCAACGCATATAAAAAAGAGTTTATAATCTCGCCACACTTCCGATCACCTCATTCCTTTCTTCTATAGCTTCGATGATAACGGGTGAAGCTACTCTAGCACAGTGGGATATCCCGCATCGCTCACAAGTGGTATGGACGTCTTTGATTTTTAGATTAGGATCGGTGATAAAGTTGAACAAACTTCTCAGTGTTGGAGTGAGGAGCAATCCTAGTGTAACACTGA
>CAZFWJ010000194.1:0-1588 GCA_964522505.1 uncultured Saprospiraceae bacterium
TGAGACGCTCCGTACCCGTAGGTTTTATCTTTCTATGTACAGCCATTAAGCCTCTGTGAGGAGAGAGATAGAGCATGGAGCAGTATAGACTGCCATGATGTGATTCTTTCTCGGTGATGCCAATGACGAGGTATGCCCCGCTCTCTCTAGCTATGGTCTCCAGTCTTTGGCGATCGGCTGATTCGAGATCTATGCTGTTCTGATGATATAGATGATACAACTCTCGGCCCTCATCGGTTCGCTTTCCAATGGTTGCACCAAAGTCGAATCCACGTGGATATCCAGGCACAAATGATTCTGGAAACACGATCAGATCGGCACCTTGATCAGCGCAGGATTTGGTCAATGATTCGAGCTTCAATAATGTTGCTTCTTTGTCAAAGAAGACTGGGCTCTCTTGAACAAGGCTTACCTTAATTTTCATGAAGGAGAAGAATTAATTTCTAAAACACTTCAAACTTAAGCAGTTATTCCTACGCTGTTCGATTTTTCATCCAGTTGATCAACCAGCCCGACGCAAAAGCTAACAGTGACATCGCAACTAGACAGACCAAAGCTTACGATGATGTTCACTACATGGTACAACAATTAGGCTATATCTCATTCACTCACCCTATCTATCTGACTAATTATTGGTAGCTTGACAGATGCCTCAAATCCTGAGTTTCCCTTATTAATGAATGTTACTCAACACATGACCCTATGAAACAACGAGACATCCTCATGGATCAAATAGAACAAGCGGGCCGAGCACTAGGCAAAATCTTTGCTGATTTTATGGGCCTTAAATCAGGTGGCAATATTACTAACGAGATTGCAATAACGAACCAACGCCTACAAAGTCAACTCGACATCAATATAGAACACCTACTTAGCCTTAAAAGACGGGATGCAACTGAATATCTGCAGGATCGAGTAGGTACCGATGAACATGTTGAAACCTTATCCGACTACCTTAAAGACATCGGCCTATTCAAGAAGAAGACTAACGACTCTGAATTCCAATTATACCTATCTAAAGCGCTCGAATTTCTTGAGATTGCTGATGACATTTCAAGAACCATGTCATTTGACAGGAATCGTAAAAAGACCGAAATTAGAGACCTCCTGACCTAACTAAGCAAGAACAAAATTACCGCAGGAAACCTTCTTTTGCGCTCAACCTTCACGGATTTTCTCATCTTGAGTGAAAATTCGTCTATATGCCTCGGATCCTCATCATCATACTACTATTCAGCTTAGGATTTGCTGCCTGCAAAAGCAGCCAAACCACAGATTTTCGCAAGATATACTTAGTTCGCCATGCCGAGAAGATGAAAGATGTAGACAATCCATCCTTATCACCCGAGGGAGTGACACGTGCACAATCATTGAATAAGGTGCTGAAAGAGGTACAGATCGATGCCATCTACTCCACTGACTATAATCGTACTCAAGAAACTGCCACGCCAACAGCAGATCGTCTTGGCTTAACGATTAAATCTTATGACGCTCGGCAGCTTGAACAGTTTGCCAGCAACATACGAACGGAATTGGATGGGAACCTACTAATAGTTGGGCATTCTAATACCACCCCTACCCTTGTCAA